>CAYOJG010000046.1:0-1618 GCA_964404265.1 uncultured Desulfurococcaceae archaeon | reverse complement strand
AAAGGGTCTACATAGGTAGGGCTGTGAAGGATATTGAGGTAAACTACCCTAAAGTAATCGGTGGTGTGGGACCGAAGTCCCTTAAGGTAGCTACGGAATTCTATAGAGGAATAGCTGCTAAGGGAGTTATCCAGCTCTCAAACCCTGAGGCCGCCGAGTTCGAGAAGCTTGCTGAAGGAGTGTATAGGGACGTAAATATTGCTTTAGCGAACGAGCTAGCGCTCGCAGCCATGGAGATAGGTGTAGACTTCTTCGAGGCCAGGGAGGCAGCCAACAGCCAGCCATACAGCCACATACACCTACCCGGCCCCGGAGTGGGCGGGTACTGCATACCTACATACCCATACTTCCTGATGAAGTCACTTGAGGAGAAAGGGTTCTCCATGGATCTAACGAGGTTGGGTAGAAGGATAAATGAGTCAATGCCCTCAGTGGTCGTCAGGCTTATTGAAGAGGGGAGGCAGCGCCTAGGCCTCTCCCTAAAGGACGCTAAGGTAGCTGTTCTCGGAATAGCCTTCAGAGGAAACATAGATGACACAAGGCTCTCACCGGCCCTCGACGTCATAGGCCTCCTCAAAGCAAGGGGATACGCAGACATAATTGTTCACGACCCCTACGTGAAGAAAGAGGATAGACTGGAATCAATGAATGTCCCCCTAACCCATGACCTGGAGGAAGCGCTCAAAGGAAGGAACATAGTGGTCGTGACCGCAAGGCATAAGCAGTACGTAGGGATGAAGGCTACCCAAATACTTGAGATGTGCGGGGGCGAGGCCGCATTAATAGACACCGTGAACGCGGTCACAGATGACACATCATCAAGAAACATTATCTCACTAGGCCGGCCCCTCAAACCCTAGGAATGCTCAGCAATAAGCCAAAACACTCACAGGTGCGGTTTTTGAAGAGCTTCACCACAACCCCCGTCTTCCTCCGGAAGAAGTATATGGTGTGGGGAATTATTCTACTAATCCTCCTCGTGATGATACCTACAGCAATCATATCCACAGCCAACTACTTCAACCTAGCGGTAGAGGCGGTCACGTCAACAGCTGTAGGGGGAGGTTCTGACGAGGGAACCATCCAATACAACCTCGTTGATGTCTCTTCAATCAACAGTGGAGCATGGGAGGAGGCTACCCTCCTCTGCCCAGCGGATCTCGACGCATACCTTAATGGAAGAGGCCTCAAGGTGGTTAAAGGTGATGCGGTCGGTGGAGGAGCCCTAATATCGAAAGACCTAGCCACAGCACTCCAATTAACGGTTGGAGACAAGGTATTCATCAAGGCCGACGGGTCTACCGAAGCTGTTAAGGTTTCAGGCATAATTCAGGGAGCCTACGGGGTGGTTCTCCTCCAGCGGCATCTCAGCAGTGGTGATGGAATATATCTGGGAACACCTCAAATAACCGTCCACTACACGGTCACGGGGCTGAGGGCAGGGATAGTTAAGGCAGTGGCTGATGAGGTTGGGGCGTTCCTACATCTATGGTTCATTATTTCTGGGGCCGTAGTTTTCGCTTCAACGGCGGCTCTAGTTAATGCCTTACTTAGGGCCTCAAGAAGGGAGTTAGGCCTCCTGTAAGAATTAGGGGCAGGAACTCCACATATTCTTTCA
>CAYOJG010000045.1:0-1940 GCA_964404265.1 uncultured Desulfurococcaceae archaeon | reverse complement strand
ACTTTAGGGTAGTTTACCTCAATATCCTTCACAGCCCTACCTATGTAGACCCTTTCAGGGCTGTATGCTAGGTAGAAGTCCTCCTCCGCCTTAAGGCCGGAGACCTCCTCAAGCACCGGTCTGAGTACCTTATTAGTTGTGCCTACAGGGACGCTTGACTCAAGAATAACTAGGTCACCCTCCTTAAGGCCTTCACCTATCTTCCTCCCGACATCCCTTATTGCGGAGAAGCTTAGTTCCTTAGTTTCCCAATCTATCCATACCGGGACAGTGATTACCTTAACGACGCTCTCCCTTGAAGCCTTAACACCGTCGGCAGTTACCTCGAACCTCCCTTCACTTAGGCCCGCCTTAACAGCCTCCCTGATCTCTACCTCGGAGGTGCTTACCTCGCCCTTCCTGAGGGCCTCAAGCTTTCCCTCATCTATATCCATACCTATTACGTGCAGTCCTTTCCTGAGGTAAGCAGCTATTAGGGCGAGACCCACATAACCGACGCCGTAGACGCTGACCTTCCCTTCACCACTGAAAACTTTCTGGATCGTGGGGTTCTCGATCAAGCTATCCTACCTAAGGTATGTTTTATGGTGCTCAATAAAATAGGTTAGTTAACCGCATCAGCCCCTTCATTGAGGCGTTAATCTCTGTTAGGGCTCCAGAGACCTATCGCGTAGTACTTTACCTTACCCCCGAATTCCGCGTGTTTGAATATCCTTCTGCTGTCGATTAGGCAGGGGGTCCTCATATTCTCGACCAGCATTCCCGGTTCAAGCTTCCTGAACTCGTCCCACTCAGTGACTAGGAGGACGCAGTCCGATCCCTCAATACTTTCCTCTAGGGTGTTTGCGTACTTCACCGCGTCCCCGAATATCCTCCTTGCGTTACCCATTGCCTTAGGGTCGTAAACAATAACTTCAGCACCCTCCTTCAGGAGATGTTTAACTATCTTTATTGAGACTGCGTGCCTCATGTCGTCCGTGTTCGGCTTGAAGGAAAGTCCCAGCACAGTCACCCTCTTCCCTTTCAGTTCCCCTACAGCTTTCTTAGCGAGCTCAATCATTCTGTAGGGCTGCTTCTCATTCACCTCAATCGTTGCCTCAACTAGAGGCAGCTCAACACCCATCTTCCTGCCGTGGTGGAGCAGTGCTCCAAGGTCTTTAGGCCAGCAGCTCCCTCCCCACCCCGGGCCTGCGTTAAGGAATAGCGGCCCTATCCTCCTATCCATACCTATGCCTTTAGCCACCTCATCTATGTCTCCGCCCTCAATCCTCTCTGCCAGGTTCGCAAGCATGTTGATGAAGCTTACCTTCATCGCTAGGAAGGCGTTGTTGGCCAGCTTTATGAGTTCAGCATTCTCTATACCGGTCCTGAGGTATGGAGGCATCTCGCTCCCGTAGAACCGGCTGTAGAGCTCCATAAGCATGTCGCCCGACACCTTATTCAGCTCCCCGACAACAACCCTGTCCGGGTGCAGCACGTCCTCAACAGCGCTGCCTTCCCTAAGAAACTCCGGGCTGAAGGCGAGGTAGAAGCCTTCACCCATCCTCAGCCCCGACACCTCCTCATTAACCTTGCCCACAACGTTCCTCGTGGCTCCGGGAGGTACAGTGCTCTTAACTACTACGAGGTGGGGGCCGCCCTTCCTCCTAAGGGCTTTCCCTATGCTTCTCGACGCTTCCTCAAGGTATTTGAGGTTGAGGCTGCCGTCAGGGTTCTCAGGAGTCCCTACAGTTATGAATGTTACATCTGTTTCCCCCACGGCCTCCTCAGCGCTGCCTGCAAGCCTCAGAACCCCTTTACTGACTGCTTCCTTAAGCATCTCGCCCAGGCCGGGCTCGTAGAAAGGTGCCTTCCCTTCACGTATTAAATCAGCCTTGGATGTGTCCGGGTCGTACCCAACGACCTCTATTCCGCGGTGGGCTAATGTCGCTGCGTGGGTT
>CAYOJG010000044.1:0-2727 GCA_964404265.1 uncultured Desulfurococcaceae archaeon | reverse complement strand
TCTTAGCCTCCTCAACCCTCCTAGGCATGCCGGGATGCACAACCTCCTTATCCAGGACGATGCCGTCGACCAGCTGAGTCTCTGCCAGTGACGCACCCTTCTTCTTCTCTATCTTGATGTTGTCAAGCCTCACGTTATAGGTGCCGTCAGGCCTCTTCACAGCGGCCTTCAGCGCGGCATCGATAGCCATGTTAGTCATATTGTCAATGAGGTCGGGCGTTGCTAGGTACTTGCTTGCGAGCGTTGAGTAAACCACCTTGTAAAGCTCCTTCTTCGCAGCCTCCCTACCCTCAGGCGATTCAAGGTCGCCGATAGGTAGCTTAATCCCTATCTCATCAAGGATCTCGAGCGCCTTATTCATCGCTTTCTTGTATCCCTCAATAATCACTGTCGGATGTATGTTCTGATCCAGGAGGGCCTCAGCCTTCCCAAGCAGGTCGCCAGCTAAAACAACTACTGAGGTGGTTCCGTCACCTACCTCAGCGTCAACGGCCTTAGCCGACTCCACGAGGAGCTTGGCGGCCGGGTGCTGAACATCCATCTCCTTAACGATTGTTGCACCGTCGTTAGTGACGGTTATGTCGCCGAAGGAGTCGACAAGCATTTTATCCAGGCCTCTGGGACCTAAACTGGTTTTAAGGACCTCCCCTAAAGCCCTGGCAGCGATTATGTTGTTCCTTAACGCTTCGCGGCCGTAGGACCTCTGGGTACCTTCCTTCAATATAACTACAGGTACTCCATATAGTGCGGTCATAATCAACCCCATTAATCCAAGAAGGAACACTTCTATATAAAGCTTTTCCATATGCATAAAAGAAACCTTTATTAACCCCTCCCCCATCACCTCAAGGATCATTATGTTGCCCGACCCGTCCACAGTTCTCGAATGCCTAGACAGGTTAATGTATGAGGGTAGGGAAGAGGAAGCCTCGAAATTCATACTATCCCTCATGAAGACGGCTGCGTTTCTGTGGAGATGTGAGGCAGTAAGTAATGAGGAGCTGAGGAACCTTTTCAGACCTATGAAGACTTACGTCATTGATGAGCTTCCTGTAGGAGACCCTGCTTTATACAGACTCCTCGACATAATTAGTGAAGGGTTAGACGAGGTCAGTTATATGGAGATAGTTAGTGCTGAGGGGGTCTAGCGATTGGCGATGTGTACGTCATGCCTCAGGAGACCTGCATTCTACCTTCGGAGAGCCTCAGGAGAGAAACTGTGTATCGGATGCCTCGAGAAATCCCTGATTAAGCATGTTAAGAGAAAGCTTGGAGAAACCGTTAACCCCGTCCCGGGGGACAGATTCGTTTCCGTAATCCCTCCAGGCAGGGTTGCTGAAGGGTACGCACTCTCCATCCTCCTCGCGAAGCTGGAGAGGAGGTACGGCGGAGGCGTTACGGTTGCGTACCCTGAGGACACCCTCTCAGAGACCCAGACCAGCAGAATTACTGAGGAATACCCCTCCACCCAACTGCTTCCCTACTCGATGGAGGTGGTCGGGGAGAGTGGTTGCTACCTAACGAAGGACATTATATCATTAGCTGAGGCAGTTACCGACACCCTGCCCCCTATAGGCCCAGTGAAGGCCTACCTCCTCCCATTCACCCTCACAGACCTGAACGAATACTTCCTTGAAGAGTTCTTCGAAGACAGTGAGGGAGGACTCCACCACATCGACAGCTGGAGAACGGGTAAGGGAAGGAGGGTTGTGTCGCCGCTCATAGAGCTGCAGAGGGCGGACATTATTGCCTACCTCGTAGGTATAGGGGAGGGTGAGGTCATAGGAGTCGGTGAGCTTCCCTACTGCCGCCCATTAAGGGAAGTGAAGAGGGTTGTAGGAATGATCTCAACCCAGCACACGGAGCTTGCCTACGGTCTGGCGAAAACACTGGACAAAATAACTTCCCGCAGCAAATAGAGAATGCTTTATTACTGTACCCACCACCAATACTTAGGTGTGTGTATGCTTAGGGAGAACATTATTGACGCCAGATTCACTGGCAGGGAAGTAACGATTAAGGTTCTGGGGCGTGAGGAACCCATAAAGGGAGTGATTGATGAGGTAGCGCGCTACGAGATAGGTTTAAGGTCTGAGGGGAAAGCCGTCGTTGTCTACAGACACTCAATCCTCTCGGTCGAGGTTGAGGCAACAGACCTCCACGGCTACAGCAATGAAAGGCTTCAGGACACAGTCATTAACAGTGATTTAACAGGAACTGAAATCGAGTTCTTCCTCATAGATGGCTCAAGCATTAAGGGGAAGCTGATGAAGGTGTCGAAGTACGAGATAGGTATACGGATAGATAACGAAGGTTTCGTCATACCTAAATCAGCGATAGCTTACGCCGTTGTGGAGCCTTCAGACTAATCCTTCCTTTCCCTGCTGACCATTCTGAACCTAATCAGCTTGACCTCGGTCTTGTCGCTAATCCTTGAACCGTAAATCTTCTTAAGTGCTGCAAGCAGCTCCTCCCTACTCCTGAAACCGTCCCTAACAGCGTCCTCATGATTCAGATCCCTCACCTTCTTGACCTCAACCTTCTCAATCCTCGCCACACCCAACTTCTCATTACCGGCGAAAACAATGACTACATCGCCTTCCCTCAGGGAGGAGTTAAGCCTGATTGTGGAGGTCTTAGCCCCCGAAACAATGCCCTTACCGTACTCCTTCTTGAACTGCAGCTTCTTCTTCCTAGCCACCTCCTCCACCTAAGATGTCTTTATAA
>CAYOJG010000043.1:0-3244 GCA_964404265.1 uncultured Desulfurococcaceae archaeon | reverse complement strand
CGTCTACCTCACAGAGGGCGGGGACTTGTTTATGTGGGGTTAGGGATAGTTCTATTTGTGGTTTTCCTTGCGGTTTTCGCTCCTATCCTCACACCTTACGACCCCACTAAGAGGGCAGGGAAGCCTTTCCAACCACCTTCTGGGACACATTTCTTTGGCACAAATAAGCTTGGAAGAGATATGTGGTCCAGAATTGTTTATGGTGCGCGAACCGTTCTGCTTGTAGTGTTCTCTGCAGTTGCACTCAGTATGGCTATTGGGATTCCCTTAGGACTCCTAAGCGGGTATTATGGAGGAAAAATTGATAGAGGGTTAAGCATGTTCATGGATGCGCTTTATGCTTTCCCAAGTTTGGTGCTTGCTATTGCTCTCGCGGTCGCATTAGGGCCTAGCTTAATCAATGCTGCAATAGCCATTGCTGTTGTTTACGTCCCTACATATTTCAGGATGATTAGGGGAGAGGTTCTAAGCGTTAAGGAAGAGCTTTTCATAGAGATGGATAAGGTGCTCGGGTTTCCAACTAGGGTAATTATGTTTAAACACATCCTTCCTCACTTGATCCCGACCATAATGGTTGTCTTCAGCTTAAGCGCGGCAGATGCTGTGCTCACAGAGGCAGCCCTAAGCTACCTAGGTCTTTCAGTTCCCTATCCTACACCTGACTGGGGGTATGACCTCTACAGAGGAAAGGGCTTCATTCTTTCCGGGTATTGGTGGTTAATATTCTTCCCTGGGTTAATGATTACCCTTCTAGCCGCAGGATTCGCACTCATAGGTGAAGGTCTCAGCGAGCAGGTGAGGAGATTTGAGACCTGAGGAAGAAAATAAAATTCTTGTGGTCAGGGATCTCAAAGTATATTACTACACTATGAGAGGAATTGTTAAGGCAGTGGACGGTGTCTCGTTTTCTATCGGGTACGGAGAAAACCTTGCCTTGGTAGGGGAAAGTGGTTCAGGAAAATCCACACTTGGATATGCGCTAATGAACCTAGTTCTACCTCCTGGAAGGATTGTTGGTGGTGAAGTATTTATTGCAGGCACGGATATCCTTGCGTTAAGAGGACATGATCTAAGGAAGGCTAGAGGGTCTTTAGTCTCCATAGTTTTTCAGGACCCCTTCACAACCTTAGACCCTGTTAAAAAGGTGGGAGACCAGCTCACTGAAGTACTGATTGAGCATGGCCTGAGCAAGAAAGAAGCCCAAGAAAGGGTTATAGAAGTCATTGAGGCTGTCGGTCTTCCCGAAGGTGCTGCGAAATCCTACCCTCACCAGCTATCGGGGGGTCAGAGGCAGAGAATATCAATAGCGGCCGCTATAGCACTTAGGCCTAAGGTTCTTGTAGCTGATGAACCCACTACAGCGCTTGATGTGATAGTGCAAAAGCAGATTATGGATCTTATCGATAAGGTTAGGGATTTAGGCACTTCCGTTGTTTTAATCACTCACGACATAGCGCTTGCTGCCGAGAGGGCGGACAAGATAGCGGTTATGTATGCTGGGAAGATAGTTGAGTTCGGCTCGAAAAATGAAGTGATTAGGAAGCCTCTTCATCCCTACACTAAGGCGTTGCTAGCTTCGGTCCCTACGCTTTCTGGGAGTAAGTGGCCTCAACCAATACCTGGCTTCCCCCCCGACCTCATAAACCCGCCGCCCGGATGCAGATTCCATCCAAGATGCAGGGAAAAAGTTGGGAAGTGTGAAGAGTTAGAACCACCTTTGATTCATGTGGGTAAAGGGCATTATGTGTCATGCTGGCTTTATTTCAGAGGTGGTGATAATGGGGGATGAGTACATACTGATTGGTGAGGACCTTAAGAAGTATTTCGAGGTCGGTGCTTACGGAAAAAAGAAAATTATTAAGGCAGTTGACGGGGTCACAATACGTGTCAGGAAAGGAGAGACCTTAGGACTGGTCGGAGAGAGCGGCTCCGGGAAATCCACACTCGGGAGAATTGTGCTCAGAGTTTATAGACCAACTTCGGGCCGTATTGTATTCGACGGGAAAGACATAACTCATATACCTGAGAAGAAGCTCAGACCTATAAGGCGGAGAATGCAGCTAATTCCTCAAGACCCTTACGCAAGCTTTAACCCACTATTAACCATAGCAGAATCGTTAACGGAGCCGCTCATTATCCACGGCCTCGCAACAAGGGAGGAAGCGTTAAGCAAAGCAGCTGAGATGCTTGAGAAGGTCGGTCTACTACCTCCAGAACAGTTCCTCTATCGGAGGCCAGATCAGTTTAGCGGAGGACAGCTTCAAAGGATTGCAATAGCTAGGGCAATGATGCTGGAACCGGACCTAGTAATTGCTGACGAGCCCACATCTAGTCTAGACGTTTCTATAAGGGCGTCGATACTAACGCTCCTTAAGGAATTCCAGGAAAGACTTAATCAAGCAGTAATATTCATAACACATGACTTAGCTATAGCAAGGCTCGTTTCAGACACTATCGGAGTAATGTACCTAGGGAAAATAGTTGAGCTCGGCCCAAAAGAAAAGATATTTACCAAGCCAGCTCATCCATACACAGCGGCACTCCTCAATGCAATCCCGACCATAGATGAGTATAAACCGCCGCACAAAATAATGCTTAAAGGAGAAATCCCAGACCCCTCCAGAATACCTGAAGGCTGCAGACTTCACCCAAGATGTCCCCTAGCAAAGAAGGAATGCAGGACTAAGGAACCTGTACTAATTGAAATAGAGGAAGGACACTACGTAGCCTGCCACAACCCACTGAGATAAATCAATTACTAAACCCTGTGGAGGTAGGGAACATAACTGCCCTTCGACATGATTGCCTTCTTAAACTTTCGTGCTTGAGACCTTATAATTTCTTGGAGAGGCGGTTTAGATGTCCTTAAGTTCTCTACAACCACTTTCCAGATCCTTCTCACAACCTCCCTATTCTTCCTCCGCGCTTGAAGTGCTTTAATAACTGAGGGATTACTTCTAGCGAGCTTTATCAAAGGCTTATCCACAGCTATAGGCCTGAACTCCTCCATGAGGTCGTAGACTAAGCTCATTCTCCCGGGCCTTCTCTCGTGCAGGAACCCTACATATGGATTCAGCCCTACCATAAAGATTGCTCTCCAAACCTCTTTAGCGAGTATGGAGTAACCTATATTTAAGGCTATATTGAATGGATCTGGCTCCTGACCTGGGGGGAGAGACCATTTCTTAAGCCTTCGTGAGAAGCCAAGTTGCTTAGGAAGGAGGGTCTTCACAGAGTCCCAATA
>CAYOJG010000042.1:0-3307 GCA_964404265.1 uncultured Desulfurococcaceae archaeon | reverse complement strand
TTGGAGCCGCGGCCGGGATTTGAACCCGGGACCTCCGCCTTACCAGGGCGGCGCTCTACCGCGCTGAGCTACCGCGGCCCTCAACTACTTGATTATAGTGTGGCTTAAGAATTTATTGATTAGACGTGTGTTTTAGAGCTCCACCTGCGACCTGTCTGCGTAACCTACCTTGTATTTCTTAGGTTTGAGCGTGTTGAGAATTATGTCGAATGCTGCCCAAGGGTTTGTATGTTCTCCACACGTGTATATATCGACGGTGGCGTAGGAGTACTCGACCCAGGTGTGGAGAGCTATATGTGACTCGTCAACAATAGCAATAACTGAGACGCCGCCTTTCTTTCCGCCGACCTTCCAGGACTTTATCTCTATTAGCGTGGAGTTCGCGGCCTCCACCGCCTTAAGCACGGTGTTTCTGAGGAGCTCCTCATCCTCGAGGATGCTTCTCTCTATCTGGTATAGGTTGGCGTAGATATGCTTACCTACGATGAGGTCCTCCCCTACGCTGCGTTCCTGAGTTACTTTTTCTGTTGTCATCTCTACTCAATATGTTGAGTCTATGGAGATATATAAAGTTGTTTAGATGACCCTAAACATTAATTAGCGTTCCTTACCTCATTCATGGGTGGTTAGATGGGCAGGCCTGAAGTCATTAGGAAGGGATCGGTTTACTTCATCAGGTTCGATGACGGGTCTAAAGCATGGCTAGCTGTTAAGGAGGAGGGAGACAAGATGTATCTTTTAGAGACATACACTCCTGAGCAGCATAGGGGTAAGGGATATGCCCGCCTACTCATGGAGACGGTCATTAAGGACGCTAGGGAGAAGGGGCTGAAACTCATCCCGATATGCAGCTACTCCGTTTACTACTTCGTCAGGTTTAAGAATGATAGGGACGTGCTTGCAGAGCCCTACAGAAGTATGAGTGATGAGGAGCTGAAGAAGTATTTCGAGGAAAGGCTTGCTGAAGAGAGATCTAAGAAGTAACTTCCTCCATAACCCCTCTTAAGTCATAGAAGCTTGCTTCGGTAACTCTCACTAAGACCTTCTTTCTCAAAACATTTTTCGATACATTCAGAATCACCACAGGTTTATAGTTGAAAGTCCTCCCGATTACTGACCCCCTTATGCTTACGGATGAGGCTATGACTTCAGCCATAGTCCCCACATACCCTGAGTTTATTCTCTGCCCAACCTCCTCAACGACTTTGAGGAGTAGTGTGCTCCTCCTCTTCTTCTCCGGGTCAGGCACCTGCCTCATCGCCGCAGCTTCCGTTCTGGGCCGTATAGTGTATTGGGCTAGATGCACCTTATCGAAGAGAAGCTCCTTAACCCCCTCAACCGTGAGGAGGAAGTCCTCCCAATCCTCTCCAGGATGCCCGACAATTATGTCTGTCGCTATCGAAACCTCCGGGATTTTCCTCCTTAGTTCCTTAACCAGCTCCCTGTAATCGTCGTAGCTATACTTCCTCCTCATTATCTTAAGAACCTTATCACTTCCTGACTGGAGGGGGAGATGCACATACTTAAACACTTTCGGATGCTTCATCACTTCAATCAGCTCATCCAATATACCTTCTAGGGTGTCCGGATTCATCATACCTATCCTGAGGAAGTAGTCGCCATTAACAGAGTCGAGTATTTCCTCAACAAGTTGAGGAAGCCTGTAGGAGCTCCCTAAATCAATCCCGTAGGATGCTGTGTCCTGGGCCGTCAGATCTATCTCGACCGCCCCCTTCCCCACAGCCTCACTCACAGCTCTCGCGATAAGTCCCGGTCTGTAGGATCTTAGTCTCCTTCTTGCGATCTTCGTTATGCAGAAGGAGCACTCACCTAAGCATCCTTCAGCTATAGGTATGGCGGCCGCAGGGCCGTCCACGTAGGGCTTGAGGTAGCTCATGTCCCTATCCCCTTCAAGGAAAAACACTCGGTGTGGGGCCTCGACAGCCTCCACAACACGTGTAATGGTCTGGGGAGTGATCAGTGAGGCTTCGGGAATAATTTTGGCGACCGTGTAGGGCTGTGCTGAAACCATGCAGCCTGCAACAATAATTCTCTTCCCTTCGGCAAAGTTCCTGAGTTCCTTAAGCCTCTTAATCATTCTCTGCTCAGTGTCCAGCCTTACCGTACATGTGTTAATGATTACTGCATCGGCCTCCTTAACACTATCAACTATCTCATGCCCCGCCTCTATAAGCAGGGTCTTCATGAGTGCTGTGTCTGCCTTATTCAACGCACATCCATAGGTCTCGAAATATATCCTCATGCCGGAGCACTACCTGTAAATCAGCTTAAAAGCTTCAAAATAATATGCCTAGAGGTGCTAAAGGTGGGTGAGGATACGCTTAAGTATGAAGAGCTGCTTGACAGGCTCTACAGTAAACTGCCGGAGAAGAGGGAGAAGCCCTCCCTAGACATCCCGCCTCTTGAGATACTTCACGTAGGTATGCAGACGCAGATCAGGAACTTCAAGGATGTCTGCAGCGTCCTTCTCAGGGAGCCGAGGATATGCGCCCGCTACATGCTGAAGGAACTGGCTGCTAGGGGAAGGATAGATGATTCAGGTGTCTTCATTATTTACTCACGTGTCTCAACATCAACTATTAACTCACTCTTCAAGAGATTCCTCGACCAGTACGTGATCTGCAAGACCTGCGGCTCCTACCAGACGGAGCTGAGGAGGCAGGGTAAGGTATGGATTATTAGGTGCCTTGCCTGCGGAGCGGAAACACCTGTTAAACCCATCTAGGTATGTGTGTGGGTAATGACGGAGGATAAGCTGGTATATGTCAAGGTGCATGAGGTCGATGAAGGGTTAGGGATACCTAGAAGAGTTGTGGCCATATGTGACAAGGAACTGCTCGGCAAAACCTTCAAAACCGGTAAGGTTAAGCTTGTAGTTAATGAGGATTTCTTCGGGGGCTTCGAGTCCACGGTTGATGAGGCAGTGATATATCTGAGGCAGGCATACACAGCCATGATTGTCGGTAAAAACATTGTGGGTAAGGCGGTGAGTGAGGGAATAATACATCCTGAATCCGTTATGAAGGTTAGGGGCGTGCCTTACGCACAGCTTGTGAGGATGTGACGTATGGGGAGAAGGTTCTGCGTTAGGTGCGGTAGGGAGGAGGACGAGCAGAACCCCCTCATCGATGGTTTGTGTCCCCAATGCTTCGTGAAGGAACGCTATATTCTGAAGCTCCCGAGCAAGGTAACGGTCACTGTATGCCCTGTATGCGGCTCGGTGTACGTGGGTGGCGTATGGGAGAGGCAAGGAGGAGGGGTTGAGGACGCTGTCGAGCTCTTCATT
>CAYOJG010000041.1:0-3772 GCA_964404265.1 uncultured Desulfurococcaceae archaeon | reverse complement strand
ACCCCGGACACCCCGGTCTTCAGCCGGGTGCTCTCCCGGGCTGAGCTACGGCGGCCCCATTAAGGAGTTCCTCACCTAGATTTTAAGTTTTTAGAGATCGAAAACCACCCTCACAACCCAGCACTCACCTACCTGCTTAACCTCCATGAGGGAGTAGGTTACTGCCTTAACCTCCATCTCTACAGGGTGTTTTGATGGATCGAATCTTTCCCCGAAGGCATATCCCTTTATTTTGTATCCTTCGTTCCCTTCCTCTATATTTACCGAGAAGTCGCTGAAGACTAGGCCTTCGGAGTCATGTATTATGAGGAGGTCTTCCAGCCACCTATAAAGCAGGTTCTCAAGATCTATTCCTTCATCAACTATCTCCTTCCTAACTTTCCTCTCTATCCGTGATATATCGGTCATTATGTCGAACATTGCCTTAGCCGCGTTCTCGAAGGCCTCCTCCAAACTCCTTCCCGAGGCCTCAACGTATGCGTCCGCAGTGTGTTCAAGAAATCTATAACCTCTGCACTCCACCCTACTAACCTCCTTGTCTCTGGGGGTTATCGAAGCTAAAAGCTTAAACCGTTCCCCATCTACGGCCTACAGGTTGCAGCTTTGAAGCTGAAGCTATTAATGAAGCATGGTGTTGTCGGGGGATTTTGTGATTTATCTTCTTAAGAAGTATAGAGTTACGGAAGAATGTCGAGAAGGAGGAAGTAGCTATTAGATGGCTTAAATAAGCTGTACCTCAGAAACAGTTTTCAACCCCTTACTAATATTGTTTATGGTTGCGGCGGTCGTCCAGCCTGGTCTAGGACGCCGGCCTTCCAAGGTGTGGTCCTGCCGTAGAACGCCGGAGATCCCGGGTTCAAATCCCGGCCGCCGCACCACCCCAAAACTAATACTTTTGGAAACACTCTGTTTTAGTGGTGTATTATTTGCGGGTAGGTTTCATAGGCTTAGGCAGGATGGGTTACGGTATGGGCTGCAGTATTGTCCGTGAAGGTTTCGACCTTTACGTCTTTAACAGGACTGCTGAGAAGGCCGAGAGGTTTGTGGGTGAATGCGGCGGCAAGGCGTTGAAGACCCCTAGGGAGGTAGGTGAGGTGAGTGACGTGATACACATAATGGTGAGCGATAATGAGGCCGTTGGCCACGTGATATGGGGTAAGGACGGCCTTATAGAGGCGTTGAGGCCGGGTAAAGTCGTAGTTGTTTCCTCAACCATAACCCCTCAGTTCAGCATGCTTGTCCAGTCCTTCGTAGGGGATAAGGGGGGCAGGTATGTGGAGGCTCCGGTGCTGGGTAGCGTTAGTGAGGCGAGGGAAGGCAAACTCATTACATATGTGGGTGGGTTGGAGGAGGATGCTGAGCTCCCCACAATAAGGGCCTTCAGCAGGCAGGTGTTTTACGTTGGTGAAGTCCCTAAGGCATCGGCCCTTAAGCTAGCTATAAACAACCTGTTCCTCACAATCATACCTGCCTTAGCAACCTCCTTAGGTCTTGCTAAGGGTTGGGGGATAGGTGAGGAGGAGTTCATTAGGTATGTCGAGTCCACATGGATGAAGGTGATTATAGATAGGTATAAGGAGAGGGCACTGAACGAGCAGTTCCCGACGAGGTTCCCGATATATCTCGCCGCGAAGGACCTGAAGTACGTGTCTGAGGCCCTTAGAGGGGTTAATCTCCCGGCAATAATGCCTGACGCCGCAGCCAATCTTTATCTGGAGGCCGCCCTCCACGGCATGGGGAGTAAGGACTACAGCAACCTCTTAGCGTTTATGAGGTGGTTGATAGAGTCTGGAGGTAGGGGGGAGAGGTGAAAGCTTAATAAAACTGGTTTGGAGTTTCTGAGGAAGAGGGAGTAAGCATGGTTAATGCGATGGAAGTGCCTGCGGATGCGCTGATAAATGAGCTGGCAAGATATCTTAAGGAGGAGGTTAGGCAGGTCCGTCCTCCAGAGTGGGCAATGTATGTGAAGACAGGCCCGAATAAGGAGAGGATACCTGAGGATCAGGACTGGTGGTATGTTAGGGCGGCCAGCATTATGAGGAAGCTTTACGTGGCCGGCAGGCCGGTCGGTATTGAGAGGTTGAGGACAGCTTACGGAAGCCTTAAGGACAGGGGTTCAGCACCTTCCCACTTCAGGAAGAGTGCGGGAGGCCACATAAGGAAGATTCTGCAGCAGCTTGAGGCCGCAGGCCTAGTCACGACAATAAGTAGGAGGGGAAGGACACTCACCCCGAAAGGTGTTTCTTTACTTAATAAGGTAGCTAAGAAAGTGTTCGATGATCTAGTCGAGAAAAGGCCTGAGCTACGTAAGTATGGGGGTCTAGGAAGTGGGAAGTGAGTATGACGACGCGGAGCTTGAGGAGATTAAGAGGCGGCAGCTCGAGGCCCTGATGCGTAGGCAGGAAGAGGAGAAGAGGAAGCAGGAGGAGCTTGCTAGGGAGGCTCAGAGGCAGGAAATCCTTAGGAAGGTCATGACCCCTGAAGCCCGCTCAAGGCTTGCGAACGTTAAGCTTGTCCGTCCCGAACTCGCGAGGGCTGTAGAGGATTACATAATAAACCTCGCAGTGTCAGGCCAGCTCAGGCAGGTTATTGATGATGCGACACTGAAACAAATTTTATACGCTATAGACTCTAGAAGTAGGCGTGAATTCCGGATACAGATTAAGGAGAAGAGGTGATGAGTGTGGCAAGGAATAAGCATGTCGCGAGGAAGCTGAGGCTTGCCCGGGCCTCGAAGAGTAATCAGGGAATACCTGTATGGGTAGTTATAAAGACCCTTAGGAAGGTTCCGTACAGGCCGAAGCTCAGGAACTGGAGGAGGACTAAGCTCAAGAATATTTGAGGGTGGTTGAAGTGGTGGATGCGAAGGTATACGTCATTAATCTTGGGAGGCTCTACTGGTCCGGGAGGAGTGCTAGGGCGTCCAGAGCTATGAAGACTATAAGGAAGTATCTGGAGAGGCATCTTAAGACAGATAACATAATTCTCGACGAATCCATTAACGAGTATGTTTTCTCCCGGTCCTACGACAAGCCCCCGAGAAGGGTTGCTGTGAGGGTGTACCCAGTAGATAAGGAGGGCAAGGTCTTCAAGGCCACGCTGGCTATTCCGCTCGAGGAGGAGAAGCCGGCAGAGACCCAGGAGACTCAGGAGTGAGAGGGCGTAGTTCATGCCCCTCGATAAACTGAAGATTTTCGGTAACCCGAATATCGGTGTCTACATATACGTAAATAATAGGATAGCCCTCATCCCTGAAGGCCTCACATCCTCAGCTAAGAGGAAGATTAGGGAGGTTCTGGGAGTAGAGACGGTTGAGGCCAGGGTTGGAGGTTCCCCGCTGCTAGGAATATTTCTGGCAGGGAACGATAACGTTATTCTCGCACCTAAAATAATCACTGACCAGGAGCTTGAGAGGCTTAGGGATGTTGGTCTGAAGGTCGAGGTAGTTCACGGGGTTTTCACGGCCTTAGGTAACATAGTTCTAGCGAATTCGAAGGCGGCCCTGCTCCACCCCGAAATAAATGATAGGGAGCTGGAAACAATTGTTTCTGCCTTAGGTGTTGAGAAGGCTAGGCGGGGGGCCATAGCTAAGATACCTACCGTTGGCTCCGCAGCGGTCGTTACGGATACTGGAGGTTTGGTGCATCCGGACGCTGATGAGTCGGAGCTGGAGGAGCTTTCACAATTCTTCGGCGTGGATGTTGATGTGGGAACAGTTAATTTCGGTGTAGCATTTATTAAGACCGGACTCGTAGCGAATAACTACGGGGCC
>CAYOJG010000040.1:0-4292 GCA_964404265.1 uncultured Desulfurococcaceae archaeon | reverse complement strand
CTGGAGCAGATGGTTGATGAAGCCTGGGAAACACTCCTGAAATTCGCTTAACACCCCTCCACTTCCTTTGGAACCCACTAATTCCCACAAACCAACGGCCGGAGCAGATAAAACAACCTAAACATCCCCACCCCCCAACTTCCTGTGGAGAATCACTAAACTATAAACATAAAGAAGTATTTTGTATAAAGATAAAGTCAGAAAAGGAATGGTGCTCCAGCTTACAGGGCCAGCGGCCGTCGGAATTTTCTTGATCCTCTTATTTACATAAGGATTAGTTCTTGATCTGGCTTGGATGAAATTAGTTTTTCCATAGGAAGTTTAGGGGTCGGACGGCCCTCGACCCACGTAATCCTGCTCCGGGGGCTGGAGCTCTTACCCACCCCTTGGGTTCCTTTGGAGTGGGAAATAAGTCCCACTGAGGACTAAGTGGGAGGCTCAGGGTTAAGGTATTTCCTCCTGAACGATTCCTCGAGATCTATTCCTGTCAGGTTAGCTATGGATGCTAGCCATGCGAGGACGTCTGCAGCTTCCTCCATGACCTTATCCTTATCTCCTTCAAGTATTGCTTCAGCAAGCTCCCCCACCTCCTCAACGAACCAGTTGAATGTTGCGTGTATTCCTCGAGCACTGTCCCTGCTGTAGTAGTACCTCCTCATCAGGTCTTGAACCTGCTTAAGGGTTAATTCACTCATGCTCCGGCCCTTGAAAGAAACCCGTATCAAGTTTTTAAGTCTCAAAAGAATGATTCTCAGGTGATTGAATGCCTCCAAAAAGAAAGAAGGCGCATAAGAGGAAGAAGGAGACCTCCGGCCCTATGACGGCGGCCGGCCTCGTGAGGTTCTTCGACGATGTGGATGCTAAGGTGAGGATATCTCCCTACGTGGTTGTCTGGCTCGCTATAGGTTTCGCTGCTTTAGTGGCTGGCCTGAGCTACGTGTTCGCTGTTTTCCTCCCGTAAGAAACCTTAGTTAAGTG
Source organism: uncultured Desulfurococcaceae archaeon (assembly GCA_964404265.1). Lineage (GTDB taxonomy): Archaea > Thermoproteota > Thermoprotei_A > Sulfolobales > NBVN01 > CAZFVC01. Next base: position 3,314 of record CAYOJG010000040.1, on the reverse strand, counting down.
AGCCACTCCCCGGCCGGAGCAGTGTAGAAGCATTTCCTCTCCCTTCCATATCTCTCAGGAGGCTTCATCAAGTGCTTAAACGCCTTAGCCGGAGGCAGGTAGAGGCCTTCCTCAATCCCCCTACTTAACTCAATCTTCTCTGGAGGGAGGTCCTTAGCTCTGTAACCGCATTTAGGGCACTTCCAACCCTTCCCCCGGCCCGCCGACTTCATTCTAGCTCCGCATTTAGGGCACCTAGGGTTCATGAACCTGTACCTAATAACCTCAAGGACGCGGAGCTTCTCCACATGAATAACTGCTCCGGCCCCCTCCCACAGCCTCACAATTCCACACACCTCCACAACATCACCCACCATCAAACCCCTAACTGCTCCGGTCAAACCGCTCTCCCTGAAGGCGGCGGCCCACACGGAATGATCTTCGTCAGAGATCCTCACCATTGCCGCACCCCCTCTGAGGGTTTTAGGCCCCTCAGAAACCCTCCCCTTGAAACACCCGGCCCTGTAAGGCCTCACCATACCTAGAGGGGTGGGGATATGGTGGGAGTCTGTTCCCTGATTACTTCTGAAAATCATGTAGCCGGCAGCGGGTTCGCAAAGCTTCACCATCCTGAAGGCCTTAAGGACGGCCTTAGGGGACTCCCCTCTAATACCTAGGAGGACGGGGTCCGGCCCCTCCGGAGTTATTAGGTCGCGGCCGGAGCTGTAGTCATAGTTGAGGAACGTCTCTCCCCTCATAACCTCATCCATAGCCCTAACGGATTCCTGATCCACACATCTAGGCATCCCTAACTGCTCCTGCCGCCTGTAAGCGATGAGTTCATAGGTGCAGTCCACACCTTCAGGCCAACCTATGGCTGCGAGGGCCCCTACAACACCTCTACTCAACCCTAACGGGAGGCGGAGGCTATTCCCTAATCCCTCAACAACATTCTTGACGTAGTCCCTGTGAACATAGTCTGTTAACGCCTTCATGTGGAGCCTCCTCAACCCCTCAGGAACATCACCAATGAGGACAGCTATCCCAGGGTCTGTGGAGGGCCGGAGCGGGAATGAATTAACATATTTAGTAACCTCATTAGCCACCAGCTCAACAAGTTTATCGGCGGCCTCCGGCGGCCCCCGGAACCTTAAGGCGACGCCACCATTACCCCTAGTCTTGAAGGGGACTGCAGGATTAAGCCTGACGAGGTTCGGGTAATCAATAAGAACTAGTTCAGGAACCTCCTTCAGAACCTTCTTAACTATGAGGTAGGCTACATGTGTTGTGCATCCACCTATAGTTGCATCTACGTCATCAATCCCGACATGTATTGAAGTAAAAATGTTTTCGCCATTACCTGAACTTACGGCTCTCAACTACAATCATCGTTAGTGTTGACCTGACCTTCGGAATCTTCCTTATCTTGCTTGATATTATCTCCTTAAGGGCTTCTGTGGTGTCGGCCCTCACCTTCGTCACGATGTCGTATACTCCGTACACTATGTGGGCCTCGGTGACTCCCTCAATCTCTTCCAGAATGCTTAAGACTTCCTCTTCAGTACCTATGTCTGTGTTTATGAGTACTATGGCTTCAGGCACGTTATATCCCGACCTAGTCTTTACATGAACTTATTTAAACATTAACTTACGAAACATAACTATCTGTAGGTGGGGTTAGGGATTGGTTAAAGTGTTCGTCATTAGGTTGGGCGGGGATGACCCGAAGAAGTCGACGGCCCTTAAACTTGTTAGGTTAGGGCTTGCGGAACTGCTTCCTTCTTTTCGCAGTGTTCCTAGAGGGGCCGTGGTTCTTGATCCTTTCTCTTCCATGGTCCTGACCCCGGCCGACAGGGAACACTTAGCTTCCTCCGGCCTTGTAGTGATTGACGGCTCATGGAACAGTGATATTGACCAGATAAGGAAGCTGTCCAGAACTCTGAGAGGTGTCCACAGGGTGCTTCCGGTGTTGAAGGCCGGGAACCCAATTAATTACGGAATCCTGACTAAGCTCAGTAGCGCTGAAGCTGTTGCGGCGGCCCTCTACATAACTGGGTTCGTGGAGGAGGCGCTGAAGGTTCTTAGCAAGTTTAAGTGGGGCCACACATTCCTTGAACTGAACTCCGGTCTCCTAGATAGGTACAGGTTGGCCTCATCAGTAGATGAGGTTAGGAGGATTCAGGAGGATGTTCTGAAACGCCACGGTCTTCTATAATTACCTCCTCCAGAAGAACACCGCTAAGAGTATGATAGCTAGGGTGAGGCCGGCGGCCGCCGCGGCCGGAAGGAAATAATTGAACCCAGCAGAGGGAGGATCCGTAGAAGGCTCCGCGGCTCCCGTAGCAGGTTCCATCAGTGAGACAATTACCCACTCATCCATACTCAACCTGTAGGTGCATGGGCCCTTCCTCACAGAAATAATTAACTCCACCTTAATTCCTCCACCCGTTAGATTCTTAGGCACCATTACTTCAGCAACCCTATTCTTACCGGGCTCGATATACCCCTCTAGACATTCACCGTCCAGTAGAGTACCGTCAGGGCCCCAAACATTAAGATCCCCGCTAAACCTAACCCTCTTATCACCAAAGTAATTCAGCACGACCGTAATGTTACTCCCCGGCCCCACTGAACCATTAACTCCACCGTAAACATCCATCACTAGAGGAGGCAGAGGATCAACAGGCGGTCTAGCGGAAGCAATACCTACGTAGGCCGATGATACCACTACAAACAAAAGAATAGCAGCGGCGAATACTTGGCGTATAACCATAATTTCACTTACTTTAACGGTGTTTAAGCGTTAATAACTTATGGGGGCGGTGCCGGCTATAGCCCGCCTTCTGTACTTCGGCGGGATTTAGCTCAGCGGCCTACCCGCCCCTCGCGCGGCCCTCACAGGGGCTGCTTGGCCTTGCTCCCGGAGGGTCGGCCGTTTCACCGCATCCGCCTCCATACTCAGCGGGTTACTGACTCCCCGTTGCCGGGGAGTCCTCACCGCCTCATAGACATCTGGAGGCGGCCGTGCCGTTTCTGCGCCGTTGCCGCGGGTCTCCCCGCACCCCTTACGGGGTCTCCGTGCCGCGTGGAGGGCGGAGCTTCCTCAGGGGAAACCCCGTGCCCGCCAGCCGGCTCCGCCCCACTTATTTCTGGTTAGGTAGCTAATTAGCGGCTCGTTAACGCTTAAAAAACTGGAGTCATGATTACAGTAATGGAGGGCCGGTAGCTCAGCTCGGAAGAGCGCTCGGCTTGCACCCGAGAGGCCCCGGGTTCAAATCCCGGCCGGTCCACCACCCAGCCTCACCATTTTCTATCAAGTTATCCACAATATACTG
>CAYOJG010000039.1:0-4357 GCA_964404265.1 uncultured Desulfurococcaceae archaeon | reverse complement strand
CTGGTAAGACTTCCACACACCCCTCAGAACCACTACATCACCGCCCAAGCTGCTGAACCTCCTGGCACACCCCGATATTTTAGTGTGGGGAAATATTTTCTGTTTAGATTTTGACTTTTTGCGGATTTGAATTCCACAAGACTTATTATTTTTGTGGAATAGTATTCCACAGGATGTTAAGCCTAAGGGAACTGACTCAGGAGTATCTGCAGTCGTTAAGGCTGGTGAAGGAGATACCTAGAGACTTCCAGTTGAGGGAATCCAGCGATATCGTAGCGTTGATTGGCCCGAGAAGGGTCGGTAAAACATTCACAATGCTTAAGGCTGTGGAGAAGCTTCTCTCTTCAGGAAGGCAGGTTATTTACTTGTCCTTCGATGAGCCGGCCCTCAGAGATATCGGCAAGAGGGAGCTGGCTGAGCTTGCTAGGAAGGAGTTCCCCGAGGGGGTTATTCACCTATTCCTTGACGAGGTTCAGGAGTGGAGGGACTGGGACTCTAACCTTAGGTGGCTGCATGACGTCAAGGACTTCAGGATCTATGTCACCGGCTCTTCCTCAGCCCTCCTATCCTCAGAGATTCCTTCAAGGCTTAGAGGCCGCTACGTCTCCCGCCTATTGCTGCCCTTATCGTTCAGGGAGGTGTTTAGGGAGGACGTCACGACCTTCAGAGGCAGGGGGAAGGCACTGTCCGTGCTGGAGGAGTATCTTAAGTGGGGAGGGTTCCCTGAAGTGTGGATGAGTAGGTCCAGGGAGAAGGTTGTCTCGATACTTAACTCAATATTCTACAGGGATATTGTCGAGAGGTACGGCATAAGGGACACTGAGGTCTTTAGAGCCGTCATGAATTACGTCATCGGAAACTACTCCAACCAGATAACCTATAGAGGGATTGTAAGGCTGCTTAAAGGATTAAGGATCGGCATCGATGTGAAGACCGTTGCCAACTACGTGGAATACATGAAGAATTCCTTCCTAATATTCCTATGCGAGATATTCACATATTCCACAAGGAAGAGAATCGTCAACCCGAAGAAAATATATGTGGTAGACCCAGCAATTATTAGCCTCTATCCGCAGGGGGCCGACGCCGGCAGAATCATGGAGAACGTTACCTACCTAGAACTCCTCAGGAGGCTGGGGCCTGAGGAAGAGATCCATTACTACAGAACGAGGAGGGGAGGTGAGGTAGACTTCCTCATAACGAAGAGCGGCGTGCCTAAGGAAGTTATAGAGGTTTCACACACCCCTGAACCGCAGCACTACAGGAAGGTTGCTGAAGCGATGAATGAGTTAAGGGTGCGGAAAGGGTTGATAATTACGTGGAGGGTTGAGGATGAGGTGAAGGTCAATGGAAGGAAAGTTGAGGCCGTCCCTCTATGGAAATGGATTCTGAAGCGGTAGTAAACACGAGTATTATGCCGACCTCCAGATTCATGATAGGATAGATGCCCAACCGTCGCAGTAGAGTATAGACATCTCGGAGGTAAGTGAGCTCCACCTGCCTTCCGGCAACTTAACCACTTCACCGCCGTGATAGATGAAGCCTATGGTGAACATTTCTCTGTAGGTAATGAGTAACCCATCAGTTTCTCCACCTCCTTCAATGATTTCCTTCCCCAGCTCCACGCTTGCTTCCAGTCTGTGAAGGCCTCTGAGGAGGTACCCTATCCTGGCATCGGTTCCTATGGTTGAATTTCCTTGGATTGCGGCTGATACGAATGCTGCTGTGGTTAGGTCTTCGGGTCTGTATAGCCAGAAGTGCCCTGTGTGTGCTTCGGCACCAGTTATTGTTGCTGCGTAGACCCCTAGATTCAGGACTATGATTAGTGTGAGGAGTATTGAGGCGTACTTAACTCCCTTACCTTGGATGAAGGCCGCTCCCGCAATCAGGGATAGGACAGTGAATACGAAGGTAAAAGACCGGTAGGCAATGTCTGAAGCTCCGAGAGGCTCAGATATTAAGGCGTAGGCGGGGAAAGCTAAGGCCGCAACTGCCCAGATGAGGAGTACTGACCTACTGATGGAGCCTTCCATTCTCCTGTACCCTAGTAGGGCTAGGATGGCTGCACCGCTGAAGATTAGGGAATATATTGAGAATGTCGCCGGTACTGTAGGCATGAAGGCTAGGGGCTGGAGAATCTCTAGGGAAATCAGGAGTGTTAGGGTCGGGACAGCGATTACTACGGCTATTGAAGCAACAGACCATGGAGATATGGGTTTCGTGTTTATGCCTTCATCAGTGTTTCTTGCGGCCGCGATCCCTATTGAGGTGAAGAGTGCTGCGTATGCGGCCAGAGACACTGCGTCGCTTAGGGGTAGGGCTTCAGGCATCATTGCGGCTCCGTAAGCAGCATTATATATTGCTCCGGTAGCCGCAACAGTGAACGCTATCATTATCGGTGTTGGTGTTATGTCTTTCCCCTTCATTAGGGTGAGGTAGATTGTTAGGGCTGTTGTTGACGCCAGAAGTGTTGCAGTGATTAGTAGGGTGAAGTGGTGGGTGAGGGATAGGCCGGCCGCCAGAACGAGAGATATGCTGAATACCTTGAGCAGTTCTGGACGCTTCTTAAGGCTTAGTATTGTGAGGAGTAGGAGAGTGTTCATTAATCCGTAGGCGTAGCATTCCTTGGTTGCTCCTCCACACATCATTACTGAGGGGAAGAAGAAGGCCATGAGTAATGCGGTTACGTGGGGTATGTGTTCCTTGCCGACGGCCCTCGCAGCAGCTGCAGCTAAAGGAATAATGCTTAAAGCACCTACAGCTGGGAGCAGGGCGGCCCCGGCCTCAACAACCCCTATCCCTAATATGCGTGAAGCGGCAACCATGAAGAGCGTGTTCCCCGGCCAGTAGTTGTTGTACCCGTCGAATAGGTTGGAGGAGAGATCTATCGGTGTTCTGGATGCGAGCGTTAACGCGTTACCTATAGGTCCCCATGCGTCAGGAGAGAACGGAACCTCGGCGAGGAAGTAGGGGAATAGCCTTAAGGCTAGGGCAGCAGCGACCGCTATTAGGAGTGTCCTACCCTGCCTCATCCAGCCTCACCTTAGCAACACCGTTCCTTATCGCCACCAATACAGCGAGGGTTAAGGCAGCTATTTCAAGCAAGTAGGTTAACACATCAACTACTGGAGAAACTACATGCAGAATTACCTCGGCACCGGCCGCATTAAGAAGCAGTACTGAGGCTACGACCCCTGATGAGGCAGCTATTAATACGTAAGGGAGAGTCTTCAGGTAGAGATCCTTTAACACTGCGTTCCTTCGAGCACCTAGGGCTAGAAGTGTGGAGACCTCGTAGGATATTCCTGAGACGTATGTGCGGCCCATAACATAAACTATTGAGGCACCGATAATCGTGATTAATGTAGTTAATGCGGCAACAACAGACTTGCTTAGGCCGTACACACCTATGTAGTCCCTCAGAACAGCGCTTCCCGGCCCTGCCTTAAGCCGGCCGCTGGCAATGAACTTAAGGACCCACGCAGGAAGCGACGCCAGGTCCCAGCCTCCTGAAGTCATGTTGCCGCTGAACCTCTCCTCAAGAACCCTACCTGCCTCAGGATCGGAAACCTTAACCCTAATTATCGATACTGCCTCCCCACCAAGACCCCTTAGGGCCCTGCCTGTCTCGAGAGGGACGAGAACCTCATCCGAGAAGGGGAGAGATGTTGAAGCTATACCCACAACCCTTACAGCTGCTGTCCTACCTGACACCGCCCCTTCGAGAAGTATGACGTCACCAACCTCTATCCCTGCCTTCTTCGCAAGGGATTCACCTATGACTGCCTCCGAGGAGCTGTTTGTGTTGAACCACCTCCCTTCCGTGAGGCTTAGTTCAGTTACCTGCAGGAAACTGTCCAGGTCGACACCCCTCACGAATGCGGCAGTATCTCCGTTGATGTAGGCAGGTGTAAGCACTTCCGGGCTTGCCGCCTTAACACCCTTAATTTGTGTGGCGAGCTTCATCACCACCTCAGGCACCACGCCTGTGAAGAGGGCCCTGCTCCCACCGTCATATATTATGTATGTGTCTCTCCCCACCCCTAATGTGTTAGGGAGTGCTTCCCTCACAGTGAGGGCTGAGGAGGTGACGTATCCTATAAGCATTGCTACAGCAAGCACAATGGCCGCTAACTCAATAATCCTTGCTTTAGGCACGTAGCTGTAGTCACTTAACGCCATCCCGCCACCTCCTCAGCAACTATCCCTCTTCTCGCATGGATGTATGAGGCCAGCCCTCCGAGGAGGAAGGTTCCGCAGTATATTGCGTAGAGAAGCGTTACGTCACCGACCTCAAGGAAAGGCTTAATCCCTGCAGTAAGCCCTAGAAACCCTCCGGCCTTGAACACTGCTTGAG
>CAYOJG010000038.1:2730-4652 GCA_964404265.1 uncultured Desulfurococcaceae archaeon | reverse complement strand
TTGGTGCGGGGGGTGGGATTCGAACCCACGCAGGCCTACGCCATCGGGGCCTCAGCCCGACCCCTTTGACCTTGCTCGGGCACCCCCGCCCAATCAAGAAAAGGGGTTACTGATTAATAAGCTATTTCCGTCTGCACCAATGACTTCTTATTTTTCGATATTAATTATTCTCGGTGCTCTATATGCTGGTTCCTCCTGAGGCTAAGGCTGAGATAGGTGTGATTGGTGGGAGCGGTCTCTATGATCCTGAAATAGTTAGGGGGGCTCAGGAGCTTAAGATTTACACCCCTTACGGCCTTCCGTCCGACAGTATCGTGGTTGGTGAGGTTAACGGGAGGAGTGTCGCTTTTCTGCCTAGGCATGGTAGGGGTCATAAGATACCTCCGCACCGCATTAATTACAGAGCCAATATATGGGCACTTAAGTCGCTGGGTGTGAGGTGGATTATTGCAGTTAGTGCAGTGGGTTCTCTGAGGGAGGATTACGAGCCTGGAGATGTTGTCTTTCCTGACCAGTTTGTGGATATGACGAAGAGGAGGGAACTCACATTCTTTGATGGGCCTGTGGTCGCACATGTAAGTATGGCAGACCCGTTCTGCCCCACCCTCAGAAGCCTTCTCGCTAGCACTGCCTCATCTCTAGGGATAAGGTTCCATGATAAGGGCACCTACGTATGTATTGAGGGGCCTAGGTTCTCTACGAGGGCGGAGTCATGGATATGGAAGAATGTGTTTAAGGCTGATATTATAGGTATGACCCTCGTTCCTGAGGTTAATCTTGCTAGGGAGGCGGGAATCCATTACGCCACCATAGCTCTCGTCACGGACTATGATGTGTGGGCGGACAGGCCCGTTACTGCTGAGGAGGTAGCTAAAGTTATGAGTGAGAATGTGGAGAAGGCGAAGAGGTTGCTGAGGGAGGTTATTCCGAAGATTCCGAAGGAAGGGGAGAAGGTGGGTTGCGGTTGCGAGAAAAGTTTAGAGAACGCCCTGGTGTGAGGGAAGAGATCGGGAAGGTTCTTAGGGCAGTAACTGATGTGGTTAATGCCCGGGAAGATCAGTTAGTGCTTAAAGACTTCATTACTTCCTCAAGGGAAGTGATTTTTTCTTATGCCGGCCCTTACTCATCACCTGCAAGGTACTCTACACTCTTTCTTTCTTCTGTAACGCAGAAGTATGTGAGGTGGATGCATCCGCAGGAACTCACCTATTACTATGCGCCCTACAGTGAGGCGGAGGGTGTATCGATAGTTATCTATGCTTCTGAGGCTTCAGGAACGCTTAACATGCTTATAGATCAGCTGAGTTGGACGGGGCATAAGCTCTTGGTTGTTTCAGGGTCACCGCTTCCTGACGCTTTAAAGCATAAGCTGAGGGATGAGAAACTTATTTATTTGAAGGGTGGGGAATGGCTCCTTAAAGCCCACTTATTCATAGGGTTAAGCCTCTCACTTATTGAGGAAGGCGTTAAGGTAAGGCTTGAGAGGGTGCTTAGGGAGTTCAGGGATGTGGGGCCTGTGATTGGTGACCTAATTAATTCATATGAAGATGTTTTGGTTGAGGTCGAGGAATTCCTTAAGAAGCCTGCAGTAATTACGGGGACGCCGACTATGTGGGGGGCCGCAGAATGCATTGCCCACTCTTCCTGTGGTGGCGTGACCCACTATTTATCCAGCCCTGAGTCCGCTATGGTTACGGGGAAGAGCCTTGGAAGGGTGTTGATCTTTGACACGGATGTGGAGGAGTTTTCTGTGAGGCCTCTTAAGATGCTTTCGCTGACTGGCGGTGTCGAAACCATGGAGATTAGATTGAGGACAGATCCCCTAACCTCCCCCCTCTACGGCATTATTCTTGCAAGGATCCTTTGCAGCGGTGGGTGAGGTTGGGAAAGGCCTTAATTATGGGTGCTTCAGGGAAGATCGG
>CAYOJG010000038.1:0-2630 GCA_964404265.1 uncultured Desulfurococcaceae archaeon | reverse complement strand
ATGATTAAGCTTCCTGACCTGATGGTTGAGGGCGGCACTATCCTGACGTTAATGGATTTAACAGGTCTTGAGGGGGCTAATATTTACCGCAGCCTGAAACCTTCTTTTGCTCAGGTCGTTGCTTCCGCCGGTCTGAAGACTGCTGTTGAGACGGCTCCACGATATCTTAAGGGAAGGGTTAAGGTTGTGGGGATTGCTTTAGGCTGGATGGACGTACCCACCCTCAGGGAGGAGGACTGGGAGGCTATAATGGAGAGCGTTCCTCTGGGGAGACCTGGGAAGGTTGAGGAGCTGTTGAACCTAGTTATGTACCTCCTTGAGAGGGCTCCGAATTATCTCAACGGTTCCGTCATAAGGTTCTCAGGAGGGCTTTAGGTCAGCCGCGGGTTCATTGCTCATCCATCGCCCCTTGTAAGCAACATCATCCCTTAATCATTATTCATTAATAATGCTTTATAATTATCTAGCCTCCTCCCTTCTGGGGAATGCAGGTATTGGAGATAGCTGAAGGTGTTGAGGTTGTTGAGGAGCTGCCGGTGATCTATCTTAGGAAGCATAAGACCCTTGTCTTGGCAGACACGCATATAGGGTTCGAAGAAGAGATGGCTTCCCAAGGGATTTACGTTCCGTCCTTCCAGCTCATGAGGGTTATGGACATACTTGAGAAGGCGCTGGAAGCCAGAGATGTGAGTAAGGTCGTTATTGCAGGAGACTTTAAACACATATTCTCAGGTTTAGGAGATTCTGAGAGGCGTGAGCTCTCTAAAATTATTACATATCTGCTTCCTCGGGTTGATGATCTCATAGTTGTTAGAGGGAATCACGATAACTATCTCCCTATCCTGCAGCGTAAGTTTCCTTTCGAGATCGTTGATCATTACCTCGTTGGAAACATACTCATAATTCACGGCCATAAACCCATCCCCAATGTTGAGGGCTGGGATACCCTTATTTTCGGGCATGAGCACCCAAGCATAGTGATTAGGGACTCTCTTGGTACAGTGGGTAAGTATTCATGCTTTCTTCGCGGAAGGCTGAAGAACGGGAAATACTTCATTACCCTTCCGGCGGTGGGAGCTTACCAGACAGGGTCGAGAGTTACTTTAAGCAGAGACACCTACATATCACCCATTCTTCGGGATTATGCAGTGCTTGAGGAGATTGAGCCCATAATTGTTGATGATGAGGTAGGACTTCTCGAGCTCCCTAAGCTCAGGGAGCTTGCCGACTTAATATGAGTCCCTACGTCAATGATGTTTAAAAACCCTATCCCTCCTTTAAAAAGGGGATTTAAGTGGATATTAAGCCAATAACCAAGATAGAAAACATAGTTGCTACCGTAACTCTGGATCAGACGCTCGATTTACACGCCATAGCGCGTTCAGTCCCTAACATCGAGTATGATCCAGAGGAGTTCCCCGGTCTTATCTTCAGGCTGGACAATCCCAGGCTGACAGCCCTCATATTCAACTCGGGGAAGATGGTTGTTACGGGGGCTAAAAGCACCCAGATGCTGATAAAGGGCTTTAAACGAATAATAAGGATCTTCGTTAGGCATGGAATAATAATTGTTGGGAAGCCGAAGATCCAGATCCAGAACATAGTTGCTTCAGCGAACCTTAACGTGGAGGTTAACTTGGAGAAGGCTGCCTTCGAGCTCCCCAACACCATGTATGAGCCTGAACAGTTCCCAGGCCTGATCCATAGGATGAGTGATCCTAAGGTTGTTCTCCTAATCTTCAGCAGCGGTAAGATGGTTATTACTGGCGCGAAGAGTGAGGAGGATGTGCAGAGAGCTGTCCTCAATATCTACAAGAAGCTTGAGGAGCTGGGCTGCATAAGGGAAGTTTCCTCAACAGGCACTTGGTAAATTTCTTTTTTACAGATTAAGCATCTACTCGATACTCAACAGAAAGTTCATCCTTAATTATCAGAGTGAACTGTGGTCTTCATCCCTTTAGGTCTAAGGCTGCCCACGTCATCATCTAACTAACTCTCTACTGTAGTATGTATAAGTCTTTGCTTCACTTACCGAACAGCTTCCTTTCCGCCTTCTCTAAGGCCTTCTTTTTGATGAAGAGCACGGCCCCCAGAATTCCCGCAGCCGCACCCCCCATAGAAACGAAGAGGGCCGCATACGCTAGGTAGTTGTACGGGTATTTGAGCTCCATCACTTGATAGGTGTAGCTTAGGTAGCCTTCACATGGATGGCCGCTGCTGCTTACGGAAGTTATTCTAAAAGCCTCCACAATAGGTGCGGAGATGTTTATGTTCTCGGAAGACATGTTATTAAAGCCGAGCACGTAGGACTTATCAGTTCCTAAACCAAGAACTTCAATCATCACATTTCCGCAGGAGAGAGGCACATTTGAAGCCCTCATCGTTAACAAGGTATAATAATCACCCATCTCGATTAGGAGATCCTCCGGATAGTCCTTGGGGATATCTACACCTACTACAATAGGTACAGTTCCTTCCTCCTTGAAGAGTGACTCTAGCGTGCTGTAGTGGGAGTAGGTTGCTAGAGGAAGGGCTGCTACCAGGAGCAACACTCCCAGAATAACGAGTTTCCTCCAGTAAATGTAGGGCGGCTTATTCGACTTCTTTATGGGATACATCTCTCACACTAA
>CAYOJG010000037.1:0-4947 GCA_964404265.1 uncultured Desulfurococcaceae archaeon | reverse complement strand
TGGACTTCTCCCTGGTAGCAACTTTCCTATTCATGTTTGCCTCACTAACTAAGCTATCACTAATAATCCCTCAAAATCTCTTAACCCCCTTACTAGAAACCCCCACAACAACCTATCTATTAACCGTAGCGCTCAGCCAAATAGTAAGTAATGTACCCGCAACCCTGATACTCGCTCAGCATACATCCCTCTGGCAACCTCTAACCATAGGCGTCAACGCAGGCGGATCCATACTAATTACGGGATCGCTCGCCAACATTATAACACTAAGATTAGTTGGGAATGAAGCCATTCGGTTACAAAAAGCAATGGCCCTACTCTCTGCAATTATTCTAGGAATAGGATATCTAGCATCATTCTCCATTCCGTGAGTCCGTAGCTTACTTAATACCTAGAATCAATTCCCGAAATAGCTTTCCAGCCTTAAAGAAAGAAAAACCGTTCAAAAGAGCATTCTTATGTAGTTCTCCATTTCTTCTAGGTACATCAGTGAGATCGTTGCTATTATTCCTAGGCTTGCGCTAAAGAGGAGGAGAGACCAAACCATAATATTAACCGTTACGTTGTAACCGGCTTTAACAGCCTGTGTGAAGCCTGTGTATCCTAGGTAGAAGCTTGTTACGTAAATCAGCAGTATGAGGAATATGCCGACGTATTTCAGGGCTTTAGCATGCCCTATCATCCCTCCTCCCCAAGGTATATTATTGTCGAAGGCCTTTATTAGTTTTTATAAAATTGTCGGTCGATTTTCTAATTTCTCCCACCGAAAAACTAACTCAGGGGTAACACTGACGTAACACCATACGTTATTAGAGGCATCCATGTATTTCTTTCGGTGGGTTCAGTGTTTAAAGAGATACTGATTCTCTTCATCATTATTGTTATCGGTTTAGGTGCTTATTACGTCTACCTAGTTACTAACCTTCCTGGTGAGGAAACACCGACACCTACACAGACCTTTACGTTCACCTCCACTACTTCGCAACCGACATCAACAACTTCAACTACCTCAACAACAAAACCTCCTACCACTACTCCTCCTCAAGGGGATGTCAATAATGCATGGGTGTATGCATTGAATCACTGGGGGCTTCAGGACGTTAGGCAGTTCCACCTAACGAAGTACTATAGCGCAGCTGATGGTGCTGAGATAGGTTGTCCCGTCCTTATAAACGGAACTCTTTACCAGTTCAGTAGTGCAGGGTTCAGGGTTAAGCAGATCGTTGAGGGTGAGGGTTCAGAGTACTGGATTAAGTGGAGGTTTTACAGGTCTTCAATTCTTCTCGAAGGCTATGACGAAAATAGCGAGCTGTATACATACCAACTTGATAATGCTCTGGTTGTTGAGTATATGGTGAATGCCACTAATGGAAGGTCCCTTGTTTTCAGGGCATATATGACAAATACGGAGCCTCTCTACTGGGTGAATACAGTTATCCCGACCTTCATTCCCGACCCTTCATCATTTAACATGGGGTTTGTTGCTGTTGAGCTTGAGAGCACGAGCGGGAGCGGTAAATGGACTAACCCATCACCGATTCTTGGAAAGTATCTTGCCCCTAAGATCAGCGGAGACATAGTTCCGGGAGGAACAATTTATGACTACCTAGGCATCAAGAACCCGTTCTACGTTGAGTACTTCGGGTTCAACCCTCCGGAACTATGGGAAGGAATTCCTTACATTCTTTCCCATCCGGAGGAGCATGGGTTAGAGACCTCAGGCAGCTACACCTTATACTATAATATTAAGTATATGGGGAGGGACTCTACTTTAGGCTATCCGCTTCCTGCGTACACTATTGACTATATGACTTCACCGGACTTCGGACACGGAACCTTAGTAATAACTCCCAATTCCCTCATACCGCTTCAGGCGGAAGTAATCTATGCTGCTGAAAGCCCCTTGATCCCTGAAGGAGCTTCACTTTCATTCACAGTAACTGAAGCATCGCTAGTCCCCTGCGAAGGCTAATCAGCTCCAGTCCAGGATCCTTTTTTCACCCTCTATTTTCTTGAGGTCAGTAATGTCCTGAACCACCTCAACAGTACCGAGGTATTCACCATCTTCTCTCCTCACCGGAATATAGGTTATGTAGATCAGGCGGCCGTTTATTCTTAGCCAGAAAACTGCCTTATTTCTTCTTCCTTTCCTGAATTCCTCAATAATTCTCTTCACTATCCCTACACTCCTCGGCGGGTGGCAGAGGTCGACCTTCCTCCCGAGAGCTGTCTTAGCCCTTACGAAAACCCTGTCTCCGGGTGAGTAGTATATCAGCCTATCATCTTTATCAATGAATGATATGTCTATGGGCACTGACCTCATTATTTCATTTATTTCTTCCTTGCTTAGGAAACCTGTCGGGAATTCGAGCCTATCATTCTGTGTAGGGCTGTAGGTATCTGGGGTTTCGGCTTCAGTGAGCAGTGTCTTAACCTCCTTCGGAAGGCTTTCTATATCTCTATCCGATATAGCCTCAGTGATTTCGTAGGGATATCTGGGAGGTACTGACGGTTTCCACACTTTCTTAACTGGCCTGTACTTGAAATAGCCCACTGAATCCATTTCGGAGGCTATAGCCGCCCAATCACCTTCCTTCAGCAGTACGGAAGCTGTCGGGAACAGTATTTTGTTTTCGCGGAAAACCATATCTATTAATGCATTAGACACCTTAAGCCCTTCCTTCCTAATTTCCTGCGTGTCCCCCTTCATTAACGCAGTGTAAAGCATTTTCACAGTATGCATAACCTGATCCTGCTTAGTCCAGAGAACTCTAGGAACTGCAGTAAGCCCTAACCTCTCGAGGTAAGGGAAGAGAAGCATCTGAACCTTTGCAAAATGGTTTCTAAGGCTGAAAAGTTCCTTCACCAACTCTCTAAGCGATTCAAGGTACTTGCCCCTCTGAACATCATCCCTTGAGTTAGTTAATCCGGTCACATAGAGAGAAACCTTCTCCGCATACTCCATTGCTTTAGTGTTCTCCATGAAGAATGTGTGGAGGGGGTGCCCCTCAGGAAACCTATCAATAGGGAACTCCCTTACTAGGCTCTCCCTGAAGAGCTCCACATGTATGTCACACATATTAACGATTTCGAAAGGAGATATCCCCTCTTTAACAAGTTCCTGCTCAATGAATGGAATCTCCCAAGAATTCACTTCCAAAAGAATATTCTTTATCCTCTCTTTCTCCTCATCGATATTTCTGCCTTGATGAAGCTCCTTAAGAGCATTCTTCAAGGTTTCGATCTTTCTCCTAAGCTCCCTAGCATCTGGATTATCATTAATTAACTTCATTTTAATCGTTTCTTTAACGATGTTAAAGCTTAAAACTCTTAGGGTTCTGTGAAGAAAAACGTGAGACTCAGGTTACGGTTGTGGGTGTGGAAGATAGCTTCTTAAACTGATTGTCCGCACCGATGTATACAAATATCCACGCTATGAATCCTAGAATGCCTGCAAAGATTGATACTATGAAGAGAATTCCTGCAACTAGGAACATAGATTCTCTCAGAACGCTGTTAAGGTTGAACATCCCCATAATCATCCCTATCTCGCCGATAATGAGCAGGACTATTCCAACCACCAGACCTAAGGCCCCCAAGATAATTATGCCTGAGGAGGAGGCTGCCGCCCCAATAATCAGAACCACGAGCCCTATCAGCAGAAGAATAAGTCCCCAAACATACCCTACTCTAACCATAGTTGAGGCTGTCCCAAAGTCTTCGCTACTGAATTTCTCAAACTCTCTGAATGCTGGCACCAGATAAAGATATATAGCTACAAGCCCAAGAACTGCACCCACAATAATCACTCCAAGAAGCGAAATCGCCGATATCCCTGCACCTATCAATGTCATAAGAGGCATTCTGGGTTGCGGCGAGTTCGCAGGTGGGGTCACACCTACTGCTGCACCTAACCCTGCCAAGGCGAAAACGCTGATGTAGAGAAATACAAGTGGAACGAATATTATGATGGTCGACACGATCTGAAGTATTGATGCTGTCCTAAGTTTTTCAAGCCCTCTGATAAGGGGCTCACGCCTCTCCAGTGTAGGAGTATATGACGTATATGCATTCATCAATATCATCCCTTAATTACTTATTGAGGCTGTAGGGGAAAAACTTTTCTTTGTCTGTAATTTCCTCACATACCGGCTATTGCGGTAATTAAGACAATATTATATTGTTGAATATTCTACTGAACATGACGGGTGATGAGTGAAGTGCTAGATCTGGAAATCAAGATAGATCCGATAGGAGTTATTAGGACTTCAGCCTCAGTTGAGGAAGTTAGAAAGTCTTGGATTGCTGGAGGGGTTGAGGGGTATGTGGAGGTGTTTAAGGAATACTTGGATGGGTTGAGGGGGCTTGAGGGTTTTTCCCATCTACTGCTTCTTGTCTGGCTGCATAGAACTTCACCTAATCAGCGGAGGGTTCTCATTGTTAGGCCTAGAGTGCTGACTAGGTTCGGGTTCCCACTAGAGAAGCTTCCGGAGGTAGGGGTTTTCGCCACTGACTCTCCCCACCGTCCAAACCCCATAGGTATTGAGGTCGTCGAGCTCCTAAGGATTGAGGGGAATAAGCTGATTGTTAAAGGTTTAGATGTTTATGACGGTACTCCCGTTATTGACATAAGGCCTTTAACAGAGGATTATATCCCTTCAGCCGGCCTGAGGTACCCAAGATGGCTCCTCCAGCTTAAGGAGGAGGTAAAGAAGTTTTTCGGGAAGAATGTTAAGATCTGATTCGGCTTAACCTCTCCTATTCGAGCTTTAGCCTCATAGCGTTTATTGCTACAATAGCTGTGCTCACCGACATTAGCACCGCACCCACGGCCGGGGATAGGAGGATTCCTGCAGAGTAGAGGGCTCCCGCAGCCAGAAGAATAGCTATAGCATTATATCCAGTGGCCCAAAGAAGGTTCTCAATCATCTTTCGGTAGGTTCTCTT
>CAYOJG010000036.1:0-5003 GCA_964404265.1 uncultured Desulfurococcaceae archaeon | reverse complement strand
GATGCGCATGGAAATCCCTCCTCCACTCAACAACACGGGAATGAATAGACCTAGCGAGAGAAATCACCTCGTTCTGAAGTGACGCCATCGAGTCACCCATTACTACTCAATTCAAAATAAAAATAATTCACTCAGAAAACATTTCCTCTTTCATAGCTCCTTTAGTTATGACTAAGTATGCTTCCTGTTTCCCGCTTACGTTGATAAGCGTTACACCATGATTCAATGCGAAGGCGGTTAACTCTTTCTCAAGGTCAGGTAACTCCCCCCGCTCCCTTCTGTTAATGAAGTCCTTAACAAGTTCTGCTAATTCATACCCTATCGCCATTGCCTTATCACCGACTCCAGTAACCATGAGACCTGGAGAGTCTATAGGGTTAATAACAAGTGCAAAGCCTGCGTGGTTTCGGAGAGCAACACTCTTAAACGCCTCAATTAAATCCTCGACACTTAGACCGACGGAGTCATGGAGTATTCTCATTGCGTAGGAAATATCTACGTAGGCCACTTGAGTAACACCTGCACCGTGAATTCTTCTAACCCGAGTTAAGAAATCTTTGGGTCAATGAGCCGCTTACTTAACGACCCTCCTTGCAAGCTTCTCGAAGTACTTTCTGAAGATGAAGAGAAATATTGCTCCTCTTACCCAAACATCAATGAACATTGCGGACCACGCACCCACGGCTCCATACATATCTACCAAGAATGCTGCAGGAATCACTCTTAGCGTGTATAGAGCCACCCCATTAATAACCATTGGTATAACAGTCCTGCCACCTCCTCTTATACCTCCGCTAAGGATCATCGCCAACGCGAGTCCCGGCTCACTTAGTCCTGCAAGAATTAAGTATATTCGAGCTAAATCCCCGACTTTAGGATCCGGTGCGAAGGGCGCCACTAAATAAGGCGCAGCGAAAACAACTATAACACCCAATACACCCATGAGTGCTGTTCCTAACTTAGCAGCTTCGAGCCCAACTCTCTTCCCTCCCTTAATATCTCCAGCCCCTATCCTCTGCCCAACTAATGCTGAAGCAGCCACTGCAAAAGCGAATCCCGGCATATAAATAAATGATTCTATCCTTATCCCTATCTGATGGGCTGCTAGGGCTGCTGTACCCGCCCTAGCGATAAATGCTATATAGGCATTATTCCCTAAGGAAAATATGAATCTCTCTACTGCAGTAGGTAAACCTATTCTAGTAACTTTCTTGATGTGCGACATGACCTCTGAGAACTGTGGGAGTAAATTAAGTCTAAGCAGGAAGTAGAGCTCAAGAGGAAGTGTGTAAAGAATGGATAATAAAGTAGCTAAGGCTGCACCGCTAACACCCAGAGCGGGAAAACCGAATAAACCGAAAATCATTATTGGGTCAAGCACCATGTTGAGGGACGCGCTAGTAAGGACAGCTATCATAGAGTATTTGGTGGCTCCTACAGCCCTCACAGCCCCATCCATGCTCACCTCGGCAGTTAGGGCTGGTAAAGCTAGAATTCTGATACTGAAATAGGAAACTGTTAGAGCTATGAGTTCCGGATTATTGCCTGCGATTAAGCTAACTAGTCCAGGCATGAATAGATAGACCCCTGCCACAACCCCGGAAGCAACCAAGGGTCCTATGAGAAGTGCTGAGCCTATAGCTCTCCTAGCTTCATCCAGTTTCTTCGCGCCGAAGGCTTGAGAGACGTAAACTATTACTCCCGTGCTGAATAAGGCAACAATTACGAAGAACAGCCATGAGAGGTAGGACCCGACCCCGACGGCTGCGAGGGGTGTTTCTCCCAGCTTAGAAACGAAATAAGTGTCAGCTATGGAGTATAGGCTATCTCCCAACTCACTAATAATCATGGGCCAAGCTATATGGAAAACCTCTCTCGAGAGCTCCTTGTCTCTGCTCAGCATGAGCCTTCATAAGTAAAGCAATGTATGAATAATAAGGATGTTTCTTACACACGTCTTATAAGCCTAAGTACATATTTTTAACCAAGTGTGAGGTGTGTACAACAGTTGAAATTAAGATTAAACCGGTCTTCTACATTGAAGATTTCCGGTCTTTTACTCATTATTGCTGCCCTGATTACTGTTCCTGTCTACGCTATGTGGTCGGATCAGCTTAAAGTAAACGTAACTATTAAGATGATTTCACCTAAAACGGAGATAGGTTCCTACAGAGGATTTATTCTATATCACTGTCCCTGCTACAGCTGCGTAGGTGTTGATGACGATGACTTAGTCCTTAGCGATGACGCTCAAAGCCTACATTTCTACTTCCATGTAACCTATCATCACCACCACAGCTCGGAGACTGAAGATACAGGGAAAGAAATAGACTGCGGCTGCCACCATTTGCCAAAAGCTTGGATAGGGATAGTGCTTGAAAATAATGGCGACGTTCCAGTGAAACTTGTAGGAATATCGGTAGTTGCGGAGGGAAATATTCCCGACGCCTGGAATACGACCTCATATTTCTACGGTCCAATAAAGACAGGAATAGGGAATCAGCCTTTCTGGGGAAACCTTGACTGCAGAGATCTCCCGATCGATGGGTACGTGACTCCTCCTGTGGAGCTAGGACCTGGGGAGAAGGCAGTTATTTGGACCTTCTTCGATGTTGGGGAAACAGGGAACTTCCATTTCGTGCTTCAACCCTTGACAGAAGGATTCAATACGGAGTAGCAGAATAGTATGTTTTTAGGCCCATCCCCACCAGGTATTAGGGGATGGTATGATACCGGAAGAGTTCTTCAGCTACTTCTTTCGTGAAAGGGTCGATGTGATTAAGGCTCTATGTGAAAGTGGTAGACCTCCTGAAGATTTCCTAATAGGTTTCACAAGAACTTCGCCAGCAGTAATTACGGATGGCCCCGCCGGACTCAGCGGAAGTATTAAAATGGTTGGCTTCGTGCCAAAGAAAGAGTTCATTGAGGAACTTGCGGGGAAAGCCTATGAGTTAGCCTATGTTAATCGACCTAAAGGAATGAGGGAGGTCTCCTGTATCCTCCTTAAATATTTCTATAGGGAGGATGTTGTTGATCCATACTTAATCGGAGGTCTAGAGATGGGTTTCAGTCACTCATGGATTAATATAAACCATAACCATAAAGCCACCCTACTCTTCTTTACTCCCCCCATACGAAGCTTTGAGGTAAGGACAAGCGTTGAAATACATATGGAGGATGATGACCCCTATAAGAAGTACCTTAACTCACTCCATGATCTTTTCCATTGGGGAGGTGTGAGAAGTAACTTCCCTGCCTACATCTTTAAGATTAAGGAGATATATGACAACTCGGCTTCTAGGGAGGGTTTCGGCAGAATGATCTATCCCAGGAAGGAGAAACTTAAGAAGATTCCTGAGTGGGCTGAGAAACCACTGTAGAACTTAAAGGCTTCGAATTGAGGAGATATTCATTAATCTCTCTGGCGCGCCTATCCATTTCTTTTTCGGCTTCAATCATCAATACCTCATGGGTCAGGCTAGGACCCAGCTCTTGCGCCAAGGAAATTATTCCCTGATTTATGAAGGAGATATAGCCTAAATCCAGCTCTTCCCGGGAATTGAACCTCTGCCTATAGGAGATCCTCTCGACCACTGTAGAAAGCTTTCTAGGTTTCAGTACCACGAGTAAACTGACTTTAGGTAGGTTGCGGAGTATTTGCTTAAGCGATTCTGTGAGTTCATGGATTCTTTCCTTCGGCTCACCACCTTTTCTCATCCAGTATTCTGTGTAAGGAACAACTACTAAAGGGTGGCTATCAAATACCTTAGGCTTTTTTGTGGGTGTATACATCTCCTTAACGAAGTCGTGGACATATTTACTGAAGAAGAAAATTTGTCTATGTGTTGGCGGAAGGGGTTGAGCAAAATCTATTGCCTCGACCTTCACGTATCGATATCCTAGCTCTTCAAGAACCGCTGCAGTAGCTGTTTTCCCTACTCCATGAACCCCGACAATAGCCACCGAAAACATGATCTCCCATGACTGAATAAGGGGTAATACAATGATAAGTCACGGCTTAAAAGAGTTCTTTTCATTTTTCTTAACAGGTCTTCCTAGTGGACCTTCAGCAATGTAATACTAATAGAGGTCTTTTGCCATATACGGAGAGTTTTTGAGTCTATAGTAGCCTAGACGTCTATAATAGTTCCTTACGCCAATACCTGACAGTATAAGGAGCTTCTTAACGCCATAGTGACCCATAGCTATTTCTTCGGCCTTTCTAAGCAGTTTTCTTCCCCAGCCTCTATGCTGCCATTGAAAAGGGTTGGTAGATTGGTTACCGACATTAACCATAGCCCCGTAAACGTGGAGCTCCCTAATGATAGCTACCTCACCCTTCATCTCTCTTCTGTGGGCAAACTCGCTCGGGATCCTCATCCTTAAGAGGCCTATTAACACGTCCCGTTCAGTATCCTCCACAGATAGAAACTCCTCGATTCCATGTCCGGCTTCATAAGTCTGTCTTACTATTTTCACGTTTCTGGGATCTGGTAATATTCCGTGTTTAAGGGCTCTCCTACCTACTTCTCTCCACCTAATGTCATTAATTCTGATCCCCCTTCTCAGGCATTCCTTCTCAACAAGTTCTCTGAGGTTGCTTTTCTTAGGTCCTGCCTCAATGATTGGGGCCGGTACGTCCCTCTGCACCCTCTGAATCCTTACGTATCTAGGTATGTATCTATACATTTCGCAGATCAGATCCACAGCTTCATCGTCTGTTAAGGCTTGATAGTCTCCGTTTCTCCACCAGTGATAGAGGGCTGTTCCTTTAATCACTAGGGTCGGGTATATCTTTAGGTAATCTGGCCTGAAGGCAGGGTCTTCGAAAATAGTTCTCATCATCTCTATGTCCCTCTCCCTGCTGCTTCCAGGTAATCCCGGCATTATGTGGTACACTATCTTGAAGCCTGAGTCTCTCAGAACCCTTGTGGAACGTATCGATTCCTGAACTGTATGTCCTCGCCTGACCTTAATCAATACATCATCATAAACGCTCTGGA
>CAYOJG010000035.1:0-5411 GCA_964404265.1 uncultured Desulfurococcaceae archaeon | reverse complement strand
ACTTCTTACACAAGATGCAGAGGACGTCCCCGGCCTCCATTTCATTATTTATCAGTTTCTTGGCGTATTCCCGAATAATGTTGGCGGATTCCACATCTCCAAGTACCCTTGCAACAGCATCCTCTCGAGACCTCTTAGCTGTTAAGTAATTGGAGATGGCTGCTGGTGTGACACCTAGAAGCTTGCTGGTGTGGTAGATTGAAAGACCGAATTCCTTAATCATTACTATGGCAAGACATGCCCTAAGCATAGGGATAAGTTCCTTCACCTTCCATTCGCAGGGTGGTCTCTTCATTATTACCCGCTAATATTAAGCGGGTTGAAACATAAAAACATTAACTACGTTAATGTGATGCCTTCCTCACTACTTTCTTAACACATTCATCGATACACACCTTTAAAGCCTCACCCATGATGCCTTCTTCCATGCATTCCTCCCTACACACCTTCACCGCATGAGTTCTCCTATATTCCTCACTGTATTCACTCATCCCTCATCTTCCTCCAAAGTAAGGTTGTTACGGCATTGATTTATTTACTCTAAGATATCCTACTAATGGATACTCATCAAATCACAAAGGTGATGCTTACATGAAGTACATGATTAAGGCAAAAATAGATGTAGAGGGTACAGTAGAAAAACCCGATATTATAGGGGCGATATTCGGCCAGACGGAGGGATTGTTCGGGCCGGACTTCGACCTGAGAGAGCTTCAGGATAAGGGAAGGATAGGGCGGATATCTGTCGACCTTAAGCATCAGGGAGGTAAAACCAGTGGAGAAATACTGCTTCCCTCTAACCTCGATAAGGCCGAAACAGCCCTAATAGCAGCAATGCTTGAATTCGTGGATAAGGTAGGGCCGTTTAACGCCAGGCTTAAGGTAATAGATATCATCGATATGAGGCAGGAGAAAATAAAGAAAATTACGGACAGGGCTAAGGAGCTTCTTGCGAAGATGTTCCGTGAAAGATCAGTGGATCTGAGGGAGATACTGAACGAGATAGAGTCCGCAGTGAAGATCGGTGAAGTAATATATTACGGGCCTGAGAAGCTGGTTGCTGGGCCGGAGGTTGAGAAGTCAGACACGCTAATAATAGTTGAGGGGCGTGCAGACGTAATAAATCTGTTGAGGTATGGATACAAGAATGCTATAGCTGTAGAGGGAGCTAAGGGAAGAATACCGCAGTCAGTGATAGAGCTCTCCAAAAAGAAGAAGAAAGTCATAGCCTTCACGGACGGGGATCATGCGGGCGAACTCATACTGAGGGAACTGATGAGGGTTGCCAAGATAGATTACGTCGCCAGGGCCCCCACCGGAAGGGAGGTGGAGGAGCTCACAGGGAAGGAGATAATGAAGGCATTAAAGAACGCGGTGCCTGTGGATGTGTATAAGCAGCAATTGCAGGCGAGGAAGAAGCCTGCAGAAACACATGTAGTAACAATGCCGGAGACAGGTATAACGCCGAGGGCAGAAGCACTGGAAACGTTTCAGATACCTGTGTCAGTTCTGGAAAGCATACAGTCACTGAGAGGTACACTGGAAGCCAACATATATGATAAGGACTGGAAGAAGCTGGATCAGATACCGGTTAAGGACATAGTTAACTATCTGCTTGAGACAGATAAGGATGTTTACGCAGTGGTTATGGATGGAATAATCACTCAGAGAGTTGCTGACGCGGCCTCAGCTAAGGGCGTGAAAATAATAGTGGGTGCTAGAGTGGCCACTCTAACTAGAAAACCTGCGGATGTCGTTATCCTCACGTTCGATGACCTAGTTCAATAAGAATTATGTTCCTTTTTTCTTCATAAACGAGAACAGAGTTTTACCAGAAGTTCCTGGACCGATAAGCTGCTTCTCAGTAACCCCGAAGTATGATAGAATCCTTAATGCTGCTGGAACCACCTGATGCTTCACATAGTATTCCGAGTCGATGTCTTCCGGCTTAACCATCATGAAGGGTACGGCCCTCGAGGATAGTTTACCTCCTCCCTTCACTATAACGTAACCTATTTTGCTGCCTACATCAACCTTAATCCCAGCCTTCTCAAGCCTTCGAGCAGCCGCTACATGGGGTGCTTCAACAGCATACTCCTCAATCTTCCTTGTAAGGGTCTTCCATATGATGAGCTTCTCCAAAGGTATTTTACCTGCCCTCAGATCCTGAATAGTTTCTCGAACATGCTTTATTGCTTCATCGACCTTCCCTGTGGAGAGCACGAGATAAGCCACCCGTTCCTGAACGTCTTTAGCGATCTCTGTCCAGTCACCTCTAACAGCCTCGAAACCCACAATATCGACCCTGCCGTCTTGGAGAATCCCTACATACCTCTTCTTCGCTTCGGTGAAGAA
This sequence comes from uncultured Desulfurococcaceae archaeon, assembly GCA_964404265.1. GTDB lineage: Archaea > Thermoproteota > Thermoprotei_A > Sulfolobales > NBVN01 > CAZFVC01. Next base: position 3,056 of record CAYOJG010000035.1, on the reverse strand, counting down.
TACGCGGGTGTAGATCTTATCAATCTTTATTTCGAGGCCGAGAGTATCCATCACTTTCTGAATGAAATCATTAATTTTCTCCTCATCGTAAGTGACGAATAAGGAGTCGGTGTCGCCATATATGACCTTAAGGCCGAGCTCCTTTGCCAGAGATATCGCCTTCCTTATAGTTTCCCTTCCAAGGGCCGTGACAGCCTCAGCACCTTCCTTAAAGTACCATCTCGCACCAACCCACCCCATATATCCGTAGGAGGCGTTTGCAAGAACCTTAAGCGCTTTCTGCCTCTCGTTCAGAAGACGGTACTGGGGGGTGTCCGGCTTGTACTTCTTCATCTCCTCCTTAACCTTCTTACGGAGCTTGAGCAGAGTCTCAAGCACACTCTTATAGAATCCGGGCGGATCCTTCCTGAACTTATAGTTCAGGCCCGGAACTATGTGGCATTCATCCTCTCCGCACTCCCCCTCGACGAAGGTGTCGGGACCTATGTTGTACTTAATCATTAGGTTAGGGTACATGGAGGAGAAGTCTAGGACGGCAACGTTCTCATGTACACCCCTTAAAGGCTCAAGAACCATGGCCCCTTTATAGGTCTGGTATGGTCTCTCAACCCTATTTGGAGCGAGCTCATTCTGTTTGAATGCGGCCCTCATAAGGTACCATTCCAGCCGGAAACCCACGGAGGCAGCCCCCACCTGATCTAGGGGCACTCCTGTAAGGCTTGAGAGCTGTATGGCGAAGGGAATGAATTTATCCGCAAGCCCTATAGTGGCCTTGGCATCATCCTTGGCGTACTCGAGCAGTATCTTCCTCTTCTCCTCATCATCCCAGTACCTATATATCTCGTACCAAGGGACCAGAGTCCTTTCACTCTTCTTCAACACCCCTAAATAGTCGGAAACCTCCTCAAGGGACTTCACCTTAACCTCGTAAATCTCCTCTGCAAAATCATAGAGATCCACGTTAAGTCTGCCAGGGACGGAGATATGTCCATGGACAGAGGTTCTAGGTATACCTCCCTTAACTCTCCCAACCTCCAGCTTTACGCCTAATAGTTTGCTTCTCTCCAGCAGGTAAGGCCAGTCAAAACCACGTGTATTATAACCCACAATAATGTCCGGATCCTTCTCCTTGATGTAGTTAATGAAGCCCTGAATTGTTTCATAGTCCCCTCTAGGGCCCTCCTTAGATATTAGGAGCTTGACTTTCTCCATACTTTCAGCTAAAGATATTATGATTACTGGATCCTTGTTCGGTCTCGGCGTCCCAGCAGGGTTATATACCTCAATATCGAAGGCCAGTATCTTCATCTCTGGAGGGAATGGGTCTTCAAGCGGTTCGTACTCTCCCCTAACTTCATACACTTCCTTAACAAAGTACTTCGTTTCCTTTAAGGGGCCATCCACCTCTACAGAGAACCATGAACATGGAGTTATGTCCTTATCAATCAGATATCTCATGGAGAACCTTATGTCAGCTTCGAGAACCTCCTTAACCCCATTCAGCTTCCTAACCTCTTCCCGATATGTCCTCACATACTCTGGAACTACAGTAGTGATTCTCAGCGCCTTAACAGGTCTTCCATAGTACTTCTTCTCGACTTCCTCGACCTCAATGATGGGTGAAGCACCCTTACTTAGTGCTTTAACTCTACTTGCCACGCTTTTGGGGTCAGCCTCCTCATCAAGGACCGCATAGAAGTAAGGTCTGAAAGACTTATCTAGCAGCAGGACAGGCTCGGAATTCTCCTTCAAACCCCAAAGCAGAATCACGGGTTTCTTATCCACAACCTCGTAACTGGAGTCAAGCAGGTAAAACTTCAGCTTCAAGACCTACACCTATCAAGAATAAAACGTTTCCAAGAAATTATACTTAACATGCCTGAATCACTACTAGTTAAGGATATAGCTTCCGCGTTAGGTGATAACTCTTGAGAATAATCCTCACTAACGCACAGATATGGGGTGTTGAGGGAGACACTCTGGTGATTAGGGGAGATAAAGTTGAGAAGATTGGTTTCTACACGCAAATAGCGGAGAATTTTCCGGGATATAAAGTGGTTGACTTAGCTGGGAGATCGGTGCTTCCTCCCCTCCACGACTCCCACACCCACATACATTCCTTGGAGGTCTGGAGTGTGGATCTAAGGGGTGTGAGATCTGTTCAAGAGCTTCAATCGAGGTTGAGCCATAAGGTTAGGGAGGGCCCTCCATTTATTGTGGGGAGAGGATGGGATGAAAACATGTTTGATGGGAAGGAGACACCTACCAGATGGGACTTAGATGAAGTGACTAAGGATATTCCTACAATGATTATACGTGTGTGCGGGCATGTAGCTGTAGTGAACACTGCCTTGATTAAGCTGATGGAGAAAGCAGGAATTCTTGAGAAGATTCTTCAGGCTAGGGAAATCAGTAAAGGCGACTTCGATGGCATGATTTATGAGAATGAAATAGCTGATGTTAAGAAACTTCTGCCTAGGCCGTGCATGGATGAGCTTAAGGCGCTCATCCAAGGATATCTCAAGAAGTATGTGTCGTTCGGAGTTCAGTATCTGAACATAATGAGTGTCGGCCCGGAGCTTCTGGAGGCTCTGGGTGGAATGACTAATGCATTAGGGATGAGGATAGGTATATATCTTGACCCGGGTGTGGGCCTCCATCGCCCTGGATTCTTGGGGGATGTGAGGATATGTGGGTATAAGGATTTCGCGGACGGGTCTTTCGGAGGCAGGACGGCGAAGATCTCTGAAAGATATAGGGATAAGAATACGAGCGGAGTATTCCTCCTTACAGATGAGAGGGTGGCATTCCTAACTCAAGCCGCTAAGGAAGGGCATCAAATAGCTATTCACGCAATAGGTGATGAGGCAGTCAGGAGGGTTGTGGAGATATTCAGGAAGAAGGGAATTCCCGGAAACGATGTGAGGATAGAACATGCCTCACTAGTGACGCCAGATATAATGAAGGAGCTTTCGAGTTATAGGCCCCACATAGTGGTGCAGCCTCACTTCCTAGTGAGTGACTGGTGGCTCACTAATGCCCTTCCAAAACATCTC
>CAYOJG010000034.1:0-5817 GCA_964404265.1 uncultured Desulfurococcaceae archaeon | reverse complement strand
GGTGTTAAGCGAATTTCAGGAGTGTTTCCCAGGCTTCATCAACCATCTGCTCCAGCTTCTTTATGTCCTCGTCCCGTATGTTCCTGAACCTATCCTGCAGCTTTAGGTATTCTCTGATCGGTTTCCTCTTCGATTTATCGAGGTAGGGCCGGCTGAAGGGCGAGATAGTTACTTTCCCGTCAACGGCTTCGTAAAGTATCCACATCCCTGTCTCTACAGCTAGTTTAGCTACAGTAACTGTCTTCCCTGGGTCGAACCTCCACCCAACTGGGCATGGTGCATGCAGATGTATGAACTTGAATCCCTTTATGGAGGCGGCCTTCCTGACCTTCTCTATGAAATCCGTCGGGTACGCTATGCTTGCTGTCGCTACGTAGGGAACTCTATGGGCCAGCATTATTAATGCTAGGTCCTTCTTCCTCTCCCTCTTCCCTGTCCATGTGGTTGTTGTCCATGCTCCGTAAGGTGTTAGGGAGGATCTCTGGATCCCTGTATTCATGTATGCCTCATTATCTACACATATATGTATGATGTTGTCGTTTCTTTCGGCGGCCCCCGAGAGCGTTGCGAAACCTATGTCAGCGGTCCCTCCGTCCCCGGCCCATGCAACCACTACTGCATCCTCTCCGAGAATCTCCTTGGCTGCCGCCAGGCCTGAAGCAACTGAGTCCGAGGACGCGAAAGGCACGTTAAGGGTTGGGAACTTGAATCCTGCTCCGGGCGCCAGGCCTTGAATGACTGAGGTGCAGCCGGCCGGAACAACGAGAATGACCTTATCCCCTAGCGCCATTCCGAGGTATTTTAGTCCTAAGGCCTCCGGGCATCCGGGACATGCAGCGTTCCCGGGCAGGAGATACTTCTCCTTAGGAAGCTCCTTAATGCTTATAACCACTTACATCACCTCCCATAAAACCATTCAATTGTTTTGGTGAATGTACCCATTTCCTCCACCTCACTTACTGAAGCTATGAACGCATCCATTATGTCTCCGTAGGTCACGTCAAGCCCTGTTAGGCCGGCCAGAACGTTCTTGACGGGGGCCCTGACACCACTTATCGTTAGATGGGTTACGGTGTCTAGGAAGAGCGGCCCTGCCGACCCGGGCGAGACCGACCTATCGAATACTATGACTGATTTCGCGTTCGCTAACCACTTAACCATCTCCTCCCTCGGGAACGGCCTCACATACCTGACCTTGACTAGGCCGGCCTTGAATCCGTGTTCGGCCCTCAACCTGTCGACGGCCTCCCGCATGTCACCTACCCAGGCACCTGCCCCGACGATGAAGTGTTTCGCGTCACTGCATCTGTAGCACTCGACGAGGCCGCCGTAGGACCGGCCTGTGAGCTCTCCCCACTCCTTATCAACCTCCTCAATCACCTTCTTCGCCGCCTCCTGCGACCGGTGTATATCTTCCCTCATCTTCATGTTTTCCTTAAGACTCCTCGGTATGTTCCCCATGATTAGCGGGTCGCCCGGCCTGAATGAGTACGGCTGCTTCCTTCCCGGGAGGAAAGTGTCCACAACTTCCTGATCCGGCAGATCCACGGGCTCCGTCGTGTGGCTCAGTATGAACGCGTCGAGACCCACTATACCTGGTAGGTAAACCCTCTCATCCTCAGTTATCTTGAACATCTTTATGGTTTCGTCAAGCACTTCCTGATTGTGTTCCGCAAGCATTATGAGCCATCCGGTGTCCCTCTGACCCATTATGTCTGAGTGATCGGTCCATATGTTCCACGGCGGCCCCATAGTCCTCATAGCTACCGCCATAACCATAGGTATTCTTGCTCCGGCAACCCACCAAAGCATCTCATGCATGTACATGAGGCCGTGGGATGCTGTGGCTGTGAAGGCCCTCACACCTCCTGATGCGGCCCCATACACTGCCGCTAGGGCGGAATGCTCTGACTCAACCCTGATCATCCGGGCATCCATCTCCCCGCTCTCTATGAACTGAGCTAGTTTCTCAACGATTGTTGTCTGAGGCGTTATCGGGAAGGCAGCAACTACCTTAACTCTTGCAAGCTTCGCTGCCCAGGCCGCTGCGTAGTTCCCTGTTAAGGGCTTAACCACCATCACTCCTCACCTCCTTCAGGAATAAGTTTTAATGCATCGGTCGGGCACACATCGACACATATTCCGCAACCTTTACAATAGTCGTAATTTATCGTGATGTAGGGTCCTCCACCCTCATTAATGTCGATAACGTTCTCGGGGCAGTATAGCCAGCAGAGCATACACTTAACACACTTCTCGTTATTGAATATTGGTTTAGTAACTCTCCAGGTACCTGTCTTCCCTGAGACCCCTTCCGTTGGCCTTGCTAGAGGGAGTATGTGTCCACCATCACTCAACACAAACCACCTCCTCGTAGGCTTGACGGGCCGCTTCAGCGTTCTTAGGCCCCATCCTTTCACCCACATAATCAATTATTGCTTCCTCAAGTGTGTCTATAGGTATCTTAAGGAGCTTCACTAACGCCCCCAGTATTGCTGTGTTTACGAGGGGCCATCCCGCAATAACGAGTCCCCTATCTATAGATATTTTGGAGGCGTTCACGTAACATGTTCTGTACCTTGACGAGAAGTCGGGTTTTTCAGGGGAGTTGATTATGACTGCCCCGTCCGGTTTAAGCCCGCTGAAAACATCTACGAGTTTGGGGAGGGAAGGATCCAGAATCACTAGGTAGTCGGGCTCTCTAATCATTGACCTCATCCTAACCCTCCTCTTAGATATTCTGGCGAATGCCTTGACTGGGGCTCCCCTTCTCTCAGCCCCGAAGAATGGGAAGGCCTGTCCCCAGAGGCCGGCCTTGTAGGCGGTGTAGGCGAGAATGTTTGCCGCGGTTACGGCTCCCTGCCCTCCCCTACCATGGAATCTTATCTCTATAATATCTTTGTCAATCAACCTAAATACATCCCCGAAATTATTTCAATCACATATGTAAAATATGTTAGCCTATATTGAACAATTTAAATATATTATAGAGACTCCCTCTCAATAAGTTCCTTATCCCTCTCTAGATCCTCCGGCCTGTCGATATCGGCCAGCACACCCAGATCATCAGTCTCTATGTATATTATCCTGTCCCTGAACTTGTTCAGGAACGATTTCAGTCCCCTGCCCTCCTCACTTATATCCATTACGTAGGGCAGGAGGTCTCCCCCAATTATTAGGGGGTGCCCGCCCTTGTTGAGGGGTTTATACCTCGGAATAATTATGAATTCCTTCCCCTTCCCACATTCCTCACTTGCCCTATTAAGTAGGGTTTCAAGCGTTGAGGGAAGTATGAAGGGGACGTCACCGGGATGTATTGCCGCCACGTCCGCATACTTCATCACTGCCTTCACCCCGGCCTTAACGGAGTAGGACATACCTTCCTCATAGTTTCTTGATATAACGAACTTTACTTCAAGATCGCTTAACACATTCATTATCTTCTCCTTCTCATGGCCCAGCACAACCACAACCTCATCCACTCCCCCACAGTTAAGGAACTTCCTAACTGTGTGGCGTATTATCGGTGCCTTAATGCCGCCCAGCGTTATTTCCTTAAGCATTTTGTTTCCCGGGAACCTTGTGGATTTTCCGGCCGCCAGAATCACTGCCGAAACAAACATGTTTACCACCGACTTTTAGTTACGCACCCAGATTTATTACTCTGTTTCAATATTGTTTCGGGGATTTAGATGGGTCTGCCTAAGGATCTGCCTACTGAAAGACTTCTGGAGGAGGCTACGAGACTGCTTAAGGAGGGTAGGAAGATTGCTTTAGTCACTATCGTTAGGAAGGAGGGCTCCGGCCCCCGCAGCGCGGGCTCAAAGATAGTGGTTAGTGAGGACGGCGAAATATACGGAACTCTCGGCGGTGGCTTCTTCGAGCAGCACGTGGTTAAGGAGGCGCTTAAGGCTATCGCCGAGAACAAACCGAAAACAGTTAAGTACTCATTCGTAGGTAGACCTGTTGAGGGGGCCATCGACACAGGTCTTATATGTGGAGGTGTAGTGGAAGTGTTCATAGATGTTATGAAGCCTTCCCCCCGAGCCATAGTGTTCGGTGTGGGCAGGGTTGGGAAACCTCTTGCAGATCTCCTTAACTTTATTGGTGTGAGGGTTGTTGTTGCTGACCTTTCAGAGGAGCTGGTGTCTAGAGAGGCTTTCCCCTACGCCGAGAGGAGGGTTTGGGGCAGCCTTGATGAGGTTGTTGCAGAGATTCATAAAATTCTTTCCGAAGGCGATGTAGTCTTCGTGACTCACGGTGATCCAGAAACTGACTATAGAATCGTTAAGGAAACATTGAATCCTAAAGTGCTTTACGTAGGGCTTCTGGGATCTAAGAGGAAGGTGACGGAGTTCGTTAAGAGGCTTGTGGGTGAAGGCGTTGACAAGGCCCTTATAAGGGATAAGCTGAGGGGGCCGGTTGGTGCGGACATCCCTGCAGAGACACCTGAGGAGATAAGTGTTTCGATAGTTGCTGAGCTTATGGCGGTGCTTAAGGGAGGGGAGGTCAGGACACTGAGCATTATTGACGACGTGCTTCAGAAAGTTGTTAAATGATTTACTGGCTGATGGTAATCAAGGGTTCATCACTAATCATTTATCTCTCAGTGATTAACATTTTTAAAACAATTGTTAAAAATAATTCACTTTTCAAGTAAGGTTTTTATGTTGGGCCACGTAAAAAAATAGGTGATCCCTATACAGAGATTCGACGTTTACAGACCGATTAGCCTTAACGATGCGCTGGAGGTTTTGAGTAGGGAGGGGTCAGGGATTAGGCCTATTGCAGGAGGCACAGACGTCCTCGTCCTCATGAGGGACGGGAAGTTAGGGAAGGTGGGTAAGCTCCTCGACCTGTGGCCAATAAGGAAGGAGCTGAGTTACATAAAGATAGAAGACGGTTACGTGAGGGTGGGGGCCCTCACAACTATTGACGAGCTATGTAGCTCTGATCTGGTCAGTGACAGGAGGTACGCAGGCCTTATGGATGCATGTAGAGGTTTCGGAGCCCCCTTCCTGAAGAATGTGGCGACGGTGGGGGGCAATATAGGGACTTCCCACCCCCTCTCAGACTTCACGGTAGCTTTCCTGACGCTGGATGCTGAGGTTAAGCTCGTGAGCGGGAGCGGTGAGAGGTATGTGCCGCTGAAGAATTTCTTCACAGGCTTCAGAACGAATGTCAGGAGGCCTGACGAACTGATTGCTGAGGTCAGGTTCAGGGAAGCCCCCGAGAACTCTTCCACGGCCTTCATGAAGTTCGATAGGAGATGGGCCCACGCGATGGGGTACATACTGTGCGGAGGCTTCATTGAGTTTGAGGGCTCCCTAATCAAGGATGTTAGGGTTGCATTCGACAGCGTATCCAACCCTTACCCTGAGAGGGCCTTCAAGACGGAGGAGTTTCTGAGGGGTAAGGAGTTCAGCGAGGAATTGATTAGGGAGGCCTACACCAGAGTGCTTCCCACTGAGATGAGGAGGATCAGCGACTACAGGGCCTCTGCAGAGTACAGGCTTGACCTATCCAAGATCCTCATGAAGAGGGTTCTCCTTAAGATAAGGGAGAGGGTTGGAGGTGAGTAGATTGGAGATAGTTCCGAGGGAGGAATGGGATAATTACCCGGATATTGAGATTAAGCTCAACGTTAACGGGAAGGACTATAAGGTTAAGGTGAAGCCGTATGAAAGACTTCTCGACGTGTTGAGGTATAAGCTCGGATTGACGGGGCCTAAGGAGGGATGCGGCCGCGGCGAGTGCGGCGCGTGCTCAGTCATTATGGATGGTAAGGTAGTTCCTTCATGCCTAGTGCTTGCGGTG
>CAYOJG010000033.1:0-6829 GCA_964404265.1 uncultured Desulfurococcaceae archaeon | reverse complement strand
TAATTTCGGTGTAGCATTTATTAAGACCGGACTCGTAGCGAATAACTACGGGGCCTTAGTAGGGGGCAACACTACGGGCCCGGAAATCATGAGGGTGATGAAAGCACTTAATTTGAGGTGAGTGGAATGGAGGTAAAAACGTTCAGGGTCAGGGGTATAGCACTCTTCAGCCCGGATAGGTCGAGGGACTGGCAGCCCTTCACACTAGATGTTAGGGCGGTGAAGCCTGAGGACGCTGTGGAGAAGGTTTACTCTGACCTAGGCAGTAAACACAAGCTGAAGAGGTACCACATAAAAATTATTGAGGTTAAGGAAATCAGTCCTGAGGAAGCTAAGAGCAAGTATGTTAGGGACCTCAGCAAGATAACGGGTTGGTGATTATGGCCAGCCAACAGTTACCGGGCGGGGGCGGTCAGGTAGCAATACCTCTAGACGCTATCCTTGCTCAGTTAGCGGAGCTCAGGAAGTATATGGAGGCTCTCCAGACGCAACTAAACCAGATAACGGGTGAGTTAACGGAGGTCAGGACCAGTCAGAAGATGGTTGCTGAGCTGAAGACAAGCAGGCCGGACGAGCTTCTCGCTCCAGCCGATAGGAGGGGACACATACTTCTGAGGGCCTCACCTAGGGATGTGGAGACTGTTGTCGCTCACATAGGTCTTAACTACTATGCGGAGGTCCCGCTTGAGAAGGCTACAGAGATACTTCTTCTTAAGGAGAAGGAGTTGAGGAAGGTTTACGGGGATCTTCAGAGGGAGCTGAACCAGGTTGTGTCCCAGTACCAGCAGCTTGAGGCACTGGTAAACACTGTTATGGCTCAGGCTAAGAAGCAGGAGGCAAGATAACCCGCTAAAGGGTTTTCGTAATGTTCGGTAAGGTAAAGAATGCTTTCTCAGACCTCGCTAAGAAGCTTAGCGAGACGGTCGCTAAGAAGGAGCTTACTGAGGAGGATATTGACAGAATCTTTGATGAGTTCGAGATCCAGCTTCTTGAGGGTGATGTCGCATACGACGCGGTTGAGGAGCTTAAGGACATTCTGAAAAAGGAGCTGGTAGGTAAGAAGGTTTCTAGGCTTAGGGGAGGGGTCTCCGAAGCCAAGTCAATGATTAGTGAAGTGCTTGGAAAGCTTCTTGAGAGAGGTGTCTACGGTAAGGACATAGTTGACCTAGTTAAGGCAGGCCCTAAGCCCTACATAGTTGTTTTTATGGGTGTTAACGGCGTAGGGAAGACGACCACTATAGCGAAGGTTGCTTACAGGCTTAAGAAGGAGGGCCTTAAATCAGTTATAGTTGCTGCCGACACGTTCAGGGCCGGTGCTCAGGAGCAGCTCGGCCTCCATGCGGAGAGGCTTGGACTCCCGTTCGTGAAGGGGAAGTATGGGGCGGACCCGGCGGCAGTTGCTAAGGACGGGGTTCTTCACGCGGAGAGTGTTGGTTTAGATGCAGTCCTGATAGACACTGCGGGAAGGATGCATACCGACCGGAACCTGATGGAGGAGATTAAGAAGGTTGTTAGGGTTGTTAAGCCCCACCTAAAGATACTTGTTCTCGATGCTTTAACAGGTAATGACGCCGTCCACCAGGCAAGATGGTTCGATGAGGCTGTAGGTGTTGACGCCGTTATTCTGACGAAGCTTGACGCCGACGCTAAGGGAGGGTCGGCCCTCAGCGTGATCCTCACAATAAATAAGCCTATTATGTACATAGGTGTGGGGCAGGAGTACACGGACCTCAAGCTCTATGAACCGAGTGAAATACTTAATAAGCTAATTGGCCAGTAGGTTCTGGCTGGTGGATGCGTTGAAGTTCGAGGAACTAATAAGTACTTGGAGGAAGATAATAGCGATCTCGGAGAGGCCGGAGCCTGACGAGTATAAGCTACTCCTCAAAATAACTATAGGCGGCCTCTTCCTGGTCGGGGGTATAGGCTTCCTCCTACACCTACTCCTAGGCACTGTGCAGGGTGGCATCTTTGGTTAGTGAAGGCGGTGAAGCGAAGGAGGGTGGAGGAGAGGAGAAGGCAGCTAAGTCCTGGCCGATTAAGTACGTAGTGCTGCGTACGACGGCCAGGCAGGAGATGAACGTAGCCCTGATGCTTGAGTCCATAGCTAAGGGCTCCGGCGCTAAAGGCCTCTACGCAATCGTCGTGCCTCCGGAGATAAGGGGCTACCTAATTATTGAGGCTGAAGGCCTCCACATAGTCCACAGGCTTGCCAGAGACATAAAGCACGTTAAGGGCAAGGCTATGGGCTCGCTTAAGAGGGATGAGGTTCAGAAACTCATCAAGACCGTGTCCCCGATAGAGAAGATCCGTCCGGGAGACACTGTGGAGATTGTTTCCGGTCCCTTCAAAGGCTTAAAAGCCAAAGTTTTATCTGTAGATATGCAGAAGAACGTAGTCGTGGTGAGAATGCTCGAGGCCTCCTACAGTATGGAGGCCACGATCCCGGGCGATGATGTTAGACCTGTTAAGAAGAAGTGATGAGTCATGGCGTGGAAAACCGTTAGGTTAAGGGTGAAGGGCGGTGAGGCATCACCTGCGCCGCCTCTGGGGCCGAGCTTAACGAAGTACGGCCTGAACGTGAGTGAGGTAGTGGACAGGATAAACAAGGAGACTGAGAAGTTTAAGGGCATGGAGATCACGGTAGATGTATACATAAACACCGAAACTAAGGACTACAGAATTGAGGTGAGGTCCCCCTCAACAACCTCCCTCCTGCTTAAGGCTGCGGGAGCGGACAGGCCTTCGGGAGATCCCGCCAACAGCAAGGTAGGTAACATAACTCTCGAGGACGTCATCAAGGTAGCTATAATGAAGAAGAACGACCTCACAGCGAAGACTCTTAAGAAGGCAGTGAAGACAGTTCTCTCAACCGCAGCAACCATAGGGCTCACAGTTGACGGGAAGGAGCCTCTGGAGGTTGTTAAGGAGGTTGAGGAAGGGCAGCACGACGATTTGTTAATTAAGTATGAAGATGAATGGAAGGAAGGTAGGTGAGGTGGATGGCTCTAACTAAGGAGACACTAATGGATGCTATTAGGAAGGCCCTGGACCTGGGGAAGGGCCGGAACTTTATTCAATCCGTAGAGCTTCAGGTAGTCTTCAAGGGTGTGTCCCCTAAGGACCCGGAGATAAAGTTCAGGGACAGTATACACCTCCCTAAAGGCACGGGAAAGCCCTCCAAGGTCCTCGTAGTTGCCAACGGGGACATGCTTCTTAAGGCTAAGGAGGCGGGAATAGACGCGTTAAGTGACGAGGAAGTTCTCTCCATGAGCAGGAGGGAGATAAAGAAGCTTGCCATGAAGTATGACTGGGTCCTTGTTAAGGCAGACCTCATGGCGAAGATGGGTAGGGTACTAGGCCCTGCTCTCGGGCCCAGAGGTAAGGTACCTACGCCCGTGCCGGTGAATGCCGACATAGTCATGATAGTTAAGAGGTACTCAAACAGTGTGAGGCTGAGGAATAAGGAGCAGGCATGGGTAGGTTGCAAGATAGGGACCGAGGATATGGATGTGGAGGATCTGGCGGAGAACGCGATGGCTGTTATTGAACACATAAAGAACAAGTTTAAGAGGCCCTTCGAAACCTCTGCAAGGGTCTACGTCAAGACAACGATGGGTCCGTCTGTGGAGGTGTTCATGCAGTGAAGAAGAGTACCCGCGTAAGGATGCTGCGCGTGCTGAACGCGGTTAAGCAGGAGAAGGTTAAGAAAGAGGAGGCTGTCAGGAAGTCCATTATTGAGAAGCAGAGGCTGATAGAGGAGATAAAGGAGGTTATGGGTAAGTACAGAAGGTTCGCAGTCATAGGGCTTGAGAAAACGCCTTCGAAGCAGTATAAGAGGATTAAGAAGGAGCTTGAGAAATACGGCTTCATTAAGGCCTACAAGAACAGCATATTCCTCCGAGCCTTAAAGGAGCTCGGTGTTGAAGGTGTGGAGGATCTTGAGAAGGTTCTCACAGGCACTAACGCCTTCTTCTTCACCAACCTCAACCCGTACGAGATTGCTCTCATGGTTGGGAAGCTCGTCGACCTGAAGTTCGCGTCCCCCGGAGATGTAGCGACGTCAGAGATCTATGTGCCTGAGGGGCCTACAGGCATTCCTCCAGGCCCCATGCTCTCAGTCTTCGGTAAGCTTAAGCTGAGGACTCAGGTCAGGGAGGGAGTTATCTGGATCGCTAAGGAGACTAAGGTCGCGAAGCCCGGCGACGTTATTTCCCCGGAGTTAGCGTCCCTACTCAGGAAGCTCGGCATCAAACCTATTGAGGTAAGGCTCAACATAAAGGCTGTGTGGGATGAGGGCAAGGTCATCCCCGCTGACGAACTTGCCATAGATGTTGAGCAGTTCAGGAACGACCTACTGCTCGCTGTTGGTGCTGGCAGGGAGCTCGCCATAGAGACGGCGATGCCTCTACCCGACATACTGCCGGACATCCTTGCAAGGGCACATATGAGGGCGATGGCTCTAGCCTCTGAGGCCGGCTACGTAACGCCTGAGACGGCTGAGGCAGTCCTCTCAGCAGCACTTAGGAAGGCTATGGCTCTAGGCCTAGCAATACAGGAGAAGCAGCCTGACTTCGACCTAGGCATAGAGATAGCCGCGGCCCCGGCGCAGCCTCAGCAGCAGGAGGAGAAGAAGGAAGAGGAGGAAGAAGAGGAAGAGAAGGAAGAGATAAGTGAAGAGGAAATAGCTGAAGGAATAGGCTCCCTCTTCGGTTAGCTCGGAAACCAACACATTTTTGTTTCTTCCCCCGTATTTCTTGATTAGCAGAGGTGTCCAGATGGAGATAGATAGCTCCATATATGCAGTAAAGATGTTTAAGGAGCGGGGCTACATCAGGCAGAAATGCAGTAAGTGCGGCGAGTACTTCTGGTCCCTCAGGAAGAGGGATGACTGCGGAGACGCACCATGCAGTGACTACACATTCTTCAACCTTAAGCTTGGGACAGGTCCTCTCACAGTTAAGGAGGCGAGGGACAGGTTCCTCAACTTCTTTAAGAGGAAGGGACATGAAGTAATTGAACCTGCCCCAGTAGTTGCTAGGTGGAGGGACGACCTCTACCTCACGATAGCATCCATCATTGTCTTCCAGCCTCACGTAACCTCAGGAATAGTTCCTCCGCCCGCGAACCCTCTAGTTATTGCACAACCCTGCATAAGGCTCGAGGACTTGGACAGTGTGGGGTACACATTCGGTAGGCACTTAACGAGCTTCATTATGGGAGGGCATCACGCCTTCAACTACCCGGAGAAGGAGGTTTACTTCACCCACAGAACCGTTGAGCTGGCTATGGAGTTCTTCACTAAGGAGATAGGTATCCCTGAGGATGAGCTTGTTTTCAAGGAGTCTTGGTGGGAAGGAGGAGGTAATGCAGGACCCTCCTTCGAGGTCGCTGTAGGAGGGCTGGAGCTGGCGACACTTGTTTTCATGATGTATGACGTAAAGGACAGAAAGTATGTGGAGATGCCTATAAAGATTGTGGACACTGGCTACGGTATTGAGAGGATAGCTTGGTTCACTCAGAAAACACCGACATCCTTCCACGCCATATACGGAGATGTTGTGAGGAAGTATCATGACCTCCTAGGGCTGGAGGAGCCGCCTGAAGATGTGTTGAGGAGAGTTGTTTCATTCATAGGCAAAATCAACCCGAAGGACCCGGCCAAGTATAGGGAACTGGTTAGGTTGGTTGCTCAATCAACAGGCTTTAGTGAGGGAGAGCTGGGCGGAATGCTTAACTCAGCTATAACTGTGTACGCGCTTCTGGACCATGTTAAGACAGCCTCGCTAATGCTGGCGGACGGGATAGTTCCATCAAACACTGGCGAGGGCTACCTGGCTAGGCTCGTTATAAGGAGGATTATGAGGATGCTCGCATCCCTCGAGAAGATGGGTGTGCTCCACGAACTTTTCGATCTGCAAGCGAGGTACTGGAGGGATCTGTACCCCCAGATCAGTGATTCAACCAGCTACATACAGGATGTCCTCGATGTGGAGGCAGGGAAGTATAGGGAGCTGCTGAGGAAGGCACCAACACTCGTCAAGAAGTATATTAAGGCCGGCGGCGAGGGCCTAAGTATTGATGAGCTCATACAGCTTTACGACAGCCACGGAATACCGCCGGAGCTCGCCGCGGACATAGCGAGAGATATGGGTGTTGAGGTCACCGTACCTCAAGACTTCTACGCCCGCGTGGCGTCGAAACACTCCACCGCACCGATAAAGAAGGTGAAGAAGGTCAACCTACCTAAGGAAGTAGTCAATGCAGTCAAGGAACTCCCGCCAACTAGGAGACTATTCCATGAAGACCCATACATAAAGGAGTTCGAGGCCGAGGTCCAGAAAATAGTGAAGGGTAAGTACCTCGTTCTAGACAGGACAGCGTTCTACCCGGAGGGCGGTGGACAGATATTCGACACAGGATACATAATCACCCCAAGCGGAGGCAGGTACAGAGTTGTTAATGTGCAGAAAGTTAATGGAGTGATTGTGCATAAGCTCCAAGAGGAAATCATCGAAGTAAGCCCAGGAAAGAGGGTTAAAGGGCTTATTGATTGGGAAAGGAGGTATGTGGTGATGAGGCACCACACAGCAACACACATAATTCTGGGGGCCGCGAGGAAGGTTCTCGGGGAGCATGTGTGGCAGGCCGGAGCAGAGAAAACACCTAAGAGGGCCAGGCTAGACATAACCCACCACAAACCCTTAACGAAGGATGAGATTAGGGCGATAGAGGACCTGGCCAATAAAGTGATTCTTGAGGGGAGACCCGTAAGGACTCAGGTTCTGCCTAAGTATGAAGCCGAGAAGAAGTACGGATTCAGGCTTTA
>CAYOJG010000032.1:0-7177 GCA_964404265.1 uncultured Desulfurococcaceae archaeon | reverse complement strand
CATAGCCCTGAAGCCGTAGTAGGCGGTGACCATCGTAAGGAATCCTCCCCACAGGGAAGCCGCGGCAATAGATGTCAGCGGATGGTCGGGGTAGATAACGTTCACCGTCATGCCGAATAGCCAGGTCTCCACAGCGAACCACACGACGAGAGGTATTGCAGACACCACAACATTCCCAAGGATGGAGCCGAATCTCCCGAGAGGATACCTCAGGATCATGTAGGTGTTCGCCCTAGTGCTCCCACCTATATATGCTATAAGGCCTCCGAAGAACGCGAGAATAATGTTCCCCAGGAACGCCACCTGAAGCATCGTTGCCGCATCATACATCTCCGCAAGGCCTGAGCCGGCGAAGATTGCGGCAACTACAGCCAGAACACCCATATAGATCATGAAGATGTTGAGGGTTGACTTAGTTTCGCTTTCAGGTATTTGAAGCGTGGCGTAGTCGCCGAATTTATCTCGGGCTTTTCCTTGGGTGCCTTGATTTTCACCCATGGTTTCACCTTATGAATGGTATAAAAAATTCATACATTATTAAACAATAATAAACGAAAATCAGGTAAAATATTGTTGGATGGATTGCGATTTTTTGTTGATGCTTTGTTAAAAATATTCATTTGTATTATGGAGAAAAATCGTGAATAAGTGAGCAATTATATCTAAAGAGAATAAAATTTTTTATTGTAAAGTATCTTTCACAAGTGTTTATCGGTGTGTGACATGAAGCTCAAGAGGAGCGATATAGAAGACCTCGCTCTCGGGGCCTCATTCCTTGGAACGGGGGGTGGGGGCGATCCCTACATCGGTAAGTTGATGGCTATTCAAGCTCTTGAGAGAGGCGGGGAAATAGTTCTTGTGGATCCCGAGGACGTGGATAATGACGCGTTCGTTGTGGCTGTCGCGGGCATGGGCGCCCCGGTAGTTATGATTGAGAAGATACCCAGCGGGAAGGAGGCGGGGGAATCCCTCAAAAGTATTGAGAGGTACTTCGGGAGGAGGGCTGATTACATCATAAGTATTGAGGCCGGAGGCCTGAACTCCACTATCCCCTTAGCTACGGCAGCTGACTTCGGGAGGCCTGTTATTGACGGGGACGGTATGGGTAGGGCATTCCCGGAGTTGCAGATGGTTACTTTCCACCTCTACGGAGTTAAGGCAACCCCTATGTCTATGGCTGACGAGAAAGGGAACTCAGTGATTCTTGATACTGTAAGTAATTTCTGGGCTGAGAAAATAGCTAGGGCCATAACCGTTAAGTTCGGCGGAGTTGCATGGATATCCATATATCCCATGTCCGGGAAGCAGTTTAAGGAGGCGGCGGTCCGCCACTCCCTCACGAAGGAGATGGAGATTGGTAGGGCCGTTCGGGAGGCAAAGAAGTCCGGTAAGAACCCTCTCGACGCGCTCCTCGACGTCAGCGGCGGGTACCTCCTCTTCATAGGTAAGATAACGGATGTCGTTAGGAGGGCGACCGGAGGGTTCGCAAGAGGGGAGGCAGTTATTGAGGGTTTAGAAGACTTCAGAGGATCTAAACTCGTGATTAAGTTCCAGAACGAGAACCTTATAGCGATACGTGACGGGGAGGTCGTGGCTTCAGTCCCTGACCTAATAACGGTTGTTGAGAAGGAGTCGGCGCTCCCGATAACTACTGAGAGGCTGAAGTACGGATTGAGGGTGGCGGTACTCGGGATCCCCTGCGACCCTAAATGGAGGACTCCGGAAGCGCTTGAGGTTGTGGGGCCTCGCTACTTCGGCTACGAAATAGATTATGTACCGATTGAGGAAAGGTTTCGCAGTATGGAGGTGGGTAAAGCGTGAGGATCAGGATAGGTATTGATGTGGGAAGCACTCACACCGACTCAGTAGCTATTGATGAGAGGAATGAAGTGATTCACGCCGTAAAAGCAAGAACAACGGCTGACGTTACCTCAGGCATTGTGGAGAGCTTGAGGAAGCTTATATCTGAAGGGAACATCAATACTGATGACGTCACAGCCATCATGTTCGGAACCACCCACATACTTAACGCTATAGTGCAGAGGAAAGGGCTTGGGAAGGTGGGTGCGTTAAGGATAGGTGCGCCAGCAACAAAGGCTATAGACCCTATGCTTGACTGGCCTGGAGACCTGAGGGAGGCTGTAGGCGGCCTGAAAGCCATTGTTGAGGGCGGTCATGAATACAGCGGTGAGGAAATAGCTCCCCTCAACGAGGATGAAGTCAGGAAGGCGGCAGAGGTTTTCAGGGACTCAGGAGTTGAGGCCGTGGCCATATCGTCAGTTTTCTCGATCGTAAACCCAGAGCATGAATTAAGGGCAGCAGAAATAGTTAGGGAGGTTATTCCTGGAATCCCTATAGTGATGTCGCACCAGATAAGCAGTATGGGTCTTCTTGAGAGGGAGAACGCGACCATACTGAATGCTGCATCAATCAAGGTAATGAGGAAGGCTATAAGAAGCCTTAGAGAGAGCCTAAGTAGCCTCGGCCTGGAAGAAGTACCTATGTTCTTCGCTCAGAACGACGGAACAACAGCCAAGGCCGAATACATAGAGAAGTACCCCATATTCACGGTCGTTGCCCCCATCTCTAACAGCATTAGAGGGGCCCACGTCCTAACAGGAATAAAGGACGCAATAGTTGTGGACACCGGCGGAACCACAAGCAACATTGGAGTCCTAACCCAGGGATACCCGCGGGAAGCACTTGAGGTCGAGATAGGTGGAGTAAGGACCAACATAAGGTCCCCAGACATAGTTGCTATTGGGCTTGCAGGAGGATCCATAGTTAAGGTTTCTGGTGATGATGTTAAGGTGGGGCCTGTGAGTGTCGGATACAGACTTATTGAGGAAGGTATTGCTTGGGGAGGTGGTGTACTCACCGCAACAGATGTGGCTCTAGCTAAAGGCGTTATGAGGATTGATGACGAGAGGTGTGTACCTCAAAGAGTTAAGGAGAGAGTTTCCAGAGAAGTTATTGAGAAGGCCTATGCGAAGATGGTTGAGATGCTTGAGGAAGCTATAGATAAGGTGAAGACCTCTCCAGAACCCGCAACCGTTATACTGGTCGGTGGAGGTTCCTTGATGTGGCCTAGGGAGCTTAAAGGGGCTAGGGAAGTAATCAGGCCGAAGTATGCGCAGTCGGCGAACGCTTTAGGTGCCGCAACAGCACTTGTTGGAGGAGTTGTCGAGAAGGCATTCTCCTACGACCATATCAGCAGGGCTGAAGCCATAAAGCAGGCGTCAGAGGAGGCGGTGAGGAAGGCTATGGATGCTGGGGCCGCTCCAGGAACTATAGAGGTGACGGAAGTTGAGGAAATTGCGCTACCCTACCTCCCCGGCAACGCAGTTAAGATCAGGGTTAAGGCTGTGGGTAAGCTGAAGATCAGCTAAAAATAATCATCCGCCTCCCCCAATAGATGAATTGCTTAAAACATCCGCCAGCATTTTCTCAAGCTCCTCCAACTCCTCGTAAAGCTTCTGCAGTTCCGCCTGCTGTTTCTGGATCATGTCTTTAAGCTCCTTAATTCTCTGGATTATTGATTGAACAGATTCATTCCCTTCCGAAGTCTCTTGATATATTTTCTTTATCCTATTTACTATGTCTTCAGCGGTAAGTTTCTTGCCAGGCTGAATGCTTATGACTTCATTCTTTTCGGTGTCAACCAAATCTACCGACACAACACCTCTTCCATCGAGCGTTATGACCGAGACTTTCCAGTAGAGGGTCGAGTTAAGAATTAAAGGCATCGGTTCAGCGATATTGAATTCGCCCCAATCGTAGGTAGGGTGGGCCTGCTTAATCAGGGACTCAATCCTTGAAATCCCTATTGCCGGCCTAGGGAGTTCATAGATCATTATGTGTGGATGGGTATCGGAAGCATTCACATAGAAGATATACTTTGCGGAAGCTGTCTCCCCCGGAGGCTCGGCCACAAACACCCAAAACAGATTGCCTTTAGAGTCCGTCATTAGGTAGGGCTGGGGATTCATTCCCACATCTCTTATGGTGAAGGTGTTGTGGAACAGAATAACTGGGATGAGGCCTGTGTAGAACCTGTATATCTCCACCCATCTCCTAGCAATAATGTCAGGGACAAGCGGCACTCCTCTAAATAGATCGTTCTTCCTGGCTTCATCAACATTAACAATATCTATAGCGCCGTCAGGACTTACGACGGCGTAGCCGACGACATATGGAACGCTCGTAGTTAAGGAAGTTTTCCAGGAGGCTAGAGGAATAATAATGTAGATGGAGCCGTTCCTATACACCTCGACGTTGCAGTCCATCAGCACCCTAACACCCAGCCCGGCACGTAGCTTTAACTCTCTCCACAGATTATCTAGGAAGAAGGGTGTCCCAACCAGTTTATGGATCCCCCACTTAAGATCCTCCTTAAATATCTTGACTTCTGGAGGAAAGACTGAGCCGTTGACGAATACCGCACCTTCCGCATTTCTGCTAATTTCGTTCCAGAAGCCTTCAGGCTCGATCACCCAGTTATATATGATGTTGCCTGAGGAATCGTAGTATATGTATGTTTCTTCTTCGTAGAGGGTGTGGGTGGGGGTTTGGAGCATCGAGATTGCGTATGCGTAGGCTGTATGCAGCGGGATGAGGCGGGTCGAGGTAGTGTTAATAGCGTGGTCTAGGGTTATCACCTCTATCTCTGAAGGTGAGTTGTTAAGCATTGCTGCATACCCTCCAGCATATATGAGGGAGAAAACTATGAGTAGAAGCAAACCGTATCCTGCCCTTCCCCTTCTCAATCCTCTACCATACCTTAGAAAGGAATAAAGTATGAATGTGAAGGATGCGAAGATTCCTATGCCAGCTACTTTGATCAGTAACGGGGAAGCCATGAACCATTCTGTTAAGGGTGAGATCAGACCAACGAATCCCAGTGTGAAGAACGAAATCAACCATAAGATAAGGGCGACAAGTACTACGTGATACCACCTAAGGTTTTCACGGGTGATCGGTTTCAAGGCACTTCCTTCCCTAACCAGCCTCCTCATGGTCAATCATGTATACCGTGACGGTTTACGGCCTTAAATCTTAATCTACGATTCCTTGAGGAAGGAATACTCAAGCACTGGTAACGAGTCGGCAAACCTTCCCGGATCGTACGGGTGCTTAATCCCGAGAGTGTTTTCCGCATAAATAACTATCGTGTAGAGACCTGGCTTATCAAGGTCGCCAACATTGAAGCTTATTCTGAAGTAGTTACCCTTCATTACCCAGTCATCGGGCCTGATAGTGGGGATGCTCTCGAAGTAGTAGGGCTTGGGCACGACTCCTGCATACGGATACCCTAAAGAGTATGTTCTGCATGTCACGTTAATGTTTAGTCTCTCGGAATACGTGGCTGACTTAGCGGTGTCGGGGTCATGGTAATAAATAACGACTGAGGTTATGCGGGAATTGTTCAGTAGGAGGAAGCCTTCAGCACTGAACACAGTTCCGTTAAGTTCGGGTGGACTGACCCAATCCACCCACACCTTAAGCATATCGATAACAAGGAACAACCTGTTAGAGTTCCATACAGCGTACACCGATGCGTAGTTATTGGTGGGGTCGAGGAGGGAGTCCCTATGCCCCCATCCGCTCGCCGAGTCGTTGTAAAGCATTAGATCAAGGTTTTTGAGGGAGTAGTTAATGGGGTCCATAGGCAGGTTCTCAACGTAGTAGTAAGCAATATTCTCCTCCATGTAGTACAGACCCCCGAACTTGGTGTAGTAGTAGGGGGGAATCAATCCTTCAGGGGAACAGTGCCCGAAGTACTCCCGCTTCAGCTGATCCTCAGCCCTGAAAACAGCCGACTCATCGAACACGTACCTAACGGGAGGGAGTCCCAGTTTCTCTCTTTCTTGATTAATCTTTTCAAGAACCTTCTGGATGAGTTCGTTAAGTGTTGAGTTCAGCTCAGGCGGCGTGGATGTTGTTACACCTCCTGCGGGAGGGTGGGAGACTATTAGGTTGATGTTGAGCAGGCTACCTCCAGAGGATAGGTAGAGTATTATCCCCACGATCACAACAATAATCAGCAGCTCGGCCACTAACCTGCCCATAACATACCCTAAACATATGTTTGCATGCATTGAATTAAGTTTGTTTTATTGAAAAATATTTAATTCATCGGGTGGATATAAATAATATTCATTCGGTTCTCACCGAATAAGTGATAAAGCTTATTAACTATTCACCCATAATAAGTAAAATCTGTAGGTGGGGATCGTGCGCCAAACACTAAAGCCGTATTAAAATGCCTCGAATGTTCTTCCCAATACAACCTACTTGAAACCAGACTTCTGTGTGAATGCGGCGGCCTTCTAGAAGCATCCTGGGTTGAGAGGCCGGAGGCTTCATGGGCCCTATTCCGGCGAAGAAAGTTTGGAGTGTGGAGGTATAGGGAACTCATACCTGTACCGGATGATGCTGAGGTAGTTAGTCTCTCTGAAGGTGGGACGCCGCTAATACCTCTCAAGAACCCCGGCGGAGGAGGTGACGGGAACCTCTACCTTAAGTTCGAGGGGAGCAACCCAACGGGAAGCTTCAAGGACCGCGGAATGACTGTCGCAGTAACTATGGCTAAGTACTTAGGGGCTGAAGTGGTTGCGTGTGCATCAACCGGGAACACGTCGGCCTCAGCAGCCGCCTACGCCGCGAGGGCAGGGCTGAAGTCCCTAGTGTTCCTTCCTAGGGGAGGTGTAGCTAAGGGAAAACTTGCTCAAGCAATACTCCACGGCGCATCGTTACTAATGATTGACGGGAGCTTCGATGACGCATTAAGGAAGCTCCTCCAGATTTCCCAGAAACACGCCATCTATGTAGTGAACTCGCTGAATCCTTGGAGGATTGAGGGGCAGAAAACGCTTGCTTTCGAGATCGCTGATGAGGTAGGTGTTCCGGACTGGGTTATTCTGCCAGTAGGTAACGGCGGGAACATATCTGCTGTCTGGAAGGGGTTCAAGGAGCTTGAATCCTTCGGCCTCATAGAGAAGCTGCCTAGGCTTGCAGGAGTTCAGGCGGAGGGTGCATCACCGCTAGTTAAGGCCTTCAATTCAGGGAAGGAAGAACCTGAATTTGTTGATAAGCCGGAAACTATAGCTTCAGCCATAAGGATAGGGAAGCCAGTGAATTGGAGGCGAGCGCTTAGGGCTGTTAGGGAAAGCGGAGG
>CAYOJG010000031.1:0-8222 GCA_964404265.1 uncultured Desulfurococcaceae archaeon | reverse complement strand
AGATAGATAAGATGAGGGAGGAGGACAGGGTGGCGATACACGAAGCGATGGAGCAAGGCACCATAAGCATAGCTAAGGCGGGCATTGTTGCGAGGCTCAACGCGAGGGCATCGGTGCTAGCTGCGGGGAACCCGAAGAGGGGTAGGTATATTCCTAGGGAAGGGATTGCCGGAAACATTAATCTGCCGATAACAATACTTTCCAGGTTCGACCTCATCTTCATTCTGAAGGATATTGCGGAGATTAGGCGTGACGAGTCCCTTGTTAGGTATGTTTTAAGGATTCATGAGAGACATGCGCAGATTTCGCCGGAGATTGACCCTGACCTCTTAAGGAAGTATATAGCGTATGCGAGGAAGTACGTTAAGCCAATACTTTCTGAGGACGCTCAATCAATAATCAGGGAGTACTACATAGAGCTTAGGAAGAGGAGCGCGGAGAGGGAGGATGCGCCGCTCGCAATAACTACGAGGCAGCTGGAAGCCCTCATACGTCTCGCGGAGGCCCACGCAAGAATGGCTTTAAGGGATAAGGTCACTGCGGAGGACGCTGCTGAGGCTGTAAGACTTATGAACACGATGCTGGAGAAGGTGGGTATGGATGTTGAGACAGGCGTTCTCGACATAGACACCATACTTGTAGGGAAGCCGAAGAGTATGAGGGAGAAGGAGATCCTTATTCTGGACCTGATTAAGGAGCTGGCTGAGGAGAATGAGGTTGGGGAGTGTGCCAGGCTGAAGGAGCTTAGGAGGAGGGCCGAGGAGGAAGGTATAGATGAAACTACGCTCGGAAGAATAATTAAGAGCTTAAGGAGGACGGGAGATATATACGAGAAGAGGCCAGGCTGCTACGCAGTCGTTGAGTAATCAATAATCCTTAAAAATACTTCATGCCTAACACTCATAGGTTGGGAGAATGTGTGAACTGGTTGTGAAGCTCAGCAGCGGTAAGGAAATCCCGATAGATAAGGCAACACTATCTATAATATATAAGTATATGAGGTCGATGTACCCTCTCGACATGCTTGCCAGGGACCTGGGCCTCGAGAATTGGGAGGAGGCCTACGAGTTCGTTAAGAAGTTTCCTGCATGGGTTGCGTGGACACCCTCATCCTTATTTGAGTACACGAAGAGCAGAATATGCGGCAAGCAGGAGTAGGATGAGGCAACCTACCTACGTAGCTACAGTTAAGTATGGTAAGGAGGAGTTCGCGGAGAGGGAGATTGGAGACGCTCTCTACCCTCTCGACCCTGAAATCCGGATAGATAAAACCCCGCATAGAGGGGTTCTAGCTGTCTACACGAAGCTTAACAGGCAGGAGTTATTTAACGCGCTTAAAGTGAATCCTCCCTCGGCTCTTGAGAGGATAGTTCCTATACAGTTCTGCTGCGGAATTAACGAGATTCAGGAATGCATTGCGAGGAACGTGCGGTTACTGCCTTCAGCAGTCAGGAGGATAAGGTTCGGGAGGAAGGGGTCCCTGCATAGTGAGGGGGTTAGGAGAATTAAGGAGATGCTTAAAGACCTGATGGATCCTGACGCGGAGGAGGAGCTGCTTGTGGAGCCCCTCAACTCTCTGATATGTTTCGGGATCGTGAGGGATGGTGAGGACAGGTTCTGGAGATTGAGGGATGGTAGGTACACCCAAATTTTTTAGCGTGGGAATAAGACACTATGGGATGATGCATGGGGTCTTTAAAAAACATCGAGGTTGTAGACATCCCTGTACCTGAAGGGACAAACATAATCATAGGCCACACACACTTCATTAAGAGCGTTGAGGACATATATGAGGCCTTAGTGACTTCATCTACCTGCATAAAGTTCGGGATAGGTTTCGTTGAGGCCAGCGGCGCCAGGCTTGTGAGGAGCGATGGTAACGACCCTGAACTCATTAAGGCTGCGGAGGATGCCGCCCTGAAGATAGGGGCTGGACACACCTTCGTGGTTTACTTGAAGGATGCGTGGCCCATAAACGTGCTTAACTCCTTAAAGAATGTTCAGGAAGTCTGCAGAATATTCACAGCTACAGCCAACCCTGTGCAGGTGGTTGTTGCCGAGACGGATCAGGGTAGGGCGGTCCTAGGTGTCGTCGACGGCTACACCCCTGTCGGTGTTGAGGGGGAGGAACATAAGGCGGAGAGAAGGGAATTCCTCCGTAAAATCGGTTATAAACGCTGAGGTTCAGTAAATGCCTCCAGTAATTTACGTGGTTGAGTGTCTGAAGGAAAGGAAAGTTAATTTAGGGAAGGGGGTTGAGTTAACCCTCCTTAGGAAGCGGGGGCTTGGAAGAATAGAGTTAAGGAACCCGATAGATCCACTTAACGTGCGTAAGGAGAGGGTGAGGAACTTCCTCAAAAGGAAGCTGGGGGAGTACGTAGAGAACTGTGATTACGTCCTCCTCAGAGATGATGAGGGTAAGAGCGAATTCTGCGTTTCCCTCAGGGAAGGAGAAGGGCCTCCCATACTTTACCCGCGTCCCTCAAGGCTGCATAAGGTATTCCTCTTGAAGAAGCAGGAAAGGATGGAGATGGAGGAGAACATTGTTTTCTCCCGCCTTCTCACGAAGGAGGAGGTTGAGGTTCCGGGAAGGTACTTCGTGTGGGCAGGTCAGGTTAGGATACCTGAAGACGCGGTAAACGTTGTGGGAATAGGGCTAGTAACGGACACGGGCTCGAGAGTGATTCTTAGGGAGGAAGGAATAGGGAAGATTAAGGCCGCACTCAAGGCAGCAGTCTCAAGGCCTAAAGCAGCATCGGAGAAGGAGACACAGTCTGAGAAGAAGTCGGCGAAAACCAGGAAGTCCTCGGGTAAGGCGAAGAAAGCAAGTAAGAAAAGTAAGAAGAAAAAGAAGACAGGTTCCCGTTCAAAGAAGAAGTGAGAGCAGAGCCTTCTGCGCGTGAAGCCTGTTCTCGGCCTGATCCCAGACAACGGACCATTTCCCGTCAATAACCTCGTCAACCACCTCCTGCCCTCTGTGGGCCGGGAGGCAGTGCATGAATATTGCATTCCTCTTCGCCAGCTCCATAAGATGGGGAGTAACTTGGTATGGAGAGAGATCCTTAATCCTCTTCTCCTTCTCAGCCTCCTGACCCATACTCACCCAAACATCTGTGTAGACCACGTCAACACCCTTAACAGCTTCCTCAGGCTCCCTAACGATCTCGATCACTGAACCCGACTCCTGCGCAAGCTCGGCAGCCATCCTAAATATCTCGAGGTCAGGGTCATACCCCTTAGGTGAAGCAATCCTTAAGTTAAGGCCAAGCATTGCCGCCGCAAGCATTAGGGAGTGAAGCACGTTATCAGTGCCGTCCCCCACGAAAGCCATCGTAAGCCCTTTAAGCCTCCCCTTCTTCTCGAGAATGGTTAACATATCGCCGACAGCCTGGCATGGGTGTTCCTTATCGCTTAACGCATTAATTATAGGTATGTCAGCATGCTTAGCGAGCTCGACAAGGTCGCTGTGGCTGTAAACCCTTGCCGCAACCCCGTCAACATATCTCGTAAGGACTCTAGCCGTATCGGCAATCGTTTCTCCCCTGCCCAACTGCATCTCCTGCCACCCAAGCGAAATCACGTGCCCGCCCAGCTGCGTCATCGCCTGATCGAAGCTTATCCTTGTCCTAGTACTCGGCTTCTGGAATATTAGGAGAAGAGTCTTCCCCTCTAGGACAGGAATAATTCTCTCACCTGCATAGAACCTGCGCTTAAGATCTAGCGCAACATCAATCACGAACCTGAGTTCCTCCGGGTCAAGATCTGCTACGGAAAGGAAATCCCTACCTTTAAGGCTCTTCACGGACACCCCGACACAACACTTAATGAATCTTGTAATAAATGTTAAAACCTGTGGACACACCTAATTAGTGTGCCTCACCCATGGAGGAAGCGGCAGCACTGAAAGAGATTGCTGGACCTGTTAAAGGAATTCAACCCTCATTCACCCCATATCACGTTTTCAGGGTTCTGCAGGCGCTGAGTGAGGAGAAGGCATTAGGCCGTCCAACCCTCACTAAACTGGTGGGTCTCGGGGAGGCGAGCATGAAGACGCTTCTCAGAAGGCTTCAGGCCGGCGGGTATGTAACCTCACGGAAGCCTGAAGGAACAACCCTGACCGCCAAAGGGAAGGGACTGGCCCGCCGGCTCTTAGAGCATTTCCATGTGATTGAACACCTCACGGCCACCGATATTTGCGGGGAATGCACGGCCGCGGCCGTCCTGAGCGATGATGACGTGACGGCCAAGCTGAAGGGCTTCGGAGCTGTTAAGCTGAGGGATGAGGTGGTTAGGCATGGGGCTCTAGGGGCTATATTCGTGGTTCAGATGGGCGGTGATCTACTTCTACCCACCCCGGAAGGCTACACACCCTTCACAGGATTCGCTGTGGCTGCTGAACTCAGGTCCATGGAGGTGTTGAGGGACGGTGAGTCAGCCCTCATCGCCCTATGCAACATTAATGACGGAGGCGCATGTGCCTCCTACTCCTTCAACGCAATAATAAATCTCTTGGGTGGTAGGGACTGCTGAAGGAAGGTATTGCCCTGTACACAGGCGGTAAGGACTCCCACTATGCACTAGTTAAGGCCTTGGAGGCCGGCATAAGGATCGTTAAGCTTGTGGTGGTTGTTTCCCGGAACCCTGACTCATGGATGTTCCATACAGTGAATATTAGGTGGGCACTCTGGCACGGGGACCTAATAGGTGTTGAGGCCGTCGCGCTCGAGGTTTCCGGGGTTAAGGAAGAGGAGGTTAGGGAGCTTGCGGAAGGTCTGAAACTCCTCCTTAAGGAATGCGGGGATGTGGATTATCTCATTACTGGGGCCGTACGCTCCCTATACCAGAGGAAAAGGGTTGATTCAGTGGCTGAAGAGCTTGGACTAATCCACTACTCACCCCTATGGGGAGCTGATGAAGCATCCCTCCTGAGGGAAGAGGTAAGTAACTTAGGCGTGATCGTGACTGCAGTGCAGGCCTACGGAATGGGTAAGGGCTGGCTTGGGAGAAGGATTACGGGCATGGAAGTTGATGAGCTCATTAAGCTGCAGGGCAGACACTCGGTGAGCCCTGTTGGTGAGGGAGGCGAGTTCGAGACGTTCGTGGTTTCGTCACCCCTCTTCAGAGGGCATGGGCTCGGGATAAGGAAGGCGTCGATTATGTACGACGAGTTCAGCTGGAGGGGCTACTACGTCATTGAGGATGCAGCAATTATTTAGGACTTTTTCTTGAACCAGGCGTCCAGACCTTTACTTACGCCCTTAATCTTCTCCCTGTACGCCTTCCTAAGCCTCTCGTATGCGTTAGTGACTCTAGTCTCGGAGAAGTCGTGCTCGGCCACAAGAATCTCCTTAATTCTTTCAAAGTCGGGCTCCCTCCATTCAAGCCTATATTCATCGGTTACCTCGGGCTTAAGGAAGAGTTCCTTAATCTTCTCCGGGTCGGCAGGGAATGATGCGTTAGGAAGCGTTTTCAGCGCGGCCTTCAGATCGCCATGCGCCTTAATAAGCCTTAAAGCGGTCTTGGGCCCCACACCCTTAACACCTTCAGGATTATAGTCAGTTCCGAGAAGTATTCCTATATCTATTAGCTGCTCCCTACTGATGCCTAAACCCTTAAGAACCTCCTGGAGCGTGATTAGTTCCGGCTTTATCTCGATGTATACGTCCTTCCTCGGAAGCTTCCTCCTCCCCGAGATCGTGAGGTTTCTCAGGAGACGCGGCGCACCGAAGAGGAGTGAGTCATAGTCCTGGGAGGCTGAAGCCCAGACATCCCCCTTAGCCGCCATGTGGGCAGCCTGCGCCTCACCCTCTGAGGGGGCCTGAACCCACGGAATACCCATGGCGTCGAGAAGTGCTTTAGCGTCCTCGACCATTTCATTCGTTAGCCTCCCGGTTGCCTGAGCATACTTCCTTGCCTCAGCAATCTCGCCCTTGGTGAGGGCCTCCTCCCACTTCTTCTTGGCTTCCTCCCTGAACCTTATCCTTTCCTGAATCTCCCTCTCCTTAAGTTCAGGAGGTTTCCCATCGAACACATACACTGGCTTAATTCCTGCCTCCACAATGTTGATTGTGCGGTAGAAGAGGCCGCTTAAGTGGCTCGTGATCCTGCCTTTACTGTCCATTAGGGGTGTGCCGTCCATCTGCCTTATCGCTGCAAGAAACTGGTAGAGTGCGTTATACGCGTCGATAGCTACTGCCTTCCCCCTAAGCTCTGAGAGGTCGTTGATAACCCTCACCGCCTCCTTAGGTATGAGATCCTTCAGATTAACACCCATTTCGCTACACCCTACCTATGATTACGTAAAGAACCATAAATATTGGAGGGGGTATGCTTTTAAACCGGTAAATATGGATAGGTTAGGCGAGAGAATGGCTCAGGTTAATGAGTATAGGTCGGGAGGACCCGTGATAATTGAGGCGTCCACACCCCCGATATGCAGCAGCTGCGGCAGAGTTATTGCTCCAGGGGAGAAAGCAACTAAGTTCTACTGCCCCAACTGCGGGACTGTCCTTATCTGGCGCTGTAAGAAGTGTAGAGAGCTCGCCATCCCCTATAAGTGCCCGAACTGCGGGTTTGAAGGACCTTAAGGTGATTCAAATGGCTAAAGTACTCGTATCAATGAAGATAAACCCGGCCGACGAGAACGTCGACCTGGATAAACTGGTTCAGAAGATTAAGGAGAAGCTTCCGAAGGAGTATGAAGTCGTCAAGCATGAGAAGACCTACGTGGCCTTCGGGCTTTACGCCCTTAGACTGTACGTGGTGATGCCTGAGGAGTTCGAGGGAGGGACTGAGCAGATAGAGAAGTTCCTCACAGACATGCCTGAGATAGCTTCCATAGATATCGACTACGTTTCTAGGACGGAGGCCTTCGGCTGAAAAATTAGAGTTTCCTACCCTCCTCCATCTTCTCAAGTATTTTCTTCAGGTAGGGAGCCTCCTCAGAGGACTTGAAGCCCTCAATTATTGCGTCATATATCTTCTCAGGGTGCGGAACCCCGTACAGTATGTAGAAGGATCTTGACCTCGGGACATTAACGCCTCTAGCGCCTGTGACCGCCCCGCCGACACCTACACCCTTACCGCCGACACCGCCATCAACGGTGAGGGCCGATAGGTCCTCACCCATACCCATGCTTGCCTGCGAGATCGGGATTATGTTACCGAAGTTGAATATCTTCCCCAGAAAGGTTTTCTCCATTATGAGGTCAGATATTCTTGAGTAAACTATATCCCTCCTAGTTTTCTTGAAGAGTCCGTTATAGAGGAAAATTATTCTCCTGTCAGTAATTATGTACTTATGTGCCCTGCGATGTAGGTCAATACCGATAATAGCTATCAGCCCTACAGCCATAAGTGTGGGGAAAGTCCACCACATCTCCCCACCTATCAATGGGTAAACTATGGGCGGGACCACGGTTATGAGGAACGATATTATGAGGTATCGCCACACAATCTTAATCAATGCGTAGATCAAGGCCGGTACGAGAATAAGTATCGACACAACTAGGTAGGGAGCGTAAGGACCTATGAAAGGTCCGAAGATGGGCATAGTGTTGGCCCACTCAGCTATCTGCTCCCTATAGATAAGACCCACCAAACCAACAGCGAAGACGTATGTCCAGAACACAGTCAGCGCTGAGAAAGCCAGAGGATGTGGAGAGACCTCCGCAATTACTTTCTCTCCAGGAAGAGTCTCGCTCTTAACCAATTCGCCATAACCTCAAGAATAAACTCACAAACAATAAATTAAAAGGGTAACAGGCCATCAAAGGGGTTTGGAAAACTACTTACTTCTTTCTAATTAAGTAGAGCACAGCAACCGCCACAGCTGCAGCCGCTAAGGTGGCGGCCGCATACATGGCGTAGGGAGCTACATTAATGTCCTCAACGAAACCGCCCACGAAGTCTCCGCAGGTAAGCACAGGTCCTGCGTCAGCAGGCTCAACATCGGTTTATTACGTGAGGTGCATCAGTTAAGCTCCCGCTGATACCCATCAACACATCCACTTCTGTAGGCGTTACGTCAGCAACTGAAGGCGTTACTGGTGAGAAATATGGGCACCTAGGTATTAGAGAGCCTCACCATTCTATCTACCCCTAATCATTTTTACCCTCTTCCTAGAATTAAAACAATTTAAAGATATAGGCAAATACATACTAAGGCCTCGTCCCGCAAGATATTTCGACAAGCGGATACACACCTGATTAGGTATAGCTGT
>CAYOJG010000030.1:0-8407 GCA_964404265.1 uncultured Desulfurococcaceae archaeon | reverse complement strand
CTCATCATTTTTCAGTGGGCATGACTGACATCATCTAGTTACTTACCTGCTTAAAGGAAATAAAGTGTTAGGGATATGGCTCTATACCTGGCGGGGGTTGCTGCCCCGTAAGAAGAAGGTATGAGTAGTAGATGATCGGTGTCACGAACGTCTCTATGAAAGCGGCGATTACTAGGAGCAGGATTACGTAGGGAAAGACATTTGCACCTTTTCTGAGTTCCCCCACGATATCGGCTGTTTTGCCCCGAATTTTCTTTAATGCTTCCACACCTAGGGAAAGACCTAGGAAGGCTGAATACAGGATAGCTGTTAACTCGACTATGCCGTGAGGGAGGAGTAGGAGAGCATTACCAATAATATCGCCATGCGTCATTATGGCCCCCACCACGAATCCGTTATAGAGGAGTACACCTATAGGCACCACAACAGTCACTCCAAGAAGAAAGTTTAGGAGAGCAACCCTCAGATTATTAAGCAGTATTATGATTGGGAGTGTGTGAAGATAGATATCAGGCCTTTTCTCTATTATCTCCTGAATGGGTTTGAAGTATTCTAGGGCCGAGTCCTTTATTGATTCCTTCAGGTAGTCCGGTTGAAGAGCGCCCGCGATGAAGCTACCGAGAAAAATTGCCAGCACCACGGCAGCAATCACAGGTTTAGACATTCCAACCACACAAATAAATCGTGGGAAGTAAAATAAGAATTTGAGTTGGGCGGGGAAGGAAGCTATGCCGAAGAAGTTGAAGCAGCAGATTAGCATGGGTGGGGAAAGTCTCGAGAAGTATCTTAATGAGTACACTCTAGAATGGTTCTTCAGTAACTATGAAGGATTCACCCCCGCCCAAAGAATGGCGATTCCGCTCATAAAGGAAGGCAGGAACGTACTTATTTCGTCACCTACTGGGACAGGGAAAACTTTAGCTGCATTCCTGGCAATTATTGACGAGCTATATACGCTTGCCCTCAGGAACAGTCTCGAAGACGTCATTTATGCTGTGTATGTATCGCCTCTGAGGGCATTAAACAACGATATGAGGAGAAACCTAATACCTCCCCTCGAAGGAATTAGGAACGTCCTAGAGAAGAAGGGAATTGAGGTTCAGGAGATAAGGGTGGCTGTAAGGACCAGCGACACTACGCAAACCGAAAAGGCTAGAATGCTTAAGCATCCCCCCCATATAATGATAACAACTCCAGAGTCCCTCGCGATAGCTATTACAGCACCTAAGTTCAGGCAGCATCTTAGGAAGACGAGATGGCTGATCGTTGATGAGATCCATGAGCTTGCCTCAAGCAAGCGTGGGGCCCACCTCTCCCTAACGTTGGAGAGGCTTGAGGAGCTTACGGAAGGAACTCTTCAGAGAATAGGCCTCAGCGCGACAATATCTCCATTGGATGAGGTAGCTAGGTTCCTAACGGGCTTCAACGATGATGGAACTCCTAGGGAATGTGAAATAGTGGACGCTCGATTCCTTAAACCTATGAAGATTAAGGTGATGAGTCCTGAAGTCGATATTGTTCGCGGAACCGCTGAAGAAATTAATGAGTCCATATACAGGCTGCTGAAACGCATAATCAGTAAGCATAGGACAACCCTCATATTCACTAATACCCGTAGCGCTACCGAGAGAGTAGTTTTCAAGCTTAAGAAAATCCTTAAGAGTGAAGGTATAGCCGACTTTGAAGATATTGGGGCACACCACAGTTCCCTCAGCCGTGAAGTAAGGCTGGAAGTGGAGGAAAAACTGAAGAGGGGAGAACTGAAAGCCGTCGTAAGCTCATCCAGCCTTGAGCTAGGTATTGATATAGGTTACATTGATGCGGTGGTTCTTCTAAGCAGCCCTAAAAGCGTTATAAGGCTGATTCAGAGGGTCGGGAGATCCGGGCATGGAGTGGATGATATCAGTAAGGGCTATATTGTTGCTGTCGATCGGGACGATCTAGTCGAGGACACGGTTCTGGCTTATCTAGCTAGACGCAGAAAGCTTGACAAGATAACTATTCCAAGGAAGCCTCTGGATATTCTGGCGCAGCATATTGTCGGGATGTCTCTCGAGAGGAAGTGGAGGATAGATGATGCCTATAGAGTGGTGAGGAGGGCCTATAACTACCGGGACCTCACATTCGAGGAGTTCATGAATGTGATGAGGTATCTTGCGGGAAGGTATTCACGCCACCTCGAAAGAATTGCTGTATATTCGAAGATCTGGATGGATGAGCTTGAAGGTGTTTTCGGAAGGAAGAAATCGGCTAGAATGATTTACTACCTTAACTCCGGAGCCATACCGGATGAATCAAAGATTAAGGTTCTCCTAAACGGAAAGAAGTATGTGGGGAACCTTGATGAGGGATTCGTCGAGTATTTGGAGCCGGGGGACATTTTTGTCCTTGGTGGGAGAACATACCAGTACGTGAAGTCGAAGGGGATGAAAATTATCGTTAGGGATGCTGAGAAGCAAAGGCCCACTGTCCCAAGCTGGTTCTCAGAAATGCTTCCTCTATCCTATGAGGCAGCCTTAGAGGTCGGAAGGTTCAGGAGGGAAGTGGCTGAGCGAATCCGGGAGAGCGGTTTCCACGCGGCGGTCACATACATAATGAAGAAGTACGGAGTTAGGAAAGGCGCTGCCGAAAATATAGCTCGGTACGTGTGGGAACAGATGAGGTTCGCAGGTGTTATTCCTTCAGATAAGGAGGTCGTGGTGGAGGTATGGAAGGATTCAGAGTCCGGACACACAGAAGTCATATTCCATTACTTATTCGGCAGAAGAACAACCTCTGCATTGGGGAGGGCTTATGCAGCTGCCTTAGGCGACATCCTCATAACTCCTGTGAGAGTCACTATCCATGACAACGGCTTCATGCTTACCTTACCACGTGAAGTTGAGGTAACTCCCGACACTATTAAGGAGGTTCTGAAGAGGGTTAGAAGCGACAATATCCGTGAGGTTCTTCGCAGAGCTCTGAGGAGAAGTGAGGCCTTGAAGAGGAGGTTTCGTCACGTAGCTGAAAGATCATTCGCCCTCCTAAAGAACTACAGAGGCTATGAGACCAGTATTAATAGGAGGCAAATGAATTCAGAGGTTCTCTTCAGGATTGCCGAGAAAATACCTGGGTTCCCCTTAGTAGAGGAGGCCTACAGGGAGGTTCTCGAAGACCACATGGATATTTTCCATGCTGAGGAGGTTTTAAGGAGGATTGAGAGGGGGGAAATAGCTGTCAAGATCCTTGAGTCCAGAATAGTTCCATCTCCCTTCGCCCACAATATAGTTGCCCAGGGCTACAGTGATATCGTCCTTATGGAGGACAAGAGAAGATTCCTGATCAAGCTATATGAAAAAGTGCTTCAGAGGGTGGGTGAGGCTGAGGAGATATAATAAGGTAGCGATCCTTGGATCCGTAACCCGTGACATTATTGCAGAAGGCACGAGGATTGGGGGATCTGCATATTATGGCGGCCTCGCACTACTAATGATTGATGTTAACCCCCTCATAATAACTAACTCCGTAATGCTCAAGGATTTCTTGGGAGGTTACTCAGAATTAATAGGTAGTGAGGACGGTAAACCTGCAGAATTCCGCATAGAGCAAGGAGATGATGGGAGGGTGCTTAAATTAATGAGCAGACCAACCCCTATACCTCTAGACGATGAAATACTTAGGATCATTTCTACAGATTATGACGCCGTAGTTGTCACACCAGTGTTCCAGGATTTAAGTCTCGAGGATTTAGCCCGAATGATCCCACACCTCAGAGGCTGGGCAGTTATTGATATTCAAGGGTATGTTCGTGAGGCCCTATTGGACGGAATCGTTAGAAATTCTGAGAATAGGTTCTGGAGAGTGTTCGAGGTCATTAGAAACCACATAAACGTTATCTTGAGGGGGGAAGTCAATGAGTTTCCTTCTGTTTGCAGAGGCATGGGCATCGAGAACTGCCTAAAAGATTTCAATGGTTACATTATTCAGACTTCTGGAGACGGCCCCATCTATTTTGGGAGAGGCGGCAGCGTCTACAGACTGGACATATTTTGGGGTATTCACGGTGATGATACTGGCGCCGGAGATGTTTTCACGTCACTGCTGGGGGCTTTCTGGAGCCCTGACAACTATATTTTTGCTGTTTCAGCGGCAGCAGCGGGTGCTATGCTTAAAACTGTGAGGCATAATAAAATCTGGTTCACGGAGCATGAGATCCGTGTCCACGGACATGAGCTGGCCCAGCTAGTTAGGAAGGTGATGTAGCGGAATGGGGATTGTGAGCATCATAGTGCCCACCTATAATGAGAGAGATAATGTAGAGGAATTAATTAAGAGAATACATAACTCCATGGAGAATATTGGTCAGAAGTATGAAGTAATTATTGTAGATGATAACTCTCCTGACGGCACTGCCGAAAAAGCTGAGGAGCTTTCAAAGACTTATAGAGTGAAGGTTCTGAGGAGGCCTGGGAAACTCGGCCTCTCTTCGGCAGTCCTAGACGGTTTAAAACTGGCTGAAGGGGACCTGATAGTTGTTATGGATGCTGATCTTCAGCATCCTCCTGAGGTAATTCCCAAGCTTTTAGAGAAGGTTAAGGAAAGATGCGACATAGTAATAGCTTCGAGGTATGTGAAGGGAGGCTCCGTGGAAGGATGGGGCTTTATAAGAAGGCTTATGTCGCATGGAGCAGGCTACATAGCGAGACTGCTTCTCCCCTCAGTCAGAGGCATTAAGGACCCTATGTCAGGGTTCTTCCTTTTCAGAAAGGATGTTATAAAGGAGTCAAAGCTGAATCCCCGCGGCTTCAAGATATTGCTAGAGATCGTTGTTAGGGGGAAGCATGCTAAAGTATGTGAGGTGCCATACAGGTTCGGCCTAAGACATAGGGGAGTCTCTAAGCTGGGGACAGGAGAGATAATTAATTACTTAATACATGTTCTTAACCTATCTCCGCACTACGTAAGATTCATGATCGTCGGGGCCTCCGGAACATTAGTTAACTTAGGAATCCTCACTCTCCTCCACTACGCGTTCGGGGTGATGCATGAGATATCCTCGGCAGTAGGTATTGAAGCATCGGTCCT
Organism: uncultured Desulfurococcaceae archaeon; assembly: GCA_964404265.1. Taxonomy (GTDB): domain Archaea; phylum Thermoproteota; class Thermoprotei_A; order Sulfolobales; family NBVN01; genus CAZFVC01. The sequence continues at coordinate 3,343 of CAYOJG010000030.1, read as the reverse complement.
CTCCAATTTCCTCTTAAATGACATATGGACATTCAGGGAGGAGAGGAAGGGTAGCTGGCTGAATAGACTGCTGAAGTTCCATGCCTCCACAGCTGCAGGGATTGCTGTCCAGTGGCTTACGTCCGTGGGTGTGTACCATTTAATTATACCTAATTCTATCATAGCTCAGATAATCGGAATAATTCTGGGGTTCATAGTTAACTATACTTTAAGTAAAAGGTATGTTTGGGAAATACATAAAAAATAGGTTGTTTCACTCAATTATCTCTAGGTGCGGGTCGTAGCTGCTTAGAGAGCTCGTTATCTTCTTCATTAACTTATACAGGTCTGTGGATCTGATGGGTGTAGATAGAGGTATCAACCGCAGAGTGAGAGATAGCTTATCCTTACCTAAAGAGTTAATGGGGGCCTTAGTTAGATCAAGTCTGAACGGTGAGTCCTCAACCGCCTCCTTAATTGGTGTAAGGACGTCCTCAAGCTCCACCCCCTCTACTCCCCGAACAGTTATCTTCAGTACCACAACAGGTCTATACTCCCTAATAATAGATGATACAAGCATGGAGTTTGAGACATAAACCCTTTTCCCGTATAGGTCTTCGAGAACTGAGCTAAATGGCTCTATCTCCACTATCCTGCCGCGGAAAGGCTTCGAAATATTGGGGAAGTAGGCCTCTATCCAAACCTCCTTAGCATACTTCTGCAGCTGAAGAGATATAAATGCAGTGAATTCCTTAATCTCATAATAAAATAACACAAGGAGAAGTATCCCCACAGCAGTAACGATTACGTAGGGTGCTAGCGAACCTGTCAATAGCTGAACAATAACCAGGATTATGGTGATAACAACTATAATGTCCAGAATCCTAACGATTATTGATTTAGTTCCGAGAGAGATTATACCCCTCCTAGTTAACGTTGTCACGAACCATGCTATGAGATACCTCACCAGCAAAACGACGGCGACAAGTATGAAGATACTTATTATGTATTGCTCCAGCGGTGCAGTAACAGTCAAGTTACCGTAGGGAAGAGACATATTTATCAACCCTTGAAGATTTGAGTAATGTCAGATTCCTTCGCCACAACAATTAACTGGTACCCGTTATGAAGAACTTCGTCCGGGTTAGGAACCTTGAACTTCTGACCGTTGAAAAGCATGAGAATTGTTACGTCCTCAGGAAGTTCAAGCTCGCCAATCTTCTTATTCACAACCCTATCAGTTTCAGAGATTGTGACCGTATAGAGCTTATAGTCCTTGAACTCCCCCAGCAGCTTAGGTTCGTTGAGGGCGATTAGGTATGAACGAATAACGTCCGCTATAACTGACGGGAGAGTGATAGGTACACCCAGGTCAAGCTTTATAATAAGCTCAGCCACCTTCGGGTTCTTAACCCTGGCAAGACGGAAAGGAATCTTATATAGCTTTGCCACAGTTAGGGCGAAAATATTTACCTCATCCTTATTTGTTAAGGCAAGCATAACGTCGAAGTTCGCCATAGGGATCTCGCTCGTATACACAGAAACATCTGTTGCGTCCTTATTAATCACTAAGACATCGTAGACACTCTGGAGGGCGGAGCATCTCTCAAGATTCTTCTCCATAACCATTATCTGATGCTTCTTCAGATTCAGCTGCTTCAGCAGCTCCTCGGCCACCCCTCCACCGCCAATGATCAGTATACGCATCCAGAAACCCCTAAGAAAAGTGTTAGAGATTATTATAATGTTTTAGTGCTTATTGACGTGTGAGCTGAATTGTTCTCCTTCCGAAGAGGAGGGCCATCAGAAGGAATACATGAAGATACTCGATCCTTCCAGTAATCATGTCGAAAATTATAACGGACTTCACCGCAACTGGTGCCTCAATAGAGACTACTCCTGAGCTTAGCCCAACACATCCGGCTGCGGAGGTGGTTTCGAACAACGCATTAACGAGGGAGTACCCGTACACTGTGAGTATGATAGCGGAGAAGAGTATGACAGCCCCATGAACAACTATAAATAGAAGGGCCGCTGAAATATCTGCCTCGCTAACTTTTCTCCTCTGAACGGAAATCTCCCTCACCATGGATGAAGGGGATATTAAGGACTGTGTGTAGTTCTTAAGCTTCTTCATGAGTAGCATGAGCCTGAAGCTCTTAATGCCTCCAGCGGTCGAGAAGGACATAGCCCCTATAAACATACCTACGGTGAGGAGAGATTTAGTCGCTGTAGATAGGTTTGAGATACTCATAATGTTGAATCCTGTGGTCGTCATCCCGGAAACCATGTTAAATATTCCTGCTTGAATGCTTAACCCTATGTCATGAACACCTTCAATGAAGTAGTATGCCAGTACTGAAAGCAGGGAGAGAACCGTTAAGGAAAGAATATAGTATTTAAGTTCCTCAGACGAGATCAGTTCCCTGAATTTTCCGTAGAAGAGCTTATGGAGGTCTATGAAGTTCATACCTCCCAGAATCATGTAGACGAGGACAGGGAAGTAGGTTAATGGGGCGAAAGAGAATATGTAGTCATATCCTGTGTCATAGGTTGACATACCTCCCGTAGCCACAGTGGTCATCACATGGTTTATTGCATCAAACACAGGCATGCCTGTAATTACGTAGAAGAATGTTCCCGAGATCGTGAGAATCATGTAGATCGTTATTAGCATTATGGCTGTTCTATAGAATGTAGCCTCTATACGCACAGGTCTTTCGACGCCATAGAGATTCCTAGCAACCGTGTAGAAGTATGGTATGAGAATCATTGCGAAAACAACGAATCCCAGCTCCCCTGTCCACTGCATTAAGGATCTCCAGAAAAGAATTGAGTGCTTAAGTGTGGAGGGGGTTAAAACAGTGAAGCCTGTTCCGGTAAAGCCGCTCACGGACTCGAATAGGGCGTCCAAATAGGAGATATTCAGTTGGTTCATTAACGGGAAAGCGGCTATTACAGGTATGGTTATCCATGATATGGAAGCTGTCACCAGTGCTTCAAGCGTTGATAGCTGGGAGGCCTTGATGAAAGATGAGACAACCCCGATACCCAGAAGTGTGAGGCCGAGGAACAGGAAGTCAAGACTTAACGGTTCTTTATAGATAAAGTCTATGAGGGGCACGAATAGCATTAGCCCCCCCAAAATAGTCAACAGACTCAGAACGGACTTAATCACGTTCCTCGGCTGCATTAATATCAGCCTAATTATTTAGGGGTGAGACAATTAAAGCATTTGAAGGACTTACACAGGCAGTGATTCGGGCTCGGAGAACTTCTTGCAGAGGATGCAGAGGACGTCCCCGGCCTCCATTTCATTATTTATCAGTTTCTTGGCGTACTCCCGGATAATGTTAGCGGACTC
>CAYOJG010000029.1:0-8976 GCA_964404265.1 uncultured Desulfurococcaceae archaeon | reverse complement strand
GCTTTCGAGCTGGCTAAGAATTCTAAGAGGTGGTCACCTGAGTGAAGGTTGTCGCTGTTAAGCTGAAGAACATCAGGAGCTACAGGAATCAGGAAATATTCATACCTCCCGACGGAATAACCGTTTTCTATGGGGATACGGGAGCAGGAAAAACAACTATTCTTTCCTCCATCACTTGGGCAATATTTGGGGATGAGAGGAAGTCCGCTACTGGGGACCCGACTCAGAGGTACGGTAAACCCGTGGCTGCGGACCTCCTGAGAACTTGGGAAGGTGAAGGAGAAGTAACTGTAGCTTTCCTCTCTAAGGATAATGAGGGAGATTACTATGTAGTGATTACTAGGAAGATTAGGAAAGAGGGGGATAAGGTTAGGGATAAGGGAGGTACTATCAAAGTTATTAGGAAGGGTAGGCCGCCGATAATTAGGAGGGAGTCAAGCGAAGCACTCACGAAGCTGGCTCTCCATTTCCTAGGAATACCTAAGCCTAGAAAAGGTTCGGCATCCCAACTCTTTCTGTCCGCGATAATGATCCCGCAGTTCGGCGTCAACGAGATTGTTGGAGATAGGGATAAGGTTAGGGAGGCCGTAGACACAGCGCTTAACCTGGATAGATACAGAAACATCCGGAAGAATGCTGAGGATGTTTGGGAGCACTTCAGGCCTACCTACAATGATGTGAAGAGGAAGGTGGAGGAAAGGAAGCGGGTTCTTAAAGGTAAGGACCTCAATGCTATGGAGAAGCTTAGGCAGGAACTGGAGGAAGAATTGAGGAAGGCTACTGAAGGACTGAACAGGATCAGGGGAGAGCTGGACGCTACCCTTAAGAAAAAGTCAGAACTGGATAGGAGAAGGGAAGTCCTTAGAAGGAGAATTGAATCCCTCTCAGCAACCGTTGCTTCCCTCAGAAAAGAGAAGGAAAGGGGGGAGAGGCTGCGAAGGGAGCTTACTGAAATAGCTGAGAGTGTCGGTGTTAAGACACCTGAGGAGCTTGTCGAACTGGGTGAGGCCCTGGAGAATGAGCTGAGCAGAATACGTGAAAACACTGAGGAAGTAGAAAATAGGCTAGAGAAGGTTCAGGCGGAACTAACGGAGGCCGTCGCTAGGGAAAGTGCACTCAGAAAGGAGTTGAAGACTCTCGAGTTATCGATAAAGGATGCGGAAAAGAAGATAGAGGATAAGAGAAAGATTCTCAGTCAGGGGTACTGCCCTACATGCTTACGCGAAATATCGCGGGAACAGGTTGAGGAAATACTGAATAAGATGAAGAATGACTTCGACCTCCCTAACCTGGAGAGAAGGAAGACGAACCTACTAACAGAGATTGAGGAGGCTGTGAAGAATAGGGAATCGCTGGAGAAGGAGAAGACCCGACTCTATGAGGAGAGGAAGAGGCTCAAATTGAAGGAGAAGGAGCTCCAGAGTAGGCTCAGCAAAATTAACTCTGTGCTGAGAAGTGTGGAGGAACTTAAGAGGATAGAGAAAACAGTTCAGGAATTGCCGGGGAAGGAGAGTGAGCTACAGAAACTTAAGCATGAGTATGCTGACTTACTGAATAAGATTCAGAATCTTGAGGAAGGAATACGTCAACTTAATGAGTCGCTCTACGGCCTCACAGAGAAGAAATCTAGGCTTGAGAGCGAAATAAAGAACTTGAGTAAGGAGATTGAGGAGGTTAGGGAGCTGAAGAAGCTTCTAGAGGAGGCTGAGAGAGAGCTTGAGGAGGCTGAACTAATAAGGAAATTAATAGCTGGCAAGACTTCCGTCATGGTTAGGCTTGCTGACGTTGTAGAGGATACTGTGAGAAAAGAAGCAGCTTCTTTCCTCAGGACACTTTTCAGCATTTATCATGCAATACTTGCCCAGGGGCAGGAGGATACGGATGCCGAAATAGAGGATGACCTCACACTCCGCTTCATAAAGAATATCTCAGGAAGGAAGACAGAGATCACACAACCCTCTGGAGGGGAAATAACTGCAATATCTCTGGCATACCGCCTAGCACTGAATGCAGTGGCCAGAAGGATGATACCACAGCTGAAGGATTCTATGGTAATAATGGACGAGCCCACAATAGGGTTCAGCCCTGAAAGAGTTGAGAGACTTAGAGCGCTCCTAAAAGATGAAAAGTTCCACATACCGCAAACAATAATAGTTACCCATGACAGAGGGCTGATGGAGGTTGCGGACTGCAGAATAAGGCTTGAAAGAAACCCGGCAACAAACACAACGCTTCTCCAGTATGAAGAGTGTCATCAAGACCCAGAATATCTGAAGAAGATCCTCAGACCGTTGCTTAAGGGAATGTTCCCATCACAAACTACGGGAATAGAGGAAGGGGTTGAGGAGACGCTTACAGTAGAGGTCAAGGAAGATAAACCCAAGAAACCGTCAGCTAAGGGAGGCCTTCTAGGATACCTCAAGAAGAATTAGTAACTCAATGAAAGGTTTATCTCCTGAAAAGAGTGATAGGGTGTTATTTTATATTAGATCTTTTGCTTTTGATGCTGTTATTCTCTTCAATAGAAGTGAATAAAAACAGCTCATTAAAATTAATGGGATTAAGTTAACGTAACTCAATTAACTAAACTATTCGAGAGTGTTTAATACCGGCTCACTCCAATACTGTCTAAGGATGTGAGTATCTATGGATAGGGGAACTAGGGTGTCTGTGCCGGAGTTCAGGAGAATTCTAAGCTCTCTCAACGGCAAAGGCTATGGAGGATATAAGAGGCTTTACGGCTACAGAATTAATTTCGGTAGCTATGAAGCATCCTTGACACGTATCCAAGGTGATCCGCACGCACCCCCATCAGTCATAGAGTTTTTTATCCCTCCCACAACGCACAAGTTCCCTAAAGACTTCTTTAGGAATAAGAACAGCACTCCTTTCACGGACTATCTTGTGAGGAAGCTGTATAGAGCAGCCAAGGCCAGGAGCAGCAAGTGCGGTTTAGGGAACAGCTGCATGTTGGGGATACCTAGGCCCTCTCCTAGAGTTCTGAGAAGGTCATCAGTTGAGGTCTACGGAGAGAGCGTAGTTATTAGGTTCTTCATAGGCCTCCCCGCCTCAGGCAGAAGGATTCTTGGAAGGGAAGCCGCTAAGCTCATACTGGAAAAAGCCTCGCAAGTTGTTGATGAGGTTCTATCAGCTAGGGACGAGGAGGACAGAATCAGGGAAGCTGTGAAGCTCTACAGGCTGCAGGAAGGCGTTAGAGACTGGCTGAGGAGGGAAGGCTACGTATTCTTCGTGGGCGACGGATCTGTGCTTCCGCGTAAGGCAAGCTTCAGCGACGAGCCTTTACCTACCGCCATACGTTTCCGCTCCCCTGAGCAGTTAAGGAAGAGGATTTGTGTAGAAGACGCTGGGTGTGTGGAAGGTATGGCTGTACCTGCAGGAGTAAATGTGATTACTGGAGGGGCCTACCACGGAAAGACAACGCTTCTGGAAGCAATACAGGACGGTATATATAACCACGTTAAGGGGGATGGCAGGGAACACGTGATCTCATTGGATGACACAATTCTCGTGAGGGCAGAGGATGGCCGCATAGTAAATAATGTAGATATATCTACATTCATTAAGAGACTCCCTGACGGGACAGACACCTCAGTATTCTCCACACTCGACGCGAGCGGATCAACCAGCATGGCGGCTTCACTGAGCGAAGCTATTGAGATGGGAGCCAAGCATATTCTCATGGATGAGGACATCAGCGCCACTAACCTCATGTATAAAGATGAAAGCATGGCCAAGCTCCTACCAGATGACCCAATAACTCCCCTCAATAGCCTTATCAAGCCCCTCCACAGAGAACTTGGCGTCTCCACCACAGCAGTAGTTAGTGCTTCATCATCCTTCATACTGCCCTCTGATAAGATCATCCTCATGAGAAGGTATGTCCCCCTCGACGCCACAGAGGAGGCTAGGAAACTACTACAAAATAATTCAGTTGCAGAGTTCCACATAAAGAAACCTAGGCAAAGGCTATTCCACGGAATCAGAGGGCTCAAGCGAATTAAGGCTTCCGGAATGAAGATAATTGCAGAATATGATAACGGACCTACAATAGAGATAAACCTGCGGAACAATCCAAGATTCGTTGAAGAAGGTCAAGCATCGTTCGCAGCCAAGATAATAATGCAGTACACACAGCTAAGAGAGCCTAGACCTATAAAAGACTTAATGGCGGAAATTTCGAAAAGATTCGAGTCCTCAGGATTTTCTGCATTCATGAAGAAAGTTCCTCCCAACCTTACCGAGGTATCACCTATAGATATCTCTTGGATAATTAACAGGCTTTATGGCGCAGTATTCATATAGAATATATTGCATAGAGGTCATGAATCAGAAGAATTTTCGGAAGCTGCTCATATATTTCCATTCTGAAGAATCGATGATAACAACAACAGATACTTCCTATTCCTCACTATTTCCTTGAGTTTCTTAGTAACTTTAGAGACGTCATACTTAACGCGTCCCATTGTCACGGTGCCTTCAGATGTATCTATCAGCGCATAGGCTGCTCTCCAGTCCCCGTCTCTTGGCTGCCCCACACTTCCCGGATTGAGCAGTGTGAGTTCATTAGTTATAGGTTCCATGAATTGGTAGTGAGTATGCCCAACTAACAAATATCTGGAAGTTACGTCCTCTCCAATATATCTATGTATTTCTTCTTTTCCCATCCAAGGATATATGTATGCGTAGAGCTTGTTTTTAGGGGACGCATGAACTGCGACTGCATCTAGCTCGCTTATCACGGCCTCATAGGGAAGGTTTCTCAACCAGTTCAAATCGTTTTTACTGAGTTTTCTTAAAGTTATTTTCTGTCGTGTGTACACGCTTACTGCATGGGTTTTTTCTCCACATCCACAGTCTATGTTGAGTGCAGCAGCCTCGTCATGATTTCCCTTAATCACTCTAAACCCGAGTGACTTTATTAGGTCTATCACTGTGTCTGGGTCTGGGCCATAGTCAACGAGGTCGCCGAGAACCAGGCCGTCATCAAACCTCCCGACTTTATCTATCACTGCCTTAAGCGCCTCGTAGTTCCCGTGGATATCACTTATGAGGAGTACTCTCATCCTAATCCCCTATAAAATTGAAGCGTCTCTAAACATATTTCCACTGCCTACCCTTCACATTGAAAAGGTTAAAATTGTATGCGTCTTCAATCCCCGTAAGGTGTACTCATGGTTAAGGAGGGTGGGGGAGACACAGTTGTTTTGACTGGTGTCGGGGCCTTCGTTATTGCTAGAGGTTTCGCTATCCCTGGCTTCAGGTATCTGTTCCCGCTCTATATTCTGTCTCTAGGATATCATATGGAGGATCTAGGCATCATAGCTTCCTTAGCTGCCGTTTTTTCAGCCCTCATACTTCCCTTAGCAGGATACTTAGTTGATAGGGGATATGCATCGGCCGTAGCCACCGTTTCAGGACTCATGGTTGCAGCATCCCTAATGCTTCCCGTTGTCCTCCCAACCTATCCAGCACTGGCCCTAGCCTACGCATTCAGTAATGCCGGCATGATGCTTTGGCAGCCATCCAGAAGTTTCCTAGTGGCGAATATAGTTGACCCTAAGAAGCTGGGAAAGTATTTCGGTACCTATGCACTCATGTTTAATCTTGCCCGGGTCGTGACACCACTGACTTTAGGCTTCCTACTTCAGTGGCTCTCCTACGGAGACTCCCTATATATCCTCGGGATACTCACTCTTTTCGCAGTCGCCATCTTCCTAGGCCTTGTTGAGTCAGGGCTACAAAAATCTCCCCAGCGACCTCCCTCAACGGATTCAAGCAACTCGCATGAGAAGTCTTCTGGAGGTTTAGGTAAATTGATGAAGATTTATGGAGACGTTTTCAAGGTCAGCAAGAGTTTCCTTCCACTCCTTCTGTTCGGTGTCCTCGACAGGTATGGGTGGCTTATGTGGATACCTATGCTTAACGCCTTTCTTAAGGAGCATGTAGGCTTCGGGGATGGTGAGGTGGGTATATATAACAGCTTCATGGGTGTTGCCATGCTCCTAGCATCCCTTCCGGCGGGACACTTAACCGATAGAATAGGCGGTGTTAAGACCTTAATGATGAATGAGTTCATAGGTGCTGTAGGTGCTGTGTTTCTAGCCACAGGCTCTTTCCCGCTAGTGTACTCCTCAGCATTCCTTGTTGGTTGGAGCTTCTCCCTCTGGGTGACGAGCTACAGCACAATAACGTCGCTGATAATGGGTCCAAGGAACGTGGGTAAGATTAGGGGAAGTTTAGACAGTGCAAGAACATTCTTCTCCATTCCAGCACCATCAATAGGCTCATTCCTCTCCTCAACCCTTGGGCCTGTATACCCCTTCATCGTGGGTTCGGCGGTTATGCTTACAGCAGTGCTTCCACTCACTAAACTTAAGAACCCTTCCCGAAAGTAGCGAGTTAACTTTATTTAACTGGTTGTATCCCCCGATTACGGATGTGAACCTCCCGAAGGTGGTGAGGGGCCCATGATTAAGGTGGGTGGGCTCCCTCAGGAGGTGAGGTCCTCGGGCACTCTTCGGACAGCATTCCTTACCCTGTCTCTGGAGGCAGTGTTCGGAGGATTCTACGTATCTATTTCTAGAGTTGTTACTCCCGTGTTCCTTGTCTCGCAGCTTGGCTTAGACCTACGCGGCCTCCTTGCACTCAATGCGTTTGCTGGAGCGCTATCTCTGGGTGTGTCCTCAATTCTTTACCGCTTCCTTAAGAGGAGAGAGCATGGAATTCGGTGGAGGCTTGCCACTGCCTTAGCTGTCGAGAGGATTCTCTGGTTCCTAATTCCGTTTTCTGCATCATCGCTATTTCCGCTGACGATAGTTTACGGCCTAGCTGTAGCTTCTGCTGTTCCTTCAGGCATATTCCTTTATTCAGCCTTCCTGAGCTTCTTCGGCGAGGACCCCTACAGAAAACTCATAGCCTTAAGAACTATAGGTACAGGCATAGCTTCAATTATTGGTCAATTAACGATCTTAACCGTGCTAGCGTTCGGTGAAGGGTTAAGTAAGTACCTACTTCTCTACGTTATCGCTTTCTCCGTAGGACTCATCTCTATACTGCTTATACTTATCACACCTCTTCAGGGAGTCAGGATATCTAGGCCTAAAGAGGTGGCTGAGGAGAGTGATATTGAGGCAGTTAACACATTTTTGTTACTAATTCTTCTCTTGACAGGCACCAACCTACTTAGCATATCTTGGGTCCCTAGGGTGTTGCAAGATCTCGGCGGCCCCGAATACTTTCCCGCCCTTCTAGCCTTAACACAGACCCTTACAGCTGTAGTTGCAAGCGTTTTCTGGGCAGGCAGGAAGCTGAGGACTCACAGGGTAGCTTTCCTAATTCTCTCCACTATACCTCCACTCATATACCTTACCCCTTACTTAAGCATCCACATAGGTATAGCAGCCCTCTACGGCTTCGCACTCATAGGGTCGAATCTCTATGTAAGTGCGGCCTACTGGAGAGTTGTTAAAGGGTTAGGCGTCCTGAAGGCCAGCACTCTCTTAACGAGTGGGAACTCGGTCGCGCTACTCATAGGAAGTGGGCTAGGATTCCTCATATCTGGATGGGAAGCCGCAGTCTTCATATGCTCCTCCCTAGCTATGGCTTCAGCACTCTTAATAGCTCTCCTAACGCTTCCTGAGCTCGCCCTAGTGCCTAAACACTACTCAAGACTATATTCAAGGATACTCTATAACTCGAGCCTGGCTGGCTACGGCCTAATAGTCTTCACAGCCGAGAAAACAGCGAAAACATCCCTTAAGATGACGGCACTCCTTATTTCGCTGGGGATTCTGTACCTGATCTACAGGACGATTTACTACATAATCATCCTCAGTAGGGGTGGAGGGTAATGGCCGAAGGAAGCATCCCTAACATTACTTCAGCTGGGAACGAGACAGGGCTGGAAGTGATACGGGAAGCCTTCACTCTGGCAGTTCGTGACCTAGTGAATGCGCTACCCCTAGTTTTCAGCGCCTTAGCGATACTGGCTATATATGCAGTGATTGCGATAGTGCTCAGTAAGCTGGTGAAGAAGCTCTTCGACTTCTTCAAAATAGATGAAATAGTGAAACCGCTTCTGAAGGAAACGTACTTCAGCCTAACCAACCTGATAATAGCCATCATGGATATAGGTATCGCCCTCCTCGCTGTCTATACCGTGACGCTTCTCCTATTCCCGGGTGAGGTAGAGAAAGTAACGCTAATCATTACCTATGGTGCAAGGCTTGCCAGCGTGGTGTTCCTGCTGATAGCGTTTTTCATAATATTCAACGCAATAATCTACCGCATCCAGATGGAGGCGAAGATGAAGGGGTTCATATTCCTTCTCTCGTTCTTCATTGCTGTAGTCCTAATGCTCGACATAACGGCGATATCACCTGAAGTTAAGACAGCTCTTGCCTGGGGAATATCGATAGGGATAAGCATAGCGATAGGGGTTTTCGCAGCATGGTTCTTCTTCGGCGAAACAATGAAGAGGAAGGAAAGCGGATAGGTCAGCAGGAAGCAATCCCTACATTATCCGCGCCTTCCTCAACCTCAACAACTATTTTCATCTCCTTCAGAAAATCAAGCCTACTCCTGAGCTCCCTACATATATAGAGGGCCAGGTTCTCCGCCGTAGGTATGAAACTAACCTCAACAACCCGAACCTTGAAAGGTCCCTTGAACTCCACACTTCCAACATCCTCAGAAGGCACGAGGACCGAATGATTCAACAGAAGAGTTACTTCCTCAACAACATTCCTTAAAACATCGAAATCAATGATCCATCCCTTTTCCAAGTTCTGTCCGTGAACACATACAGAAACGCGGAAGGTATGCCCATGAAGCGTTGGGACACCGCTAATGGGAGTGTAATGGATAGCGTCGAAAACAACGTTATTTATGCAGGTTGAGAATTCTCGGGCCTCACTCCTCACTTTGTGTCTCTCCCAACTTCGTAAGCATACTTGA
>CAYOJG010000028.1:0-9339 GCA_964404265.1 uncultured Desulfurococcaceae archaeon | reverse complement strand
TTGGTTCATTATTACCCGCCTAGTTTAGTGGTTAGTGACCATTTATTAAAAGCTGTTTATGGGGCAGGGTAGAGAAAAAGGGCTATGAAAGGCTTTATTTTTAGTTTGTTATAGTTTTTCCTCTCTAGATAGCTACGGGTATAAAATAACAGGAAAAGAAGTTAATCCATCACTATGAATGCATACTTATTCTGCAGGTATAATGTTTAATGTTTATTCAGAATGGGTAAAATTAGGCGCTTTTCTGGGAAAGACAAGTGTTTTATCCAGCCTTTTCTAAGTAATTTTATGGTGGAACTTATGTCGGCAACTGTATCAAGAAACTAAGTCAGCTGAGACAGGTGTCTTCACAGATCCGAGATGGTTTGCTAATCATCATCCGTATACTACGATGATTCACGCTAATTAAATTAAGTTAATCGAGGGAGCTTTTTATTTATCCAAAATAGAGTATTGTTACATGGGGGTAGAATGAGGAGGGGTATTTCACCTATACTTGCCTCTGTAATCATTATCGCAGTAACGCTAGTGATAGCGATAGGAGTAATAGGATGGGTTATGGGATTATGGGGAGGATTCGGAACAACAGAAAGCCTACAAATATACCCAGACAGCTATGCAAAGATTCCTAGGGTGGCAACCAATATAAGAATATATTTACATGTAAAGAATACGGGTTCCACTACTCTAAAGATAACAAAAATTGAGATTTCAGGCCTCCCTAACTGTGTAAAAGATGACAAAACATGGGTATTGGAGCCAGGCGAGGAGGCTATTCTTAAAAACAATGGAGGTAAATACTCACCGAACGACAACATTAATTTATACAAGCTTATTTGGATGAGAAATTGCCAATTAGTTCCTGGAGCAACATATCAAATTAAAGTGTATACTGAGGCAGGAAATGTGTATATGGGTGTTCTAAAAGTTAAGCCACAAGACTAGGTTAGAACAGTATTAACTAATTGAAGCAGAATAAATGATGATACGACGGTCTCCTGACCTTCGGGAATGAGGACTCTTCTCTTCACTGAGTTTTCTTTATTAATGCTCGTTCAGTGATTTCTTACTTAGAGGAGGTTTGTGTTGCTTAGGAGGGAGGTTGAGGAGGCAGAGCTCGTTGTTTATGGTCGCGCCTGCCCTAACTGCGGTGGATTCATTAGTGATAGGCGTTTGGCTTTAGGTGTGCCGTGTTCTTCATGTTTGCGTGAGCTTCCCAAGTCTCTGGACTATAGGTCTGTCTATAGGGTTTTGAAGGAGGAAGGCACTCTTAAGGGTTTCAAGGAGTACTACGTTTTCAGGGAGACTTACAGCGATCTTGTCAAGTTCTTTACTGAGTGTTTAGGTAGCGAGCCGTGGAGTATTCAGAAGATGTGGTTGAGGAGGATTGCGAAGGAAGGTTCTTTCGCTATGATTGCACCTACTGGTGTAGGTAAAACCACTTTCGGTTTCGTGGTAGCTCTTTATCTGGCGCGTAAGGGTAAGAAGTCGTACATTGTTGTCCCTACTACCACATTAGCTATGCAGGCTGAGAAAAAGCTTAATGAGTTGGCAGGGAGGGCCAACCTAATCGTTAGTCCTGTAGTTATTCATTCTAAGCTTAGGAAGAGGGAGAGGGAGGCGCGTGAGGAGCAGCTTGAGAGCGGAAGTTTCGACATTCTTGTAACGACCTCGAACTACCTTCTGAGGAATGCGGAGAGAATCCTTAAGCATAGGTTCAAATTCATTTTCGTTGATGATGTTGATGCAGTTTTGAAAGGCTCTAAAGCCATTAACTACTTACTCAGACTAACCGGTTTTTCTGAGAGAGATATTGAGGCAGGGATGGAGATCATTAGGCTGCGTAGGGAGGCCGCCTACCTCTCAAGCCTTCAGGCAAGGTCGGAGAAACTGGAGAGGAGACTGCAGGAGATTAGGGAGAGGCTGGAAAAGCTCAGGAACAGAATCGAGAGGAAAGGTAGGGAGAGGAGGATTCTCATAATCGCTTCAGCGACAGGGAACCCTAGAGGGACTAGGGTAAGGCTCTTCAGGGAGCTGATGGGTTTCGAGATAGGTGCGCGACCTGAATTCATTAGGAATATTGAGGACCTTTATGTTGAGGTTGATGAGTCAGAGATTCCAGAGAAGGTTCTTCAACTCGTTAAGCGCCTGGGTAGAGGAGGCCTTGTATACGTCCCCCTCGATAAGGGGATCGAATATGCCAACTTTATTGCGGATTACTTGAGGAAGAGGGGGGTTAGGGCTGAGGCTATGCATAGCAAGAATCTGAAGGTGCTTGACTCCTTTATCGAGGGGGAGACGGAGGTTCTTGTGGGTGTCGCAACATACTACGGGGTCTTAGTTAGGGGGATAGATCTTCCTGAAATCATTAGATATGCAGTCTTCACTGGGCCTCCGAGACATAAGGTGGGTTTAAGGGTTGCCGAGATGAGGCCCCAGGACGTTATAAGGATTCTACCGCTGCTGAGGGATGCAGTTACTGGTCAGGAGGAGAGGCAGAAGATTGAGGCAAGTATTGTTAGGCTTAGGAGGCTTCTGAGGCGGTCTGGCTCATTCATTCTGCAGATATTTCAGGAGCTTCTGGAGGAGAAAAGGAAGCCTGAGACACGGGCTGAGGAGTTATTCCTCGAGGTTTTCCAGCTTGTTAAGGAGCTGCTGGGCAGGCCTGAAGTTATTGAGAGGCTTAGGAGTAATCCGTACTCGGTCGTTAAGGAGGAGAACGGAGAGCTATACGTCCTGATACCTGACCCAGCCACATACCTCCAAGCAAGCGGCCGGACTTCACGTCTTTTCCTTGGAGGGATAAGTAAGGGAGTCTCTGTTGTGCTTGCTGACGATATGAGGCTTCTGAAGGGGTTGGAGGCTAGGCTGAGGTGGGTCATCGATGACTTCAGGTTTCAGGAGTTTTCGGAGGCCGATCTCGACAGTATTCTGGATGAGGTGGATAGGGGTAGGGAACTGATTAGGAGGATACGTGAAGGCATAAGCGTTGAGGAGTTGAAGGCCTTAACCTCTGGGAAAGGTAGAGTCGTTGAGTTAAAGACTGCCCTACTGATTGTTGAGTCACCGAATAAGGCACGGACAATCGCTCGATTCTTTGGACGTCCAAGCGTGAGGGAGTATGGGAGGCTTCGGGTCTACGAAGTTAATCTAGGTAGCTACACCCTACTCATCACGGCCAGTGGGGGACACATCTACGAGCTAATCACTGATCTGAGTGGTGGAGGAGTGGACCACCTGTACGGTGTCGCTAGAGGGAAGGGCGGTCGATTCATTCCTGTCTATGGCACTATTAAGAGGTGTGCTAACGGCCACCAGATAGTTGTTGAGGGAGGTAAAGACGTTAAGGAATGTCCTATCTGCGGAGCTCCTATAGAGACGGACACTGAAACCGTTATAGAGGCCCTCAGAGATGTTGCTCTGGAGGTAGATGAGGTTCTCGTCGGTACAGACCCCGACACTGAGGGTGAGAAGATTGCTTTCGATATTGTTAATGTGGTTCTGCCGGTTAACAAAAATGTTAGGAGGGTTGAGTTCCATGAGGTTACTAAGAGGGCCATAATTAACGCCGTCGAGAATCCTAGGAGTCTCGACCTTAACCTAGTGAAGGCCCAGCTCGTTAGGAGAGTTGAGGACAGGTGGATAGGTTTCTCGCTCAGCAGCAGGCTACAGACTGATTTCTGGAAAGGGTTCTGCAGGGAGATACTATCCTCCGATGTGAAGGAGTCGAGGTACAGGAGGTATGCTGAGCTATGTATGACTTACAGAAACTCCTACAGGAATCTGAGTGCGGGCAGGGTTCAGACACCTGTCCTCGGCTGGATAATTGATACTTATAGGAAGCATGAGGCTTCGAAAACGCTTTTCATTAAGCTTGTTCTAGGCGAGCTATCCCTCGAAATACCTATACCTCCGGAAAGAAGGAAGGGGATTAAGAGGGATATCGTTAAGCTCCGTGTGAGGGTTAAGGATCTTGTTAGGAGTGAAGAGGAGGTTAATCCCTTACCCCCCTACACAACTGATTCAGCCCTCTACGATATTTCGTCAAAGCTGAAGCTCCCTACACAGAGAGCTATGCAGATACTTCAGGAGCTTTTCGAGCTTGGTTTCATAACGTACCACAGGACAGACAGTACTAGGGTCTCGGATACAGGTAAGGCTGTCGCTAGGGAGTATATGCAGGAGATCCTCGGTTCGGATGCAGATAAATACTTCAGGCCCAGGAGCTGGGGCGAGGGAGGTGCCCATGAATGTATTAGGCCTACGAGACCGATTGATGCTGAGAGGTTGAGGAGCCTGATTGAGGAAGGAATTATTGAGCCTGTTAGGAGGATTTCCCGCACGCACTTCGCGGTGTATGACCTAATCTTCCGGAGGTTTATGGCTTCCCAATCAACCCCCGCTAAGGTTAGGAGGGTTAGGGGTGTGTTGCTTCTGGAGGCAGTTCTGGATAGTGGGGAGGAAGTTGATCTGGGCGAGCAGGGGTTCGAGGTTGTGGAGGAGATGATGTTCGACGGCTTCAACAGGTTTTACAGGGTTATCTACGTTAGGAGGCCTCCGGAGGAGGGCCTTTACGAGGTCGGTAAGGAACTCTTCCAGCTTAAGGAATGGTATACACAACCTCTCCACACGTATGCCTCAATAGTGAGGGAGATGAAGGAGAAGGAGATAGGTAGGCCGAGCACCTACGCTAAGATTGTTGACACATTATTTAAGAGGAAGTATGTTGCTTTAAGCAGGTCCCGCTCAGGCATAGTTCCTCTCCTGCTTGGGGAAAAAGTGTATCAGTACCTTACGAGCAGGTACGGCGGTCTGGTTAGTGAGGAAAGGACACGTGTCCTTGAGAGGAAGATGAGGAGTGTGGAGGAGGGCAAAGTTGATTACTATTCGCTGGTTACTGAATTACTGGAGGAATTGACGGACTTCAAGCTGCTGGGGAGGTAGTCTATGGAAGGTATTGGTGAGGGTGTGAGGCATGTTGTCCTGGCCGTGGCCAGAATTGATTTAGGAGTTAACACTAGGGAATACATTAAATCGATCGAAGAGACCTTGAACCATGTAAGCGACAGGGTGTCCGCCCTCCTCATATCCCCGCCCATAGGACCCCTATACGACACCTTAAGGGGGAGGAAAAAGTACACAAGCTATAAGAATAATTTGAATAACCTCCTTTCAAGGCTGTCGTCACTCTCCCGTAGGAGGGGAGTAACCATTATGCTTTCCCCTGTGCTTAAGAGGGCGGGGAATAAACTCTACGTCACTAACGTCATAGTGCCGCCTATAGGTACCCCCGTGTTTCGGGGGAGGAGCATGGTGCCCCTCACAGAGGGGATTGCGGGGGGTTCAGAGCTCGAGCTTGTTAAGGTCGACAGCGTTAACTTATGCTTCTCTATAAGCAAGGATCTAGAGATCCCTGAAATCAGCAGAATATGTCTCTTTAAGAGGGGGGACGCAATAATCGCTGTGAATCCTCCCCTCATAACTAGGAGGAATCCGGAGCTTACGCTCTACCTTGCGATGGCTAGGGCGAGGGAGAACAGGATACCT
This sequence comes from uncultured Desulfurococcaceae archaeon, assembly GCA_964404265.1. Taxonomy (GTDB): domain Archaea; phylum Thermoproteota; class Thermoprotei_A; order Sulfolobales; family NBVN01; genus CAZFVC01. The sequence goes on along the minus strand of CAYOJG010000028.1, from coordinate 3,792 downwards.
ATCATAGGTATAGGGGGCTATGCTGAGGAGGGGAATATTCAGCAGCCGACCTTCATTGTGAGGAGTGACGGGCGCGTTGCGGAAGTTTCAGACACCCCTGAACCCAACATTTTCGAGATAGAGGTCCCTGCGAGCATGAGGCAGTACAACCTCGAGCTGGCTAAGAAATACACGAAGATTGTTAAGGAATATATAATTAAGGGGTTTCACCTCTACTGAGGGTTCAACCCCTTAATACCTCACTCAAATATATTTCGGGTGTATGTATGTCGGCCAGGATGGATAAAGTTATAGGTGTTAGGCTAGCTTCAGCTAAGGATCTTGTTAGATTAGCAGCTTCGAGCGCTGCGTCGGGCCAGTCGATATTTATTCTGAGGATGAGGCATGGGGACAGCTTGATATATGGGGTCCTAGCAGTTTTCAGGGATTTCTTCAAGCTTTACGGTGTTCCGCTGCTTTACTACTTCGTTGATGATTCAGGTGAGATACCTCCTCAAGCGAACTACGCGTCCCTTAAGGTAGATGGTGATGTGGAAACCATTAAGTTCGGTGTAGGTGCTGAGGCGGGCTACATCTCAATACCCATAATTAATCTGGAGAGGCCTCCTGAGTTCCTTAATCTGGAGGAGCTTCTTTAGAGAATTAATGCTTAAATACTCGGGCACCACTCCATTTATGGATGGGCCCGTAGCTCAGCCAGGTAGAGCGGCGGACCCAGCAAGGGTGGCCGAGGCTCTTAACCCGTAGGTCCCGGGTTCAAATCCCGGCGGGCCCGCCACACCCACCCTTTCTTCAATTCTCCCCGGATCAGTACGTAGAATCATTGATTGATGGGTCAGTAACACGAGCCTTCATCACATATCAGTCGGCGATCTGACTTCATCCCTTCTACCCATTGTTTAGGGAGAATTAAGTCTGCTTGTCATCCATGCTGTTGAAGGCCTCCTTTATATAGGTGTATTACTTGGGGAGGATTTCACTGCATTCAGTGATGTGCGGTATTCCCGCCTTTCTTGGGGGAGTCATTTACGCTTTTATTAGGGGACTCATAAAAGTTGAATTGCTTCCATAGTTTGGGGGAGGGGAATGATTAGGGATTATGTGAGGCTTGCGTCCGTTTACCATCTGCTCAGCACCGTTAGGGTAGCGGTTCTTAAGGATCTTGACTCGGTCAGGACTGAGGCCGGGTGGGAATCGTTTATTAGGGGTGATGAGGCCGGTATTCCTTTATGGCAGGCAGCCGCCCTCTCAAGGAGGGGGTATGTGGAGCTGAGGGAGCAGCCGCTTACCGACGGTGACGTAGCCAAGTATCTTATGATTGAGAGGGGTTTGAAGGGCGGTGAGTTCCATAGGTTGAGGGAGAGGTTCTATTTCGAGGTCAGGGATCTTCTGAGGAGGGCTCGGGAAGACGCCAAGTCTTCCCCGGAAGGGATGCTTAAAGTGATTAAGCTGGAGAGTAATGTCACGGACCTCGTTAGGGTTAGGTTAAGGAAGATTGTGCAGATAGCTTTCTTGGGAGGTAAGCCGGAGGACTTCATAGACTCACTCCTCATGGAGGAGAGGGCTTTATTCATGGTTATGAAGGACCTGATAGATAGCTGGGAGGGGGAGGTAACGAGAAGTGAGTGAGCTTGAGGCAGAGAGGCTTGAGGAGTCTAGGGAGGAGGGGATTGAGTCCCTTAACACGCTTTTCCTAACATTCCTCAAGAACTTTAAGGATAGGAGGGGCCGCTTCAAGTATAGGGAAAGAGTTAAGGACATGATCATCAAGGAGTCCAGGTCTCTACTCATTGATTATGAAGACATACTCTCCTTTGACGCTAGGCTTGCAGACATCCTAGAGAGCTCGCCTGATGAGGCCATGGCCGCTTTAAGCCACAGCATCAAGGAGCTCGTGAAGGATGAGCAGCCTGACTACGCGGAGAAGGTGTACAGGTTCTTCCCAAGGCTTAACGGGTGGGTTAAGCTCACAAAGATACGTGAGTTAAGGAGCGAACATATTAACAGGTTGGTGATGATTGACGGGATAATTGTTAGGGCCACACCGCCCCGCCACAAGCTGTTTAAGGCTGTGTATGAGCACATTCTTCCAAGCGGTGAGAGACATCAGTTCGTTTGGCCTCCTGAGGAAGGTCAGGAGATAGGTGACGAGCTCGAGAAACCCACCTACTGCCCGGTATGTGTGAATAACGCGCTATTTGAGGAGGTTGAGGAAGGTAGTGGAGGGGGGAGAAGAAGGAGCTCCTCTAAAGGAGTGTTTAAGCTCGTGCCAGAGAAGTCCCTCTTCAGGGACTGGCAACTCATAGTTATTCAGGAGAAGCCTGAGGAAATACCTGCAGGGCAGATTCCGCGCTCCCTCGAGGTCGTTCTAACTGACGACCTAGTGGATGCCGCAAGACCCGGAGACAGAGTCACCATAATCGGCGTAGTAAGGCTCTCGAAAGCAGCCAAGATGTGGAGACCTGTCTTCTCCACCTACCTAGAGGCAAATAACGTGATTGTTGCTCAGAGATACCTAGAAGAACTTGAACTCAGCGTGGAGGATGAGGAGAAAATACTTAGCCTAGCCAGAGACCCGCTTATCAGGAGGAAGATAATTGCCAGCATAGCACCAACAATCTACGGAATGTGGGACATTAAAGAGGCCGTAGCCCTCCTCCTCTTCGGAGGGGTTCCAAAGATAGCCCCCGACGGAACAAAGATCAGAGGAGAGATCCACGTACTCCTCCTAGGGGACCCCGGGACCGCCAAAAGCTTAACCTATAGCGAGCCCCTGCTCCTGATCGATGGTTCCGGGAAGCTACTCTTCGAACCCATAGGCAAAATAACTGATCAATACATGGATGCTTACAGCGAATACATTAAGAAAGAAGGAGACACAGAGGTTCTGTACCTCGACGAGATCGGGGCGGAACTGTTCGCTGTTACCATATCCCCGAAGACTCTTCGACCTGAAGTGAAGAGGGTGAAGGCGCTAATCAGGCATGGAGCGCCGGAGGAGGTGCTGATACTTAAAACAAAGACCGGGAGAAACACCATCATTACAGAAGACCACAGTCTCGTTGCCTTCGACGGCAATAGCTTGAGGCCTGTGAAACCTATAGAGGCGGTAAGAAGGAAACTTTTAATACCCGTGTTGAGACGCATCCCCAGCATCAAAGGCGTTACTCTCCTGCGGAGTATCCGTGTAGGGGAAGCTGAGGCCAAGCTAGATGAGAAACTTGGCTATTTCTTAGGATATTTCCTTGGAGACGGAACCATAACGAGAGTTACTGGTGGTGAAAGATTAGAGATTACGGTATCGGATCAGTATGTGGCTCGTGAGCTTGCAGAAATCCTGAAGACTAGGTTGAGGGCTGAAGTCAAGATATATAGGGGCAGAAGTAAGCGCGGTGCACAATTATGGAGACTAATATCCACCGACAGGAACCTGATAAAGTGGATTAAGCGCGAGTTCTACGTCGAAGTCACTCATGAAGGGAGGAAAGGTGTTCTCACAAGACGGAAGACTATGCCTAGATTCGTCCTTAACTCACCTCATGAGTTCATGCTCGGTGTGCTTTCAGGACTAATTGACAGTGACAGAAGTGTTGCCCCTCCAAGGATTAAGGGTAACGGCAAGGGATGGAGGGGCGAAGTATCGATCACTACTATCAGTAAGCAGCTAGCACAGCAAATATCTCTGCTTCTAACCATGCTGGGGTTAACACATACCATAAGGCATAGGATAACTATCTACAGGAACCGAAGGGTAAGGTACTTCACAATATTCATATCTGATCCATCAATTAG
>CAYOJG010000027.1:0-10959 GCA_964404265.1 uncultured Desulfurococcaceae archaeon | reverse complement strand
GGCTAGACGACGGGCCCCAACAAAAATAACACAAACCAAATATAAGGTTATTTTTGGTAGCCGGGCGGGGATTCGAACCCCGGTCACGGGGGATCTTCCCGTCGGCCACGGACCAAAGCCCCGCATCCTTGGCCGCTAGACGACCCGGCTTCGTTGATTTATTTGTTTATTATGTTTTTAGGCTTTTCTTGACAGCTCATTTATTATGAGTGCTAGGGCTGCCGCTGCAGGAAGCTTCTCTTTAAACACACCTATCTTCACGGGCTCGCCTAGCGCTAGGTCGGTCCTGCTCGGCCCTCCCTCAGAACCGTCGATAACCAGCATAAGCCTTCCAGAGTTCCTTAACTCCGGAAGCAGTTCTGTGATGTCCTTTGATTCGGGGTCCGGATGATAGATAAGTACCTTATTAGGTTTGAGAAGCTCCACAGCATCCTTAACACCTGAAAGCACTATTAGAGGTTTCCCCTTCTTGTAAGTGGCTTTACTGGCTTCAGGTATCCCTGTCTGGGCAGCCATCCCTGAAGCCCTAGTCACTACGAGGGCCTTCATCCATTCCTCATCCACGCTTAGGAAAACCTTCGTCGTGTCTATCAGTCTCTGCGGGGACGACACATTATTTAGCACGATAATTAATTCTTCCACTTCTCACACCTCCAGATACTTAAGCACCTCCCTAGCTAAAGCTTTAGCTAGTGGCGGAGGAACCGACTCACCCACTTGATTATACTGCTCGTCCTTACCTCCGAGAAAAACGTGATTATCAGGGTACCCCATGAGGCGGGCCTGCTCCCTCACGGTTAGGAGGCGGTTCTCAAAGGGATGTATGAATCTAGAAGACCCCAGCACTGTAGGGGCCAGTCTGTACGGGTCTAGTCGGATGAAGTTGGGAAGCCTTCTCCCATGAGCCCCCTCATAGGTTATTGCCGACCTACCCCACGATGTTCTCATAACACGCTTCATCTTCCTCTTACTTAGTCTCGGAGGAGGATCATGATTAGGGATGACGGGATCCTCCTCAGGCTCTGGCAGGTCGCCAATAGCGTCAATAACTCGGATTTTTTCCCTAGTTTTCGGAGGGTTGAGCCTGAGGTTGGAGACGAATACCCTTACCCTTCGGGAAGGTGTTCCGTAGTCCTGTGCCCTCAGGATGTTGAAGTGTGCTTCATACCCTGCCCGCCTGAACTCATTCCTCAGCGCGTCAGTAAGCTCCCCCTCGGTTAGGGCAGGGACGTTCTCCATAATGTATACTTTCGGTGTTAGGCATTCTAGGAAACGAATGAATTCAAGTACAAGTCTTCCTGCAGGGTCCTTGTAGAGCCTGTCGAGGGGCTTAGGCATTCTTGCAGGGTTAGCGCCTGTGAACGGCTCGCATGGAGGGGAACCGATAACTACATCCACGGTATTCCTGCCGATTATTTCCCTGATCTCCCTGCAGGAGATGTCCCTTATGTCTTCCGCCAGGACCGTTACTTCAGGGAAGTTAGCTACGTAGGTTCTTGCAGCCGACTTCTCATTATCTATGCCGAGAAGGATATTGAAGCCCTCCTCAATGAAGCCTCTTGAGAAGCCTCCGCCTCCAGAGAATAGATCAACTCCCGATAAGTTTCTCCTCACGCTTTATCTCCTCTTCAAGCACCCGGATGATCTTCCTCAGTCTTTCCTTAACCTCCTCATTCTCCTCAGCGATGAGTTCGGAGCCGCATCTCGGGCACTTGAAGTCGTTCTCCATTGCCTCATCGAATGTGAGCCTAACACCATCGATCGGGCATACGAAGAATGTGTGGGATTCCTCATACTCGAGACGTTCCTTAAGCTTATTCAGGACAGCCTTCTTTCTCTGCAGAAGAACCTGGTTAACTCTCGCGGAATCAACCCTCCAGAAGTATATGTACCTGCTGTCCTCAGGGTTCCTCGACTTCCTATACGTGACTAGTCCGAGGTTATGGAGTTCGTAGAGAACACGTCTGACCTCCTGCTCGTTCAGCCCAGTCTTCTCAATTATTTCGTTGTCAAGCATCTCCTTCGTTGCTTTAGCTAGTAGTCTAAACACTTCCCTCCCTGCAGGACCTACGTAGTCCTCAATAAAGTCTAGGAGGTCGTCGAGGTTACTGCTCTTCTTTCCCACATTTCTTCACCTTTTTTCCGTGAGGAGACGGCTCAATACATATTTCTGCATCGGAGAAAATAAAGTGTAGTTCCTTACCTTGGTGGAGCCTGTCAAGAAATATTGCCAGTGAAGCAACCTCGGAGTGGGGTTGATGACCTATAGCGACATTATAGTCCGCGAGCTCGTAGTAGATCCTAGGGACCTTGGATGCTCCCACAATAACGAGGATGTCTCGGTTCAGAGACCTGATCTCATCAATGACGTCATCGACATGCAGACCGTACATAGTTAGATGGACAGCTATGCCTCCATCCCTCTTCCACCTCTTCACATACTCAACACCCTTAACACCGCTCTCCACGTGGAAGTCGCGCCTTCCCCAAGTCTCGCAGGTCTTCCTAAGCTTCTCAACGATAGAATCGTCTCGAATGTCTGAAATGATGAAGCCGTCGGCACCGAAAGCCCTCGCAACAAGACCCACATGCGTAGTGATTCTCTTATCTCTCGCTGGCCTGTGACCGAGTCTCAGAACATGAATCCTCAAAACCGAACCCCTACATAACGTACCTTGATGTGACTGTCCTCTCCTCCTCAGGTGGTTTAACCAGCTCCTTAACTATCGCGTCCTTAAGGGCTTCCAGGCCCTTCCTCTGGAGGGCAGAGACCTTCACTATCCTCCATCTCCAAGGCCACACACTGCTGAGAACTTCAGCAGCTATCCTTGAATTTGTTTCTGTGTTGGCCGGGTTGAGATCCTCCTTATTCAGGACCGTGATGAGTGGCTTTCCCACATAACCAATTCTCCTCAGGATATCGATGGATGACCTAAGTCTATCTGCAGTATTTTCCGGAGGCTCTGAAGAATCAATCACGAGAATCGTGAGGTCTGAGGTAGATATCTGCTCCAGAGTTGCGTAGAACGCCTCGATAACTTCGTGAGGGATGTCCCTTATGAAGCCTACAGTGTCGACGAAAGCTATCTTAGAGCCGTTAATCATTGCCGCCTTTATCTTCGGGGAGAGGGTGGTGAACATTTCAGGGCCTGTAGGTTTCTCCGAGTCCGTTAATGCATTGAATAGCGTGGTTTTCCCTGCGTTAGCGTACCCGCCTATAGCTACGTGAGGCATTCCCCTCCTCGCCCTACTCCTCCTTTCCTGACCTCTCCTCTCCCTAAGCTTCGCTAACTCCCTCCTTATTCTTGCAAGGCGGGATTTCATGTGGGTATAGTAAGCGTCGACAGCATACCTTCCCGGACCCATATATCCGGGAAGCTCCTTCATCTTTGCCTTCCTTATCCATTCCTTTATGAGGGGCATTGTGTGTAGGATCTCTGCCATCTCGATCTGGAGTTTAGCCTCCTTCGATCCTGCATGAACAGCAAATATCTCGAGAATCAGCCCTACCTTATCCTTCACGTCGGTTTTCAGAGCCTTCATCAGGTTTATTATCTGCCGCGGATAGAGCCTGTCATACACGTAAAGAACTGACCTGTCCGGGCTGAGCTCGGGATATGTGTTTCTAAGCCCTTCAAGCTTCCCCCTGCCTAGATAGGTGTTTCTGTCCGGACGGTAAGTGTTCTTAAGAACTATGACGTCCAGAAGGTCTACGTCGAGGGAGGAGATCAGCGCCTTAGCCTCATCCACACTGCCCTCCCTAGCGATTAGGAGGGCCTCTCTCCTCGACCACCTGCTCATACCTGACCGCACACTCATTTCTTCTTCTTTATTGAGGCTATGTCTCCCAGAGTCAGCTCCTTAGATACGCTCCCTGAAAGGAAAGCCGAAGCCGGCTCGGAATCAGCTATAGGTTCAAGCAGCTTTATGTTCAGAACCCTCTCCAGCCTCCTAGCCTGATCGATGGATGGGGTAAGCCTCCCGGCCTCTATCCTCTTAATAACATTCTCTCCCTCACCTATAGCTTCAGCAAGAACCCTCTGAGACCACCCCATCTTCTCCCTAGCTCTCCTAACGCGAGAGGCATAGTCCGGAACCACCTCAAGGTCGTCCAGCCTCTTCCTCGGAGGCCTGCGTGCCCTAGGTGTTTTAGGTATGGGTCTCTTCTTGGGTTGAGTCAGCTGCTTAACCTCAGTAGCTATAGCCCTCTTAGCAACCTTCTCGTAGCAGTAGGGGCAGAGTATGAGTCTCGCCCCCTCAATATAGACTATTTTGGCATCCTTTCTCCTGACAGGGCTTCCACACATCTCACAGTAAACAATGTCTGAACGCATGCTTCAACACCCGCAATCATCATTAACTTGCTTCAGGTCTTAAATAGTTAGGGAATTCCTTCATTAACGGCGTTTAAACCCCTCTAGTATTTTAGGTTTTTAGGGATAAGTAATATAGTGGTGTGACGTTTGGCAGAAGTGGACTTCACCGGGAAAAGGAGGAGCGGTCCAGACTACACTAAGTATCTGGAAATGAAGGTCCGCGAGCTTGAGATGGAGGTTAATTTTCTGAGGAAGGAGATAGATTACTATAAGGGAGAGATAAACAAGCTTATGTCCCCGCCCCTCATTGAGGGAACAGTTATTGAGGTTCTGGATGAGGGAAGGGCCCTCGTGAAGAGCACGACGGGCCCCACACTCGTTGTGTCGATTGGGGGGAATATCGATAAGTCGAAGCTCACTTCCGGGACTAGGGTCGCACTCAACCAGAGAGGGTCAACAATCGTTGAGTTACTCCCTACTGATAATGACCCCTACGTTAAGGGGATGGAGGTTATTGAGCGCCCGAACGTTAAGTATACAGATATTGGAGGTCTCGATAAGCAGATTCAGGAGCTTCGGGAGGTTGTTGAGCTGCCTCTGAAGCACCCGGAGCTGTTTAAGGAGATAGGTGTGGAGCCTCCTAAGGGAATTCTTCTGTACGGGCCTCCGGGATGCGGAAAAACACTCCTAGCTAAAGCAGTGGCTGGTGAGAGTAAGGCCACATTCATAAGTCTTGTTTCCTCAGAGCTTGCACAGAAGTTCGTTGGTGAGGGCGCTAGGATAGTTAGGGAGCTCTTCAATTTCGCTAGGAAGAAGGCTCCTTCAATAGTTCTTATTGACGAGATTGACGCTATAGCTGCGAAAAGGCTGGATATGGGGACGAGTGGTGAGAGGGAGATCCACAGAACCCTTACACAGCTTCTCGCAGAGCTGGACGGGTTCGATCCTCTAGACAATGTTAAGGTTATAGCCACAACGAACAGGCTTGACATACTTGACCCGGCACTACTCAGGCCCGGCAGGTTTGACAGAGTTATTGAGGTCCCGCTCCCGAACTTCGAAGGCCGGAAAGAGATATTCAGGATACATACAAGGAAGATGAAGACCTACAAGATAGATATTGATGAACTCGCCAGAATAACTGAGGGGGCTACGGGCGCGGATATTAAGGCCATATGCACTGAAGCGGGCTACATGGCGATAAGGGCAGGCAGGAAGAGAGTTATTATGGAGGACTTCCTTAACGCGGCTAAGAAGGTTCTGAAGGGTAGGTACCGCCCCTACGGATCTTCGGAATCCTTTAAGCCTAGGGAAGGTAAGTCACCTACGGTGGTTTAAGCGGTTGCATAAACTTAGGCCGGCGTCTAAGGAGGAGCTGAGTTTTCTACGTGCAATACTTAACTACCAGTTAGGGGAAAACATAGCCCACGAAGTAATTCCTGAGGGGACACTACTCAAAATATCTAGGAACACGGGTAAGATCAGGGAGATATTCACTCCAGACGGTGTTCCCATAGCGTCAGTGGTGGCGGCAACCTATACACTGAACCTGAAGCTCTACGCTGCAAGGAAAATTAAGGAACTTCTCCCTTTCCCCAGGCTCAGGGTAGTGGTGGTTAATGAGGTGGCTGACGATGTGGTGGAGAATGAGTCAACTGTTTTCGCTAGGCATGTCCTCATGATTGATGAGGAGCTAAGGGCTGGGGACGAGGTCCTGGTTGTGGATGAGTCTGACAGGCTTCTATGCGTGGGGAGGCTTGTTCTCTCCCCTGCCGAGGTTCTTCACTTTATAAGGGGAGCCGCAGTTAAGGTTAGAGAGTGTGAGAAGGATGGGTCTGGCTGAAGTAGTTATCTATGACGAGTATAAGGAACTAGTTAAGTCGGGGGGATGGACCCTACTAACGGGGTTCCCGGGCTTCGGGTATGTGGGAACCATAGCCGTTAGGTATCTCGTCAACAAGTTGAAGGCTGTTAAGGTAGGCGACGTCCTCACAAAGTACATGCCGGACTTCACGGCGCTGGAGGAGTACGGCCTCATGACACCTTACGAAATATTCGTTGATGAAGGGAAGAAACTCATGCTTCTAGTTAATAACTCCCTACCCCAGACACCTGAGAGAGTTGCTTACGCTAAAGCCTTCACGAACTGGTTCCTTAAGGTAGGTGGGAAGAAAGCGATTATGGCTGGAGGCCTGAACTCCAAATTCAGGATGGGTGAGGAGGAGTTCAGGTGGGCATGCATTCATAACTGCGGATGGAGCTTTGAAGAGCCCCAGATCGATAAGGGACTATACATAGTGGGGCCGCTGGCAACGTTCTTCACAGTATTCAACATAAAGAAGGTGCCGACACTTCTAATCTTCCCCTACACTGAGCCGAGTAAGTATGATCCTGGGGCCGCAGCAATATTCGTTAAGAAGGTTGCGGAAATTCTTGAGCTGGACGTTGCGATAGATGACCTGCTACAGTACTCTCAGATAGTTGCTGAGGCCGAAGCCGCCTTAGAGGAAGCGATGAAGAGGAGTGCCGAGGATAAAGGGCCTAAGCCCTACATGTAAAAATCAGCAAACCTCAACAACCTTAACTTTTCCCTTCAGGCTCGGACCAATAACCTCTTTCTCAGCCCAAGGAATGTCCTTACAAACCACTAAAACAACATCTACCCTACCCTTCAGCTTCGCTTCATAGAAATCAGTGATTCTGTTAAGCATCTCCATAACGACCTCAACAGGAGGGTTCTTAGGCATCTCGAACTGTGCGTACGGATATGTCTGATCCAGATCCTTAGGAACTAGGTCAAAGAACGGAAGATAGAAAATGACTTCATCTCCATCCCCCACAACACCTTTCTCAACAGCTCTCCTGTAAAGTGATGATGTCCTGAAGGGTTTCTCCTCCGGATCAGCCGGGACAAAAACAACTCTTTTGCGGGAGACAGTGTATCTGCGGTTTAGGTAGTTCCTATGCCTAACAAGCTCCGGCCTGTAGTAGGAGGTTGTGTCGAAGAGAAACATCCCTCTGGCCCTACCCCTAACCCTCATATCGAGGGACTCGATCCATCTGGAGTACCGGATGAACTCGTTAAGCGCTTCCCTAACGGAGGGATGCGTCCTCGCCCTCTCCTCAATAAGTTCCCAAAGGCGGCCCTCCTTAATGGCTTCCTTCACCCTCTTAATTTCCCTGTTTATTACGTGGAGGTTATGTATCGCCAGGAGTCTGGTTCTTTCCCTCTTATCAAGTTGAAGAAGCTCCTTCGGCGTGTACTTTGAGCACACCTCACACTCGCAGGGGAAGTACTCCATCTCATTAACTCTGTAGGTCCCGTGCTCCGTTATGTACCTGCCCTCCCTTGCGTAAAGGACGTAGGATGCTGAGTCGAAGGAGTCTATCCCAAGCCCAACCATTATAGGTATTATGAGGGGATGGCCGCCGCCGAATAGGTGGACAGGCTTGTCTGGAGGGAGATTCTTCTTTGCGGTAGCAACCATTCTCACAATCCTCCAGAAGCCGTATTTCTCGAGAACGGTTACGGGAGACCCTATCGCATACATTCCGTACCCTTCAAGCTCCGCTGCCTTCCTCGAGGAAAGATCGACGAGTTCCGTGTGCACACCGCCCTGTATCGGAAGAACCCATACGGTGTCAGTGCCCCGTATATAGGGAATAACTTCCTCAGCCCTCCTCAGCGTTTCCCTAACGCTTTCCTCAGCCTCCTCATAAGGCGCGTCATCCCTGGTAGGGATGTCTGCAATAACAGCTATGTCTGATCCTATAGCCTTCTGGAACTCAACTATCTCCACAGGATCTATCGAGACTCTTTCCCCTCCATACATAAGGAGTTGGTAGGCCCCTGAGTCCGTCATGACGACGCCGTTGAATGAGGCTATCTTATGCACACCCAGGGCCTTGGCCTCATCCCCTAACCTCTGCTTAATTATGTATGAATTAGTGATTATCTGCCGGAACCCTATCTCCCAGATTTTCTGGGAGGGAACGTCCTGCCGGAACGGGTTAATTACGGGGAAGAATGCCGGTGTCTCAATAACGCCGTTTTTTGTGTAGAGCCTCCCTATTCTGCCCGCAAGCTCCTTATCCCTGATTTCGAAACTCATTCCCGAACCCGTGAAATAATTAATGAGGTATGTGTAAGGAATAAAAAAGAACTACTTCTTTCTTTGCTCCATGTACTCTTCCCAAAGGCTGTAGAGCTTGCTTGCCAGGCCGCCGGATCCCTCAACACCGTTCTCGCTGATCTTATACCTATCATAAACTATTACGGTTCCTGCCTCCTTAATCACCTTAACAGTTCCTGGAGGGAGATTGAGCTTACTGCTTATGAAGGATGCGAACTCTTCCGGATCGAAGAGCGGTTTCTGTGTCGCAATAATTTCACTCACCCTGCTCCCGTTAATGAAGACCTTGTAGTACACCTCCCCGGAACCTGTTTTCGCGTTCTCCAGCAGTAAATGGAGGGTTAACCTATCGCTTACATCTATACCTACGAGTTTGCCCTCATACACGTTTCCGTCCACCAGTTTAACCTTCACAGTGTTGTTGACGAGACCCATAAGCTCCGTCATCAAGTTCCTTACAGCAGTCTGTAAACTCATATTGCTTACCTGGAGGTGAATATGAAATAATGAATTTAAGTATTGGGGTTAATTAAAGGGTCCCTACTTCTTAGAGATCTTGAGGTAGACCTTATCCATGACTGAGAAGGAGTCCAGAATTTCCTTAGTGGACTCAAGGACTAGGAGGTACCCCCAGAGCGAGACCAGGAGTTTATTCAGGAACCCGCCTTCCTTCCCCTTATCGATTGGTTTCCTCTTCTTAGTCATTACATAGCCCCATATAACCAAGTCCTTCCCTTCCTCGAACTCCGGCCTATCCCTCGACAGAAGGAACTCGATCTTATCACCCTCAGAGAATATCAGCAGCTCCTTAACTAGGTCCATAGTGACTTTAAGCCCGCCGCACTCCATCGTGGTCAGGACAACCTTCCTGATCTTGGAAGGCTCGATCTTCACGACCTTGCATTTAGCACTGATTAAACCGTCCTGTATCTTCATCCTGTAAGCCCGAATTGATTAGTAAGCAACACTTTAAAAGCTAAGCCTCAGATGGCTGGAAATGTTCAGAGATGAGTTTAGGGATGTGTGCTTCACGCTCCTAACTCGGGACCCCGACTTAACAAATATTGATGTATTGACTGCGGTAAGCGGATTCTTGGATGTTTGTAAAGGAAGTGAGGTGTTTGTAATAGTTAAGGGTAGGAGGGGAAGGTACGAGGGCTTCCTCATGTTCCGCCTACCCGAGAAGAACGCTGCGCATTGCAGAAAGCTTGCTGAGGCCATACTTAACGCTTCTCTCTACCCGAAGGTTCAGTCAAAGGAGGTGAGATGCCCCAGTGTTTAGGAGGTCTGTGCTCCCATCAATACGTCTGAATAGGGTTACCCACGAGTTCTGGGGCAGTATTCTGATTGGGGAAACGCTTGACCCTCCGAGAAGGGCCGTTTACTTAAGGCCTGAGGACTTCATTCGCCACACATTGATTGTTGGGAGCACAGGCTCAGGTAAAACAACTACCGCAGGTATTATTGCTGAAAGGCTGGGAAGGGATAACCTAGTTCTTGTGCTTGACTGGTACGGAGAGTACTCCCGCAAGGAATGGTTGGTATTAACTCCATCACCGCAGAACCCAATCCCTATAGGCGGAAGCAGTGCGGAAGAAGTTGTTGAGGTTTTTGACGAGGTCTTCAACCTAACGCCCCCACAGTCGTTCGTCCTCCTCACAAGTCTGGAGGGCAGAAGGTTTAGAGGAATATGGGATGTTATTCAGGCGGTGAAGGACTGTGACCTCGAAGCCCGATGGATCCTGGAAACCAAGCTCGCGCTTCTCAGGAAGATAAGGCCGATAGCGAGCAGGCCCTATAGAGAAATGTTTAGGGAGGGCAGCTCTGAAGCGTTACTGCCGCTCATGAATGGAGAAGAGGCTGGTGTGGTTGCTGTTGATCTTTCCAGAATAAGGAACGTTGTCGCTAGGAGGTTGGCAGCATTATTCCTGCTTAAACATGTGGAGAGGATTAAGCTCGAGTATGGTGGGGGAGGAAACGTGTTTGTGTTTATTGAGGAGGCTCACAACATTATAAGAACTAATTCATCCCTGCTCGGGAGAATGTTTGCTGAGGTTAGGAAGCTTGGGTTATCGCTTGCAGTGATTACGCAGTCCCCCGCAGCTGTCGGGGCCTCCATAATAGCTAATTCAAATATGAGGGTGATTCACGCAATTAAGGCTAGGGAGGACCTCGACCTAATACTGAGGAGTATTGGTCAGTTCAGCCAGGACCTAAGAATGCTGATCCCTCGGCTGAGAGTGGGTGAGGCAGTTATCGACGCCCCAGGAAGGCCTGACCCCGTCCTAGTCAGGGTTCTGGCCGGAGAGTATGAATGAAAGGACATCACTCGGTATCTCGGACGAAAGCCAGTCAATACCTACGACACATTCCTTCCTTCCTTCCAAGATATCAACAATTCTTTCAGCTACCTCCTCAATGCTGAGGGAGGTTGTGTCAACCTCGCAAACCTTGCTTTGAGGGTGAAGGGAGAGGGCATTATTTACACATACCCCGGTAAGTTCAGCCTC
>CAYOJG010000026.1:2513-12215 GCA_964404265.1 uncultured Desulfurococcaceae archaeon | reverse complement strand
GACGGCTACGTGAGGGACCTAAGGAGCGCACACATAAAAGACTTCGGCACACCCAGCATAACGCAGGCAATAGACACACTCATACAGAAAATAACTGAAATAAAACCGAAACACGTCACAATATACCTAGACAAAAACGTCAGCAAAAGCCTCCACCACAAAAGCCAGATACAGGAAAAAACACGGCAACACCCCCACATAGAGGTAAAGCTAGCGACGAAAGCAGACACAGAAATAATGGCGACAAAAGGAATAATCTCAACAAGCGACATAGTCATACTAAAGAAAGCACACAAAACAACAGACATAGCAGGCACAATAGTCAAAGAAAAACACCCAAACCAAATAATCAACCTAACAAAACTAATACAAACCACAAACAAAATATAAAGGACCAGCCGAAACAACAAAATGGGTTCCTAAGGGCCCGTAGCCCAGCCAGGACAGGGCGCCGGCCTTCTAAGCCGGCGGTCCCGGGTTCAAATCCCGGCGGGCCCGCCACAACCCATCACACGAACTCATAATTTTACCTTAGGGGCATTACTTCATATGCCCTGATACCTATTTTCTTATTCTTCCTTTTCTATCAGAACTGCTGTTCCGTATGCAACTATTTCTGCCGCGCCTGAAGCAACTGTAGACGTAGAAAACCTCATATTTACAACGGCGTTGGCTCCTAGTTCCTTAGCTTTCTGTATCATTCTTTCCAGTGCTAAATCTCTGGACTCGGCAAGGAGTTCAGTGTATTCTTTAATCTCCCCTCCTGCAACATTTCTAAGGCCAGCCAAAATATCCCTACCGATGTTTCTTGCTCTAACCACCGAGCCGCTGACAACGCCGAACACTTTCTTTATTTTATATCCTGGAACTTCTGGAGTTGTTACAACAATAATGTCCGTTTTAAATCCCCACACAATAGTTGTTAATGCGGTTAAAATATGCTTATTTACATTTACGTAAATTAAAAAACATGGGCGAAATTAGCGACAGGAGATTCATATATTATGGGATGCTTGCTGGCTTCTTAAGCGGGGTAGTAACTGGGATTTTCCTGCTTGCATCTATAGGGAGCTTAGAGACATTCCTTAAGACCATTATAGAATTGAGCCTTCCGCCAAACAGTTATAATGAGACTTTGATTAACGAAACATTGAGTCAGATTATAGGTGTATATAATGTGCTTCTCTATGCTTCACCTCTGCTTTATGGAATCGAAATGCTGATTTTTGGAGCCCTCTTCGGCCTCTTCCATCGATGGCTCGTGATTGGGAAAGGTGTTAATGAGGCTGTAGGAGCTGTTTTAACGGGTTTATTCTTTATGCTGCTGGTTCAGGGAATACCCTTGGGAGTCATCTACGCCTCAGACATTACTCAAATCAGCGTCATATTCAGCGTTATTAATCCATTACTGGTGTTTGTGCCAGGAGTTACGTACACCCTTCTATTACTGTTTTTTGCGGCCGTGGATGGTCCGTGGAAGAATTGGGGAGGAGGGCAGCCAGAGAAATACTGAGTTATATAGATGAGCGAATAATTACAAAGAACTTTTTATCAAGCATTACACAACAAGGATATCTAAAGTCCGTACGCTCAAGTGTGGAACGCTGTTCTTTTACTATATTCTCTCATGCAACAATATTCCAGGAGCAGAGGCTTTCTTCTCAACGGTTTTCATTCCTTCAGTGAATATTAGGGAGAATGTGACGTAGATTACAGCGATTATTGCGTATATTTCTGTGTACATGAATGTTCTGGAACCTATGAATTTACCTGTGTATACGAGTTCGGGCACTGTTATGAAGTATGCTATTGATGAGTACTTTAGCATGTACACGAGCTCATTCGTTAGTGCCGGTATAGCGACCCTTATAGATTGCGGGAGTATGATTGTTTTTATGGTTTGTTTTTCTGTGAACCCTAATGATAGTGCGGCTTCCCACTGGGTCTTAGCTACCGCTAGGAATGATGCTCTGAAGTATTCTGCCTGGTATGCTGCCGAGTTAAGTCCTAACGCAAGTATAGCCGCTATTGTTGGGGGTAGTGTGAGTCCTGCAGCCGGTGCTGCGTAGTAGAGTATGAAGAGCTGTACTACCATGGGGGTCCCCCTAATTACTTCTATGTATGCCGCAGCAGCTGACCTAAGGGATTTCCTTCCATAGGTTCTCACTATAGCCAGCGGCACACCTATCAGGAAGCCTAGGGTGTATGCTCCAGCAGTCACTGTCAGAGTCATAACCACGGCTTCAGCTAGCAGAGGGCCGTAGGTCGATAGCAGTGAAGCAAACCCTTCAAACATTCTCCGCACCCTGCTCTATGCTTCCTCCAAGTCCCGGAATCATGAACTTCCTGTAAAGCCTGTCCGAGATGTGGGACACGCTGTAACATATAGTGAAGTACATGGCTGCCACAATGAGTAAGGGAGGGAGGTAGTCCAGCACCACCTGAGCCACGTGTACAGCTTCCGTGAATATTTCTGTGACGCCGATCGCGTAAGCTATTGAGGTGTCTTTAAGCACTATTGTGAACTCATTAACCCATCCAGGAATCATGAGCCTTACAGCCTGAGGCAGAATGACATGTTTGAATGCACCCCATTTCGATAGCCCTATTGAGAAAGCTGCCTCAAGCTGTCCCCTTCCAACCGCCTCCATCGAGCCTCTGAAGAGTTGAGACTGATAGACACCTGACCTGATCCCTATGCCCAGCATTGCTGATGGGAGAGGAGGTAATGGTATCCCCAGTCTCGGAAACCCGTAGAATATTAGGAAAAGGATTACGAGGAGTGGGATTCCTCTAATGATTCTCGTTACCCAGCCAATAACCCTGCTTAGGGAGGGCGGCCCCATAACTTCCATGAAAGCCAGTACGGCACCTAGAGCCGTACCTATAGCTATCCC
Source organism: uncultured Desulfurococcaceae archaeon (assembly GCA_964404265.1). Classification (GTDB taxonomy): domain Archaea; phylum Thermoproteota; class Thermoprotei_A; order Sulfolobales; family NBVN01; genus CAZFVC01. The sequence goes on along the minus strand of CAYOJG010000026.1, from coordinate 9,318 downwards.
CACAAAAGTTAGGATTATTGTGTTGATTAAGCCAGAAAAAATAACTGATACGTAGTTAAGGACTTCCGGGTCCATAACTACTTCAGCTCTGCCCAAAATAGTTGCTTATGATGTCCTTCCACTCCTGCGACTTCAGGAATTCCTCCAAGGCGCTATTCAGTTCGTTTAGAAGTTCGGTGTTGCCTTTCCGTACCGCAAGCCCGTACTGCTCCCCAGTTTTAATAGTGGCAGACACTTCAACATCATACTTCTTCGCGTATGCAGCTGCTACCGGCGTATCAACTATTACTGCATCGGTCCTGCCGTTCACTAGGTCAGTGACCGCCAGAACGAAGCTCGGGTACCTCTTCACCGTGATGTCTTCACCGGATTGGTTGATGAAGTCGTCTATAAGCCACTCACCCGTAGTGCCGGACTGCACACCCACAGTTTTGCCTACTAGGTCGTTAAGGGAATCGAAATGGAGGTTAGACCCTTTCTTAACCAGGATTGCCTGATCAGCGTCCCAGTAGGGTATTGTGAAGTCAACCTTCTGCTCCCTCTCTTCCGTAATAGTCATCCCCGCAGCAATTACGTCTATCTGACCGTTCTGCAGGGCCGGTATAAGCCCGTCGAAATCTATTGAAACTATTTCGACCTCATAACCCTGCTTAGCAGCAATAGACTTAATCAGGTCGATATCAATCCCCACAATATTTCCTTCTTTATCAACATACTCAAATGGGGGAAAGTCAGGCGATGTACCGACCTTAAGAACTTTCTTACCCCCTCCACCTATGAAGCCTCCTAGATATGCTCCTGCTACACCTGCTATTACGGCAACTACTATTACGGCAATAACCAGGTATACAGTTGAGTTGCGCATGTTGTACACCATACAACAATTGATTAGAAGGGGTTAATTAAGTTTCTTAGATATACGTTGAACATATGAATATATTACCAATTAATGAAATTTTCTCTGAAAAATTTTTCATACATTATGGAATCAAGGAAGAGTGCTTAAATGTGAGTGGTAATTCAGTAACTATAGCTAAAAGATACAATAACTTGGGGAGATTGGTGGAGGATTTTGAATTAAAGTTAGGCGCTTCTTTTCCTGAATTTCAGCATGTAAAGTGTTATAGTAACTAATGCAAGTAATCCAATTATAGCAAGGATTATGCTTAGTGATCCTTCTCCCCAGGTAGGTGGCTCTTTACTCCTCGCAGGTGTTTCTGCCTCTAGTTTCTTTATGGTAATTGTTGTGTTATGAGTGGCTATATTGCCTGCTTTGTCTGCCGCGAACGTTAAGATGGTGTAATTACCTGGGTTTAGAGTGAAATTAAGTTCAGTGACGCTTTCGTTTAGGAAGTATGTTTTTTCGAAACTATGTCCTATCAAAGTTAATGCCGCTTCATCAGTTCCTGAGATCCCGTCATTCACGCTGATTGCGAGTTTTAGTTGACTGCCGTTCTCAGTGTGCAGTACCTGGATCTCAGGCGGTGTGGGGTCGTAGGTTGTGGTAGCTAGTTCCGTTGTTATGGGTGGGTTTTCATCGAATCTTATTTCAGCATATCCCTTAACCTTGTCTCCGGGAGAGGCGGTTTCCATTATTCCATATCTTACTGTTACCCATCCTTGCCCCTCAGGGGGATTCCTGTTGGGCGGGAGGTTTATATTAGTGAATTTTATCTGGATGCGTACCTCCCCATCCTTAACCACTTTGAAGTATGTGAGGTTTCCAGGATGGCTGGAGTCCCATAGTGTTATGCTTGATTCGTTGATTGGTCCTTGGAGATGGGCAATTATGGTAACGTTCTCTGCTTCTGCGGTTGCGTTAGGGGCGTTCTCGAAGGTTATTGTCGTGTATATGTATTCCTCCCCTCTCCTTATGTAGGGGGAGGGTTTAAGCGTAAGTTCGTTGGGGTCGAAGCTGTATGTGAGTGTCGGTAGGCCTTCCCAGAAGAGTTCGCTGAGGAACTGGAATGTTAGGGTTTGAGGAAGTATGTTTGCAGCCGCTTTCAGCACGGTAGCCTTTCCGTATGTCCTTATCCCCAGTTCCGTAGCTTTAAGGAAGAGGGCCTTCATGAAGGGCTGTAGAATCGGTCTCATTATTTCTTCATACTGTCCTGTGAGGGGATTAAACACTGAGAGCTTGCCGGATAGAATGTAATAGTGCCATATCCCGGTGTAGATCTTTTTCCCTCCCTTCACGGTAACCACTCTGGCAGGATTGAAGTCTATACCTATGTACCAACCCCCGAATTTCTTGTTCTCAGCCAGCTTGATTATGTTTCCATAGATTTTCCCTTCGGTTGAGGGGAAGATTGCCTCGATACCGAACATTTTATAGTTCTCTAGAAGCGTCGGAAGCTTGATCCTCTTAAGCCCTAGCCTGACCTCGGCCCACTGATTCATAGGTTTGAAGACGTCGTATACTCTCTGAACACCTACGCTACCTAATTCCCTCATCTTCCTTATCGCGTTGAGGTATGCGCCTCTACCGCTTTTCACAACTTCTAGGAGGTTGGTGCCTGATTTCAGAGCTAATCTGGATGCGGCCTTCCCTAAAGGTTTAGCGACTGTGGATATTGCTTTACCGGTTAGTCCAGCAGCATCAGCCAGAATAAGTTCTACATTAGCAGCTACGTAGCCGATGGATTTACCTACAGCCTGGTAATCATTCTGTGCCTCCATATCTACATGAACCATCCCAAGAGTGAGGGCATCCACTGCACCCTCCACAGCGCCCTTACCTAGGCCTATCAGGCCCTCCTTAGCGGTCTCCACGAACTCATCAGGCTTAAAGAATTCCTTCATATACCACAGAATCCCAGGGCTTGATGTTTGAGCAGAAACCACCATAAAAAGCGATTCCTTTGATCGCCCATGCCCGTGAACCAATGACCCTTTCGCCGATAGGCTTTCCCAGTCCTGTCCTGGAAGGATGATGAAGCTTCCGTTGGGGAAGTAGGCGTAGTTGACTGCAGAGTCATTAAATATCCAGTCCTTCAGTATTATGTCCTCTGCAACCATATCTATGTAGTTCATTATTGCTGGGTTTTCTTCCCAGGTAGCGACAAGTATGTCGTTGACCTCATCAATAGGTTTAGTGCTTAGATTCATTATCATCTCGTAGAGGTACTCCCTGTACACTCTGTAAGCCTCGTCAACCATTGAGGCTTTATCCCCTCCGTGACGGGACTCTAATTCCGACCATATGTCAGGCGGGAGTGCAGATATCTCGAAAGCTACGGCACCGTATGGAAGGCCTGCAGACTGCAGTGTGTGATATGGGCTGTTGGGATCAGCTACTTCAGGAGTTACAGTTATGTAGAGATCAATGCCCCTCGATTCCTGAGGTTTCAGCCTATTAACTATAATGAAGAAGGGGGTGTAGTCTTGAGTGTCTGGCGCCTTTATTACTTGGTCAGCCCCTGACACATACTCTACCTTTACCCCCGGAGGCACTAACACACCGTGTGTAAAGACAGCTTCAGCGTTCCCGACATTTGTTATGTAGATCGTTTCCCGGAACCTTATACCTGGCTTTATGAATGGTGGGGAAGATAATGCTATGGCGGATAGGCCCAGCCTCAGAGGTGAAGTCCCTACGGTTATAGGTTTATCCTTCGTGATCCCAACTCCCCTCAACGTTATTGTGGTTTGGGAGAGTGTTGTCCCCCATTCTCCATACATGGTGAGGGCTATGACAATTGTTTTGGTTTGCAGCCCTTCCTTTGATGGTGTGAAGTGGAATCTTATTTTTATATGGCCTCCTACCTCAGTTTTTTCAAGTAACTCGCTTGCCCCCGTTATGTTAAACATGAATGGAGGGGAGGGATGACTTATGAGAAGTCTTGGAGCTTCTGGTCTTTTCACAAGGGTTATGATTTCTGCATCCACTACCTTCTCTTCCCCGATGTGAACCTCTCCGAAATCGATTTCCTTAGGGGCTAGAATCGCGGGGTATATGAAGGATGGGGTCACTTCAACTTCTTTCAAGGGATGCATAACTGTTTCAACCCTCACAGACTTAATGGAAACATTCCCCTCTGCGGCGTTCCATTCATCACCCGACCTAATGAGTATTGGATTGCGGTATCGCTCAGTGCGGACATCATTGCTGGAATAACTTATTTTGAATGGGGAGTTTTTCGCTCCATATATACTCCAGTTGCCATGCGTTTTCATCCAGTTCTTGAAGGGGTTAACGTCCCCCATCTCTGCGGAGAGGTAGTCGGGCATAAGATACCCTGCAAGTATCTTAATATGCGGGGACAGTCCAACTCCGTCAGGCCTTGAGATTATTACGCTTTCCTCGCCAAGAGCACCTTCCAATCCTGTGATTAGGCCTGAAGTGCTTAATATGCTGTCAAGATTGGTGTCCGTGAATCTGCCTAGAATTGAGCCGTTGATGCTGAAAAGAGTGGTCTCGGAAAAGCCTCCCTTATATACCCATTTAAGAATCACTTGGTTGGTTGATGAAGAAATCTCTGCGTACTTGACTGTTCTTTCCCCTATCCGATCAATGGCCCCCCATGATACATATCCTTCCTTATCGACCATGATGATGGAGGGCTTTCCTTTATAGGGGAAAGCAGCTACGAAACCGTGCTCTGTCTCTGCTAGTTGCAAACACTGCTGATAAGTGTTGGGTACGGAATCCGATTCATTCGGTATGAGCAACCCATCCCTGAGCTGTATCTTTACTTCCCACTGGGTGTTGAGATTAGCATCCATTTTAACAAGCAGGAGCGAGTTAAGAGAAGCAAGTAGGAGTAGGAAACCGTTGTCTGAAGTGTGGATACTTTTAGCTGTTACGTTAAATCTCGGACTGAAAACAAAGTATGCGTTAAGTACATCCATATTGGAGATATTTATCCTGGCTATAACAACTCCGGGAGTAAGGAATGCTTCATGATCCCCTGTCTCCAGAGCATCTTTAACGAAGTCATAGAACGATCCTCCCACCGGAGTTTTAGGCCAGGAAAGAGAGGTGGCGACGATAGTGAGAATGCCGCTATTCACATCTGTCGCAATATGGGAAGAGAGTGGGAGCCCTTTCAGACTCCTTATAACGTCTCCGTCTGCATATGGTGAGCGGTCTATGCTTATTCCTAGATCAAGTAAGTATGTTTCTGCGTTACTACTGTTAAGTACTGTTAAGTATAAGACATTATCAGAAACTGGAGGAAAATTATTGGAGAATGTTAGGGGAGGAACCTCATTGCCAAGAGCTGAATATACAAGAAGCATTCTCGAGCCGTAATTCCAAGAGCCTAGAATAAGTGACCTACCGTTAACGAAATAGTTTATGGGAGGGTAATAATGCCCATTAATCTTGATTTTAGTGACGTAAACGACTGACTTATTAAGATATTGAGTGATCAGGTACTTTTCTTCCTTCTTAAGGGACACTAGATTAATATCGGTTATTGAAAGCTTGGGGAATGTATCGCTGACTCCATGGGAATAGAATCTTACAGAAGTTCTGTTGATATATGTGGATGAGGAATACCAAGCTAAGGCTCCGTCTTTTCCTTCCGAGTTTAAGAATTTCGTGATTAAGGTGATGTAATGTGTGTAGTTAGCCGGGATGAAATCTTTGTCGGAGTGGACAGTAGGTACGGCGACACTGTTAAAGGCTGGCCCTCCTCCCTCATAGGCTTCAGCCACATAAGAAATAATGGAAAATATTATGAGGAGAATAACAATTAAAGCAGTTAATCCTTTCTTTGAGGAAGGTATCCTTACACACCCCAAAGCTCTAACCTCTTTAACCATGAAGTTAAGATATATAGTTTTTATGTATCATATCTAAATTATTAATATCAATGAGAATAAGTGTCCAGAAACACGAGTCCTAAAAGTTCTGGCGTGGATGTAATACGCTTTAGTTTCAGATGTTTTCTTGAACGCTTTGTTCTGGTTTATTAAGTGCGTGATCACCTCTTTCTTGGTGGTTGGGTGGTCCTGCTTCATACTGCCGATATTCATGTGGGTGCGTTCAGTTCCCACACCCAGTTCCAGGGTGTGGGGATTAATGCGTTGAGGAGGGTGGTTGATCACGCTCTAGATGTTGATGCTGAAGTAGTCATTATTGCTGGAGACCTTCTACATCTGCCTAGGTTGGGGAGTGTGAAGCTTCTTAACGACGTTATTGCTGAGTTGAGGAGGCTTTCAGAGGCTGGAATACCTGTTGTAGGGGTTAGGGGGAGTCACGACACCTCCCCAACGCTCCACGACCATTTAGCAACTCTTGAGAGGGCAGGCCTCATACACGTAACTAGGTACAGATTTGAGGGGGATGTTCTGGTTCTCAAGCCTCTAGTTATGGGCGACAGGGTATTCTACGGTATTCCAGGGCTGAGGAACGGTGCGGAGACCGAGTTTATTAGGGGGCAGAGAGTAAGGTTCATCCCTCCGGAAGGTGTTGAGGACGGTAAAATCATTGTTTTGGCCCATACACACGTAAGCTTCCCGGGCTACAACCCGGCTGACTATGCTAAGAGGTATGGTGCTGGTGAAAGGCTTGTTCCAGGAATTCTGGAGAAGGTGTTGCCGAAGGGTACAGCATATGTGGCTTTAGGCCATATTCACTACCCTCTGCCTCCCTCCAGGGTCTTTAAGGGGCGTGTTGCTTACCCTGGGGCTCCTGTAGGCAGTACTGTGGACGACCTTAGGGAGACGCTGGATCTTAGGAGGAGGGGTTATGATAGGAGGGTTCTTGTTGTGGATGATTCGAAGGATCCTCCTGAAATTACCTCGATTTATGATTCTTTCGATGTTGCTGTGGAGGAGCTTTCTGTGAGGTGGGTTG
>CAYOJG010000026.1:0-2413 GCA_964404265.1 uncultured Desulfurococcaceae archaeon | reverse complement strand
TCGATTTATGATTCTTTCGATGTTGCTGTGGAGGAGCTTTCTGTGAGGTGGGTTGATGAGGCCCAACTTATTAGGGATGTTAGGAGGGTGGCTGAAGGGCTTGACGCGAAATATAAGGCGATTCTTCTAAAAACAGGGGAGATTTCTAAGGACTCTATAGGGGATTTCATTAGGGCTGCGTCGGCCGCAGCGACTATTACAGGCGCATTGGTGACGTACAGAATAGCTAAGGGTGAGGACATTGATGTTTTCGCGGAGATTCAGGCCCTTCTCTCTGGCACAGATAGGGATCATCTTGAGAGGAAAGCTGTTGAAGAGTTTGTGAGGCGGGAGGGTTTAGCACCTCCTGGAAGAGAGGGTGAGGTTGTTGAGGCATTCCTCCACCTTATGGATACTATGGGAGATATTGAAGGGACTAAGGCTGAGAGGGCTCAGAGAATTATTGAGGTGATTAGGAAGACTCTCCTCCCCGTTATGGGTGGTAGGGAATGAGCTGGGAAGTTAGAGACGAGTGGTTCATGGTTACGTCCGTCCTTAAGGACGTGCTGACCCGGATGGGTACGGACATAACTCAGTCATCCGAGGACCCTGTAAGCCAGATGGGGAAGAGGGTTTACAGCCTCTACTACAGGCCTGTACACTTCGGGTCATCATCCGAGGACGGCTATGTGGGCTTCATAGACTCGGGATTCAAGGTCGTGAACATGGATACAGCTGCCTTCGCAATTGTTTCCGTGGGGTCAACCATAAGAAGGATTGACGGGGCCCCTGAGGAGCTGCTTGACGCTCCCTCACTCCTCGGGGCAGACGCTTCAGGTATAGACCTCCTACTGATATATGTGTCGAGAGTATTCACTGAGGGTAAATACACCTACAGGGTTGAGGTGAAGGCTTTATCCCCAAACAACTTCCTCCTAAAGCCGGAGGATGAGGCATCAGTTAATGAATCCCTCTCAATAGAGCTGGAACGCTTCGGTCTGAAGAGTGAGGAGAGGGCAAACATAATACAGTCGCTGCTGAAGTACCTGATCCAGCTGATTGAGCTGGCCTACGCTGTGAAGGTAATGAAGCTCTCTGGAGACATGGTGAGGGCCATGGTTCTTGACGGAACGCTTCTCAGATGGTTCACGGTAGGTAAGGCGAAGCCTGAGGCGGACGGCCTAACTATTGTTGAGTCAATTCTCAGGCCAGGTGTAGGGGGAGGCGCGGTGGAAGTTAAGAGGGTTATAAGGAGGATTTACGGCCTCTCCAAAACAACTTCCCTCACAGGGTTGCTCAGAGCCCACTCCCTATTCAGGGAGGCGGGAATGATGGAGAACGCATACGCGGAGATCAGGGAGGACCGCCTCAGTGATGTTGGTAAGGAACTCAACGATTTCTTGGAGCAGAATGACTGGAGCGATGCATCAGTTAAGGCCGTGAAGAGAATTGTGAAGAGGTTTAACGCAAGGGCCTACAGAGCAAGTGACGTATACGTGCTTCGATTCCCAATAATGTCAGGGCCGGAGTACGTGTTCATGCTGGATCTCCACTCAGATGCCCCAGTGATTGAGCCGCCAACAGCCTCCGAGCAGGTCAGGGTAAGGAAGCCGGCCGCCGTGAAGGCCAACAAAGTCCTCAGGGAGGTAATGCCTAAGATTTTCTCTGTGCGTGAAGCGGTACCTGGATATCCGCCCCACGGATTCATGTCTGTGGACCAGGTTGTTAGGATGGGTGGCGAGAGGGCCCGAAGCATAGAGAAGAGGGTGAGTGAGGCAGTCTCACAGGCGATAAAGGAGAACCCCGACCTAGGCCCCATAATCCAGCTACTTGGTGCATCAATACTCCTCCGCCACGGATACAGGTAGTTTTGTCGGTGAGTAATCATGAGTCAGGTAAGCCAGAAAGGAAGGATCCAGATTGGGAGGGTCGCGGGATTTGAAGGAGAGAACGTGAAGGTGGAAGTAACTAAGGTCGTGCCCGGCATAGGAGACCTCCTCCTAGTGGAAGAGGAGGGCAGGCACATAGTTCTGCAGGTCAGGAAACATACCGGAGGACTCGTAGGTGTTGTTGCTGACGCTATGAGGATGGCTAAAACCTCCAGACTCTCAATACCTATGGAGGTCACTGTAGAGGCAGAACCGCTTTTCGAGGTAGGTACCGACGCAGGCTCAACCTACGTAATAAAACCCACCGTGCCTCCAAAGCCTGACTCAAGGGTCTACCTCCTAACACCAGGGGAGAAAACCTCCGACATGGTTATGGAGATCCTCAGCCGGGAGATAGGAGGGTACAGCAGCACCTCCCACATAGGGTGGCTAAGGGCAGGTGTCGCACAGAGAGAAAGCGAGAAGGATATGAAGTACTTCAAGGAGCATCCGCTGGGAATAAACCTTGCGGCGGCGGTAAGTAAACACATCCTTATCGCTGGCCA
>CAYOJG010000025.1:0-14238 GCA_964404265.1 uncultured Desulfurococcaceae archaeon | reverse complement strand
GTAACTAACTCCACGGCCCTTAAACTCTGTTTCCCCAGGAACGTTAAGAGTCCTTCTTTTTGACCCTACAGCAATAATTACGGCTTTACCGAGATAGTGTATGCCGTTACCAAGGGTTACTCTAAAGAACTCTCCCTCCTTCTCAATATCCTTAACCAAGTTCCGGACTATAGGAACCTTATACTTCTTAACGTGGGTCTCGAACTTCTTAGCTAGATCAGGGCCCTGAATAGACATGACTCCAGGATAGTCATCAACCTCACCAGCATCGGCTAAGGCGCCCCCTATCTCCTCACCGATCACGACTGCCTTAAGACCGAATCTAGCGGCATAAAGAGCTGCAGTAAGTCCAGCAGGCCCAGCACCTACTATTACTAGGTCAAACCTCTCCCCACTAGGGGGTGCTGTAGGCAGAGATAATCTGAACCCCATGTTCTCCCCCTCAACATCTATTAGGATGATTTATAAGATTATTAAAGATCGAAATGAAGCCGCCGCAAATAATTATTGATAGGGAAGTCTCGAAGCTCGGTGTCGTCGCCGCAGGATTTAAGTGTATTGGGGTAAACCCAGAAAAACACAGGCCAGATATATACTCGGATCTACAGCACTTGGTCTCAGAGACTCTATCGAGGCATGAACTAACCAAGCTGAAGGACCTCCCTAAAGTAAAGGCCTACAGAAAGTTCATGTGGCGAATAGGTATTGACCCAACTAAAACTAGGCTCTCGAGCGAAGCATTAATCAGAAGGATCTTGAGGAAGAAATCACTACCCTCAATTAATAGCATAGTTGACTCATGCAACATGGCATCCATAGAAACGCTTATCCCTGTAAGTGCCTTTGATGCTGAAAAGGTTAATAAAGAGATACTTGTCCGCAAGTCCCTTCCCGGAGAGGTATTTGTGGATATTCATGGGAAGGAAAAGCGTCTGAAAGGCGATGAAATTTTAGTTACGGACTCTCTAAATAATAAGCTCCACCTACTTCTATTTAGAGACAGTAATTACGCTAAAATCACATACACAACCAGAGGTGTTTTAGGTCTAGCCTATGGTGTTCCTGAAATACCGGTTGTTGAAGTCAGTAAGGCTGCTGAAGTCTTTAGAAACTATTTATTGAGGTACTATCCTAACGCTATATGTACGGAAGTTATTGTGTCGCCTTAACCCAAAAAATAAAGTCAGAGACGTCAGAACTAAGTGGTTTAAGAAATGATCAAGGTTAATGCGCCTCACATAGGCAGGGAGGAGGTTGAGATAGTTGAGGAAGTGCTGAGAAGCGGGATGCTTGCGCAAGGGAAATATGTTGAACTCTTTGAGAAACAGTTCGCACACTATGTCGGCGTACCTTATGCTGTAACTGTGTCCAACGGAAGCATCGCCATCTATTCTGCCCTTAAAGCATTAGGTGTAGGCCCTGGAGATGAAGTAATTGTGCCTGACTTCACGTTCTTCAGTACTGCATCTACCGTTGTGCTTGCTGGAGCTAAACCGGTGTTCGTCGACATAGATAAGGACACCTACACAATAAACCCTAATGAAGTAGCGGATGCTGTAACTGAGAGAACCAAAGCAGTGATTGCCGTACATCTCTATGGACACCCTTCCGGTATGGATGAGTTAATGAAGATAGGGAAAGAGTATGGACTGAGCATAATCGAGGACTGTGCACAGGCTCATGGAGCTGAATATAAAGGGGAGAAAGTGGGAAGCCTTGGGACAGCAGGTACTTTCAGCTTCTATGCTACTAAGAATATGACCATGGGTGAAGGCGGCGCAGTAACAACAAAGAAGAAAGAGGTGTATGAATACATACGTCTACTAAGAAACCATGGCCAGTCTAGGAGATACTACCATGAAATAGTTGGCTGGAACTTCAGAATCACTAACATGCAGGGAGCCTTAGGGCTTATTCAACTCAATAAACTGCCGCAAATGAATAGGAGGAGGAGAGAGATAGCTAAGATTTACATGGATGAACTTTCAGGAATAGAAGAACTTACTCTTCCTATAGAGAAGCCTTGGGCCAAGCATGTTTTCCACCAGTTTACTGTGTGGGTCTCAGGAGACGGGAAGAGAGATAAACTCAGGGAATACTTAATGAAGAAAGGGATACAGACAGGCGTTCATTACCCAATCCCTCTACATTTACAGCCTGCCCTAAGTGGTTATGCTGATAAGAAATGCTGCCCCGTAGCTTCTAAGGCCTCCCAGCATGTACTATCTCTACCTATGCACGTAATGCTTACAGATGATGAAGTCCTTCAGGTATGCACCGAAATAAAAAGCTTCTTTAACGTATTTAAAGCATAATTTTAGATATCTCTGAAGTCTATATATGGTGGTGGAAGAAGCGATGAAGAAAATGTTTGAAGAACCTGTTGAGGATTACCTAGTAACTATATATAAGCTGCAGAAGCTTTACGGCGTAGCTAGAACATCAATGATAGCTAAGGATCTCCATGTGAGAGATGGCACAGTATCGAAGGTCCTTAAACATTTGGAGAAGGAAGGCTACGTAACTATAGTTAAGTACAAGGGAGCTAGATTAACCCCTGAAGGAGAGAAAATTGCCTCAAGAATACTTAGAAATCATCGAATCCTTGAATACTTCTTGCATGAGTTTCTGGGGTTCGATATATTTAGTGCGCATCGCCTAGCCCACAGAATGGAGCATCTGCCGGAAGAAGTTATTGACGCAATCTACAGAAAGATAGGGATGCCTAAAACATGCGTTTACGGTCTTCCTCTCGACGAAGAAAAAGGTTCGGAGAAAGGAATAGTGACGCTGGATAAGGCTGAGGTCGGCTGCAGATACAGAATTACCTGCCTCTTAGGGGAATTGGAAACAGTCCTGATGAAATTTAAGGAGGTCGGGTGCTTCCTATGCTGCGACGTAAGAGTTGAGAGTAAAGGAAGTAAAGGCATAGTAATAGGAATTAGTCCAGACAAAAAACTTGTCTTAAGTTTAGAGGAGGCTAAAAGCATTGGAGTGGAGAGGCTGAACTGCCATGGGACAAATAATACCGCTCGCTCAGGTACCGCCAGGAAGAACTGTTAGGGTTGTTCAGATAACGGGCGGATCAACCCTAATCTCCAGACTATATCAGATGGGGATACTGCCGGGAACAATGATACATGTAATTATGAACAGCGGCGGCCCTGTAATAATTTCCGTCAAGAATTCTTCTGTAGCCCTCGGCAGAGGAATGGCCCATAAAATCCTCGTCGAACTCCTTTAAAGAAGTAATTAACTTCTTCCCAGAACCTCTCTCCCTTTCCCAGTAAGAGTATAGATTGTTTTCCCCTTAACCACCTTTTTCTCTAAATACCCCAGCTGAGTTAATCTTTTAACCCTTCTCCAAACAACCGACTTGTTAAGTCCTAAGGCCCTAGAAATATCTGAGAGAGACATCTCTCTATCCTTCAAGGCTCTAATTATCGATAAATCCCTATCATCAAGACCCTCCAGCATCTCAAGCTCAACGTCCTTCCCTACTTTCTTTCTTCTATAGAGCAGAAGGGCTGCTGCAAAAACAACAGCCATAATACCACCTATCAACAACCCACGGAAAGTCCAGTCCTCCCCCCCTCCTGGAGGAGGAGTTGACGATATTGGGGGTGTTGTTATCCCGCTTGTTGTTGTTACGGGAGGAATCATGAAGAGCTCAATAGTGTAGTTACCGCCAGATGCGTATACAAGTAAAATAGTATCATTTTCAGCAGATATGTCAGGATTGCCTGAAGCACTGATAAGGGCAGTATCTTGGGGGAGGTATACCACTGCCTTACTTAGTGGGTTTATCTGAACTTTAATTATACCTTCATCTGACACATTTCCTAAGACCGCCTCGTAAGTTATTATGACAAGCTCCGTAGTGTTATAAACATCTACATACGCCATTCCGTCCGAGGTATTCACTATAAGAGGGACACCCTCCTTAGAGAAAGCCACTACGCTTCCATCCACATATCCTTTCTCTAGAGGCACAGCAATTACGTCTTCATTGGAAGGCGGAGTGACCACTACAGTTATTATAGCCGAACCATCCAGAAGGAGCCTATATGAGGTAGTATCTATTCCTGCAGCTGCGTAAGTGTAGGGAGCGGCAAGAAATATAATCGTCAACACTATCAGCGCTGGCAATACCTTCCTTAATAACACTCCGTCCACCCGAGTTACTATTATAGCTTCTTTATCCTTTAAATATACGGGGGGAAGCATGGCTCCTCACAGAGAAGAATATATAGGCGAATTCAGATTCATTGAATACACACCTTTCAGGGTGAGCGGCGAGGGCTACGGGATAATAGCTCTGCCGGACTCAGGCCTAGTGAGCGTTATTGCTGCTGGCCATATCATTAAGCAACTAGGTATGGAGGAAATAGGTGGTGTAGACTCCTACTCCTCTCTGCCACCTGTTCTGGTAGTAAGCAAGAGGAAGTTAAGAACTCCTATCCGGATCTTCGGTAAAGATAATCTCATCGTTATCTACAGTGAATTCATGCCTTCTCTACCGACAATACCTGTTCTCGCCAGAGCCGTTAACGACTACCTAGAAAGAAAAGGGGTAAAATACATTCTCATGACTTCTGGCCTTCCGGTACCCAACAGATTTGAGCTGGAGAAGCTTAAGACCTACTATGTAGCTACATCTGAGAACACAGAGGAGAAGGTGAAGAACCTTAACATAATGCCTTTCGAAAACGGATATCTTGTAGGGCCTTACGCAATTATTCTGAAGGAAGCCATGAGAACAAACATGGAGTCCCTACTGCTACTTACGGAAGCATTCTTCGATTTCCCTGACCCCGAAGCTTCAGCGCAAAACTTAGAAATCCTCTCGAAAATCATTGGGAAAAGCATAGATGTTAAGGAACTTATAGAGCAGGCGGAAATCATCAGGATTAAAGCCAGGGACACTATGAAGGCAGCAATACCCAACCTCACGAAAATGAGGAAGGACTACGAATACTCCACCCCCATAAACATTTAGGGGGTGAGGACATGGATGAGGAAATAAAGAAAATGATGAAGAAAGTTGAGGACTTTGAGAAACATGTTAGGGAACTCATAAGGGAGGAGCTATCTAGGCTACATGAGGAATTAAGAGAATCCCTAGAAACATCATGGACTAGTAAAGGTGTGCTTAAACCCTTATACAGCGTTAGGGAGGAGGGTAAGGATTACTTAATCTACGTGGATATGCCAAACGTGGATGAGGGCTCCATAGAACTGAAGTTCGTGGAGAATAAAGTCGTTGTAACTGCTAAGCTCAGAGAAACTCTTAAGCTTAGTGACTGGCCGTTCCGGGGTGAAGGAACAAGCTTTAAAGAGTATCAAGGAATTATAGAGCTTCCCTTCAAGATAGATCCTAGTAAAGTTTCTGTAAGGAAAAGAAAGGGGATGCTGGAACTGAGAATAACGAGGGAGTAATCAAGGGAAGCTATTTTACTGTTCCTTCTTTACTTCCTTAGGTGCTTTTAGTGAGTATTGAGAAAGACCAGAGAAAGAGACTGAGAGAGGAACTACTTAAGCAAGGCATAAATCCTTACCCACATTCCCCAAAATACTACCCTATTCCAGTAAGTGAGATTGTGGCTAAACCTAAGCTAGGCACAGAAGTCTCTGCAGCGGGAAGAGTGGTATCTATTAGAAGACATGGGAAATTAGTTTTCCTTGACATTATTGACAACGGTTATCGCATTCAATGCTCACTGAACGCCCAGCAAATAGGCAAAGATACCTTCAAAGAATTCCTTAAAACCGTTGATTTAGGGGACTTCATTAATGTGCGTGGAGAGCTTTTCCTCACCAAGAAAGGAGAGTTAACAATAAATATTAGAGGGTTCCAGCTCCTCGCTAAAGCTCTTAGATCTCCTCCTGTTAAATGGGGACATAGACTTATGGACCCTGAAGTTAGGTACAAGAAAAGATACATAGACATAATGATGACTCCGCGCATTAGGGAGTTAATGAAGCTGAGGTTTCAAACTATTGCTGAGATAAGGAAATTCATGTGGTCTAAGGGATATATAGAGGTCGACACACCCGTTCTTCAACCTGTTTATGGTGGAGCAGCAGCACGTCCATTCAAAACCAAGATATGGGCGCTGGATGAGGAATGGTATCTTAGGATAAGTTTGGAGCTTTACCTGAAGAGGTTGATCGTGGCAGGGTTCAATAAAATATTCGAGATAGGTAAAAACTTCCGTAACGAGGATATTGATGTACTCCACAACCCGGAATTCACAATGATGGAGTCCTATGAGGCCTACGCCGACTATAATGACATAATGAGGCTAACTGAAGAGCTCGTCAGCACAGTAGCTAAAAAAGTAACAGGAAAAACAGACTTACCTTACCCGAAGAATGAGCCTGAATTCATGATTAAGCTCACACCTCCCTTCAAGAGAATTAGGCTAGTAGATGGCTTAAGGGAGTATGCAGGGATTGATGTCGAAAAAATGACGGATGATCAGATAAAGGAGCTTCTTAAGGAAAACAGCATCACACTTAAAGGAGGATATGACAGAGGAAGAGCGGTTGTGAAGCTCTTTGATAAGCTTGTTGGTAGGGAACACCTTAGGCAGCCAACCTTCGTCATAGATTTCCCGACCTCGTCGTCACCTCTAACGAAACCCCACAGAGAGAACCCTGAATATGCGGAGAGATTTGAGTTATATATTGCAGGAATTGAACTGGCTAATGCATACACAGAGCTGAATGACCCTGTTATCCAAGAGGAGTTCTTCAGGAGGGAAGAGGAGAGGAAGAGGAAAGGAGATATAGAGGCTCATCCCTTTGACTGGGACTTTGTGGAGGCTCTTGAGTATGGAATGCCTCCTACAGGTGGGTTGGGAGTAGGTATAGATAGACTCGTACTGGTCCTTGCTGGAGAAACCTCAATCAAAGAGGTTATACCGTTCCCCATGGTGAAGAAAACTCAAGAAACTGGGACTACATAGCTCCTTTCTCCGTAACCACCAACCAAAATTAAGTAGGTTCCATCTGGAGAGACCCTCTCCAGAACCCCTTTAATTCTTACTTCCCCGCCTCGGAACAACGCATAACTAAATATACTGTCGAACGAAAGAATTTCCGTGATCTCCTCCTTCATCCTTAAGGGCTCCTCCGTTATTGAGGGAGACTTCCCGATAATTTTCTTCACCCTAACAACAGATGCTCTTGAGGGGTAAGTAAGGGAGTAGCATTCACCCCCCTCGACCTCAGCAATTACTTCGACCTGACCCATCTGCTTAAGAACCCTTTCCCCATATCTTTCAGAAATAGTCTTAACAAAAGAAATTCCTAGAGGCCTCCCCTTTAATTCTAGGTTACGGAAGTGAGGTTGTATACGAAGTAGTGTATCTGGAGAAAGCCCTGTTCTCCGCGAATGCCTTACAACTCTTTCACTAAGGGTTACTGGATTCAACCTATCGAGACCCAAATCTTCACATAAAGCTATATCTAGAGTAGGTTTACATCCATAAATAATGAGGTTAATGTCTGAGACGCTGGGATTATGCATCCCGACTAAAATAGATCCTCCTACACCTATAGCTCCAGAAGGAATCGAACAGCTATCCCTCAGCCTGTCCACAGCCTCCAAAAGGAGGAGCTCAAGATAGTCCCTAGCTTTCTTCTGAATCTGTGTAAACCTCTCTCGAGGCTTAAAGATCTTCCAAATCTCATCTCTCCTTATCTTAGGCATGATGGCATCGAAAACAGGATCCTTCTCCATCAATAAATATTCCTCTGTGACTGTTCTCACAGCTTCAGCACTATACTCTGTTAGAACTCGTCTAAACCATGAACCATCAAGCTTCCAAGGTGTGGGATGATTAACAGGAACATACTTAAGATAAGCAAATACTGCGTTAGGAGGATGCTGATTACCTATTACAACAAATATTCGGTTCTTCTTATCCATGATTACGTCATGATCCAAGAAGTTACCCGCAAACACTATTCCCATCCTTTTGGAAGGTTCCTAGTAATCATAATAAATTCATGTAAGATAATTATGTGAGGTCAATGAAGGAACTAACTATCACTGTCGGCGGTGGTTTTCTAGGGGAAGATTTAGAGTTTCTGGAAGGCCCACTCACATTGGTCCTACATGAAGGAACCATTGAGTCCATTGAGAAAGGAGGAAGTGGCAGTATTGATTTGAGAACCCACATCATTATGCCCCCGCTAAGCAACATGCATGTCCATATCCTCGACTGCCTCATACCTGAGGAGGGCTGGGATCTGGACATCGATTCTGTAGTAGGTGAACCCTATGGATTGAAATATACACTGCTCAGGAAAAGGCTGGAAGAATGCAGTGGAATTATAAGTGCATTCATTAGGGAGGCGAGGACGAGCGGTGTAGGATTCATAGCTGAGTTCAGGGAATTCGATATTAACGGTCTTCTTATAGATCATGACCGAAGGAAGAAACATCATTATGTTTTAGCCATGCCTTCAAGAATCCTAAAAAGAAAGCTCACCGTGAATTACCTAAAGAAAATGCTTGAGCTCAGTAACGGCGTAGGGATCTCATCCCCACTATATTTTGATACAGATGAGTTGAAAACAATTTTCAGAACCGCACGAGAATCAGGGAAGGCTGTTTTTTCACATGTTTCAGAGACTCAAGAAACTTGGAGTGAGCATGACTTCCGAAAACTTATGGAGGCTGGCTCCCCTGATGCAGTAGTGCATGGTGTCTGGTTAACTGAGGAAGAAATATACGAATTGAAAGAGAAGAAAGTTACTCTCGTGCTATGTCCAAGATCTAACCTCTGGTTTTTGTCCGGAATTCCAAATCTTTATGTAATCTATGAGAGCGGCGTAGATGTTGCACTAGGTACAGACAACTGTGGTTGGATAAAACCCGATCTTTGGAGGGAGGCGGAAATACTTTATCTTCTTTCGCGAAATAAGAAAGTTAATGACCCGTCCTGGATTCTTAAGAGTCTTGTTAACGCATCGCCTGTTGGGGTTGAAAACTTTATTGAAGAAGGAAAGGAAGCAAACGTCCTGTTTTTAAGGTATGCTGGAACGGTGCTCGAGAAGGCTCGAAATAAACACGTTGCTTTAATCAAGAGAGGAGATAAGGAATTAATTGGCGGATTAGTCCTAAATGGTGAGGCTGCATATTGTGGAGAATACCCAGCCGAGAAAGCCCTATGTAACAGCCTTCGTGACTATGTCAGTTGACGGGAAAATTGCTTCGAGATCCGGCGAGTCTAGACTCAGCTGCCCATTCGATAAGAAAAGGCTTCATGAACTAAGAGCGATGAGTGATGGCGTTATGGTTGGAGCTAATACTGTGAAGATTGATGATCCTCTACTTACCCCTAGACTAGTCCAAGTGGAGAAACCTCCCGCAAGGATTGTGGTTGACGGGAAACTAACGCTTACACCTACCTATAGGGTGTTCAAGGTTAAGGACGCGCCCACCTACCTAATAACATCATCGAAGACTCCGGAAAGTAAGTTAAGGAAATTCGAAGATATAGGTGTGAATGTAATTAAGGCGCCCGAGAAGGACAGCGAAGTTAACTTAAATTATGCTCTCTCAGAACTCTACGGAAAGGGAATAAAGCATATTCTGGTTGAGGGAGGAGGGAACCTTATTTGGAGCCTTCTTAAGCAGAACCTAATAGATGAATTCAGGGTTACTATATCTCCCTTCATTATCGGTGGGAAAGCCGCAGTAACGCCTGTTGAGGGGGAAGGATTTACAAATCTAGGTAGCTGGGTCAGGTTAGAGCTCCTGAATTACTTCCTATGTGAATGCGGTCAAGAAATACATCTAGTATATAGGGTTAAACATTAATTGGTAGTAACGTTTACCTCTTGTTAAGGTGATGGATGTGAATAAAGCGCTAGCACTACTACTTGCAGTATCCATACTTATGTCCTTATTTCTACCTCACGTAACACGATCCTACAGTGTGGATAAACCCCTTGAAGTAACTGAAGGGACTGTGAGACTAAAGTATCAATACATATACCTCATAACGATTGAAGGTTTGGCTGAGGCTCCGGTACAGATGGTAGTTGTCCAACACTACTTAGTTGTTGTGAGCGATTATAACTCAACTCATGTTCAAGTAGACAGCTCACCAGTCGAGAATTCCTCAGTTACTTTCCTATCTGGCTCCTGGGTGGCTATAGCGGCAATGATCGCATGGGCCGGCAATAATTTAACGAACTTCCTTCAGAAAATAATCATTCCCTCCATCAATAAAGCAATTATCCCGAAGGACAAAGTCGATGAAACTCTGAGAGCTATAATGCATGTCTCACCCTTCAAGGAAATAAAGGACACAGGATCATGCATAGATTACAGGGTGGGAAACAATATGTTTACAGCTAAGCTCGTGGACATAGGAGTTTCGGGGTCGGGGGCTTACGATTGCAGGGCAGGGATACTCTTGAGCTACAACGAAACCTCAAAATCTAGGGTACCTACGGACAATGGATATCTAGACCTTTCCACAAGAATAACGGTTGAGTTAGAGAGTGCTAATGAAGACCTGCTGAAGTATATCATTGTAGGTCCTGCTGAAAACCCTGCGCAGCTTGCATTCCCTATAGAATGGCTTGTCGTCGGCATAGCGGCTGGATTAATGATCGTTGCGCTGGCACTATTCTTGAAAACTTATAAAAGAACACGTCACCAAGCATAGTCTTTACCATGATCCTGAACAATATCTGAAATTAGCTTAAAGAAGGAGGCAGCATTCCCTACGACTAGTACAGCAACACCGAACATGAACAGTATCAAGACTCCTATGTCCTTGAAAAGCGATGAAGCGCCAATAGAGATCACTAGATGTCCATCATCATTGAAGGAAATTCCTATGGATAAGGCTGACGCTATTAATACTGCACCAATCCCTGTAAACACGATCGAGACCAAGAAAAACTTCAGTCCGTAACCAAACGCTTTACCCCACTCCGTAGCCCTCACCATTTACTAACTTTCTCAAGGCTAATGCTTATAAGACTAGTACTCGGGTAAAGGGTATTTATGCAGTACTACCTTTTCCAAACCGCATAGTCCACCATATTTTATTTTTACGAGCCATATATCTGGGTATTAAACACTTGAAAGGGAGGAAGAGAGTGAGCCTGAAAACTGTTGTGGATATACTAAGAAATATGTATAGACATCCTCCTCCTGAGGGAGAATTCCTAGCCATAGATGCAGTAAAGAAGAACTTCACGCCGATAGGAACGCTCATCTCCATAGTTCTAACTCAGAACACTTCCGACAAAAACGCATGGAAAGCCCTTCAAAATCTCATTAACTTCGCTGGACCATCACTTTCATCTGAGAAGCTATCCCAGCTATCAGTAAAGGATCTGGAGAAAATGATTCAACCATCAGGAATGTATAGAGTCAAGGCAAAAACCATCCTTAACATACTTTCCCATCTCAATGATGATGTTCTAAGTAAGACCCCTCCTAACAAGCTACGCAATATACTTATCTCCATTCCAGGGATAGGACCAAAAACTGCGGATGTTTTTCTGGCGGTTGCTAGGAAGTACCCAACCTTCCCAATAGATACTCATGTGAGAAGAGTCTTGACTAGGCTGGGATATATAGGACCGGGAATGAAGTATGAGGACATTAGGAGGAAAGTTATAGAGGATCTTCCCCCAGAGGAACTTATGGAGGCACATATTTTATTGATAAGACATGGAAGAGCTATATGCAGAGCCAGAAACCCCAAATGCGAGGAATGCCCTCTCCGCAATTACTGCAGATACTACAGAAAAAGAACATAATTTAAATTCATGACTATATGGGAAGACCCGATGCTAAGGAAAGGGATTGAAGCACTGATTACCGAGCTAGTTATCGCTGCAATAGTCTTAGGTTTCGGCACAATTCTTCTCTCTGTAACCCCAGTGCTTAAAGCACCCGCACTTGAGGACGAGAACCCTCTGACAGCTTCAGGATACATACTCAAGAAACAGGGCGTAGTGATCCTAGCTAATTGGGGAGAAGATAATCTTACTATTGAGCTGATATGCATCTCAAGCAACGGAAGTGTATCGACATTAGAGGAGATTTTGAAACCAAAATCTACAGAGCCAGTAACCTTCAGATGTGCAGGGAATATTTCAGGAGTAGTTGACAACAACCCCTTACCGCTTGTAGAACTTTCCTAAGCTTAGTAAAGCAATTATTCTATCATAAGAATATAGATACGGGATAAGCATGCCTAGGATTGTATGGCATGGGCATTCATGCTTCGAAATAATTGATTCAAGAGAGAGAAGTATCGTTATAGACCCGCATGATGGAGGAAGCATAGGACTTAAGAAACCTAATGCTAGGGCCGATGCTGTTCTAGTAACCCACGACCACTTCGACCATAATGCCTACAGTCTAGTTCTGAAGAAAGGAGGGGAACTCCATTTCATGAAGGAAGGAGAATTCTCCGTATTAGGTCATAAAGCAAAGGGGATTAAGGTGTACCATGACAGTGTGAAGGGGAGAAGGAGAGGAGAAGTTATTTCATATCTACTAGAGGTAGATGGCTTAAGGATCCTGCATCTGGGTGACATAGGAGAAATTCCATCCGAAGAAAAAATTAGGGAAATGGATAACCCTCATGTCCTCATGGTTCCAGTCGGTGGAACCTTCACTGTGAACGGTAGAGGGGCTAAGGAAATAATCGAGTTGTTGAAACCTAAGGCCGCTGTTCCCATGCATTACTGGATCCAGGGAATAAACCTACCTCTTGCCCCGCTAGAACATTTCTACTCCGTCATAAATTACGAAGTAATTGAGCTAGAGAGTAATACCTGGAATGCAGACCCAAGAGATCTTGAAGAATGGGAAGAAGTAAGGGTGGTGGTCTTCCGTTACACCCCTTAGGTCAGGACGACATGCTTAACCCTAAAAATCTTTCTTCGAGAAACCCTTGTTCCTCCTCTAGAAAGGTAGGTTATTAGAGCCTCTCTAATTATTTCAGACCTAGTTAAGCCTTCCCTGCTAGCTATCTTGTCTATTTTTTCAAGCAAGGAATCATCTATCTTAAATGTCACGATCCTCAATTAACCACCTTTGAATATTACGTAATACCTATGTTTAAGATAAAGTCCTAAAGGTCTCATATGTATTCCTCTTTTAATAGGAATACATAGATAAGGTAATTTTAAATATTAGTATTGTAGTATTTCTCTTGAGGGGATAAGACATACCCACAGTACACTTATCGCTTCCCGATAAGCTTTACGAAGAGTTGAGGGCCATAGCCTCAAATATGGGTATCCAAATAACTGATTTAATTAAAATGTTTATAAAGCAGGGGCTACACGGAAGCTTAAAGCCTGTTAGTCTGCCAACTCATAAGCTTCAGAACTATGAGAGTGAGCTAACTTACCTTAAGGGCAAACTGTTTATTATGGAGCAGCTTATGTCAGAGTTGCAACTAAAGAACGAAGAGCTTGAGAGAAGAATAAGAGAGCTCGAGTCTCCTGACGTCATTCTGAAGACTCGGAGATTTGGAAGTGGGAGAATTAATAAGCCCTAAAAGAAGATTTATTATGGCCCCACTGAAGCTCCCGTGTCTCGGGAGGTAATGATGTGGGGAGGGTCACCCCTGGTTAACATCTTATCTACTAATTGACTTCATTATTTTCTCAATAGTTTCGATTGATTTCCTTGAGGAAAGCAACTTCTGTCTTATCGGAGTGACTAATTCTATCAGGTAGTTAGCTACAGCGTTTTTGAGGTCCAGAGGATGCAGCGATCCCTCTCTGTAAATCTTCTCGAGTTCCTCATATCTCCAGACTGTCAGCGGTCCGCCGAATTTAGCAGGCCGATCAATAGTGAACTCAACCTCCATATCTCTGAAGATCAGGTGCTTAGCTAGGCTTAACACAGGATTATCTTCAACTACCTTCGGAGGGCAGTAAGCCTTCCTTATCTTATCCCTTATTTCATTATCACTATCAATCACGAATATCGTGGTTTCGGGGCGTGACTTACTCATCTTTGCTTCTGCAAGCACCTCATCCTTTGATTTACCTATATCCATTCTCCCCACTCCTTTCAGCGACGGTATTAGAGGTGTGTGTATCGCAACAACTTTCTTCCTCCCCAGCTTCTCCGCTATCTCCCTCTGAAGAACGTGGGCCCTCCTTTGATCCATACCTCCCAACGCGACATCTAGATCAAGCATGAAAATATCGGTGACTTGCATCAATGGGTAA
>CAYOJG010000024.1:0-21064 GCA_964404265.1 uncultured Desulfurococcaceae archaeon | reverse complement strand
ATTCTGCGGCCTTCCTCAACATTCTCCGTTGTTGGATTAGGGACTACACCCTCATAGATTGAGTACCTGAAACCTCTTTCCTCTAGGGCTGGTTTGATAATGTCCCAAGCGCCAGTAACCTTATACACTTTAGAATCCGTGACTATGAGAATACTAGTAATTCCTTTTTCCTTAAGGGAGTTAAGTATATCTCCAATCTTATGGACAGCGCCAACACCGAAGTAGTCTATTGTTCTATAACGGAGCTCGAAGACCTGATTTACGGGGATTTTGGGCTCCCAGCCCAAAGTACATCCCCATATAAAAATTATTCATAAATATATAAAAAATATTTAATATAGAATAGAAAATTTCCAGTAAGATCAATATATACGTCGCTATATGATAATAGTTCAGTAGATTTAATTATGGAAATTCTGCGCAGTGGATGAATTATTTTTATGGAGGTTGGTTAAAGATTTGGATTCATTTATTTGTTTTTAATATTTTTTCGTTAGTTTTTAGAAACATTTATATTCTTTCTTTAACTATGTTAAAGGGTAGTAATATGGAACCTAAGCTTGTTGAGGAGTTGAATAAGCAGCTTAATAGGGAGCTTTATAATGCTCTTCTATACCTATCGATGGCTTCATATCTGGATTACAGGAATCTTTCAGGTTTTGCTAACTATTTTAAGGTGCAGGCTAAGGAGGAGCTTGAACATGCGATGAAGATTTATGATTTCCTAAATGATCGGGGCCAGCGCGTCCTTATCGAGAGCATTCCTAGGCCTAAGCAGGAGTGGAAGGATGTTCTTGAGCTTGTTGAGGACTTCTATAAGGCCGAGGTGGAGAACTCTATAGCGATTTACAAGCTTGATGATTTGGCTAAGCAGCTTAATGATAAGACAGTTGAGCATTTGATGCGGTGGTTTATTGAGGAGCAGATTGAGGAGGAGAAGATCTCTAGTGAGCTTCTTGCTAAGGTGAAGATGGTTAAGGATTCTCCGCATGGTCTCTACATGCTTGATAAGGAGCTTTCAAACCGGAAAGACTGATTTTTCTTTATTACTTAAACCTCCACATTATTTCGGGGTTCTGCTTGAAGGTGCTCAACGGTATACACCTCATAAGAGTTGAGTACGCTAACATCTACCTAGTGGAGAGGGAGAATGAGTTCATACTGATTGATGCCGGTCTTCCAGGGGCTGGGGATGTTGTCAAGAGATACATGAGTGATTTAGGGGTTGCTCCTGAAAGCGTCTCCACAATAATAATTACTCATGCACACACAGATCATGTGGGCGGTCTTGCAGAACTGCTTGAGCTCACCGTAGCTGATATAGCGGCTCATGAGGGCGAAGCGGATGCTGTTTTGAGAGTTGCTTCAATGATGTCTGGTAAGCCTATAGACGCTTCTGTCAAGCATAAGCTTAAGGACGGTGATGTATTCAAGGGTTTCCGAATTATACACACTCCGGGCCACACACCCGGCACTATCTGCCTGCTTGACCTGAATTCGGGTGCGCTCTTCACCGACGATTTGCTCTATGAGGAAGGAGGCGAGCTCAAGGAAATACCTGAGAAGTATTCAGATAATCCCGCTATGAACAGGGACTCCATCCAGAAGCTCTCGGCCCTTGAATTCAGGCATATAATGCCTTCACACGGCAACCCGATACTGGACGGGGGTAAGGAGGCCTTACTTAGGCTCGTAGAGGATCTTCAGCGTTAACGGAAGTTTTTTCTTCTTAACACCTAAACCTTTAGGTAGTGGTTTTGGTGGGGAAACTAACGTACTACATCGGTATAGTGCTGCTGATGATGGGTTTAATGTTCGCCGTTCCTGGAATTGCTTCCCTTATTCTTTTAGAACCATTCTGGATCCATTACTTCCTTGCGGCCGCCGCCTTAACAGGTCTCGGAATCTATCTGTATAGGAGGGGGTCTTGGGAAACCCTACAGCTCAGCGAAGCTGCTGTAGTTGCTTTAGCCTCCTTCCTCATTCCTGCCCTCGTAAATGCAGGGATAATGATTTCTGCGGGGCTGGATCCATGGGACTCCCTATTCGAAAGCGTGTCCGGGATAACAACGACAGGCCTTACGATGTATGGAGGTGAATTACCGCTGACGTTCGTTTTCGCTAGAGCCCTTCTTCAATGGGTCGGTGGGTTAGGGATAGTGGTGATAACTCTATCTTTCCTGATCCGTCCGGGAACAGCTTCCCACAGACTGTTCTCAATACATATCAAGAAGGATATGGATATGCCCAGCGTCCGCTCCATAGCGACAGGAATTTCAGTTATTTACGGGGTATTCACTGCATTATTCTTCGCCACGTACTTAATTCTTGGCACGTCACCGTACTCATCCCTGATACATGCCTTAACCACTGTGTCTACAGGAGGCTTCTCAACTTCCGAAGGCTTAACGCCTACAGCGAACGCGGCCGCGATTGTCTTCATGTTTCTCAGCGCTCAGAGCTTCACCCTATACTATAGAGCGTGGAGGATGAGGAGGTTTCGTGAAATACTCTTCAACTCCCAGACGATATCGTTCATAATTCTCCTCATATTGTCTGGGGTGTTGGCATATTTATCTGTCTTAGGATGGGGAAAATCGCTGGGAGGCTTCGACATTGTTTTCCAGGTAGTTTCTGCAGCCACAACAACTGGGTACTCCACTGTCTCCATGGATTCCCTTAACGACGGATTCAAGGTTGTTCTAGTGTTCCTGATGCTTGCAGGCGCATCAATAGGTTCAACTGGCGGTGGGTTTAAGCAGCTTCGCCTCATAGTTGCTTTGAAGGCTTTGGGGAGGAATGTGAAGAATTACTTGATGCCGGAAGGTGCTGTCAATGTCATTAAGGTTAGGGGCATTGCTCTCCATGAGGAAGAAGTCAGTTCCCATATACTCCTCATACTGCTCTACGCCGCGACATTGATAATCTCATTAACTGTGATGGCGGTAAGCGGGTATGGATTAAGTGATTCTCTATTTCTTTCAGCTTCTGCGTTAGGGACTGTAGGGCTTCAGACCTCGGCATTGGCGCCGAGTATGGTGTGGTGGGTTAAGCTAACACTTATTCTGGACATGATTCTTGGGAGGCTTGAGGTCCTCACAGTCCTGATAGCTGTTGGTAAGCTCTTGGGGAGGAAGTGAGTTCTTATTTAGTGGATGAATTATCTATGTGGAGGTTAGGTTGAGGGTCATAATTGCTGGCGGCGGCGATTTCGGAGTTTTTCTCGCTACTGAGTTAATTAAGAGGAAGCATGACGTAACGATTATTGAGAAGGACCCTGAGAGGGCCAGGAAGCTATCGGAGGAGATGGATTGCGCCGTAATTAACGGGGATGCTACACACCCCGAAACCTTGAAGAATATTGACCTATCCAAGGTGGACTGGCTTGTTGCAGCTACAGGCCATGATAAGGACAATATATTGATAGGGCTTCTTGCAAGGAATATGGGTGCTGGGAAAGTAACAATTCTTCTTGAAGACGTAGGGTATGAATCCTTAGCAATAAGCCTAGGTTTCGAGGACATAATAGTTCCCACAAGCCTCGCAGCTTCAGAAGTTATGAAGAGGGTTTTCGGGCAGCAGGAATCTAACGTCACACCTGTCCTCAAGGGCGATGTAAAGTTCTATGTCGCGACAGTGGGAGGGGCTCTAGGAGGAACTAAGCTATCTGAGCTAAACATCCCGCCACACGTTAAGGTATGTGCAGTTTTCAGAGGAAACGAATATCTTGAGGCTGAAGGAGATCTCGAACTAAAACCAGGTGATGAAGTCCTTCTCCTTGTTCGAGAGAAGGATATGGAGAAGCTTAAGGAACTTTTCGAGCATGAGCAAAAGAAGTGAAGCCCCTAATGAAGGAGATAGCAGTAATTGGGCATAGAGCAAACTCATCCAGAATACTTAGGTTCTACAGAGCCGTTAAGACAGGAATCATAGAGATAGACGTGAGGCGAATTAATCAAGAGATCAAGGTCATACACGGACCGAACGACATAAAGCGTGCCACACCTATCGGTGAAGCATTCTCAAGAATCGATTACTTCTTTTTCTACAGAGATCCTCTGCTGCCGCCAATGGCTCTCAAGGAATATCTTCAGAGACTGGATGGCTTCAGAGGAGTGATGATAGATATTGCGGGAGAAATAGATGCAGAAGAACTTCTTAATCAAATCCCCGACAATAAACACATAAGCTACTACTTCTCGTCAACAAATCACCGCATCCTTAAGGAACTAAAGAAGCTCCGCAGCAATATCTTTACTTCGGCAACGCTTCAAGAGAAACTCATAGACCCTGCGACAGAGGTAAGACTTTGCAAAGCGGATGCAGCAACAGTTAAGCACACTGCACTCGACCGGGGTCTTCTCGAAGACCTCCATAAGGACGGAATAAAGGTGATTGTTTGGACAGTTAATGATCAGGATGAGGCAGCCCACTTGGCAGAAATGGGTGTAGATGGCATAATAACTGACAGGCCCGACAAAATAAGGAAGAAGCTTCTCTATGAAGGGTATTACATAACCAATTATTTAGATATGCATTAATGGGAATACCTAAGCATGTTTAGTAATACTTTCACCTAACTCCCTCCCTATGGAAAAACATTCCAGAATAGTTTAAGTATAGTTAAATCCGCTGAGTTAAAGCGGTGGATAGTCGTGAGAGTAGTTACCTTTAAGCTCCCGGAAAGGCTTCTGGAGCAGTTAGACACGTACGCAATAAAGACAGGTATGAACAGATCTGACATAATTAGGTTAGCGATAAAGAACTTCATAAGGGAGTCCTCAAGGCCTAGACCGAAATACAGGGTTAAGAGAGTGGTTCTGACATAAAAGTCAGACGGGGATTCTGTCTTCATTAAGGATCTGTAGCGACGGCTTTCCTCATCCTCACTAAAGATATGTTCAGAGCTATTTATTTACTTCCGTAGGAGATCACTAACTAACTCAAGTATTCTCTCAGCCCCTTCCCTAATTCTTTCCTCATCTATCGCGTAAGTGAATCTAAGGTAGTGGGAGCCAGCCTTATCAGGGAATGCTGTTCCCGGCAACACAACCACATACTTCTCAGTCAGTATCTTATCCGCGAACTGCTCGACAGTTAGGCCCGTTTCCTCCAGAACCTCCTTAACGTTGGGGAAGAGGTAGAAGGCTCCCCTGCCTTTCCAAACCTTGAATCCCGGGATTTTCCTAAGCTCCCTCACCATAGTGTCTCTTCTCATTCTAAACATCTCCACCATCTCCCTCACAGGTCTCCAGTCCCCTCTCAACGCAGTTATAGCTGCCTTCTGCGAGAATGATGGGGGACAGGACCAGATGTTTACTGCAAGCTTAACCAGGTTTCTCGCCACTTCCTTCCTTACGACAAGATAACCGACCCTCCAACCGGTCATTGAGAAGGTTTTGGAGAACCCTCCTGAATAGACTACGTAGTCTCTCCAGTCTGGGAATGATATGAATGACTTGAATGGTGTGTCATCGTATATGAAGTTGTCGTAGATTTCGTCGACCACCACCACCAGGTTATTTTCTCTCGCAATATTCATTATTTCCTCGGATTCTTGAGGGCTAAACACAGCGCCTGTCGGGTTGTGGGGATTAATAATAGTTATTGCCTTAGTTCTCGGGCTGATTGAGGACTTTATAGCCTCTAGGTCAAGCCTGAACCCCTTCTCCTCACCCAGCCACTTTAAAGGTACGTAACGTGGCTTAGCGCCAAGGAAACGTGAGGCCTCCGAATAAACGGGGTAGGTGGGTTCAGGAACTATCACTTCATCTCCTGGTTTGAGGTAGGATGAAAGCGCTAGGAATGCTGCCCCTTTAGTCCCCACAGTGATTAGTACCTCGTCAGGCTCCACGTCGCTTCCATACCTTGTGTTGAGGTACTCCGCCACAGCCTCCCTGAGCTCAGCAATACCTTCCGCAGGAGTGTAGGCTGTGAACCTTTCCTCCAGTGCTTTAATCCCTGCGTTCACTATGTGGTCAAAGGTAGGGACATCCGGTTGACCTACCCCGAAACTGATGACGTCTTTCCCTTCTTCCTTAAGCCTTCGGGCCCTAGCTATATAGGCGAAAGCTTTCTCTCCAAGAAGCCCTTTAACCGTCTCCTTAATGTTCAGGGTTGGTGATACCAAACCTTATCCCATGAATTACTGAGTGGGAGCAATAAATAGATGGTTCCGGGAAGGATTTAACCATGAACACATAATTATTGTGGGTGATCGAAATTACGGACATGAAATATTCTAGGGTTGTGGAAGATGTTAGTAAGCTCGTTTGGCCTCGCCCGATGAAGCTTTTCACGGCAGGGCCAGTGGCCTGCTTCCCTGAAGTTCTTGAGGCTATGCGGCTTCAAATGTTCAGCCATAGATCAAAGGAGTATAGAGCGCTTCACGAAGATACAGTTATGAGGCTTTCAAAATTCTTGGAGGTAGAGGAAGGCACTGTTCTACTCTTCCCGAGTAGCGGCACAGGCGTTATGGAAGGAACTGTAAGGAATTTCGTTAGGCCGGGCGGTAAGGTGCTGGTAACGATAATCGGTGCTTTCGGTAAGAGGTACCGCCAAGTCGTGGAGAGTAATGGAAGGGTGGCTGTAACGCTTGAGAAGCGTGGGGGCGAGCCTGTACTGCCTGAAGAACTTGATGACGCGTTGAGGAGGAACCCTGATGTGGAGGCGGTAACCATCACATACAACGAGACGAGTACGGGTGTTCTTAACCCTCTTAAGGAACTTGCCTCGGTAGCTAAGTCCCACGGTAAGCTTGTTTTCGTGGATGCTGTTTCAGCTATGGGTGCTGCCGACATAAAATTCGATAAGTGGGGGCTTGACGCAGTGTTTTCAAGCAGTCAGAAAGCCTTCGGCCTACCTCCAGGTCTGGCGATAGGGGTATTCAGTCAGGAAGCATTGAGGAAAGCAGAAACCGTTGAGGGCCGGGGATGGTACTTCGATATACTGAACTACGTAAAGTATCAGAGCAAGCAGTCCTCAACCCCTTCAACACCGCCCATACCTCAGATAATAGGTATGAATGTTGTTCTGAGAATAATGGATGAGATGGGAGGTAAGTACGCTTGGCTGCGGATGTATGAGGAGAGGGCTGAGATGATTAGATCTGGCGTGAGGAGGATGGGGCTAAGCCTCCTAGCTAGGGAGGGCTATGAATCCCCAACTATTACCTGTGTTAAGACACCTCCCGGCGTGAATGGGCTGGAAGTCTATGAAAGGATGAGGGGCAGGGGCTTTGAGCTAGCTAAGGGATACGGAGACTTTAAGGAAACGACCTTCAGAATAGGGCATATGGGTTATATGCCTAAAGAAATAATTGAGGAAATGCTCACTAACTTGGAGCAAGTGATTAAGGAGTTGAGAGGTGGTTAAAATGAAGGTATTGGTGGCTGCACCTATTCATAAGAAAGCTCTCGAGCTCCTGGAAAAGGCAGGCTTCGAAATAGTTTACGAGGAGTACCCCTCCGTTGAGAGGCTTAAGGAGCTTGTGAAGGATGTTGATGCGTTAATAGTTAGGAGCAAGCCTAAGGTTCCTGCGGAAGTGATTAGGGAGGGCACGAGACTCAAAATCATTGGGAGGGCCGGTGTAGGTCTAGATAATATAGACACGGAAACGGCTAAGGAGCTCGGCATAGAGGTGGTTAATGCTCCGGGCTCACTTACTAGGGCTGTAGCTGAGTTAGCTATAGGTTTAATGCTGGCTGTCTATAGGAAAATAGCGTACGCTGACCGCAATATGAGGCAGGGAAGATGGGTTAAGAAGCAGTGTCTTGGCAGGGAGCTGCAGGGAAGGACCCTCGGTGTAGTAGGTTTCGGCAGGATAGGTAGGGAAGTTGCTAAGATAGCTCATGAAGGTTTCGGTATGAGAATTATTTACTTCGACGTGGTGAAGCCTCCTGAGGATATTGTAAGGAGTCTTAACGCAGAGTACCGGGATCTTGAAGACCTTCTTCGCGAGGCGGATGTGGTAACGCTTCATGTACCTCTAATACCGGCCACTAGACACATGATAAATGAGGAAAGGCTTAAGCTGATGAGGAATGATGCCATCCTCATAAATACTTCTAGGGGGGCTGTTGTTGATACGGAAGCTTTGGTTAAGGCCCTGACTGAGGGGTGGATAGCGGGGGCAGGATTAGATGTATATGAGGAGGAACCGCTGCCTGAGGCACATCCATTAACAAAGCTGGATAACGTTGTCTTAACACCCCACATAGGGTCATCGACTGAGGAAGGTCAGGCAAGGGCAGGGATTGAGGTAGCTGAAAAAATAATTGAGTACTTGAAAAAATCTGCTGAAAAATAATGGTTTTAACCACAAATTTTTACTGGAACTTGTTAAGAATTCGTTTTTAGCATTCCTCAACCTTAATTTACGGGTCCTGCCCGGTGATGCTTATTGTCTTTGAGAGTTAAGATAAAGGTGCCGAAGTATAACATACCGGAGAAGAAAGTAGCGCCTGTGATGCTTCCTATCGACTCTCTCCTACCACATGAGGAGATAGTGACTGAGAGGCTTAACGATCTTGTGAAATACCTTAAGAGCATTGATGCGGTCGATATACCTATAATTGTCGCCCCCACGAGTCTGGAAGGTCGTTACCTCATCGTTGACGGTCATCATAGATGGGCAGCCCTTAAGGAGCTCGGAGCAAGGAAGGTCCCGTCCATAATAATTGATTACTTTGATCCTTCAGTGAAGGTGTACACATGGTATCCCGGGGTCTCGGATCATGGAGGTGTGTTTATGGAAAGCCTTCAGAACCTCGATCTGAGGATAGTGGAGTGTCCAGCCCAAGTGAATTTAATACAGAGGCTTGTTGAGGGCGATGTAGCCTTCATAATTCTTGATGCTGAAGGGAAATGTTTGAAGGTGGGGGGAGATATAGAGGAACAGCGGAAGATCACATCTCTTCTAGATAAACTCAACCGCGAAGGGCATATACTCCTCATCTGGTACGGTCTGGTGGAGGACGGGTTGGCAGACTTAGGAAGCGGTGAAATAAACTACCTTCTCCTGAGGCGGGCTGTTTCCAAAATGGAGGTTATGCGTACGGCTGAGGCGGGAAAGGTTTTCCCGCCTAAGACCACTAGGCACGTGCTTCCCTACATGCCTGCTAAGGTTTACACGCCTTTAGAAACCCTTTACTAATGTGACATTTATGGCATCTAGTATCCTTATTTCTTGTCTTTTCCTTTGCTACATGGAGAGTAAAGATGGAGACTTCCTTAACCTTCGGGCCTGTTCCCTCACGTAGGCTTGGCAGGAGTCTGGGCATAAATAACATACCGCCTAAGACCTGTACGTATTCCTGCATCTACTGCCAGCTGGGCCGCACAATTAACTTAACTATTCAGAGAAGGGCTTTCTACGACCCTGAAACACTTGTTGATGAGGTTTCCCGCAGAGTGAATAATGTGTTGAGGGAGGGGGGTGCTGTAGACTACGTTACCTTCGTTCCAGATGGTGAGCCAACACTTGACATTAATATCGGTAAGGAAATACATTCATTAAAGGCTGTAGGGCTTAGGGTTGCTGTAATAACTAACGCATCACTTCTCTGGATGGAGGAGGTTCGGAATGATCTAATGGAAGCTGACTGGGTGTCGCTAAAGGTTGATTCTGTAAGGCCTTCCACTTGGAGAAGGATTGACAGGCCTCATAAGGAACTCCTCCTAGATAAAATACTTGAAGGCTTAGAGATTTTCTCTAAGTATTACAGAGGGGAACTAAATACAGAGACTATGCTAGTGGAGGGGGTGAATGATTCTCCTGATGAGGTAGCTGCAGTAGCATCCTACTTAAGGAAGCTGGGACCCATTAAAGCATATATTTCTGTTCCTACACGTCCCCCTGCGGAACCTTGGGTTAAGCCTTCGAGTGAAGACGTTGTGAATACCGCCTACCAAATCTTTGCTGAGGCAGGAATTAAGGCCGAGCTCCTAATTCAGTATGAAGGGTCTGAATTCACTGCTGCAGGAAGCGTTAAAGATGAGATTGCGGGTATAGCTGCTGTACACCCGCTCAGAAAGGAGGCTGTCCAGAAGATACTGGATAAGGCCGGGGAAGGATGGGAGGTAGTTGATGAGCTTCTTCGGGAAGGTGTGCTGCAGGAGGTTGATTACGGAGGCATAAAATTCTATGTGAGAAGGTTCGGGAGGGCTAGTAAGGCTCAACATTCTTAAACCTATCGAGAAACCTTAGCCTCTTAGCAGGGTCTGGATGCGTCGAGAACGCCTCTACCGGTAGGAGCCGTTCCTGAGACTTAATCCACTCAACCACCTCGTCTATGTTGGCAGGATGCCTAATAACGAGGCCCTCTTCAGGGTCAGCGATGAAGAAAGCCTTAAGCTTCCCTGAAGAAGCGATGGCTTCTGGTGCGACCTTCTTCAGCTCTCCTGAAACAAGCATAATTCTTGCGAGGGCCCGCTGAAGCTTAGTGGCCCCATCGGGAACTACTGCCGCGGAATGGCTGTCAGCGTAATACTCCCTCAACCTGCTAACGTAGAGCACGAAGAGATTGAAGACAAAAGACAAAGCAATAACAGCGATCCCGACTAAAGCCGTGTAACCTCCTCTATCCCTCTCCCCGAACATGCCTGACCACATAAGGACGCGCCCAAGCCACAGCATTAAGGCTGGAATAATGCTAATAACCATCATTAACTCGACGTCCCTATGCTTTATGTGGCCGAGTTCATGACCTAGAACAGCCTCCACCTCGTCTGGGGGGAGGTTCTTGAGGAGGCCGCTAGTTACCGCCACCTTATAACCAGTTATAGCGTTACCGTAAGCAAACGCATTCGGAACATCAATATTTGAGACCATGATAGGTGGAGCGGCCCCTAGACCAGACCTTAACGCTAGGTTCTCCACGATATTCCTCAGCCATGAGTAAGCACCATCTTCAAGAGGCTTGACCTTATAGATTGCCTCAATGATGTAGGGCCCCAGCAACCACTGAATGAAGTGAATGAAAATAACAAATCCGAGGGAATACATCGCGAAGTAGGTGAGGTTAGATCCTGGGCCGCCTATCGCCATGAAGATTGCAGTAAATATGAGGGTAGAAACAGATATTATTCCTGCAAGCGTCGCAACCATCTTAAGTCTTAGCTTAGTTGTCGGCATCACAGCACCTCACCGAGTGTGTGTTTAGATACGGGAATAATTAAGGTTATGAGGTATTTGCCCCTTGTTTAGACATATGTTTAAGAATAAAGCAAGAAAAGCACTTTACAGAGATTCAGTAGCGGAAGGCTGAAGATATAGCCCTCCTAACATCCACCGGGAGAGACTCATACTCCACTGGCGAGTCTTTAACGTCTTTGAATCCTTCTAACTCGAAGATATCCCATTCCTTCACATCTCCTTCTTCGGTGATGTATTTACCTTCGAAGTTTTTGTGTACAGCCACAAACGATTTTCCGCTTGGGGTTCTCAGCACTTCTACCAGTATCTCTTCTCTCCCTTTCTTAGCCAGGTATACGGCCTCAACTATCGCCTTCAGCATTCAACGCACCACATACCAAATTCATGAGCTTTTTAAAGCTTAACTTTGCTTGACTCGGACACTCTATTTCTCTTATTGGCAGAATTCCCGAATATGTTGCGGAGCGTACGCTCAGGTATGTTATGGGTTACTGCAGCGACCTTAGCCACATAATTATCTGACGGTGTGGATTTAGATATTCCTGTCTCCAGGGAGATTACCTGCTTCCTTATCTCCTTCTCAACCCTGTTCCTTATAGCCCCGTTCGCAACCTCCTCCGCTAGCTTAACAGCCACAAAGAACTTCGTGAACCTTCTGATGGTGTCCTCATGTTCAGGGAGTATCTCTGCCAGCCTCTTAATAGTTTTAATCATGTATTCGTAAGGCTCAAAGTCTAGGTAGTAGAGAGTGAGAGCGAATCTAAGTATTTTAGCTATATCGCTTTCACTTATATCTGGAATGATCTCCTTAATGGCTTCCCTAACCTCGGAGTCTGGGAGGTCCGAATTAATCATCTTAAGTATTTCCTCATACTTTCTTTCCGTGGGGAATACAGTATCGAAAACCTCCTTAAAATCGTCACTTATTCCCAACCCTCTTGTCCCGATAATGTAGAGACTTATCAGTTCCTTCTCGTAAATGTCGTCAGGTTTTGAAGCTCCCCTAAAAGGTTCGATCCCTGCGTGGTCCAGATGTGACTTGATTAATTCGGTTGCTTTCTCGCGTGAAGGTTCTTGAGATAAAATCAGTTCGCTTAAGGCATCCACGTATGCCTTAACCCTTTTCCTCTTCACATCCATCACGTAACACCTCTAAACACCGCCGTGCTGATTTTCTTTAAGATTAGAGGCATATAAGTGAAACGGAGTAACTACTTAACCACCCAGTAAACCCGTGAATCCGGGGTATCGAATGAAAGGACAGACACCTTCTCACCTACCTTAAGCACACCTTTCCCAGCAATAACTGTGCCTTCAGCAAGCTCAGCCATTCGCACCCTATAAGAGAGGAGGACTGTCCTTAAACCTGTTCGGAGATGGGGACGAATAACAGTGATCTCATAGATGGAGGGGGTTGTGTAGCTTGAAGAGTCCACACGTATTAGGAAATCTCCATTCATCCTCCAGAGGTAGGGGCCGAGGTAAGGTTCTTCGCCCCGACAGTTCAGGATCCTGATGGTGTAGGGAAATCCTTCGAAAACACCTTGAGTGAGACGTGAAGCGGCCAAGCGCCGCATATAACCCTCACTAACCACCTCAGATACTTCATGAATCTCCTTCTCGAATACCGCTGGAAGCATGGGATTAAGTATTCCTTCACTCCTAAGCCTTCGGAGACAGCTGCCTGCAGGCCCTCCAGTCTCTTCACAGATTAGGTCTATGTCCGAGCCTTCCCTCCAGTAACCCCCCAGTAAACTTCCAGAAACACCGCATTCAAGGCCACACCTCTCCCTCAAAATATTGATGAGTTCCCTACATTTTTCATGAAGAGGAGTTAAGAGATCAGAGCAAGGCTTCTGAGAAACATGCTTAATCTCCGCTATCCAATCAACTGGAACTACTGGAGCCACCTCTCCTATCTCAGGAACATACCTCTTCATAAAGGAATAGTACCTCTCCACAATGTTCATTGCTTCACTCAATCTCTTCATTTTCCTTCCTTCATGAACTCTAGGTATAGCAATAACTCCAGCCTCAGGATGGTAACAGCCCTTAACCATCCATAGCGAACCATCCCTGAGCAGGGCTATGTCCCCTTCCCTAGGGTGTCTGGAAGGGGCTATGATGGTTAGAACCTCCCTTTCTTTGATCCAGATAGTGATGCCTTAGGGGAGTAGCTCCTTCCCCTCCCCTTTGAAACAAATCTCTTGAGGGATGCAGTATTGATTCTCTTCCTATTAACCTTATATACAATGAATCTCCCCCTTCTCTTAATATGGATGTTCAGGTAGCCCTCCTGCTTGAGCTTGCTCAGGATGTGGCCAGCCATCTTAGTGCTGATCTTAAACTTCTTAGCAACCTTCCGAGCGTTCACGAAGCACTCCTTCCGTTTTTTCAGCCACATCAAAACATCATTAGTATCTATCAACGAAGCACCCATATAATAATGTGGAAGGACTTAAAATTACTATTTGACAATGCGAAAGAATCTGAACATCTGTTTAAGGTAGTGGGAGGACGGATTCCAGGAAGGCCCCTGAGAGGAGTAGGAGTATCCCGCCAGTAAGTAGCGATATTCCCAATACTTTATGCTTAGTTGTGTAGGGACCCGCGATGGACGCCATCAGAAAGCCGGCAAGCTCGAAGAAGCCGTAGACATTTTCCAGCCCGTAAATAACCCCGAACCATGGGGCTATTGAGTATGTTCTCATGGAGTGAAGGATCATAAAAGGCATAAGTATGCCGTACACACCCAACCCTTGAAGCATGAGTCTGCCTCTAATTCTTCTCCAAAGCCTACAGTCAAAGGTCCATACCTTAACACATCTTTCTGCAGCTACAGACGACCCGAAGCTGATGAACCATGTTATAACATAGAAGACTAGGGAAACTATCGAGTTATTTACCCAGATGAAGAGCCATATATTGGATGCGGAGATAAGGGGATGGAACTCTGTTAGGAGTGCTTGAGCAGCCGAGAGGGTGAGGATGGTTGCAGCAACTAATAGGCCGTTGACAAGGTTTTCTCTCTCATACCTCCACAGCTTCTTCCCTCTCTCAATTCTTTCCTTCGGTATACCCAAATTCAATCCCTAACCAAATTATCAGGTGGTTCGAGAGTTTAAGTTAATACCTCTCTTAACAAGTTTACTTGGGTTCTCAGGCTGAACCTAGAGATAAAGGAAGTTAATGAGGAGACCCTCCATAAGGTTACAGGGATATGTCCTTTCGGGGAAGTTCCTAGTCTTGTTGATGAAGGAAAGAAAGTCATGGAAAACTGGGCTAAGAATATTATTAGGAATTATGGTAGTGTTGGAAAGATAGCTTTCGTAAATAAGGAGCCAGTGGCGCTAACAATTCACTACCCTGCATGGGAGGATCCTTTAATGAGAAACATGAAAAGATCACTCTATCTTCAATGCATATATAACCCGAACCCAAGATATCAGCGGCAAGGGATAGGTAAGGCTCTAATTAAGGCAGTAATTCAATACGCAGAAAAAGCGGCCCCCTATGACTACATAGTTACACACGCATTTAACACAGGTGAATACATTCCGCAGGCATCATTTCTTCAGGGGCTTGGCTTTCGCAGGATTCCCAAAGGAAATGAAGAGGATCTCTATCTACAGCTTCACGGGTCCTGCGAATGGTATGGTGAGAAACTACGGACTTACTGGTCCTCACCATTCAGTGAATACAGACCGGTCGAAGAAGCTGGAAAAGCGGTTATATATTACACACCAACCTGCTACATCTCCTACGTGTATGCCTCCAAGACTGCAGGGATCCTCAAGAATATCCTGCCTCCAGAATACGAAATCACTTTAATTAATTACTGGAGAAAACCAGAACCATACCTTCGGAACGGGGGACACTGGCTCGTAGTTAACGCCCAGGCAATCGAGGTAACTCCAACCGAGAAGACAAGGTTTCGTGAAGAGGTTGAAAAAGCTGTTCAAAGCAGGGTTTGATCAGGCTGGTCTAGGAACATCATCTGTTTTCAGTCCCGGTTTCTTTCCTCATCCATTAATCATTTTCCCTAAACCAAATTAATGCTTCAGCGGAAGTTTCTTCGGGATGATGAGGAAGAGCCGAAAGGATCGGTGATTTAATTATCCTCGGCTGACTAAAACGATTTTAGCTTGTTTAGGGTTATTTTGCGGTGAGCGGGTTGATAACTATATCGCCTACACTGATTCAGAAGCATGTGGCTAAGTCCGAAATTTTGAAGAAGGCTTTCGAGCTCCTTGAGAGTGATGACGAGGTTCAGGAACTGATAAAGATGTCCAATATTATGGCTGTGGGGAGGCTTAGATACAACGATCATGGAATAGTTCATGCTAGGATAGTGAGCGGTGCGGCTCTAGAGCTGTTCGATCTCCTGACGGAGAGGGGGGTTAAGCCATCTACCCTGAGGTTCGGCACAGCTAGGAATTTTGAGGAGGCTAAACTAATTGTCCTTATGGCTGCGTATCTTCACGATGTAGGTAATGCAGTGCACAGGGATAACCATGAGTTGATCGGTGCCCTCATATCTAAAGACATTCTTGACAGGCTGCTTCCTGAAATAATCCCTGACATAGGGAGGAGGAAGTACCTGCTTCGACAGGAAATTATGCATGCCATATATGCTACGGAAATGCATACGAAGGCATTAACTATTGAGGCAGGCATAGTGACGGTCTCTGACGGGACCGATATGGCTGAGGGCAGGGCCCGAATACCTTACAGGCTGGGGAAGCTTGACATGCATGCTGTGTCAGCAATAAGTATTAGGAAAGTTCTTCTAGGACCTGGGGACGGTGTCCCGGCGAAGATCGAGGTATTAATGAATGATAAGGCCGGGCTATTCCAGATTGAGGCCGTTCTTAAGCCTAAGATAGGTACAAGCGGGCTAGGTGACTATCTAGAGGTGTATGCTGAGGTAGATGGAAACAAGATGCGTGTTTTCCCTGATTAAGAAACAGTTAAGGCATTCTTTTGTGTGTATCTCTTTATTGGAAAGTAATCTTTTTTAGTGTCTGTTTGCTTTCATTGGATAGGGTATCCAAAGATGATTAAGGGAAGTGCAACAGTTCTCGGTATTGCGCTTATTGCCCTAATTTTAGCTGGGGTGGTTCTAGTTTTCTCATATGTGCAGACTCAGGAGCTTAGATCCTTGATTAATTCTCAGCAAGGTAAGCTCGAGGAGATAGCTGAAGGTGTTAAGAGCTTAGGTTCTAGAATGAATTCCTCCGCTGAGCAGATTTCGTCTCTGCAGGAAAGGATTGATGAGTTGAGTAGGAGGCTTGCGGATGTTGAGTCAAAGTTTACGGACTTCAACTCCTCTTTGACCGACCTCAAGAAAGCTATAGAGGAGTCTAAATTCCCGGTTACAGTGATAGATGCCTCGGGGAACGCCGTAACCATACCTAAGAAGCCGGAGAGGATTGTTTCAGGCGCCCCCTCAATAACGGAGATACTGTTTAGCATAGGGGCTGGAAGCAGTGTGGTGGGTGTAGACCAATTCTCGAACTACCCGCCTGAAGTGAATGATTTGGTTAATAACGGAAGCATTAGGATAATAGGTGGGTACGCCACCCTTAATATTGAGGAGATACTTAGCCTTAATCCCGACCTTGTCCTTCTTGATGCGGGGCTTCAGCAGAAGTATGCTGAGAAGCTTTCATCAATGGGCATAACTGTCATAGTGCTTAAGGAATCAAGTATCGGCGACATATTTAACGATATTCTGCTTCTTGGGGCTGTAACCGGACATATGGATGAGGCTGTAACGCTAGTAAATCAGATGAGATCTATGATCACAGCTACCTATCAGAAGGTGATTCAATACATGAATCAGACAGGCAGTGAACAGGTTAAGGTATACTACGAGATATTCCCTGACTACTGGACTATTGGGAACACATCCTTCCTCAGCGACGTGTTAAGTATAGCGGGTGGGATTAACATCTTCAGTAATGAGTCGAGGGCCTACTTCGTTGCGTCACCTGAAGCAATAATTTCGGCGGATCCAGACATAATACTCCTCAACTATAATTACGGATACTACGGGAATGCGGAAGAGCTTATCAGTAAGGTTTCCTCAAGGCAGGGATGGGGGAACATAACGGCTGTGCACGATGGGAGGATATATGTCTTCTCGGCAGGTGTGGAGGACCTTATGGTAAGGCCAGGGCCGAGGACAGCCATAGCCATAGCTATTGTTGCGAGGGTTCTTTACCCTGAGGCCTTCGGGATTACACAGGTGCCTAACGAGATAAACTCGACAGTCATTGAGGGATGGGGGCTATCACTGAATCTGGGATAGCGAATGGGAAGTGCCGTTGAACAATACATAAAGCTTAGGAGGAGAAGGTTTTACGCTGTAACTGTCCTTATAGCTCTATCCCTTATCGCTGTATTCATGCTTCACCTAGCTCTTGGTGTTGAGATTAGGAACCCTATTGATGTTCTGGTTAAGGGGTTCTCAGATATTGTTTCTTCATCATCAAGTATAGAGAGGTACAGAGTTCAGAGGGCGTTAGCTGGGGTTGCCGTTGGTGCTGCATTAGCAGTCTCAGGATACTTAATACAGATAGCTTCAAGGAACCCTCTAGGTGATCCCTACCTACTGGGAATATCTTCCGGGGCCTTATTCGCTGTAGTTATTTCCTTCACACTCCCTATTTCAGCAGCATTAATGAGTGTAGCTAGGCCTGTAGCGGCACTCATTGGAGGAATAGGTGCTTACGCACTAACATTATATATAGCGGGTCGTGCAGGGATGACGCCGACAACCCTAGTTCTATCCGGTGTGGCCGTAGGCACATTCTTCTATTCTATCTCCATACTTCCTCAATATCTGTTCATCCAGAATCTACAGATGGTTTTCGCTTGGAGCCAAGGCTCTTTAGTGGCAGCATCGGTCTGGGAAGTTGCAGCAGTGGCCAGCGCTGTAATAATCGGAACAATTTACGCTTTAATGAATTTCAGTGTACTCAATGCTTTGACGGTCAGCGACGATTTCGTTAGGGATATGGGTAAGGACCCTTCATCTCTGAGAAGAACGATAACATTCCTTTCAGCACTCCTCGCGTCCCTAACGGTGGCTTGGTTCGGGATCATAGGGTTCGTGGGATTAGCGTCCCCACATCTAGCCCGCAGGCTCCTTAAGAGCGGGGAAAGCCTCTACGTACTCCCCATAGCCTTGATGGGGGGCTCCCTTCTAGTTCTTGGAGCAGACAGCATCGCAAAGTACCTATTTCTCCCCATGGATCTCCCGGTAAACATCATTGCCTCCCTCATAGGGGCGCCAGCCCTGGCAACAATACTTGTGGGGATGAGGAAACGTGCTTAAGTTAAATGACGTTACGGTGAGGTACGGGCAGTTCACTGCTTTAGATGGAGTTACCGTAAGAGTTGGGCAAGGGGTTACACTTATCCTAGGACCTAACGGGGCAGGGAAAACAACACTACTTAAGGCTGTGTCAGGCATCGTAAGATATGAAGGAAGCGTGAAGATCTCAGGTAAAGAGGTAAGGAACCTCTCCTTAGCACTCAAAGGGAAGTATGTGAGCTACGTCCCGCCCACAGTAACTGCAATGCCTGAAATGAACATCGGTGACCTCATACTCACGGACTACTCAATTAACCATGACCTTCTAGAGAAATACGTCCAGATCCTCGAACTTAAACATCTTCTAAGCAGGAGGCTCTGGGAAGTCAGCTCCGGGGAGCTTGCGAGAGCCCTCCTAGCACGTGGACTAGCCAGAGGCTCTACAGTGATAGCAGTGGATGAGCCGCTCTCCCATATAGACATTAAACATCAGCTCAGACTTCTTAAAGAGCTGAGGGCCTTAGGGCGTACAGGTAAGGTTGTTCTTATAGCATCAAACCAGCTGAATCCTGCCTTAACCTACAGCGACTACGTTCTGGCGTTAAAAGGTGGGAAGGCGGTGTTTTTCGGTTCAGTGAAGAAGTTTCTCGAAACGGATATACTTTCAAGCATATATGGGGTTAAGGTGAAGGTTGTAACTGAAGACGGGCTTATAGACGTAATTCCCATTGATGTGGCGTAGTCACTCATTAATTCCTGCAGAATTAATTATTGGGTGTGTTAATGGATCTGGAAAAGATTTCATCTCTTAAATGGCTCTCTAGGACAGGATGGATGCTTAGAGGCATTCCTAATGCGGTGGCTGAAAGCGTTGCTTCACACTCTTTCGAAGTTGCCTTAATTTCACTGGAGTTAGCCAGCCTATGCAGGAAGGAGGGATTCTCTCTAGATCTGGGGAAGGTTTTAATCATGGCTCTCCTCCACGATGTGCCTGAGGCAGTTACGGGGGACATTGTTAAGTGGAGTAAGGTCAGAATTAATGATGAGGGCAGGCTTGAGACGGAGGCTTTACATGAGTTACGAATGGATGAATATGTGGGTTTAATCAAGGAGTTTAATGAGGGGCGAACCATAGAGTCTCAGATAGTGAAGATTTCTGATCACGTCTCTACAATGCTTCAGGCTGCGAGATATTATAGGCAGGGCTTCAGGGAGGTGGAGGATATCGTTAAGGGGTCTTCCTCATCCATAGACCTGCTTCTTCAGAAGGAGCCTGTATTTGGTTGTTCAGCCATAATTAAGGAAAGGTTGAGTGAGTGGATGAGGACCTCTACACATATGTGAGGAATGCCGTATGGATAAAGGGTTAGTTGTGTGGTTCACTGGCCCTCCTTCCTCAGGGAAATCAACTTTGGCTGCAGTGGCTTCAGATGCGTTGAGGCGAGAAGGGATAAGTTCCTTAGTGATTGAACCGTACGCTTTCCGGAGGGCAGTGAGTCCTTCAAGGGGGTGGAGGAGAGAAGACATTGAGGCAGTCTTTAAAGGTCTTCTCTGGGTGGCTAGGCTTCTTGCGTTTACTGGAACTGTAGTTTTTCTTCCGTCTGTGATGCCTACCCGGAAACTTAGGGAGTTGTTTCGTGAAGGATTAAGAGGCATTCCGAATGTTTTGGTCTGTGTTCATGCTTCTGCTGAGGTGTGCAGGCAGAGGGATTCTAAAGGTATATATAGCGGCTCCTCAGGTGAGGCGTCAAAGGTTTTAGAGCTTTATAAGGCCCCTGATCCTCAAGAGTGCGATATTTACATAAATACTGAAACTCGTGAAGTCGATGAGTGTGTATCTATAATCCTAACGGAGTTAAAAGAAAAGTTTCTGTAGGGCCATTGATATTTATCCTTAATAACGAATTATTTAGTCGGTGGGTGTCATGGAGGGTTACGATAAGGCAATAGAGCAGCTTAAGTCAGTTCTCGAGGATGAGGAAAGCGAGATAGCGGCATACCAGAGGCTGATGCTGATGACTC
Organism: uncultured Desulfurococcaceae archaeon; assembly: GCA_964404265.1. Taxonomy (GTDB): domain Archaea; phylum Thermoproteota; class Thermoprotei_A; order Sulfolobales; family NBVN01; genus CAZFVC01. The sequence continues at coordinate 566 of CAYOJG010000024.1, read as the reverse complement.
AGGACGAGTTTCTAAGGAACTCCTTCCGGGCAATCTTGGAGGATTCAGTGATTCATGCCGAGGTTGTTAGGGGCCTAGTAATGGCTCTGGAGAGAATAAAGACTTTGAGGGAGAGGACCTACGGCAAAACCATTAATGGAGACCTTCTCAAGGAGGTCGAGACCCATATTACACTGGAGGCCAACGTCGGTGCGGTATATGAAGACCTTAAGAACCTAATTGATGTGGGCAGCGCGATCGCAATACTGGAGACGTTAGTGAAGGAAGAAGAAAAGCATGGGAAAATCCTTGAGAAAGTTCTTAAAGTATTGAAGAAGGAACATTAATCACTTCTTAATTAGTTTAGATATCTCCCTCACGAACGGCGGTAAAGACCTCGTCTGCAGGTAAAGTTTCCCAGGCCCTCTCGCCTCAATAACTATTCCCTCACCACCTAAAAGGAATGATTTTAGGCCTCCGAACTTCCTCACACTCCACCTGATAGAGTCGCTCATACCTACGAAGTGGAAATTATCCACAATGATAGAGTCGTTAGGTCCCAGCTCCACCTCCTCAATACCTCCGAA
>CAYOJG010000023.1:0-21083 GCA_964404265.1 uncultured Desulfurococcaceae archaeon | reverse complement strand
TGTGTTAAGGAAATAACGCTATTTAGAGCTTTCCTGCTCCATACCTCATTGCTTCTCCTATGTACCTCTGGGAGAACGCATATAACAATATGAGAGGTATAGCGAAGAGTAAGGTTCTGGCAGCGAAATCTCCCCAGTAGATAGTTTGCCCGGTCGCGGTTTCATATATGTATGCCGCCAAAGTCTCCACTCTCAAGAAGCTTGCTATGATGAACTCTCCCCATGCACCCATGAAGGCGAACATGGCGATTATTATCAATGCAGGCTTAGAAGCTGGAAGTATTACCCTGAAAATTACATCTCTCCAACCTGCACCATCAATGAAGGCGGCTTCGTCCAGACTTCTAGGCATTGAATCAAAGTAGTTTTTAATGAGCCATGTTTGGAAGGGTACCGCCCCTGCTGTATATATTAAAGGAAGAATTAACGGGTTCCCTATTACAGGGAGTCCTGCTGTATTCAGCTTCAGTAGAAATACATAGAGGGCTATCACCGCGGCAATTCCAAAGCCTCCCCCAACCTGACTTAAGAGGAGATACATAAGGAGAAGACTATCCTTCCCTCGGAATGTGAATCTTGAGAATGCGTATGCTGCTGGTGTTATAACTATCACCGCAACAGCTATGCTGACCAGGGCTACTACAATACTTATTAGGGTAGCCGTAAGGAATCTAGGGTCAGTTACTGCGGCGACATAGTGTTCAAGGGAGAATCCTCTCTCTATTATATCCCATACGCTTGTGATTAATGTTTGTCCAGAAACTATAGAGGACAGGATTACATAGAGCGGTGGGTACAGTAGGATAAAAGTAATTAGAAACCCTGTGACCGTTAACACTATTTTACCCATCATGTGCGAGAACTTGAAGGTGGGGTAGTCTTTACCCATAGCTACCACCCGATCTCTTATAGATGAAATAGTACCACACCACCGCATAGAGTAGTAGAATACCTACAACAATCAAGTACGTGGCAGCCGACAGTCCGTATTGCTGATCAAGCCATGCCCTATTGTATCCGTAAAGCACCATTAACTCGTTAGTGTTCCCTAAGGCTGAAGGGAATCCAGGCAGCGATATTGTTGATGCTGGTCCTCCGCTGTTGAGCAGTAGAGGAACCATAAAGGCCTGTAGCGAAGCTCCTGTGGTTAGAATTGCTGCGAAGAGTATGGGCTTAAGGGTTAGAGGAAGCGTTATTTTCCTGAACCTAGTAAATATGCCTGCCCCGTCTATGTATGCCGCCTCTATGAGCTCTTTCGGAATTCCCGATATTGCACCCATCGTAACTGTCATGACGAAGGGATATGCTAGCCATGCCTCAACCAGGTTGTAAGCTATAAAAGCATCCCATTCATGGGTGTATATATTGAAGTTATAACCTATTAGGCCGCTGATTATCCCTGTAAATACACCCTCGTCAGGGGCGAAAAGTATTCTCCAAGTAGTCACTGTTAATAGAACTGGAAGTGCCCATGGAACCAATAATGCTGCTCTCATTGCTTTCTTACTTTTTATTAGAGGGCTCGAGAATAGGAAAGCGAGACCTACCCCCACACCTATTTTTAGGGGGACGCTTGTCAAGACGAAAAGAACCGTTTTAAGTATTGAATACGGGAATCTTGCATCGCTGAACAAGGTGATTATATTTTGAATGCCTATGAAGTGTAGGCTTATTCTATCTATTTGATTATTTATGTCTTTAAGCACTATGTTAATATATGCGTCATAGTCTTTATCTACTTCCCTTAAGAGGTATATGCTTCTATTAAGTTCCTCCTTAATTTGTGTAATTCGTGGTAGGGAGACATTTCTGACTGCGTCTAATGTTTCGTCGTCGGGGAATAGATTGAAGCCAAGTAAAGTGTCCATCTCGGACCACATATCATTAGCTGTGGTGTATGCCGTAGACATAGATTCCCTGAGATCTGTATAGAAATAGAGGTAAGTTTCATTGCTGTTTATTATTTCCAGTGTTTTTAGCAGGTTCCCGTTGACCGTGTTTCGATATCTATTCAGTTCTGCCGCAGAGTAGTTTAATGAGTTTACTCCTTTCAGATAACGATCGAGGTCATTTAGAGAGGATATGGTTTCGTTTATAGTTTTCTCCAGCTGGATAATCTGAGAGAGAACGAAGTCTTTATTCTCTTGAAGGTATGCTCGCATGGAATTCCTTGTTTCCTCCAACTCCTTTATTTTCGGCTCTGAAGCTATGTTAGTTGCATTAGCATCAGTGAAGGCGATATATACGGAGTAGGCAAGCGGCCACAAAGAAAAGAATAAGTAGAGTATCAGGCTGGGTATAATAAGTAATGCAGCGACCTTCACAGGATATAGAGTAAGAGCAGACTTCTTCCTTGCTGGCTTTGGCAAGAGAGGAAGCACCATTTAAAATAAGGAAAATATTAATTAAAAAGGGCTTTGTAGATCTATCCACTTATTTTCTCAAGTATTTCCTGCTGTGCTTGATCCAAGGTGGGTTTGACAGCCTCCAAGGCAGACTCTGGACCTTCCTCGCTGTACTTGGTTAGAATGGCATTAATCGCATTGGATACTGGTCCCCAAACTGTTGCCATCTTAGGGGACTTCGGCATAGGTACGCTATTACTTACCGATTTAAGGAATCCAGCCACTATAGGATAGTTTTCGATATTCTGAGATATATGCTTCACGACGCTTGTCTTTACCGGTATGAATCCTGCCTCATCCACCATAGTCTCTATCGTATTGTCATTTAGTGTGAACCACATAGCGAATAGTAGGGATGCGTAAAGGCGGTTTTTATCGTTCTCCACTAATTTCGTTATCCATAAAAGCTTTATTCCAGAGTAGGGCTTTGGTACTTTGTCATTGATCTTGGGTATTGCAGTAATGGTTATGTTAGGAACACTATCCTTAATTGCTGGTATGTCCCAAGGTCCAGTTATCATGCACGGGGCTCTCCTTTCTGTAAATGTTTTTAGCTGAAGCTCATGGCCTAGATCGCCTGTGTATTCATATTTCAGCACATGCTGAATTAGGAACTTAAAGCCCTCCACAGTTCCTGTAGAGTTAACACCCACAGAATCAGTATTTTCATCGTAGTAGTATCCACCGAATGCTGAGACGAATGGGTAAACGAAGTAGGGATCCATCTGGTAGGCAAGACCATATGTCCCTTCGTCAGGATTGTAGTATGATGACATCAGGGATTCTAGATCTTCAAACGTTTCTGGAGGCTCAGAAACCATGTCCTTATTGCACACTAAAGCAATTGCTTCAGCGGCCCAAGGTAATCCATAGTAATGAAGTTTATACACACCAGCTGAGAAGGCCACACCGAGATACTGGCTCTGTAAGTCCTGAATAGTTTCTGGGGGTAGATACTTATCTATCGGAATTATGAACCCTCCTTCAGCCAGTTCACCAGTCCAGTCGTGAGCCCAGGTGAATACGTGAGCAGTGTTTTCTGTATCGCCCGCTATTATTCCAGCCTTAACTGCCTCTTTCATGTTTTGGACGGTTCCAGTGTATTTCACCTCTATCCCAGGATATTCATTCATAAACTCTTGTACAACCTTCTTCACTACGTTTACTTCGAAAGGCATCATCGATGTCCAGAAGTTTATAGTTACATGGACTCCACCAGATTTAGCCTTAGTTATGAAGTCCGCAAAATCTGGAGGAACTCTAATTTCACTTGTTCCTATAGTTACGTTCTCCAAGTTAGAGGGCGGTTTAGTTGTTGTGGTCGTAGTGGTGGTTGTTGTGGTATAGGTAGTTGTGGTGGTTGTTGTAGTCGTAGTAGTCGTGGTATGTGTAGTTGTCGTGGTCGGTGATGTAGTAGTCGGTTGTCCACCAGGCTGGTACAGCAGTGCGAAGCCTGCTACTGCACCTATAATCACTATTACGAGTATAACAACGATAGCTAGTTTAGATAAAGCACGCACTAACTTCATTGTCACAACCATTTCATAAATTATTGTGAGTAAAATTAAGTTTATAGTATTAAGAGTGAGGTGCAATACCCTGATTCGAGTTATAGGGAGGGAAAGGCTTGGTAGGAGTAGACTTGGAAGGTTTATAATTTCATTCTCTTTCAAATGGCCCATCAACGTTAAGCATCTCTACCTAATTTCTTCATTCACCTCGTACTTTCCAGGAAGGTTCGAGATGTCTAGGCGTGGCGGGTGGGGATATATTGAAATACCTCTTTGGGAGGGCATATATCCTTACGGATTCATGGACGAGCATTACAGATTATATCTGGATCCTGAGGCGTCCGAAACTGTTGAAGTTGATTTAGATGGGTACTCGTTTCACTTAAGTAAGGCAAGCATAGGAGGAGAAATTCTTCAAGCTGCTTTGGAGGAAGGAGGACTTCATCCCGAGCACATAATTCATGACGAGCGATTTCCGGGCTTTGCCCACCATTATCTGGGGTACTTAATTCTTAGGCTGTCAACCCTGAAGGGTGAAGTGGAAGAGGTCTATATTGAGATTAAGGGTAATGACGGCGTCAAGAGATATGCGGCGGAGAAGGTTTTTTCAGATAAGTTCAGAGATTATTTCGAGGGAGTCCTTAAGGAGAATCCCCTTCCCTATAGATTTCTTCTCAAATCTTCAGGTAAATTATTATCGTATGGCTTCCATGGAGCAGGGAATGAAACATTCTTTCCTCCGCCCTCATGCATATCAAAGGATAGATGGTGGATAGGAAGTACCTACTACTTAATCTTTCCTGATAGTTTCAGCGGCTTGCCAGATAAGTCTCTTCAGCTCAATAGTTATACTAGGCCTAGGAGAAGGCTAGGAGGGACGCTTAAAGGGATAATAGAAAAGCTTCCGTACATAAGTGGCTTAGGATTTGATGCTATTTATCTTACTCCTATTTATGAAGCAGCCTCTTATCATCGATATGACGTTGTAGATCATTTAGAGGTGGATCCTTCACTGGGCACTAAAGAGGAGTTCATGCAGCTCGTCAAAGAGGCAGAAAGAAAAGGTATGCATGTAGTTCTAGACTTAGTGGCTCACCACACCTCACCGTGCTTTGAGTTCTTTAGGGACTGCATCAATAAGGGACGTCATTCTCCTCATTGGGAGTTCTATAGGTTCCTAGTAAACGACGTTGCGGAGGTCGATGAGGAGATTCTAAAGAGGCTGAATGAATTCATTCAAGGAGGTTGTAGGTTTCCACATAAACATTTCTCGAGTGAACTACCGTTCTACGAAACCTTTGCCAATAACTGGGGGATGGCGAAAGTCAATCATTATTCAAGGGATGTGAAGAAGTATTTCATAGAGGTTCTTTCTTTCTGGACTAGATTTGGGGTGGGAGGTTTTAGAGTTGATGTTGGTAATGCGTTGCCCGATTCTTTTCTGGAATTCCTCTACAGAAGCCTAAAGACAATGAGTGAAGATAAAGTCTTAATTATTGAAACAAACTATGGAATCGATCAATATTTGCTGGGAAAGATTGCTGACTCAGCCATGAACTATGATCTACGTAATTTAGTAATTGACTTCTTCATTAGGAAGAGAACTAATGCCTACACTCTGGCTCAAAGCTTAATGAAGATTTATTGGAAGTTCCCTCTCTATGTGTCGAACTCACTTTATAATCTTCTTGGAAGCCATGATACACCGAGAATCATTGAATATTCTAAGAAGCTGGATGACCTCATAAATGCTTATGCGTTTCTTTACGTTGTATACGGTTCTCCTTCAATTTATTACGGAGATGAGGTCGGGTTGAGGGGAGGGAAAGACCCGGATAATAGAAGGCCTATGGAGTGGGATAGAAGTAAATGGAATATGAGAATCTATACTGCCATAAAAAGACTGAATCTCCTTAGGAAACGTAATGAGGCCCTCAGGAAAGGATTTTTCAGAGCAATGGTTCTCGATGACGATTCCCTAATGATTGTTAGGGTTTGGAGAAATTCTTCGGTCATAGGATATTTTACTAGAGGAATGCTTGAAGTTTCGCTTCCCCCGAAGATGTATTCTTTATGGAAAGATTCTGAGGTTGAAGGAATACTTAAACTCAACAACTCTTTTGACATTCTTGTAGCTAGTAAACAGCTTTCTTAGTTTTAGCGTCAAATATCACAGCCTTGGACCAGTCTATGCTTATGTAAACAGGTTCACCTAGGTCGAATTTAACTTCAGCTGGAGCCTTCAATTGCATTTCCGTTCCGTCTATGCTTAAGAGAACCACCTGTTCTGAGCCAAGCGTCTCAGATATAAGAACCTTCGCTGGTATGGATTCGTCACTCACTCTTGCTTTACTTACTTTAGCGTGTTCCGGCCTGATTCCAAGAATGCATTCATTTGATGTAAGGTTCTCAGAAAGCATTTCGCTTAATTCTTTGTCTAGTTTTTTCGAGAAGTTAGGTCCTCTAATTACTCCATTTTCTTCCCTAAATTCGCAGGGAATTAGATTCATGGCCGGACTTCCTATGAATGTAGCAACAAAAACATCTTTCGGCTTAGAGTAAAGTTCACTAGGGGTTCCTATTTGAAGTATTCTACCTTTGTTTAAAACGGCCACCCTGTCTGCCATGCTTAAGGCCTCTATTTGATCATGGGTGACATATATTGCCGTTATTCCGAGATCTTTCTGTAGCTTTCTTAGTTCTGCTCTCATGGTATGCCTAAGTTTTGCGTCTAGATTGCTTAGCGGCTCGTCAAGAAGCCAGACCTTAGGCTTCCTTACTAAAGCACGTGCAAGTGCAACTCTTTGTTGCTGTCCGCCAGACAGCTGCCTAGGATACCTATCGAGAAGCTCTTCAATTTGCAGAAGTTTTGCTACGTCTTTAACTCTCTTAGTTATTTCATCTTTTGATAGCTTGAGTTCTCTTTTTCTTACCAGTAAAGGGAAGGCAATGTTCTCATAGACTGTCATGTGGGGGTATAAGGCATAATTCTGGAATACCATAGCCACATTTCTGTCTTTGGAGTGAATGTCGTTAACAAGAACTCCATCGATGTAGACCTCTCCCTCATCGGGAGTTTCGAGACCTGCTATTATTCTTAGGGTAGTTGTCTTTCCGCATCCAGAAGGCCCTAGAAGGGCGAAGAACTCTCCGTCATTTACTTCGAAAGAAATTCTCTCTACTGCAACTACATCACCAAACCGCTTAGTTACTTCAACCAGCTTTACGTTGGCCATTACTATCCCGCCTAGGATTTACTTTTTCTTAAGTTATTTGAGCATTCCCTTCTTGAAGAGAGCGTATATAAGAACCATACCTATCAGGAAGCCAACTATCGCTACAGCCGCTAGAGTCACTCCTCCAATTCCTGGTGCGGCGGAAGGTACTGTCGAGATGTACGTGGTCGTCGTTGTTTTCCACATCGTTTTTGTTTCCGTATATGTCTCTGTTGAAGTTTGCGTCTCTGTATGAGTTACTGTTTTGGTTTCTGTCATTGTCTGTGTCTCTGTAGTGGTGTATGTTATCGTAGTAGTAACGGTTTCAGTGGGCGGTGCCGCAGTTCCTGGTCCGTATGCCTTAACAACTGCTTCCTTCACGATGCCTGATTCTTTATCTATGACATAACTACTTAGCATAGCATATTGCTCCTCAGCTGTGGGTGCCAGAAGATCCATTACCCTGGGAATTACGTTGAGTACGATAGCCTGCGCGTGTTCTGTTCCCACACCAACTACCCATTCAGCCGCCTCCACACCGAAAGGCCTAATCTTCATTGCTCCATATCCATCATAGCTAGTTAACGCAACCACATAGCTCCAGTTACCTAAGTTATCGATTCCGGGAAGCAGGTCTTTGGAAACCTCTGCAATTATAGCATTCTGGGTTGGATCGGCATAAACTTTCAATTCACCGTCCTGTACGACGGCGGTGTTATTAGCGTAGTATAATGCTGATCTCTGCCCTTCCGGGACAGGGTCGCTGCCCCATCCTGGAGCAAGCAATAAGGCAAAACTCCAGGCGCTATCTTCACTTATTGTGATGTTGAGGCCGTATGTTTTTGTGCTTACATATGTAGCGTTAGGGCCAGTATGCACATATATCTGCACATATTGGAGGCAGAATCCATTAGGTCCACTCCAAGGATTGCCCCCTAGGTCCTTCACCTTAACCATGAACACAAGTTTATTTCCCGCGTCCGTTACACTGTAGTGTGTGAGGTCAAATACTCCAGGCTTGAATACATCGTTCGTAGGATAAACATATGTGCCTAGGCCTTTATCGTCTCCTTGAGGATCATCCATTTCGAAGATTGTCTTTCCTGATACTCCGCCAGTAGGTGTCGGGACATTCAAGAGGTATGTGTTGCCTAACCTTGTCGCTTCTTCCACTTGATCGCTGTCGTTAAATACAGCAGCAGTTACGTAAACTAGTTCCCCTCCCTTCAGGTTGAGGAAGTTCCAAGGAACCTTCAGCTCAATCACTTCACCGACTTTGATGTCACGTATAGTGAATATGTTCATCCATGTATTGTCTCCTAGAGCTATCCTAACTACTGCCTCACCTTCAGCTGGCTTAATGAGTACTTCATAGAATAGACCCATTCCTAAGTCTTTTCCTCTTATCCTAGGCATTGAATTGAACTGGGGATGATAGGGACTGACACTTCTCCAAGGATTCGTGAAATAGACACCTATTGTTACAGATTCATTAGTCATGATGGTTCTATTTGCCGGAACCACTGCAAGATAAGCGGCCTCAGGATCCACGCTGAGATATATCGATTTCACATATTCGTTCCCTACACTCATATTCATAGACTCTTTCCATTCTCCAGCATCAAAGACTCCATCAATTTGGGGAGGTGTTTCTATAGGTCTAGGTGATTCCCCGTTAATGGTTCCTACGGGTGTGGCATCGGGGTTAAAAGTTGTCTTAAGATATGGTGGAGGAGATACACCTATTTCTTCATATATTCTTCTCAAGTATGTCTTGAAGAGAGGGTTAGCTGGGAATGTTCCCCCGCCATCTCCGCCATACCACCAGAACCAATCACTCGCTTCTGCACGAAGAAGGTATTCAACGGCCTTAGGCTTTAATTCAGCTACCTCTTGGAGTGTGTCTACATTTAATGTCTTGAGGAGATCACTCCTGGCCTTCGCTAGAAGCATCCACGCAGCATTCTCTTGCCGCTGGCCTATCCAAATAGTTAGTTCTCCTCCGGCCCAAGAACCCTCTGCCAGACCTGCCTCAACAACCTTCCTTGGAAGGGATCCGTAACCATCTTCCAGATAGCTCACAGGCGTATCCGATATGTCTTTCCCCATGAGGTCAAGATACTCTCTCTGCCCTACAGGTACGGCCTGTGCTTCATCCGAGAACATCTCAATGTACTCTTTCGGAGTTATAGTTATGATGCTTCCCTCATCCTGGTACTCTTTAAGAGTGCTGTAGAGCTTGTTCAGAAATAAGTCCCCGAACTCGTCATAGTTTTCCCAAGGGTTCTCACCGTCTAACGCGATCACAACAACGCTTTTCCCATCACTCATCTCACGAAGAGATAAGAGCCTATTCATAAGATCGGTTACCGCGTTCGTGGCTACCCAGTTACTGTAGGTGAAGCTTATCAGGTTACTTAACTCAGTATTCCGGAAGAAGACATATATTTTCCTCCCGTCGAATGTTCTATACCAGGGCTTCATAATAGTACTTCTATTACTTGTATCAATTCCCGACTTCTTGAGAATATCCTCGTCCGTGACTGTCCAAGTAAAGTTCTTCGAGAACTCCCTGAGGACATAGTCGTTTACTGCCTGTTCGGCAGGCCAAACGCCTGCGGGCATGTAACCAAAAGAGTCCTTGAATAATTTAATCCCCCTCGCCACGTGCATATCCAGATCTTCCGACCACCCAAAATCTGTTAATATCGGTGCTAGGGGATGACTGTAAGGCACAGGTATGAGCTCAGCCTGACCTGAGGATGCAAGCTGTGAATACTTACTAAGGACTTTCGACATTATCTCTGTATGGGCCTCCAGGATTCTAGAAAGATTATCTCTAGTAAACTGAGCATTCGGATTTCCTGAGGCCTTCATGCGCATTTTATAGATGTCAGGGTATTCTTCCTCAGTTACCGATGGATCCATCCAAAATAGATTGAATAACACTGCCAGATCTATGAAGTCTTGTTCGCTGAATTCATTAACCACACTTGCTTTATACTCGTCCTCGGGGAGATCTTTATATTTATCTAGGGCCTCAACGGCCTTATCTCTAAGAGCCTTAAATCTTGGCACTACTTCAACGACCCTTTTCCATGAAATATCGAAAAACCCGCCAGGGATCTGTAGCATATTGAATTTTTCATCAATGGTTAGTGACTCATTATGAGCTATTTTCCACGAGGTTATTTCCCTGAGATCCTTCATCCCATTATTATAGGCTTTGATCTGTTGGAGCAGCGACCCTGAGAATGTGAAGGTTGCCTTGACTTCAGGGTACTTGCTCAAAATGGTGGCCATTTTGTAGTAATTTCCTACGGTATGCATTCTTACCCAAGGTAGAATGAATGCCGATTCATTGCTGTCGTAATACCAGGGCTGATGATAGTGCCAGATTAGGATTACATACAGGGGCTTAGACTCATCACTCTTTGTTAATGGTAGGAAGGATGGAACGAGTGAAATCAGAATTAGGACAACTATTAATGCAGGAAGCAAATTATGGTTCATGCTCTCTCCTTACATAAAATCGAGTGTATGGGTAAAATGCTTTAGGGATTTTTAAAAAGATTATCTTTTACCTAGGGCGTAACCCGCTATAACTCCTATGATTAGAAGAACCACACCTATAATACCGGCCATGGTCCAGTCAGTAACCGTTTGGACCTGAGTTGTTGTCGAGGTTTCAGTAGTTGTCCATGTAGTTGTTTGGGTAGTCGTTTCTGTTTTTGTGGTGGTCATGGTAGTTGTCGAGGTTTCAGTCACGGTCACTGGCTTAAAGAATGGTACTAGGGCTAGCGCACCCTCATCTACGTTAAAACTGGAGAGCCAGGCATACTGTTCTTCAGCCGTTATTCCATTGGGGTACTTATCTGGCGCATACACCATTAAATCTAATACCCTAGGCTCAATCCCAGCAGCTATTGCTTTACTTATCATTTGAAGTTGCTCGCTGTTTGCGTTCCTGGTTGCGTTGAGGACCCACTCACCTCCGGTCACTCCAGCAGGTCTCACCCTCATGGGCCCGAAGCCATCATAGCTCGCTACTCCAACAACAATCTTCCATGAACCTATGTTGTCTAGGTCTGGGAGCAAAGCATCATCTATTTCCGCTACTATGGCGTTTGACGCATTGTCGATATATACTTGGAATGCACCGTCTTGTGCAATCACTGTTCCGTTAGCGAAGTATAAAGCACTTCTCTGTCCTTGGGGTACAGGTGACTCTTCCCATCCCGGAGCCATTATTATAGCGAAATGCCAGCTGTAGTCACTTCTCAACCCTATGTTAAGCCCGAGTGTATCCATCCTCGATGGAACGCCGCTCATCGTGGTGTGAACATATATTTGAATATTTTGTAGACAGAATCCGTTAGGCCCTCCCCATGGGTTATCACCCAGGTCTTTGAGGTAGACCTTAAAGATCACTGTTCTATCGGTAGTAATTACCTCGAATTTAAGCGCGTCATAGACGCCTTCCTTGAATACTGCGTTAGTGGGATATCCGTAGTATCCGGGTCCTTTATCGTCTCCTTCAGGATCACTAATGCTAATAACAGTCTCATCAGCTTTTACTATCATTGTAGGCAGGAGTATTGCCCCAACGAGTAGAATCGCTAGCAATATAGTTGCTTTCATTAGATAAACACCATATTGTATAACCTTAATCTATTAATAAAAAGTTTGTGTGTGTACCTATTTAGGTGGGTAGTATTTATCCAGAATTCTTTCTATATCCACCTTAGGCAATGTAGTTTTTAAGGCATTTAATGAGACTTCTCGAAATTCTTTCGAGTTCCACAGCTTTATGATGATCTGTAGCTTCTCTTTAAAGTCCTGATAATCTTCCTCATCAATTTTTCTTGCTTCCGGGTCTCGATAGATATCTATGAAGGATTTTGCTTCATGGCCGAAGAACCAGGAGTTCTCTCCATCTTTGAAAATCTCTAAAGCTCCTCCATCCCGGGATGCCAGGCTTGGCACTCCGTTAATTGATGTTTTCATGTAGCTCGTTCCGCAGGCTTCCCAGCCGGGGAAGGGAGTGAATAGGTGAATGTCGCTTCCTGAAAGCATTACTTTTGCCACGGAAAGATCATAGTTGGGAATGTAAACAACATTATCAAAGCTTTTATGCAGCTTCATGAAATCCCGCATATATGTGAGCCCTTTATCGTCGGCGGGATGTGCCTTACCGCCTAGAACAATTACTGCCTTTATATTTCCTCCCTCCTCCTCGAGAAGCCTCTTCATAAAGTACGGTCTCTTATACTGTGAGAGACGACGCGCCCACAATATGATTGGCCAGTTCTTCTTTTCCGCTATTCCTGGTTTGAATGTACTTAATAGCCGTAGCAGCTCCCCCCTTACTCTCTGATGTGTTCTCCATAATTCATCCGGGGTGAGATTGTTTACACCTTTCTCGCCTATAAGTCTCTTGATCAGTGGATGCATCCATCTATCAATTGATATACCGTTTGTTATGGCACTTATTTTATGCTTGTATTCGTTGAAGGTTTCTATAGTGATTTCCCTATGCTTCTTGGAGACTGTGATGACCTTCAATGCTTTTTTCAGTCCTATTTCAGTAAGCGTTACTGAGCCTACTTTCTCATTCAACCCGAACTCATCGTGAAGAATTCTAGCTGGAAAATGCGGATGCCCCCATGGGCCGGGCGTATGCACAATGAATCTGAAACTTACATTATTTCCTAGAGCGAGCATAGTGAGCACGGTGTAGGCCTCTTGTAGGTCTAGAATAGAGATGTTTTCTAGCCCTATTCTCTCCTGCAGGTATTTAGCCGCTGCTTTTGCTAGAAGTACATATTTATAGTGTTTTTCGTCCTCATTATTTTCTATGTAGACCCGGTTCGTCAGATTTCTGACCCAGTAAGGGCATACGCCTTCAAAGAAAACTGCCTTAGCATTACCTAAGCTGAAAACCCAAGGCCTAATAATCGCGTTCTCTCCCTTAAGCTGAATACTGAGTTCCTCCTCTGGTTCAAGCAACTTGTAGGGAGGGATGGGATGGGTCTGGGGTTTAGGTGTTGGTGTCTCATTATCAAAAGAATACTCAACATATCCCTGCCGGTACAGAAGCGTGAGCACATAGTATTTTAATCCTTTTTTAGCAGCTGCAAGGAATTTATCGCCTTCAAGAACCCCTAGACCGCCGGCATAGGTTGAGAGCTCTTCAAGAGCTATTTCAGGAGTGATGGTAATTACAGCCATTACTGCCGCCTCTCCAACCTATGGGAAATTAATTAAAAACCTGAGTTAATTCACTCTTCCATATACTTCAGCAAGATCCTTCACATTAGAGTTGGAGAGTTTATGTATATCACTGCCTGTCATTCTCCATTCCCAATTCCCTCTACTCGTTCCTGGAAGATTCATTCTGCCTTCAGAGCCCAAGCACAATAAGTCTTGGACTGGAGTAATTACTAAAGGGGCTATTGACGAGAGAGCCAGTCTTATCAATGTTTCACACACGTTATCCTTATTGACCAGTATCCCGCTATACTTACTTAGAAACTCTTTCGCCGTGTAGCCTGCTTCCTCCATGAACCATCCTTTGACAGTATTTGAGTCATGGGTTGAAGTATATACTACTTCATTTCCTGTGTAGTTTATTGGGAGATGAGGATTGGAAGAGTCTCCTCCGAAAGCGAAAACAAGCACCTTCATTCCAGGGATTTTCAGTCTGTAAATAACTTCTCTTACGTCAGGAGTTATGAAGCCTAGATCCTCTGCGATGAATGGAAGTGTTGGGAATTCCGCTGAAATTTTTCTGAAGAATTCTTCGTAAGGCGTTCTCACCCATCTTCCGTGTTTAGCAGTTCTGTACCTACTGGGGACTTCCCAATACCCGATGAATCCTCTGAAGTGATCAAGCCTAGTTATGTCATATAGACGGGAGGCATGCTTCAATCGTTTAATCCACCACTGAAACCCAGATTCCAGATGCTTATCCCAATCGTAGACCGGGTTTCCCCACAGTTGGCCTGTCCTACTGAAGTAGTCAGGAGGTACTCCCCCTACGTAGGCGGGGCGCAGTTTTTTATTCAGCTTGAAAAGATGGGGATTAACCCAAACATCGGCACTATCTAGGTCAACATAGTAAGGTAAGTCACCTATAATGCTAATACCGTTTCTGTTGGCGTAGTTTTTCAGTCTTTCCCATTGAAGATAGAAAATGAATTGTGTGAATTCCTCATAGAGAACCAGATCAGAATACTTCTCCCTTAATGACCTTAACTCCCTCTTAACCCTTCTTTTCAGTGGAGTGGGCCATAGATACCATGGCTTACCATTTTGAAGCTTCTTAATCACCATGAAGAGAGAGTAATCCCCTAGCCAGAAGCTGTTTCGAGCTTTGAATTCTTCAAAGAGCTTCCCCCAATCTGAATAGTTGTTCTTAAATTCCGTGAACGCCTTCCTTAGGACTTTCTCTTTAACTCTGTACGCATACTTATAAAGAACCTTAGAACTCTCTTTCGTTCTGATACTACGCAGCACATCCTCCTTTAAGAGGCCATCTATAACCAAGAGTTCAGGAGATATCAGTAGGTAATTTCCTGCAAAGGTTGATGGAGAAGAATAGGGTGAATTACCTTTATCGTCTGAGGTTGGGTGTAGGGGAAGAATTTGCCAGTACCTGGAACCTAGTTCCTTAAGTATCTCGATTAGGTGGTAGGCCGTAGGACCAAGATCCCCTACTCCGTAATGGGTGGTAAGTGAGGTAATATGAACGAATACTCCAAAGCTTCTTCCAGAAAGAGGCATTACCTAACCCATAGAGGGATTGCTTGGATGATTATATATTGTTTTTGGGTTAATTTATCTCAATTACACTTCCGGTTCTCACATCGCAGTACTTTTCAGGATAGTTCTTTTTGAGGAAAGCTTTCGCATAGTCTCCGCTGCAATGCGCTGGACATATGATCTCTGATTTCTGTGCAATTCTCTCAAGAGCTTCTCTGGGCGGTCCATGAAAGCCTCCGATAACCATATGGATTTTCTTACCTGTAATTCTAATGGCTTCATCAACTATTCTATCTATCCCGGGATGGCTGCATCCCACAATAACCAAGACCTCATTATCACTTACCTCAACAATCATGCCATGTTCCTTGATAAACCAAGACCTCAGAGGCCCCGTACTCCATACATCCTCGCGAATCTTTACAGGCTTCGTAATAACTACAGGCGTCAAACCTATCTCAGAAAGGTATTCTATAGGTCCAGGAGGCACATACACCCTCAGTCCCGGCTTTATCGTAGCAATGTAGGGAAAGCCTCCACTATGATCCCTATGATGATGACTCAGAAACGCGAAGCTAATATTGCTTAGAGATACACCCAGTTTAGTAGAGTTGTACCGAATAATTTCGGGTTCACTATCCGCATCAAATAAAGCCTCCCACTTGTCTGTGGATACATGGATACTCCATCCCCACGAATTCAATAATCCAGAACCTGGCTCGTTATCATTTATTACTGTGAGTTTTATTCTATTACGCACAGCTTATCATCACTAATTAAGTGTTTTAGGAGAATTAAGGCATTAAGGCTACTCTGCAGTTAGATAAGCTAAATATCTTCCTTTTTGTAGTGTTAACGGATTAAGATATGGCTCTACACAAAATGCAGAAGGGTGCCGTCTGGATAACGCTACTTATTATTATCCTATTAACGCTTAGCAGCTTAACTTGGCAGGCCCCTCCCTCAATACAAGGAAATCCGTCTTCTGAAAAACCTGCGCCTTTCCCTCCTAGCCAGATTACACCCCATCCGTATACTCCACCACCTCAGACAGTCCAGACTGAGACACCCGTCAATAGTACTGTCGGTGGAGAGAATGCAACATCAATTTCAGGGAGATCTGTGAACATTTCCTCAGTAAGAGCCTCATACTTAATCTCGTTAATTAATTCCTTGAAGGAAAAGCTTTGGGAATTATGGCTCTATATAACTTCTTCCTTCGCACCTGAGGCGCTTCAGTTAGGTGGACAGGAGTCTGCATCTTCCTCTCCAGTACCATTAGTTTTCTACGCTCTTTTGCTGCTGCTCGTTGGGGTTGTATCAATAGGTTATGTGAGCATTAAGAAACAGAGAGGCACTATTTTACGGAGGTCCTTAAGTAGAGGCCGTAGAAGTGGGACTAGGAAACCGCCTCTTCACTTAGGTAGGGAGAGGAGAAGTTATTTAATCGAGCTGATTGAGTACCTCGCTACTAAGGCGGCTGATGCCCTAGGGAAGAAAGCTGAGGTAATTACTCATAGAGAATCTCTGGTAGTTACGGAGTCTCTTTCAAGTGAAGAACTTGCAGAGGAACTTAGAAAGGTAGTTTATATGTATGAGAAAGTAAGGTTCGGTGAGGAACCTTTTAATCCAGGTGTAGAGAAGTCTGCGAAGGAACTCTTGAATAAGCTGGGTGGAGTTAGTTGAGGGAGGCAGATTTCTGGCTTATAGCTTTCTCTTTAGGGCTATCCGTATATGTGATCATTAATGCAGTTGATTTTCTGGGATCTAGGTGCTGTTTCAAATATCCGAAACCTGAAGCCCGTATACATAAGTTAACGTTATGGGGTGAGGAGTTGACATCTTTGGCGGGTAATCCTAGGCTTCTCCTAAGGAAATCCCTCCTAAACCTAGGCAAGGAGTTTGAAGGGCTGACCGGTGTTGAGATCTTGAGTGAAAGAGGTTACACGAAGTCTTTAAGCTTGGCTGAAAGAATCCGTCTCTTGACCGCTTTGTTAAGGAGATGTGGTTTAAGATCTGGGTTCAAGCTCTTCATTCTATATGAGGGTGGTTTAAGAGAGTACCTGCAAGAAGAACCCTCATTAAGCCTTGTTAAGAAAGTGATTGATGGTCTAAAGGTGGTGGAGAAGTGTCATCAGAGGAGTTAAAGCATATACAGGAATCCTTCACTCAATTAAGCAGTATTATAGGTGAGTTCATTGTCGGACGAGAGACCATTCTTATGAGACTATTTGAGGCCTTGCTCGCTGATGGACATGTCTTGATAGAAGGTGTGCCAGGCACGGCTAAGACCTACTTAGCAAAGGCTTTCTCTCTAGGTATAGGGCTTGGGTTCAAGAGGATCCAGCTTACACCTGACCTTCTTCCATCTGACATTATTGGAGTGCTTGTTTTCAATCAGAAGACGCTTGAGTTTGAGTTCCGTAAGGGGCCGGTTTTCACTAACATCCTTCTAGCTGATGAATTAAATAGAACTCCTCCGAAGACTCAAGCGGCATTGTTGGAGGCTATGCAGGAGAAGCAGGTTACTCTGGCGGGTGTGTCATACCGCTTACCTGAGCCCTTCATGGTTATAGCAACAGAAAACCCTGTGGAGTCTGAAGGTGTCTATCCTTTACCTGAGGCAGAGCTTGACAGGTTCTACTTCAGAGTCGTTGCCACTTACCCTACTGCGGATGAGGAGGTGAGTGTGCTAAAGAAGAAAGCAATATACGGCGAGGAGCTGGATATTAATCCCGTCTTGAAGCCTGAAGAGATAGCTAAGCTGAGGAAAGCTCTTCAAGGTATTAAGGTGTCGGAGGAGGTTATGAAATATATTGTTGACTTAATAAGGGCAACGAGGGATAGCCCATCAGTGCTCCTCGGCGCGTCGACTAGGGCAGCTGTACATCTTTTCTATGCTTCAAGAGCTCATGCTGCCGTCTCAGAGGGGAGAAGCTATGTAATTCCCGACGATGTTAGAGAGGTATTCCCGGATGTTATTAACCATCGCTTAATTCTCAGGCCTGAAGTGATAATAGGTTCATATAGTAAAGAGCCTTTATGGACGTACAACACCTTAATGAGAGTTGTGAGGGAGGTTATTGAGTCGGTCCCTGTACCGAGGTAAGGAGATAAAGAACCTCCGGAAGAGTGTGAAGCTGAAAGATAGTGGAGCTGCTCTACTGATTTTCAGCATATTTTTGGTGTTCTCCGGTTCGTTCTTGGGGAGAATGGAACTACTTTCTGCAGGATTATTCAGCGTGTTTATATTCTCTACAGACTTAGTCGTTCTGGTTTTTGCTTTCTCAAGATCATCTGCCCACGTAAGGAGGATTAAAGCCCCTAAACGCATCGTTTTGGGTAGTGGTGGAGTATTCATCAGTGAGTGTGTAATAGAAGGTTTAAGGATTCTGCGGGCAGTTATGCGTGATCCCGTTCCGGAGACTGTTACGGTGGAGGGGAGAAACTGGAGTGAAGGGAAGGAAAGGATTCGCGTGAGTTATGTTGCTAAGCCTATCTATCGAGGTAAACATGAGATTGGTCCATTAGTATTAGTGGTTAATTCGGCTTTAGGTCTATTCGTAGGGGAGTATGTTTTCCCTAACGCCACAACCCACGAGATTGAGGCGGTTCCCACATTCTACGCAGAGCCATTTAGGTCAAGAGCTATTAAGATAAGGTATCCTTCCTCAGGATCCCACCCGGTCTTGATTAAGGGAGGTTATGGGGATTTCCTTAAGCTCAGGAGTTATGTGCCGGGAGATGATATCAGACTTATTCACTGGCCGGCCACAGCAAAGAATGTTAAGGGAGTTCCATTGGTTAGGGAGTTGTCTATAGAATCGCAGTTTCAGCTGTTTGTTGTTGTGGATCCAAGCATACCCACATACTTTGAGTATCTGGTTGGTAGAAGAATCATTGATGATTTCGTCGATGCTGCAGGAGGCATTGTTTTTCTTGCTATGAGGTATGGAGATCCTGTAGGGTTTTACTTGGCCGGTTCTCCAGTATTAACCCTCCCACCTACCAAGAGGGTTGACTATATTTACTCGGCCCTCAGGGTCTTGGAAGATATGCTTCCTACGTATCCCACCAGACTTGAGGTTCTTCCAGA
This sequence comes from uncultured Desulfurococcaceae archaeon, assembly GCA_964404265.1. Taxonomy (GTDB): domain Archaea; phylum Thermoproteota; class Thermoprotei_A; order Sulfolobales; family NBVN01; genus CAZFVC01. The sequence goes on along the minus strand of CAYOJG010000023.1, from coordinate 2,092 downwards.
CCTCGCAGGCCGAATACTTAAGAGGGGCACGGTAGTAATTATTCTAACTCCTCTCTGGGGGCGATCACCTAATGAAGTTTTCGAAATTGCTGCATCGCTTAAGGCTTTTCAGCTAAGACCTATATTTATCCTGCCTGACTTAAGAGAGTACGTTGAGATGAAGCTACCTCCAGAAATCTTACCAGTTCTACGGGATGAGTTGCGGGAGGAAAGTGAGCGGGTGAAGAAACTTATGGACTCAATCAGGAGTGGTGGAGGAGAAGCTATTCTTGCATCCGGCAATCTCTATAAGGAGTCGGCTGTTTCAGCCTATCTGACTGGTAAGGGGATGAGCGTTGAACTGGTTAAGGCTTAGTGACTCCTTAATACTGACTGCAGGAGCCTTAGTTGTATCTACCTTCATAATGCTTCAATATCCTATATCATTCACTATTGGGGTAGGTGGAGGAATACTCTACTCATTGTTCATGAGAACTTTCAGGAGAAGTTTAAGCGATGTGTATGCAGGGGAAATAGCTCTATGGGCACTCGCGGCTTCAATCTCCACTTTTCTGAGAAGCAGCTTTATTTCAGTTTTCTCGGTAGCATTCATTATTTCAGCTCTCTTCCTAACTCAGTATCTTTATGGAGGGCGTGCTGTGGACGCACTCATTACGTTGATTCTTCCTTACCTCAGCTCTACAACTCTATTCTGGCTGATGGTGAATGGCAGGTACATCTATAAGTATTTTCCATCTATGTTCTCTCCACATACATTTGGCTGGATCCCTCCACCAAACATATTTTCTGTACCTTTCCTAATCTCATCTGGATATTACATAGGTACATACGTTTTGGGTTTAGCTAGAGGAAAACTCTCCTATTTAATAGTGATTCTGGGCTTCGTATATGGATTAGTAATGAGTAATGCGGTGATATATTCAGGTATCAGTCTCTCTCCCTACACTGCAGTTATAGCTGGGGTACTTCCCTTAGTTACAGCCTTCATAATAATGAAAGTGGCGAGAGTATAGTCTTAAATTAGAGAAACAATAAAACCTTTCCTTCATTAAGGTACAGGGTTGCCCATGAGGAAAAATTTCGAGGTAGTTCTTAAGTCCCTTCTATATCTGAGGAAGTTCTACGCTAGGCTTGGATGGGAGGATAAAATATCGGAAATAGATAACATGCTTTTAGACCTTAAGCACTGTCCCTGAATCTGTTTCGCAGTGTTCCACATTCTCCACCCGTAAGTGTTCCACTCTGTTTCACTGCGTTCATACTTATTCCTAATTAAAAATGGATGAGAAGGTAATGACGGGGATCTAAAATGGCAACAACCAGCTTGAAAACGGTTTCACTCCTGCTATTAGGAATAGTTGCACTTTCCATAGTCCCGGCAACCGCAGCAATTCCCGGAGTAGCTGGAGAGACAAATAATACTACTGGAGAGGGAAGGGTCCTTGCAGCCAAAATAATGATAGATAGAGTTCAGATACTCATCAACAGGATAAACTTCCTCTCAGCGGAGTATAACATCTCTCTAAATGAAAACCAGACAAAGAAACTTATGTTGGCGGAGGAACTATTAACTAACGCCTCAATCATGGTTGAGGATAACCCTGGAGAGGCAATAAAGCTTGCTTTAAGAGCCTCTAATATAGTGATGCCTATAGCTATACATGTTATCAAAGCTCTGCCGCCAGAGGCTAAACACGAGCTAATGGTGAAGAGAACTGAATCATCCATTGAGGCGAGAATAAAGAGAGTAGAGAACCTGAAGAAACAGATTAGCTGGCTAGAGGAACGATCATTCAAAATACCTCCAGAAATTGAATGGGCCCTCGATAATGCTAGTGAGTATCTAAAACAAGCCAAAACCATGATTGAGGCCGGGGAGAATCTTAGCGAGGTCCATCGCTTAATAAAGAATGCAGATCAGGAAGTACAGAGAGCCGTACATATCATGAGGATTCAGCTATGCCACACATGGAGACTCACATTAATCGGTGAGGCGTCTCTGAAGCACCTCATAGGTAGTGTTAGTAAGTTGACTAGACTCACGAATCTAACTATTGAAATGATACAGAATAACGACACGGAAAAGGCTGAA
>CAYOJG010000022.1:0-21561 GCA_964404265.1 uncultured Desulfurococcaceae archaeon | reverse complement strand
CAGGGGTTAGGTTGCTCCCTTCCGGGCCTGGCCAGGTTCCCCCTGCAAAGGCGGTGCACGCCTTCCCTCCGGAAGGCGCTCCGCCACCGCCGGCCCCACAGGGCGGGATTCACCGCTAGCTCTGGGACGGCACGGAGGTTCGCAACCGGTGGTCGGGGTTACTGGCCCCGCTTTACGCCTTCGGCGTGGGGAGGCGGCGACCCTCCCGGCCCTACCCGCACCGAGAAAACATTGGATGAAGAGCTAATAACTATTCTATGGGAACTACTCCTTTGAGAGAAGTATTTGGGCGACCCCGTTACGTACCTTAACTGTGTAGCCCTCTGACTTGACTTTCGTGGGCAATACAATATGTTTCCTAACTTTTCTGCCCCGATATTTCAGCGATATTTCAACGCTGTGGGGGCTGATCTTCTCGATAACCACATCGTCCTTTCCAGAGCCGCTTGCCTCGATAACGATCTTCACTCTCTGGTCGCATTCTCTTACATCCAGCATGGGTTCGGTGATGTTGTATCTATAGCTCTTAACCTCTTCCCAGTCATCTCTCTTCTTCCAGTCCGTTAAATCACCTAGATTCTCCCACTCCGTGAAGTCGTCATCCTTCCTCCGTTTACTTACCATCGTTTCCCCACGCTCTAACCGTTATATCCAGTATAAACCTTTACTTTCATTTAGGGGTCTCTCCGAAATACGAAGGTGATACGCAGGTATTTAAGGGGAATCACGGTTCCGATGGTTGAGAGGTAATTCCTTCACATGAATACTTTCAGCTTTCGTGAGGCAGTATACGCTTAATTACCTGCTTGTAATCCTTGATTGGTGAGGATGATGCTTATCGATTCTTTAAGGGAGGCCGCACTTAAAGCAGCTACCTACCTCACTGAGGAGAGAAGGTCCTCCAAAGTGATTGGGCATGGATCCTTCGGTGATGTTACGAAGGCATTCGATAAGGAATCTGAGGAGATAGTTATTGAGACTCTTCGCCAGCAGTTAGGTGAGGACATTCTAATAGTGAGTGAGGAGGTAGGTATTCTGAAACTCAGCCCCACTCCTAAATGGGTAGTGATAATGGATCCTGTGGACGGCAGCACAAATTATGACTCAGACATTCCATGGGTTTCTGTAGCTGTGGCTGCGGGTCGTTACAGTGCAAGCGGAGTTAGGGTTAAGGATATTGAAGCCGCGGTTGTTGCTGATGTTTTCAGGTCACGGATATATGAGTTCTCTGTTGAAGGCGGTGTGAAAGTAAATGGCGAGAGCGTTACTAGGAGAACACCCCCAGCTAAGGTATTACTCGGGTACTTCGAGGTGCCTGAAGCTTACCAGCCTATCCCCCGATACTGGGTTTTGAGAGGCGGGCGTGCCGCTTTAAGATCTCTGGGAAGCGCAGCCCTCGACATCGTTTATGTTGGTTTAGGGAGGGCTGAGGGGTTTATGGACGCTAGGGCTAAGCTGAGGAATGTTGACGTAGCTGCCTCGCTCGCTATAGCAACCCATCTTGGGGCCTATGCGACAAGGTGTGATGGTGAGAGCGCGTTAGACATTCGGATAGATCAGCTGGAGAGGGTGGAGTGTATACTGGTCGGATACAATAAGGATGTGTGGAGAAATCTCTATAACGCCCTCAAATCTTCCTAAGGTTTAACTTATCAAGGGCTTCCTCGAAGCTTTCTTCAGGGTGAAGAATATAGGTTAGGAAAACTCCTGTGCGACCGTGTTCATCCCTCCTACTAAGGACCTTAACCCTCTCCTTCACGGTTTCGATGGATATCCCGATGACTTTAGCGACGTAGTTTTCATACCCTATAACGGGGAACTCTTTATGCCCCTTCTCTGTCGGTAGGATTAGTATAAGGTTCTTATTCACTCCAGGTCTCCGGACCCCATTAACAAGTTCATCATAGGTAACGAGTCCGCCGAATTTGTAGAATTCCCACTCCCTTAAGGATAGGTTATCTAAAGGGAATGAAAGCGTGGCTTTCCCCTCAATGTCGAGCTCTATGTATCCCTTAGGGGTCATTGAAGGAGTAGCCTTAACTATGTACCTGCTGGATGGGGCAACCCCTTCCCTCTGTAGGCAGGTTTCTAACAAGTACGGCTGAATCGTGTAAGGAATGAATACGTCGACATCGCTTTTATGATCCACATCCCCCCTCGCTACCGACCCGTAAGTAACTGAATCGATTCTACAGTTCCTCAACCGTGACATAATGTCCTCAGCGATCCCCCTAAGTTTCTTTAGGAGCCTCCACTGCTCGTCGCTGTATATTATTTCCCTACTCTCCGGGTTCTTCACTACTTTGTGCTTAGGGGGTCTCACACTCACCTCCTCCTAAATAATGCGTAGAAGAAACCTATTGTTTCATGTTTGTGAGGCCATGCCCTCATGGTTCCTTCAAGAAATCCAGGATTATAAGGCCCTCTAAGAGGAATTAATTCCACCTTACTTGATTCGTGATTAAGCAGCCTCTCAACCACATCCTCGTCCTCCTCTCTAAGCATTGAGCAGGTTGAGTACAGCATAAGGCCCCCGGGCTTCAGAAGCTTTAGGCCGGCCTTAAGCAACTCATACTGAAGCTGAGCGAATTTAGGAACTTCCTTCTCCATAAGTCTCCATCGGAGATCAGGGTTCTTCATTAACGTCCCGTCAGAGCTGCATGGAGCATCCACCAAGACCCTGTCTGCAATACCTTTACCCAGCTCTCTGGGGGCGTTGCGGCCATCGCTCACATGAATTACCACGTTATCCACGCCAGCCCTCCTTAGAAGCTCCTCCATTCTTTTGATTCTCTTCCTGTCAATATCGTATGCGTGAATAACTCCCTTATTCTCCATTAACTCACCAATCAGTTCTGTCTTACCTCCCGGTGCCGCAGCGAGATCTACCACCACATGGCCAGGTTTAGGATTAAGTAAATGGACTGCCAGAGCAGCCGCCTCCTCCTGAATAATGATTTTCCCTTCCCTGTAGAGCCTTGATTTAGTGAAGTTGTAGGGCCCTTCGAACCGTAGAACCGTCTCAACCACCTTCGATCTCTCAACCTTTTTTCCTTCAGCTTTCAAGGCAAGAATAACTTCTTCCGTGTCAGCCTTGAGACGGTTAACCCTTACACTTATCTTGGGCCGCCTGTTGAGGGATTTGAAATACTTCTCAGCCTCATTCCTTCCAATCAAGCTGATTATCTTCTTAACATACCAAGCAGGAAGCAGATACTTTAACATAAGTTCATCTTCCTCACTTCGAGGAACGAGTTTATGGGCCCTCAACTCACCCAGAATGTCCCAGAACCACATCCCTACATAGGGATGGCTTCTAGCTGAAAGATATGCAGAAATCCTTCTCCTAACCTCCTTAGGGTTTAGGTATCTGAATTCACGTCGACTATAAATTTCGAGTTCAGCAAACACCCTCATCGCTGCCCTTAAGTAAGGGTCGAGAAGCAGAACGTTATTAACACCGGTTATTTCCTTAATTACCTTATCAAGAATTCCTTGCCTAAGAAGCACCCTGTAGAAAATAGCTGTAAGTGGAGGGTCTTTCCGTCCTCCTAGAAAACCGTACTTCTTGAAGACATCTCTTTTAGCCTGCTGGGCCGGCTTAATCTCTTCAGCCTTCTTCACCGACTCGATAAGTGCTACTATCTCCCGCCAGCTGAGGAGTACGGGCTCCTTCCTCAATTCCCTACCTGGCACCCATATCCTAATAACCTATATTAATCTAACCATACACAATTGGGGGGAGGCGATTGAGTAAATTCATTAAAGGTGCTTTGATTGTCGCCCTTCTGGCCGTGGCGCTTGTTATAAGGATCGCTCCAGCCCCGTACTCCTCCGGCTCAGACATTCCTCAATTTGCAGGATTTGCTGACACTTTCTTGAGGCATGGTTTATGCTTCTTCAAATATACAGATGCCTCCAACACAGTAAGTGAAGGCTGGCCATATAATTGGGCATATCCCTACGGCCCAATATGGATTCTTTTAATAGCTCCATTAAGAATCATCTCCCCAGATCCCGTAGAGTTCTTCTGGTCAGGTGGCCACTACTTCGTTTACGTCCCGATTAACTGGGTCGTGTCCGTTAAGTCTCTTCTCATAACCGCCGATATATTAGTTGGGGTCATACTCATAGCTTACTTGTGGAGGAAGCATAGTTTCGCAGTAGGGATTGCTGGTGGCGCTGCATATCTCCTCAACCCCATGACAATATACATATCCAGTATCTACGGCATGTTTGACCAGATAGTCTCGGTGTTCCTTATCCTTTCCCTCATCCTTTTCGATACCAGAAAACTTTCTTCTGGTTTTCTTGCCTCACTGGCTTTACTCACTAAGCAGGTGGTTCTTCCTTCAATGATTCCCATGGCTGTGAAGGTTTTGGGAGAGCTTAAGACCTATAAACGATTTATTCTGGGGGGATTACTAGGGCTAGCGATTCTGGTAGCCCCCTTCATCCTCGGTTGTCTCAGCTCACCCTTAAGCGTTTTCTCTGCAATGATGTTCTATCAGAATCCAGGGTACACTCACCCAGTGTGTTACAGCTTCAACGGCCTCTCATCGCTCGCCACATACCTTCATGACGTTACTGGTGGGGATTACACATTCCTCATAAAGTACTGGATCATTCCCTACATAATTCTCCAGGCCATAGCTCTTCACTACTTTCTGAAAACGGATGACCTCATAGGTGCTACATACCTTTCCTATGCTGCATTCATAGCCACTTTCTGGAGAATTAACCATCAATACTTAGTTCCTTTAATTGCTCTCGCGGTGTTGGCTGTTCCTCAGATTATGAGGCGATGGCGCACGGTTAGTGTGGTAACAGTCATATCATCCGTACTACTCCCTGCTGTCTGGCCAATAATGTTTCCCACAAGCTGGTGGTTCCATGTCCATATAAAGAACCCAAGCACCTGGTGGATATCCTTAATCGATAAGTTAACCCTCATGGTGTTCGAGAGCGGTGCGTATGTAGCTTACTCCCTAGTACTGACTTTTTCTCTATACCTAACTATTGTTGTTTGGTGGTTCAGAGGTTCAGGCATATTCTTTTCTTGTTTAAAAAGTAAAAACATATGAGAGATAATCATTACTAGTGATTAGTGTTTCAATAGTGTTAATGGAGATAGACAAAGTTTTAAACCTCACCCTAAATGAATCACGGTGTTAGTTAATTGAAGTACACGTTTCTGTGCAAAGGGAAGAAGCCTGCAGTAACTGGTAGAGGTACTGTAGCGGTGATCGGTGCTGGACCGGCAGGTCTTGCGGCGGCCGGAGCTTTAGCATGTAACGGTTACGATGTAGATGTGTATGACAAGCTTCTCTATCCCGGAGGCTTAATGACATTCGCTATACCGCCTTACAGAGTTCCGAGGGAGCATGTTGAGGAGGGTGTGGAGGATCTTAAGCAGAACTTCGGCGTTAACTTCAGGCTGGGTGTGAAGGTGTTCTGTAATGAGGAGGTCAGGCATGACGAGGGGGACGCTTTCGTCCATGGTGTCGTGGATCTGAGGGATTTGGTGGAGGACTATGACGGCGTCATTATCACTACTGGTACTTGGAGATCGAGAAGATTGTGGATACCTGGGGAATGGTCTGAAGGCGTGTTCTCAGCATTAGAATACCTCTTCAGGATATGGACCTATGAGCAGAAGCTCAGCACAGTTCCTCCGCCCAACCCGCAGAAGGTTGTGGTCATTGGTGGAGGGTTGAGCGCTATTGACGCTACTGAGGAATCGCTTAGGAGAGGAATTAAGGAGGTCTATCTAGTGTATAGGAGGACTGCGGACTACGCCCCTGCAGGTAAGTCAGAAATAGAGAGGATGAAGAAGTTAGGTGCTAAATTCATTGAGTTGGCTCAGCCTGTTGAGGTTCTGAGGGAGAGAGGCAGGATTACGGGAGTTAAGTTCGTTAGGATGAAGCTAGGAGAACCTGACTCTTCAGGAAGACCTAGACCTATACCTATTGAGGGATCCGAATTCGTCATTGAGGCCGACGCCTTAATAGCTGCGATAGGTGAACTCCCCACACCGCCAGTAGAGAGGGAGTGTCTCGGAATAAAGACGGATAAGAGAGGGAGAATACTGGTAGACGAGAACTATAATGCTGGACACCCGAAGATCTACGCTGCAGGAGACGTGAGAGTAGGCCCCTCCAAGATAGGGACAGCTCTCAGCGACGGAATGAAGGCTGCCTTAGCATTCCATAGAAACTTCACGAAGAGTAAGTGATTTCCGTTAGCTTTTTACTCTTCATCACTCATAATTGAAAACATTCTTCTTGCGTTCTCCAGCATTGCATGATCATTATTGAAAAATACGTACGTTGCTTCCCCACCAATGTTCTTAAGCTCATTAGCTATCTCTATAAGTTCCTCATCCTCGTAGTAGTGGGAGTACCAGAAAGTTCTTCCATGAAGCCTTAGATAGGTGTAGGGGCCTGACCTCGCGTAATACAGGACCTCAGGCGAGTCAACACTCACGAAAGTGAAGCCTAAGCTCCTGCTCCACTCCAAGAATTCTTCATTAAACCATTCAGGATGCCTGAACTCCACGGCCAGCCTCCACCCAAGATCAGTGAAAGATACGAAGTCCTCTAACCTTTCACGCAACTCTACCGAGGGTCTATATCTCGGCGGTAGTTGAAGAAGGTAGAAATCTATATATGGATCTAGAGGGGTGAATAATTCCTTAAACCTCACCCACAGCTCTTTAGCCCTGCCCTTCAGCATTCTTGTGTGGCTAACAGATCTGTGAATCTTTACGGCCCACCTTATTTCATGGGCAGAGGTTTTTCTTGCCCACCCAATAACTTGGTTCCGGTAGGGGAACCTGTAGAAACTGGCATTCAGTTCCACAGCATTAAGACCGGAGTTCTTAAGGTACCAGTCGAAACCGTCCGGGTTCCACATATACATCCATCCGCTCGTTCCAACGAAGATCTTCATCGCTCCCGATGATAACATCGTTAAGGCTCCAATAAACCTCTATTGTTTTTCATGTACTGGGGTTTTCTGATGGAAGAATGTGAGGTCGGCAACACCGTATATCATCAACACCGCGAACACTAGGTAGAGGAGTGGCTGGATATCGATATATATAGATACCCTTGCTGCCCCTACGCTATATCCTCCCTCTATTCTCCCGAAGTTAAGGACTAGGAGAACAATTTCCATACCGATAATTTTGGAGAGGAAGCTAAGCACCATACCTAATGGATGTGTGCGCAGAAGGCCTTCGAGTATGTGTAGACCTATGAAGAAACCTATCATCACAGCACCTAGTGCGGGGGAATAGTGGGGGAGTTGAGGCTCCGGCACGAGTTTCAGGAAAAGTAGCGGGATTAAATAGAAGAATATCAGATACCATATAATGCCTTTCAGCACTCCATGTATTACGGCCTTAATTACCCTGAGAACCTCCTTATTCATTCCCTAATCACCAAGTACTTAATTGGGTAGAGGCCCTGTACCACGAATTCATAGCCTTGGGTGTGTGAGTTTAGGAGTTCGTCAATGTTAAGTATTATGTTCTTCTGTTTGACGGTGTGTGGGGTTAGATCACCGAAGTAGATTGTAGTGTTTCCGAGGATTACTGTGAAGTCGTTAAGGGTGATGCTACCTGAGTAGGTTATGGTTAATGTGAGGTTTATGTGGGTCTGGTTTATCTGGGTGTAGGTGTATGTAGCATTAACGAGGGTCGGTGTTGTTGAGGCTTCCAGAGTAAACACTATTAGCGGGTAGGCTAGGGCTAGTATAGCGATTATCCCTGTGATTAGGATGACTATCTTTAGGAGGTTCCTCATTTTCTCACTGGGAGGAAGTCTTTGGCTGAGCAGTTTTTTCTCCTATTGATTTCTCTCCTTTAGCTAGCTCAATCCCTTTACTCATTAGGATGGCGCCTCCCCATATCGCGATGCCGAGGAAAGCTATTCTGATAACGATATTCATCAGCTCATACACTGTATATGCTAGGCTTTCCTCTATTCCTGTCCCCACAGGGAGGATTGGGGAGTACTGATAAAACATGACTATTCCTAGGATCGAGGAGAATATTACTAGTGAAGCCCCCGACCAAAGAAGTATATTTGCCGCTGTCCATACTTTGCTGTCCATACTGATCAGCCGTTTATAATGTCGAGGTAGAGAATAAGAAGTGTTGCTTTATTCTTTATTGAAACTGTTGCTGAGGAAGCTTTCCGCGGCCTTCAGCGCATCCTCAACAGTTGATTTCGGAGGCAACTTAATTACTTTCATACCTCGCTTCTCCATGTACTCCTGCCCGCCAAGCCCGAAAGCGATAGCTACCAAGAGGTTGCATTCCTTATTCATTTCATATATTGATTTCCGCTTACCCGACTCCTCTTCCTCATGTTCATGCATACCTGTATATGGGTTCACAACCTTCCTCTTAAGGATCCAGGAGCCTCCCAACCTCACATAATGGAGGTAGTACTTAGCGTCCCCGAAGTGTCCAAGCTTTATTCTCTTCTCATCATCGGTAGGGATACAGACGCATACCCCTTCATGACTTCTATGGGTATCCAACACCTTCACCCCTCCCGGAAATCAAGTTGTTTAAAGCCTCCCTAACAGGGATGCCCGGAGGTACAGGAATCAGAATTATTCCGAAGGACATCGCGGCCTGCATTGCCCATCCTCCAGACCCCCCAGCGAGGATCGCTTCAACCCCTTCCCTCGCTAGAATCTCTATAGCGTATCCACCGGCCCCTCTCGGCGCATAGGCCGCCGGATTAGGAATAGTTCTAACATCCTTCACTTCACCCTTCTCAAGCTCTATTATGGTGAAGGTGGGGGCCCTTCCCAGAACTGGGGAAATAATGTCGTCTAAACCTCTATATCCCTCAGTAGCTGCAGCTATTCTCCGAAACTCCTCCATTGGAGGAGGACTGTAGGGTTGAGGAGGATAAGGCTGTGCCGGAGGAGGCCAACCATATCCATAAGGGCCGTAACCACCTCTCCTACCCCAGCCGTAACCTCTCCCCTCAATATTTTTAGCCATATCTAAACCCTAGAAGAGAATAATACAGAAGATTTAAAGGCTTTCACAATATATTGTATTAACATAAGTCTCTCTGTTTTAATGACTGAGGAAATTTTTAAATATATTAATATAAATATATATTTGAGAGTCAAAGTTTAAACATAGGTGACTGCCATGGGGATTAAATCCTTGGATTTGTTGAGGATTGCTGGGGAGGCTAAGCTAATTCTTTACCAGGAAGAAGGCTCTGGGTTAGTGGATCACGCTTTATTCATTGCTACGGCTCCTGTGAGGGGTTTCGAGAAGCTTGTTGTCGGTAAGAACCCTCTATTCGCTATAGAGGCTTTCATGAGGATCTGCGGTGTTTGCCATTCATCCCATGGCATAGCTGGATGTGAGGCCATCGAGCATGCTTTAGGAGTCTCTCCTCCGAAGAACGGGCTCTATCTGAGGGAGGCTATAGGTCTGTTAAATAGAGTTCAGAGCCATTTAATGCAGTTCATCATGATTGCTCCAGACATTTTTCGGGAGGAGTTCATTGAAGAATTAGTTATGAAGCTTATGGCGCTTCACAGTAAGGTTAGTGACTACCTTACAAAGCTGGGTGGTGGAGCAACACATCCACCCAACCTCACTGTGGGAGGAATTCTTAGACCGCCAGCTGAAGCAACACTCAACACCCTCAGAAATGGAATGGGTCAACTTATCCAGGAATGGAGGGGAATGGAGGATTTGCTTCTCGATGAGGATAGGATGAATGAAGTTGTTTCCGAGCTTAGAAAGAAGATGACCTTCGAATACTTAGCAACAAGCATGTTTTACGGTGACAGATACAATCTACGCCTTGAGGATGTCGAGGTCCAGCCCTACTACCTGCTTCGGAAGGAGGACGAGGCGTCTAAGGAATCCAACAGTGTTGTGGCTCTGTATGGGGGTAATGTGGTGGAGACCGGTCCGAGGGCCCGTCTCAGCATATATAAGGGCTTCAATAACGCTTCTCTTTACGGTCTACATAAGGCAAGAGTTCTTGAAACTTCCTTGTCCTTGCATAGAATAAAGGAACTCATAGAGGGGCTAAGGCCCGATCAACCCTTCCGGACGGCGGGGATAATTCTTCGTCCAGGCAGTGGTGTAGGTGTTTATGAAGCCCCTCGAGGTGTGCTAATCAATATTATAGAGCTTGGGGAAGAGGGGAGAGTCATAAACTCGAAAATAATTGTGCCGACACACTTCAATATACCTGTAATGGAAGAGGCTGTGAAAGGGCTATCCCCTCAAGCAGCTGAAGCAGCTGTTAGGCTTTATGATCCCTGTATTCCATGCGCGGTTCATGTAGTCAGGTTGGGTGGTGGATATGGGTGAGGTTAAGGTAGTTCATATAGATATTGGTAGCTGTGAAGGATGCGGGGTAAGCGCCTTAAGAGCCTTGGCAAGTGTTAAGGGGAAGGGTATAGTGTATTATACTCCATACCTCCTTAAGCAACTTCATGAGATTCCAAAGGAATTCGACATAGCTTTAGTTACTGGGGCTGTATGCATGAATGACGAGAAAGTCATTAGCAGACTTAAGGAAATTAGGGAAAATGCCAGGATCGTTATTGCTTTCGGCTCCTGTTCTGCTGTGGGAGGTATCCTAAGGTTTGCGCGTGGGGGTCAGGAGCCGAGGCCTGAGCACAGAACCTTCCTACCGATAAATTCAGTGATTAAGGTTGACTACTCTATTCCCGGATGCCCTCCACCGCCCCCTGTACTGCAATCCTTCATGCGTTTCCTCACTTCAGGTAATGAAGAGAGGCTGAAGCTTTTCAGAGCTATAGCAGAGAAAAGGAAGCTCAGCGGGTTTGACCTGATAGATGATGTTGTGCTTACAGGCATATGTATAGGGTGTGGTGCTTGTGAGATCTCCTGCCCCACCAAGGCAATCCGCCTAGTGGATGGGAGGCCTGACCTCATACCTGAGAAGTGTATAAGGTGTGGAACTTGTTACGTGAGATGTCCTAGGGCTTCCCAACTACTTCTTGTCCGGGGTGGTTCCGCATGATGGCTTCGGGAAGTAATCTACTGGGTAACGTGATAGGTGTGTACCTCGGGAGATCGAAGAATGAGGAGATACTTAAGAGAAGGACGGCGGGCGGCGGTGCCGTAACATCATTCCTAATCTACCTCCTCGATAAAGGAGAGGTAGATGGTGTAGTTACGGCAAAAAGGGTGAAGGGGCTTAAAGGTGTGGCCATAGTGGCTAGAAACCGTGAAGAGCTGCTTCAGACTGCAGGCAATAAATGGTCCGTAGTACCCTACGCTTCAAAACTGAGGGCTAAGATCGAGAATGAAGGCCTGAGAAAGGTAGCCATAGTCTCACTTCCCTGTCAAGCACAGTTCTTCGGCCAGATGAGGGAGTTCCCACTGCTTGAGACAGACTTCGGCGGGAGAATTAAGCTGATAATCAGCCTGTTCTGTAGCGGAACCTTCGCCTATGAAGCGTTCCTTAACTACCTGAAAGTGAAGCACGGAGTCCAAGCTGAAAACATCAGAGACATCAGACTAAAGGAGGGTGTACTTCTAGTAATCCATGACGGAAAAGAACTCGAAATACCTCTTGAGGAGGCCTACACATACCTTCAAGGAGGATGTTTAGTATGCACAGACTACACGGGCACATGGGCCGACCTCTCGGCCGGCACCATCCCTAGTAAGAGGAAATGGACACTTCTCATAACAAGGAATGTGAAAACCGATGAGTTACTTCGAAAGGCGGCGGAGGAAGGATACATAGAGCTGATAGATGGGCATCCATACCTCGGTGAGGTGCTTAAGGCAGCTAAAAATAAGCTGGCAAGAGCTCAAGAAAACATAATCAAGTTTCTTTAGTCAATAAGAAAATTCGGCTAATAACATGAAAATTCTTTAGTCAGTACAGGTAACATCAACGATAAGGGATGTATACAGAGACAGTAGGCGTTGTGGCAGCTGTTGGTGCTGCGATAGCTTTCTCAACCGCCTCAGTATTCATTAAGGTTGCGTTGAAGGATGTAAGCAGTCCTTACCTCATTAACGGTATTAGAGCTGTCTTTGCTTCCCTAATCTATATACCTCTACTAATACATTCCGGAATAACAGGAATCACTCCCTACACCCTGTTTCTCCTTATTGCGTCTGCATTGCTTGGTGCTGGAATGGGTGATGTCCTATTCATTACGAGTATTAAGAGGCTCGGCGCCGGTATGGCAACAGTATTCTCCTACCAGTATATTCTCATTGCCCAGATTCTGAGCGTGTTAATACTTCATGATTATAGAGGTATGGCAGCGATCTATGTTACCCCCCTCGCACTGCTCGGTATGTATCTTGCGGTAAGTGATGGCGGGGGATTGAGAGCAAATTCAACTGGGCTCGCTCTTGCCTACGGGGCCGCCTTGAGCTGGGGAACAGCCACAATAATGATATCCCACCTAGTTAACGCCTACTCAATGCCACCCATGGAGGTTGCAGGCATCAGAGTTATCTTCCTAGCGCCAGTCCTAACAATCCTTGGAGTTAAGGAAGTCAGGAAATTAACTAGGAGGGCCCTCGCCATACTTGCCTCCTCAGGCGTAATCTCCTACTTTCTCGGGTTCGTTCTGTATACCTCATCCTTAAGGTATCTGGGAGTAATGATCCCTGCCCTAGCTACTTCTCTTTCTCCCGTACTTACCCAGATAATGACCATTAAAATTCTTGGAGAGAGGTTCACAGCCCGTAAAATTGCAGGTTCCTTACTGATAATCGCCTCTCTCGTAGTAGTTGCATTATCGCTTAAGTAAGTATTTCATTCCCCGCAATTAGTTAGGTTGCTTAAGGCCTCATTCTTGGTGATGCCACAAATCCTAACTACCTTAACCCTATCCTTTTTCCCGTGAATTATTTCCACATGTCTAGGGGAGATCCCGAACTTCCTGCTGAGATGCTTGATAAGGGACTCGTTAACCCTTCCTCTTTCTGGAGGCTCCTGGGAATAGAAAATGAATTCCCCGTTCTCTATTTTCAGCTCAGTGATGCGGGCTTTGGGCTTGACATAAAGCTCGAGATCTATGCAGTGCCATCCCTTAATGATTCTTTCGCTTATACACATGTGTGCTGACCACGCTATTTAGGGTTAGGGGGTATTTAATGTTAGGGTTCGGACTGTTTATAGCTGTTTATTCAATACTATCTAGGTAGATGTAATGGTGTATAGGATTGTTGCTGTCCCTCCACTTACTCGGGAAGGTAGGGAGGTTCTAAGGAATTACAGTGTTGCGTACTTCAGGAGGAATCAGCTGGAGGAAGCCATTAAAGCCCTCTCAGAAGGGGCCGAGATCCTAATATTTGTCGGCTTCAAAGTAGGTAAAGAATTAATGGATAAAGCCCCTAAGCTGAAGTTAATCATCACCCGGACAAGCGGCGTCGACGATATCGATCTTAAGGAGGCGGAGGAGAGAGGAATATGCGTCGCGAATCAGCCTGAAGTAATTGCTGAGTCTGTCGCCGAGCACGCCATAGGCAGCATACTGGCGTCACTGAAATTCATTGTTGCAGGCCATGAATACGTAACAAGCGGAGCTTGGGAAAAGGAAGGATGGCCCCACTGGTTCAGGGGAGGGCTTATTCTAAGAAGAACACTCGGCTTAATCGGTGCTGGTCGTATAGGTTCATTGATAGCTAGTAAGGCCAAATGCTTGGGAATCTCTAAGATATATTACTGGTCGAGGAGCAGGAAACCCTACCTAGAGATGGCTCTAGGGGCTGAAAAGGTGCCTTTCGACGAAATATTCAGTAGCTCACAAATACTTGTTAACACTCTGCCCCAAACATCTCACACGGAGAACCTTATAACCCTAGGACACTTGATGAAGCTCCCTCAGAACGCCGTATTCGTGAATGTCGGTAGAGGGAAAACCGTTGAGGAAGGAGCCATCGAGAAGTTACTTGAGGCAAGACAAGATATCCGTATAGTTCTAGACGTTTATTACGAAGAACCATTGACTTCTGAAGGTACCTTGATAAAGAAGTACAGGAAGGATCCTAGGGTTGTCCTAACCCCGCATATAGCGGGATATAGTGAGGAGTCTTACAGGGGGACTTCACTACTCGCCGCATTGCAGGCAGAGAAATTCATTGAGGAGGGATGTGTATGGAACCCTATAACTCAATGTTGCCAGATATGTAAAGATTCTCCCCCATCCATCCAAGAGGTTATAGCTCGGATAAACTCATCTGTTAAGTTGATACAGTAACTAAATTGCTAGTATCTTTGAATTATCTAACTTTTTAACTGTCCTTTTAAACCAATATTAATATTATCTGAAGACATAGATGAGGGGTATCAGTTTTGGGCGTTCCTAGACCCATGACTAAGGAGGTTCTGCTCTCTGCCTTTGGTGGGGAATCAATGGCTCATATGAGGTATCTCTTCTTCTCTAAGGTTGCTGTGAGGGAGGGGTTCCATAATGTTGCTAGACTATTTAGGGCAGTAGCGTACGCTGAGGAAGTTCATGCATCCAATCATTACAGTAAGTTAGGAGGTTTCGATGAGGACGCTTCCGTCAATGCAGGGTCCCCTATAGGGCCGGGGGACACGTTGAAGAATCTTGAGTTAGCCATAAGGGGTGAGGAGTTTGAGGTTAATGAGATGTACCCAGCATATATCGAGGTCGCTAGACATCAAGGCGAGAAAGAGGCAGAAATAAGCTTTAGATGGGCCTTAGAGGCAGAGAAGATACATGCCGAACTCTTCAAGGAAGCGAAGAGTTTCGTTGAGAAGAAAGAGGACTGGCGGCTGGAAAGTTATATATGGATATGTCCTGTCTGCGGATATACTCATGTAGGGTATGAGCCGCCAGAGAAGTGTCCTGTCTGTGGCGCTTCGGGAAGTAGTTTTAAGGAATTCTGACTACCCGAAAATAAGCTAGTTTTTCTGAATCTGTACTTGCAAACACACTATAAACTTCCTAACTTAATTACCTAGGTGATGAGTTTGAGGAACCGTGCAATTCAAGGAGGATGGATCTTAGTTCTGGTCACTGTAGCATCTAGACAGGAGGCAGAGAAAATAGCGAGGGAGCTGGTGGGATCCAAGCTGGCCGCATGTGTGAATATTATTCCTAAAGTGGAAAGCATTTACCGTTGGGAAGGAAAGGTTGAAGAAGGGGAAGAGATTCTTATGATTATCAAGAGTAGGTATGATAAATTCAGCGAATTAGTGAATACGGTCACAAAGCTCCACTCATATCAGGTACCAGAAATAATAGCTCTTCCAATAGTAGCTGGCTCAGATAGCTATCTAAGATGGCTTAACGATTCGCTTGAATAATTAATTTGAGTTGAAATAAACAACTTTTCATATTATAATAGGTATATTAGGGATAGACGCAAGAGGAGATGGTGCATATTTTGGGTTATATTGATTACTGGAAGATAGGTGTTTCTGTCTTAATTATTCTTGCTGTTGTTCTTTCGTCTGCTTCAATAGTGTTTTCCAATATGGAGGTGGCTGTGTATCATGATGACTTAACTAGTTTTGCTCAATGGGCCGATGTAGGTAATATGTCTGCCTGGATTAACGGGACTCATCTGCTGGTATCTTTCAAGTTTGTGGATCCTATCCCTGAGATACATTCGGCAAATACCTTCCTTAGGCAGGTTTATGTGTATATTGACGCTGACTTCAATGCGTCTACAGGTGCTGGTGGTGGGAGCTACGCATCCATTATGTATGGAGGTGACTACTCGGTATATGCCAAGGTAGAGGGAGGTTCAGGCGGATTTACCCGTTACCTCACTATATACACTTATGCTGAGGATGGGAGTACTTTGAATCGGGAGTCCAAGCCTGAGTGGCTTGATTTCGATAATTACACGTTGACTGTGGGGATTCCATTAACTTACCTTAACATCACGCCTGATTCGCCTGTAAGGATCTTCGGTTCTATGACTCTGAATGAGTACAAGGATGTTGTGGAGATGGTTGTGCGTCAGCAGCTTCCAGCAGTACATAACATCTCCCTCGACGGCGATAGTTCCGATTGGGAAGGGGTGGAGCCTCTATTCCGCGATACTGACGAAAGGAATGATCCAGAAGAATTCACTCCCTACAACATAACCACGATGTATGTCGGTGTTGATGGTGACTTTATGTATTTCGGGGTTAAGTTTGCGGCCCCTCTGAGTGTTAGCGATATGAAGAGCGGTAATTTGAACCAGGCCGCACGCCTGTTTCTAGACGTGAATAATGATGGGGCCTATGACTACGAACTAACGTTTATGCGGTGGAGTAGTTACGCGACAGTACATATCTATAATTTCACTAGCCATAAAGGGATTAATAACAATATTTACGATCCTAAGTCTTCCGGCTCTGAAGGAGACTTCATAGAGTACAGAATTAACGCAACTTCCTTAAACCTCCCTATAGAAACAGATTTCAGGCTCAGGCTTTTATCGGCTAATAGCTACTCTTTCGACATCCTCGGAATTAATGCGGGTAGGGTAAGGCTCTACCTAAACACAGGGGAGGGGGCGTATGTGGCTAAGCCCTACGGAGGCCAATACCTAGGTGCCCTAGTCTCCGGGAGAGAGTACAACTTAGTACATCTCTATATAAATACAACATTCATCAACACTTCGCAAGGCAAGCTAGTGTATGGAACGTACTTAAATGAACCTACAGCGAAAGGGACGATTGAGGCGCCGCATGACAACACCTCACTATACTACTGCATAAAAATATGGCCGAAGGAAGATATTCAGTGGCCAATCAACATAAAGTTTCTAGCTAACGGATTGGCGAACCCAACACTCCTCTATCTTAACGGAACGACAGGGATTTACATGCCTCTTAAAGAGCAGGTTTACAGCCCCACCGAC
Source organism: uncultured Desulfurococcaceae archaeon (assembly GCA_964404265.1). Classification (GTDB taxonomy): domain Archaea; phylum Thermoproteota; class Thermoprotei_A; order Sulfolobales; family NBVN01; genus CAZFVC01. The sequence continues at coordinate 4,673 of CAYOJG010000022.1, read as the reverse complement.
GACGCGGTCTATGCAAACATATCGCAAAGCGAATACTTCGCTAACGATGAGTTAGTGATCGTGTTGATAGGACAAGAACCCACGACCACTACAACGCCTCCAGCAACAACTACTGCGCCACCACAAACTACGACGACAAGTACTACGACAACAACGCATACTACAACTACGACAACCACCACGTCAACTCAGCCGCCTGAAACAACCACTGCTACAACTTCCACTACAACAACTCCTATGACTTCAACCACTCAATCAACCACGACCACGACAACCACCTCGACACCCACTACCGTTCCCACGGAGCCCGGTGAGCTACCAGGAATTAACTACGGGGTTATCGCCGGAATAGTTGCAGCCATCATTATTGTGGCGGTACTGTTGTTCATTATGATGAGGAGGAAGCGCTAGGTCCTAGTTCGAGATCTTTTTCCCTTAATTAAATAATCTTAAATTATTGATTATAATGGAACTACTGGTGACTTGAAATGGGAAGCACCGGAATTAATGTTGAGGACTTCTTCTCTTTATTGAAGAAGCTGGCTGAGACCCCTTCTCCCTCAGGTTTCGAGGGAAGAATTAGGGAACTCATTATAGGTGAGTTGAAGCCTTACGCCGACGAGCTCTATACAGATGCTATGGGTAACCTGATCGCTGTTAAGCGCGGGAAGGGCTCATCAAGACTCATGGTGGCTGCGCATATGGATGAGATAGGTCTCATAGTTAACCACATAACTAAGGAAGGCTTCATAAAGTTCCTGCCTATCGGGGGATGGGCAGACAGAATCCTTCCGGCCCAGAGGGTTCAGATACTTACTAAGGACGGGAATATCGTTAAGGGCGTTATCGGGGTTAAGCCTCCACACATAATGAAGAAGGAGGAGGCAGACAAAGTCATCCCTATGAAGGACTTATTCATCGATATCGGCGCCTCAAGCAGGGAGGAGGTGCTGAAGCTCGGTATAGATGTAGGTTCACCGATAGTTATGGATAGGGATGTATGCAGGCTTGGAAACGGAAATATAGTTAGTGGGAGGGCCTTCGACAATAAGGTCGGGGTGGCGGTCATGATCGAGTTCTTTAAGTCGCTTAGAGAAACCGATGTTTCCGTCTATGCAGTCGCGACAGTCCAAGAGGAGGTTGGGCTGAAGGGGGCTAGGACAGCCTCATTCGCTATTAACCCGAACATAGGTATAGCTCTGGATACTACTGTCGCCTCCGACACTCCCGGAGTGCCTGAGTCGGAGCAGGTTACTAAGATTGGGAAGGGGCCAGCTATCAAGGTAATGGACGGTAGGGGCGGTAGCGGACTTATTTCACATCCGGAGGTGCGTGAATTACTGGTAAAGACTGCGGAAGAGAACAGCATTCCTTACCAGCTTGAGATACTGCCAGGCGGAACCACTGATGCGGCAGTGATTCAGCTTGCTAGGGAAGGTGTCCCAGCGGCCACAATATCGATCCCAACGCGCTACATCCATTCCCCTACAGAGACTCTGAGCCTTGATGACGCCGTTAATGCTGTGAAGCTACTGGTGAAGTTCACCGAGAGACTGACTGATGAATGGGTTAAGGAGAACTTAGGTAAGAGAATTAAGTAGATAACCATGTTTTAAGGGAATTAAAACCAATGAGTAGAACATTTTTCGGCATGAAATATGTTCAAGCGGCTTCCTAGCCGTTGCAAAAGCTTTCCTCGCTCTCTACACCTACCTTGTTCACGGCTCTTTCATTGACCTGATTATTATCCTCCTTGTTGCTTCACTCTACATGATTCTTCAGACAGTTATGGTTAAATCCCTGCCCGTAACCATAATCAATGCCTACTTATTCGCTGTGTTTTAAGCAACGCGATACTCCTCAACCCTAAATACGAGGGAGAGGTTTTTCCGAGTAATTGGTGTTTACTTGATTTTATTTTTCCCTGGACAGTAGATCTCAGATTTATGCAGAAATAAGGTTTCTGAACACTAATTGAAATATAATGCATTTATTACAGTATGTAGTTATAGATGGGAGTGAATTTGGGTATAACAGAAATAATTATGGGCATTATCGGTTTAGCTATCGTTGTTTTCTTAATATACTATGTAGTTGTTTACAATAGATTCCAAACATTGAGGAATGCCTCAGAAGCCACACTGGGACAGGTTAGGGTAGCTATACGTAAAAGACTTGACTTGATTGGGCAGCTACTGGATTCTGTGAAGAGCTACGCTAAGTTCGAGAAGGAAGTACTTGAGAAGGTGACTGCGTTAAGGTCATCTATAGGTGCAGCCACTCCAGAGGAAATCAACAAGATTGAGCGGGAGGCGAGAGGAATATTGGGCAGGCTACTCGCTGTTGTTGAAGCTTATCCTGAGCTCAAGACTTCCGAGGCTGTGAAGGAGTTAATGCAGTCGGTGAGGGAAATTGAGGATGAAATTGCGCGGCATCGCTACACCTATAATAATATCGTTCAGCAGTATAACACCATGGTAGACACATTCCCCTCCAAAATAGTGGCTAGGTTCAGCGGGTTTAAGAAGCTTGCATACTTAGAGCTCGGGGTTTCTGAGGCGGAGGAGAGGCCCAGAATAGAATTCTAATTGTGGAGGCTAACCTATGGGGGAACTGAGAACCTTAACCATAGTGCTCATAATTTCCGCGCTTTTAGGTATTCTAGCTGTCGCTATATTTAACAGTGTTCCTTCATCAAGCACTCCTGAAGCTGAGTATTCCGCTGTCCTATATCCAGACGGTAGGCTTGTTGAGGTCTTCAGGTATCACATCTATGCAGACCGAGAATACACTATGCTTTACAGGTATTGGGAGGCTCCATTAAGCATGGAGCCCTTTTCGCGACCATATATCGAGTTCAGAAACATTACATGCCCGCCAGGCAGCATATCTTATATGAAAGACTATGAAGGTGAAGTATATACGTGGCCCGGAACATTTCTCTATATTGAAAATATAAGGCATAAAGCCTATCTTAATGAGGCAGGATGCTACTTCCCTCAGGGGATTCCTGCTGGAGCCTACACCGTTAAGTTTGAGTACGTTCTTCATCCACCCCTTCAGTGCGATGCCGCTAACTGTCACCTTAACCTAATGCTGGCAAGAGAGCACATCACATACTCAGTCATGAACGTCACTATAATTAATCCAGAGGATGCTGTGAAAAGTATCTTTGTCCATGTCCCAGACTATGAAGTTCGTGAAGAGGGAAATAAGATAGTTATTAGCGGATGGGCCCCTCAAAACCAACTCTTGGAAATCGAGCTAGTGTATGAGAAGGATAAAGGCATAAACATACCCGGTAAAGTGGAGGAAGTTTCTGATGCGCTCCAAATGGCCTCAGATGCTAACAGTTGGTATCTGTTTCAATACGGAGGCATTAAAACACTTTCTTTCCTACTGCTAGGGATAAGCGCTCTCTACCCACTTATATTGCTCATTATATATCTGTGGAAAGGTAAGGAAAAGAAATTCACGGTTCCGAAGTACTTAAGCTATGTTCCAGACCCTAAGAAGAAGCCTTGGCTTGTCAACCTTCTTTTCCATGGCGATGCATTAGCAATAGACCAAAATGCACTATACGCAACCATACTGGATCTTGAGAAAAGAGGAATTCTCGAAATCACTGGGGATAAGGAAAACATTATTGTGAGAATTAAGAGGAAACCCTCGCCTGGAGAGGTTGATAGATACGAAAAGGATGTGCTTGATTTCCTAAAGCACTGGGGAGGAGAGGAATTCAATATAAAGGAGCTTGAGGGGAGGGTTGAAGAGTTTGACAAGATAAGGAAGAAATCGCTGTACACCCACATGAATACCTTAGTGACTACTCCATCATGGATGAAGAGCTTGGCGAAAAAGTATGTGACCACTATTAGGCCATGGTTCGGATTGCTCGGCGGTTTATTCATAATGTTGGCTTTTTTAGTAGTCTTTATCTGGGGGAGTGACGAGGTCTTTGCTCCCTACAACACCAAGCTAGCCATTCCTCTCTTTATTCTAGGGGTTCAGAACTTTGTTGCTGCGGCAGCACCATCCCAAATATTCGGGCGGTGGAAGAAAGACCACTATAAGGAAAAGCTGGAGTGGAGCGCCTTCAGAAAGATGCTGAAGGATTTCGCCATGATACAGAAGTATAAACCCGAAGACATAGTCATTTGGAAAGAGTGGCTTATCTACGGCACGGCTCTAGGTGTGGGTAAGGAAGTCGTTGAAGCTATGGAGAAACTCAACATACCTGTGCCCAGTAGCGGTTACTTCATATATGTTTGGCCAAGGCACTACGTAGGCCTCATGAGGGCTGTTTCCCCTAAGGGCAGTAGCTCCTCTGGAGGCGGTTTCGGTGCTGGAGGAGGATTCGGAGGCGGTGGAGGGGGTGTGAGGTAGCTACACTTAGGAGCCGGAACGCGTAAAAGTAATATGGACTATGAACAATATTGATGAGAGATTTAATTAAGAGGGGCTGGCGACTATTCTTTGCGTTCATATTCCTTGGTATGTGCGTTGCGGCATTCTTCAATAATGCAACCCTCGCAATGTTTATAGGTATAGGCATTGGGTTAACCGCGATAGTTCTTGTCTCCAGAGGCAAGGCTGCAGTAAGAGCGAATCTCTGGACACGCGAATTAATAAATATACTTAGTCTATCTACCTATTAGTAGCAGCAGGATTCA
>CAYOJG010000021.1:1948-24425 GCA_964404265.1 uncultured Desulfurococcaceae archaeon | reverse complement strand
AAACCAAATATAAGGATTAAATTCCCTTCCCTACGTATTCTTCGAGTGATTTTATTAGTCCTAGGTCTTTCAGCACTCCCGCTAGGTTCGGTGCGTTGATTATTTGCTGTTTCGTTACTTTGAGTCTTCCTCCTTTTGTTTCTTGGAGTTGTTCTGCCCTGATGAATTTCCATCCTTTGTGGGGGATCCTTATTGCTATGTAGGCTTTCCCTCCGGCTCTTTCAGTGAAGTTGAGGAGTTTATGCACCTGCTCCTTCTCCAGGTATATTGTCTGTGTTTTCGCCCTTGACTTCACCTCAAATACCGCTACCTTCCCTTTCCTTACTGCGACTATGTCTGGGTAGTCTGCCTTCTTTATTTTTGCTCCGCTTGCGGGTGCGCGCATAACTGCGAAACCCAGGCGCCATAACTCGTTGACAAGCTCCCTCTCCGCCCTATACCCCCTTGACCTGCTTCTCCTGCCCCCCAAACATTCACCGTCGAGGTATTCCCTGACGCTTTATTATTGTTTAATTCACTTACCTGTAAGTAATTAGGGATGAGGTACTTCGTCTCAACACCTATAGGGGTGGAGAGGTTTGCCGCCAGCGAGTTGAGGGATCTCGGAGCATCATCCATAGAGGTGGGTAGGGGAAGGGTTTTCTTCGAGGCCGGCGAGGACTTCATATATCTAGGTAACTTCATGCTGAGGACGGTTAACAGGCTCCACATACTTCTAGGCAGGTACAGGTTCTCGACACTTAACGATATCGGTGAATTCGCTGAATCAATTGATTACAGGCCCTACATCTCACCTAACCAGACCTTCGCTGTGAGGGCGGAGAGAGTCGGGAACCATGACTTCACCAGCGTTGACGTAGGGAGGGTTGTTGGGGAGTCAGTGATTAATTCCTATATTAAGGATAGGGGAGTCAGGCTTAAGGTGGATTTAAGGAACCCCGACGTGGTTTTCCGGGCTTACGTAATTAATGATGAGTTCGTGCTCGGTGTTGACACTACAGGCATAGCGCTGGATAAGAGGGGGTATAGGAGGTATAATCATCCTGCAGCAATTAAGTCGACGTTGGCGGCCGCGTTAGCCATGCTGGCAGGCCTCAGCCCGGGCTGGGAGGGAGTGGTCCTTGACCCTCTCTGCGGTGGCGGGACAGTTGTTGCTGAGGCGGCACATAGAATACTTAACTATCCCTTACCGCTCTTCAGGCTTGATTACGCCTTCCGTAAGCTCCCCCTCCACAACAGGGAAGCTGAGGCGGATGTGCTTACGAGGCTTCTTTCAGGGGTGGTTGCTTCAGAACCTTCCTTGATATGTGTCGATGTGAGTAGGAAGCATTTAGAGGGCGCGGAATTAAACCTCACCCATGCATTAGTGAGGGAGTATGTGCATGTTGTTCGGGGTGACTCCACAGATGTGAGGTCTTTGAGCTCACTACCCGATGTTGACGTTATCGTGACTAACCCTCCCTACGGGATACGTTCACACAGCCTGAAGAGGATCGGCGGTTTCTACCGCTCACTCCTCCACGCCCTCAGGGATAGGTTCGGAGGTGTTAGGGTCGCGTTAATCACGGCTTCCTGGAAACAGTTAAGGGAGGCCGCGCTGGAGGAGGGTTTCAGAGTTGTTGAGGAGTTGCCTGTGCTTCACGGAGGTCTCTGGACGAGAATGTTTCTCCTTAGTGGTTGAGGTGTTCATCTTTATTACTTTTCGAGCCTCAAGAAATGCGGGGGCATGTATTGTCGTGGTTTGACATAGCCGTAATTGTCGTGATTCTGCTTATCCTTATACCGATACTTCTCTCCGCCATAAAGATAGTTAAGGAGTATGAGAGGGCGGTGATTTTCAGGCTTGGAAGGCTTCTAGGTGCTAAGGGGCCCGGCCTCTTCATAATTATTCCGTTCGTGGACACGCTGAAGAAGGTTGATCTAAGGATAATCACTGTGGATGTCCCTAAGCAGGAAATAATAACTAAGGATAACGTAAGCGTCAGGGTTGACGCAGTCATCTACTACCATGTTGTCGATCCTGTCGCAGCAATCATTAAGGTGGCTAACTACCACTACGCAATAGCGATGATTGGGCAGACAGTGCTTAGGGACGTGATAGGTCAGGCGGAGCTGGATGACCTTCTTCAGAGGCGTGACGAGATCAATAAGAGGCTTCAGGAGATAATCGATAATATCACGATGCCTTGGGGGGTTAAGGTGAGTGCCGTCACTGTGAAGTCTGTTGAGCTCCCTGAAGGTATGATGAGGGCTATGGCTAAGCAGGCCGAGGCAGAGAGGTGGAGGAGGGCCAGAATTATTGAGGCTGAGGGAGAGAAGCAGGCGGCGAAGATGCTTGGTGAGGCCGCCCTAGTGTATGAGGATCATCCTGCAGCCATGAGGCTGAGGGAGCTTCAGACCCTCGTAGAGATTGCTAGGGAGAAGGCACTCATAGTGGTTTCTGAGGGAGGGACCTTCACAACGGCCAAGACCGCTGCAGTGGCTAAAGCTATGGTGGATAAGGAGAAGAAGGCTGTAGGCGGTTAGGCGGGCTGCGGAGAATGCAGAAATCGAGAACTATACTAATGTTTTTCTTCCTCCTCTTTCTTCAGTTGTTGCTGTCCTCAACACTTAACGCTTCAGCACCCTATGTCGCGGGTGGGGGAATAACTTACACTTCAGCCTATGTCGTCTCGATAGAGCCTCCTTGGGACACGATAGATGACGGGGTTAAGGAATGCGTTATTAACGCGCTGGATGCGGCTGAGAGGGACGGTAAGGCACTGATTGTGAGGGTGGACAGCTACGGAGGCATGCTTGAGTCAGGGTTCAGTATAGGGGATGCGTTCGCTACAGCGAAGGTCCCTGTAATAGCCTACGTAACCGGCGGGAACGCGTTAAGTGCGGCAACACTCATAATTCTTCCAGCTAACATCATTGCGTTATCCCCTCACTCAATTATTGGCGCTATGCAGCCCATAATGTATAATCCCGCTACTGGGGAGGTAACTTTCGTTAACGAATCCAAGTTAATTAACCCTGTCGTGACTAAGGCCGTGTCCTATGCGGAGCTTAGGGGGAGGAACGTCACTTTGGTTGAGGACTTCGTTAGGAAGGCCGCAACCATTAACGCGCAGGAGGCGGTTCAGTACGGGGTGGCTGACTTAATAGTGACTGACATGTCCGACCTTCTTAGAAGCATTAAGGGTTTGGAGGTAAACACTTCCGTAGGCCCTGCCGTACTCGAGATCACCTCAACCGAGGATTATGAGTGCGGCCTGAGGTCGAGGGCCATATCGCTCTTCCAGAACCCGATGATAAGCAGTGTCCTCATGACTATAGGGATCCTCGGCACACTATTTGCGCTTATCTCAGGGAAGCTTCCGGTACTTCCCGTAACTCTCCTATTCCTTCTCCTAGGCTTGATAGGTTCCGGTTTCAACCCCAACCTCATATCTGTATTCATGCTTCTTCTGGGGGCAATACTTCTGGCTGTCGAGTTATTCGTCACGCCAGGCTTCGGCATCGTAGGAATCACTGGGATTGTTCTAATCTCCCTCGGGATAGCCCTCTCCCCCGTTAACATACCTCCCGGAACAGCGCCGCCTCCACAGTACGGGGCCGCGTTAAGGAATCTCGCCATGTTTATTGGAGGGCTTCTGGGCGTTCTAGGTGCTCTAATAATATATAAGATAGTTAAGACGAAGATGAAGGCACCTACGGAATTCACTCCCCTAGGTAAGGTTGGTGAGGCTGTTGAGGACTTGGAGCCTGGGAGGGAGGGGTTCGTGGTTGTTGAGGGTGAGTACTGGAAGGCGAGGCCCAGTAAGCCCATCCCTAAGGGCTCGAAAGTGAAGGTAGTGGGGATGGAGGAGGCTGTCCTGCTGGTTGTGCCTGAGGAGCAAAGTACTTGATTACTGAAACAGTGAGGTATGCGGGGTTTAGCTACGGGAGTTTCGGGAGCTGCTGACCTGCCGTTGCATTGGGGGCATGTGCCGCCGTGGCTACTTAAGGTTATGAGGCGTATGAGTAGGGCGATTCTTGAGGTCGTTATTATTGAGCTCGGCCCTGAAGGCCTACTCAAAAGGCTCTCAAACCCCCTCTGGTTCCAGGCATTCAATAACGCGATAGGTATGGACTGGGACAGCAGCGGGTCAACCACGGTCACGACAGCCCTCATCAAGGAGGCTCTGCAGAACATTAATGCGGAGGTAAGGGTAGCTGGAGGTAAGGGGAAGCACTCCCTCAAAACACCTGAGGAGATTGCGAAGATATCTGAGGAACTCTCCCTAGGGTCTAAGGTGGCTGAAGAGCTCGTGACTGCATCCAAGCTCGGGGCTAAGGCCGACAACGTTCTTCTACAGGACGGGTACAGCCTCTACCACCACGCCATAGTTTTCGACAGGTTCGGGAGGTGGGTAATTATTCAGCAGGGCATGAACCCGGAGGAGAGGATGGCTAGGCGTTACCACCTCTCCTCCTTCGTTGCTAAGGACCCCATAACAGACCCGCACTCAGGTGTCGCCTCAGATCAGGTGACTAAACCGCTGAACGTTACTGAGAGCGTCTCCGAAGGCGCTAGGAAAACAATGCTGGACCTGTCTATGGAGAGGCCGGAAAATGTTGCGGAGGAGATACGTAGGGTGAGCACATACCTTAAGGGGCAGAGAACACTGTTCGACGATATAAAGCCTCCTAGACCCATACTTAAAATCCCTTACTACCGGCCTGTGAGGCTGACCCCGCAACTACTCAGAACCCTTAATAAGGTGTATGAGGTCCGGCCGAGGGATTTCCGCGAGTTCGTCTCCCTCAGAGGCGTAGGTCCTGAGGTTATTAGGGCTTTGTCGCTTGTTGCGGAACTGATTTACCGCGAGCCTCCGCCACTTAATGATCCTGTCAGTGTCCCTTACAGCCCGTTCAAGTATGCTTACACGATTGGTGGGAAGGACGGTATTCCCTACCCAGTGAAGAGGGAGGTGGCTGTAGCAGTGGTTAGGGAGCTGGAGAATATTGTTGAGAATGCTAAGTTGGGCAGTAAGGAAAGGGTTAGGGCCTTGAAGGCGCTCGCTAGGTTAGCGCCTAAGGATTATGGAAGCTTCTAGGATAGGGCTTAAAGCCTTATCTGTCTAAGTTAGTGATAGGTGTTTCTGTTGACTGAGGGTGTGTTGCTGAGTTATCTTTCAGGGAGATTCAGCGGACTCCCCTACCACCTGACGATAGTGCCTACGGCCGTGATTGGAGGGTACGGCAATCCGAGGTCATGTAAAACCATTCTAAGCATAGACCACGACCTCTCCACAGCCCTCCTCACAATAACTGTGTCAGGGACCGAGCTTGTTGAGAGGAGGACTCCGTGGAGGGTGGTTCTAGGCAGCGTCACCCTAACTAGGGAATTCCGTCCCCAAGTAATTGCGGAGCTCGGGTCGCGTAGATACGCATCGGTAGTGTTCGATGTGTCCCAAATTATTCGGGGTAAGGGGAAGTACGAAATTAAAATATCGAGCGAGTCCTCACAATCCATTACGGTTGAGGCAGTCAGCGTGACCGGGATTGTTCCTCTGGAGGGTGCTGAGGTGAGTATGGGTTACTGGGCCGGTGTTGCAGGGATTAAGCAGGATGAGTACGTGGAGCTTAGGAAAGATTTCCTCGGCAGTGGTGGGGAGGGTTCATTAACAGTCGTCGCTTCATCCCTCTCAAGATCAGCGACCGTAGAGATCATGGCGGGCTCAAGACCTCTTAAGGTTCTTGAAAACGTTTTCGGAACCGATGAGTACGTCATTAGGGGGGATTTGGGCGGTCCTACAGACCCAATAATTCTCAGGCATTCTGGAGCTTCAAGCGAGTTCCTCCCTAAATGGGTCACAATTTATGAGGCTCTGATGTATAGGCCGCTGAGGAAAGGTCCTGAAGTAGATATTGAGGCAGTTATTGAGGGAGACCGAGTTAAGGCTAAGGTCACTAACGTAGGTACATCTCCCGTGAAGGATCTGCTTGTCGTTGGAATATCGTCAGGGTTCCTTCTCTTCAGGGAGGTGATCCCGGAGCTGCCTCCAGGCGCCACCAGGGAGATTGTTAAGGAGGTGAGTAAGAAGGATCCGCCGTTGATTGTTAGAGGAATATACTACGGGGTGTGGGGACAGACAATGAAGACCGTGAGAATTATTTAGGTGGGGAACAGACCTAGATACCTCGCCGCTAGATCTAGGAGGAAGGCCAGAATCCCCAGAAATATGCTGACTTTCAGGAGTGATCTAAGCTTCCCCGCCCTCTCCATCGGGTTCTTCTTCGATGGTAGCTTAATCAGCACAGCTATAGCGTAAGCAAGCATAATGTCTGTAGGTATTACTAATGCTACGTAGAGGTATCCGTATCCTGTGAGGAGGTATGGGGCAGGAGATATTGCTATCACTAAAGCAATTATTAGTGCACTTATCTTTGCAGCCGCAGGGATGCCGAGAACCCTCGGTATGGACTTCACGTCCCTGAGGCTGTCGGCCTCAAAGTCCTCGATAGTCTTAACTATTTCCCTGGCTAGGAGCAGGAGGAAGGCGTAGAGAGCAGGTATAAGCGAGTACTTCATCAGGGTGACGTCTCCCTGATACTCCGCGAGTGCTAAAGCCCCGTAAATGATTGAGGCCGCACCCTGGAACGCAACGACTGCATTACCTATGAACCCCCATTCCTTAATCTTGTAGGAGTAGGCGAAAACCAGCGCGGCATTGAAGACGGCGAACCCGAAAGTGAGCATCCCTGAGGTGAGGGAGAGGGCGACACCTATTATCGCAAGGAGGAGGCTGAAAACTGCAGCCCCCCTCCTCGAAACCCTTCCTGAGGGGATGGGTCTGTAGGGCTTATTCACTGAATCAACCTCAGCGTCGAAGTAGTCGTTAATGACGTAGCCTCCGGCAGCGACGAGACATACCGTGAGGAGCGGGTAGATAGGGTTAAGTATTTCCTGCTGTGAAAAGATCCCGACGCTTAGCCAACCGACGAGAGTTGTGAGTGCGGTGGCTAGGAGGTTGTGAGGCCTCGTCAGCTCCACGTACCCTGTGAGGGATGCTTTAATCCCCATACTACTTCTCCTTCCTCAACTCCTCAATAATTCTTCTCGATAAGTTATAGCATCCGGGGCCCCTCTCAAGCGCCCCAAGCTCCACCAGCCTCCTCAGAACCTTTGCCGGGTCAGAGACTTTGTAGAAGCCTCTCAGCTCCCTGAAAGCAACTAACTCACCTACAGACCTATTCTTAATGAAGTACTTTAAGGCCCTAACCTCCTCATCGTTCAGCTCCTTCATCAACGCATCCAGGAACTCGCCCAGACCGAATCACCTCCCTAATAGTAGTAGGTGTCTTGATAGATATGCTCAATTATTTCTTCCGGTGTAGATATCCAGTCACAGAACTCTCTGAAAGGGCATCCATCGCTGCAGAGGGAGTACATTCTGCACTTGCCTGAGCATCCGCTCACACATAATGGTTTCTCCCTAGTGCAGCATGCTCTCCCAAACATCCATAGGAAGTCGTCCAGTATCAGCGGATCCGTCCCGGCACCCTTAGCAACCAGCTTATAGGCCCTCCTCACAGCATACCTTAACCCGATATCCTCCTTCCACGTGAATGGCTGCCTCAGCCTCACCTTCTGAAGTATATATTCGTCAGGCAGAACAAGCCTCATCCTTAAAGCTATTCTCGCAAGGTGGTTATCCACAGGCACCTCAGAGTTTTCTGGATCGAGGTAGGTGAAGAGTCCCCTCCTAGAAATAAACTTCACGAAGAGGTAGGCCTTCTTCTCAACAGGGTCTGAGTAGGCCTTAAACACCCTCATACGCTCTATGAGGCCTTCCCCAACCCATTTCAACCTATTCCTTGAGGAGGCTATCAGATTCCTCACTCTCCCTCCGTACAGCCTCAGCAGCTTGAGGCCTAGGTCTCTTAGTATGACTGCCCTAACTTCAGGATCCCAAATAGTTCTCTCCTTGCCTTCCCTCCCCTTAACCTTCAGCCATTCCCTAACCTCATCCACGCCTATCCTAGACATGTGTTCAGGGCTGAAGAAGTCCGGATCCTCCTCAAACTTCCGGGAACCCAATCTATATAGAAGGTCTGCCCCATGATAGAATTCACCATCAACAAACCCCTCGAAGTCCTCGTATCTGCTTGTCCTGTGATCTATAGCCACCATGAAAATGAAGTACCGTAGGACGAGTTCACCATCCGTTCCTTCCGGCGGGTAGTATTTAGGGTCTGTGAATGTGTCCGGCGTGAAGGAAGCTAACGCCTTCCTAAACACTCCCGAGGCCTTAACAGCCCTTCCGTAGTCCACATAGATAGTGAAGTGGTCATGAGTCAATGTTTTCACCTAGATATGTCCCTTCATACACCTTCACAGGCCTCTCGTAAAGCCTGAAGAAGACTAGTTGAGCCACTCTAGCACCAACCTCAATAACGGCTCCATAGGGATTGTATACCGTTAGGAGGCCTTCCCCTCTACCGACATATCCCGGGTCCCATACTGTGCACTTAAGCTCCACGCCCGAGCGGAGGAGGCTTGATCTAGGGAAACATAACGCGACCTGATCCTCAGGCACCTTAACGACCTCATTGAACCTGATCTTGTAAGCCCCCGGCTTCAGAGACCAAGCACCTTCTTCAGGCTCCACCTCCTCAACAAGCGAGATCTCCTTAGTTCTGAAACCTATTCTGCTCCCTGAAAGGAATGTGAACACCTTCTGAACCGTGAGGTCTATTCCTGCCGGCTGTATCTGCACATCCTCGTCTCGGAGGCCGCTGATGTTGTGTGCAGCTGTATGCCCAGGAATAACCACATTAACACCCACCTTATTTTAGGGAGGGGCATATTAACTAATAAAGTTCAGTGAGAGATGTTCTTTTGATGGAGACACTAAAATAAAATTATTATTAAAATCTTTAAGTATAAATTGCCATAAAATGGGTTGTTTAATGTATTTTTTATATCATCACATTAGGGGGTGGGATAGGGGGGATAAATTTTTAAGTAAAAGACCCCCCTTATTTAAAGGGGTGTTGGCAGTATGGCTCAGCTGGAGATAGTGAGGAAACTCGGCGGGATGCGGAGGTATAAGGTCTTCGGCAAGCATATTTACGGTAATTTATACGGCTGCGACTCATCGCTTCTTTCAGATGTTGAATATTTGAAGAAGGTGGTTACGGAGGCTGCTGCGAGGGGTAATATGACGCTCCTAGATGTTAAGTCTTGGCGCATCGATCCCGGGGTAAGCGTTGTCGGCGTTATTCTTGAGTCCCACATAACGATCCATACCTGGCCCGAGCATTCCTTCGCGACAGTTGATGTTTATTCCTGCGGTGAGCACACTAAGCCTGAGGTCGCCTTTGACTTCATTGTTAAGGCACTTAAGGCCAGGAGGTACGAGTACGAGGTCTCTGACAGGTCCTATATTGAGTGAGTTCTCGCCCCTTATCACATGCTCTGAACGGTTTTCTTGATGCTTATGAGTAAAGTATCAGTTGTGGGCGGGGGGCCTGCAGGAAGCCTCGTATCTATAATAACCTCTAGGCTGGGTTACTCCACTACGCTTTATGAGGAGCATGGGGAGGCAGGCCTTCCAAGGCACTGCACAGGCCTCGTAAGCAGTTCCGCGTGGCGGGGTCTGGAAACGTTAATCGGTAAGTCACCCAGCGATTTAGTGGTGAATGCCTTCACATGCTACAGGGTCATGAATCTAGATACGGGGAGCGAGCTCTGGTTAAGGTTCAGTGAGAGAGTGCTGCTGGTCGATAGGGTCGCGATGGATAAGGCCCTCATCGAGCTGGCGGGGTCTGAAGGGGTTAAAGTCAGTTTCAGGAGACATGTTGATAATGCATTCACCGAAGGCTCCATTGTTGTGGCCGGTAGGAAACTCTACTCAGACCTTATAGTGCTTGCTGAAGGTGCTTCGATGAGGCTTTCAAGAGCGGCAGGCCTCTGCGGCAGGCCGACGTATTTAAGGGGTCTTCAAGCTGTCGCTGATGTAAAGGAACCGCCTGAGAACCCAGTTATTCTTGTCTCGAGGTCTATAGGTAGGGAGTTCTTCGGCTGGGTGGTTCCCCTCTCCGGGAGAGAGGTGTTAGTAGGCCTCGCCACTGAGGGAAGCCCTTACAAACCTCTGCTCACAATGCTTAGGGCTTCAGTACATGAAGTCGTGGGTGAGGCTGCCGTTAAACAGTTCTTCGGGGGCCTAATTCCTTTGAATCCTCCCTGCAGACTCGCGGCCGGGAGGCTTATAGGTGTGGGGGATTCTGTGTCCTCCGTTAAGCCGCTTACGGGCGGAGGGATTTACCCTATTGTTAGGCAGGTTGAGGCCCTCAGGCAGGCTCTCAGTGCTGGCGAGGGTGTTAAGAGCTACGTGAAGAGAAGTAGAGGGCTTCTGAAGATGCTTAAGAGGCAGCATAGATACAGAAAAATACTCCTCGCTTTAGGCGGATATCCTAGGGCCGTCAATATCCTTAACGGTCTTGGAGTTAAGGAAGTTAAGGTAAGGAATTACGATAACTTCGATGTTGACTTGATTGACTTACTTACCTAAAGTTTCTAGGTACTTCCTAAGTGTCTCCACGTTCCATTCTCTTGTACTTCTCCTGCGGAAGTCTATAGGTATCCCCAGCTTCTTCGCTTCCTGGACAGATATTCCGGCCTCCTTCAGCTCGTTAAGGCTGAAGCCTCTTCCCTTCCTGAGATTCTTCTCAACACCTCTCTCCTTTATCAGGCGCGGGCTCCTCACTAAAGCCTCCACCATCACTACCCACCGTATCAAGGAAACAATTATTTGCTTAAATACTTCACTGAGGTTCGGAGTGTTCCGGGGGATTAGGTCTGCGTAAATGCGACGTCTGCGGCAGGGAGGCGGTGGTTTATCAGAGGCATACCGGGAGGGCGCTGTGCAGGGAATGTTTCATTAGGGACGTTCTGGAAAGGGTTAAGGCTGAGGTAGCTTCCCATAAGATGTTTACTCCCGGTAACAGACTCATGCTTGCCCTTTCAGGAGGTAAGGACAGCTTCGTCCTCCTCGACGTCATGCTGCAGCTTCACAACCCCTCTAGAATGGGGATAGTCACCATAATCGAGGGTATTCCGGGATATAATAGGGAGGAGGACATCCAGTGGATTAAGGATATGGCCAGGGATTTCGGAATCGATCACTTCATAACCTCCATTAAGGAATATGTTGGCTACTCCCTTCAGGAGCTTGTTGAGATGGCTGATGAGAAGGGGCTTGACGTCAGCCCATGCACCTTCTGCGGAGTCATCAGGAGGAGGATAATTAATGAGTATGCTAGGGAGCTGGGTTTCGACAGGGTGCTGACGGCGCATAACCTTGATGATGAAGTGCAGACAGCCCTCATGAATATGCTTAGGGGAGATATTTTCAGGCTTGTTCAGTCACACCCTTCAGGACCTACGCTCAGCAGGCTGTTCGTTAGGAAGGTTAAGCCTCTTAGGAAGATTTACGAGGAGGAGATCACATCCTACGCATACCTTAAGGGATTCAGGTTCCAGCAGACTGAATGCCCCTACATAAGGTTCAGGCCCACCCTCAGAGCTAGGCTGAGGGAGCATCTCTTCAGGCTTGAGAGGGATTCCCCCGGCTCGATGCTGAGGTTCCTTAATAAGGTTGACCGCGTAATTAACGAGTTCATTGAGGAATATACTGAGTTCCCTGAGCTGCCGAGATGTGTCAGGTGTGGTGAACCCACAGCCTTCGGAAGGAAGTACTGCATACTTTGCGAGTTGCTCATGAAGCTCGGTCTTGACGTGGTTCCCAGAGTGAGGATCTTCTAGGTGTTAGGAGGTTAAGTGTTTTAGCTCCTCATTCCTAACATACTTGGTGTATTTATGAATCCTGTCCACATCAAGCTTAAGGAAGGTGGAAGAATAGCGGAACGCGTTATCGTTGCTGGAGACCCTGCAAGGGTTAAGCAGATAAGTGAGCTTCTCGAGGACGCTAAACTAGTTAATGATAATAGGGGTTTACTGGCCTACACAGGGAAGTATAGGGGGGTGGATGTTTCTATAGTTACCCACGGGATGGGTGTCCCTTCAGCCCTCATAGTGCTTGAGGAGCTGGTGATGCTGGGCGCTAAAGCCGTGGTTAGGGTGGGTTCCTGCGGAGCGATGTATGAAGGGGCCAGAATAGGCGACATAATAATCGCTACAGGATGCAGCTACTACCCCGGAGGTGCCTACTACCAGTACCAGAGGGAGGTTGTGTGCGGTCCCTCATCCCCCGACTTCGAGCTAACCCTCAACCTTTACGAGGCATCTAAGCAGCTTGGCATTTTCCCCAAGCTCGGGCCTGTGCTCTCAAGCGACGCCTTCTACGCCGAGGACCCGGACTTCGCCAAGAAATGGATGGGTAGGGGAGTTATTGCTGTGGAGATGGAGTGTGCAGCCCTATTCAACGTAGCCTTAATGAGGGGCATTAAGGCGGCAGCGATCCTTATGGTCAGCGACTCACTCCTGGAGGACATAGGTTTCGCCGGGGCGGAGGAGCTTAGGGAGCACGCGGATAAGGCGGCCCGCATAGCTCTCGAGGCCTTAACACGTACGAAGGTTAGTGGCTGAAAGTATTAGTTTCATATTGCTTAAACTTAATGCTTTTTTGAGCGGAAGAATTATTACGTATTACTCCCTAAATATATAATTAGGTAAGCTGAAAATATGCGGGAGATTCATGAGTTAATTGAAAGTGAAATTTCGAGGCCTTCTGTGTTTATTGATGAGTCAGTGCTGTACCCGGAATACGTTCCTGTAAGGATACGTCACCGTGACGCCCAGTTCACGCAGCTCGCGAGAATATTTAAGCCAATACTCCTTAAGCCTGGGTCCCTCAGCGTTAAGGCCCTCCTCGTAGGTCCTGTAGGGACAGGGAAGACAGTTACTGCAGTGACTTTCGGCAGGGCGATAACGGATTCTGCAGAGAGGAAGGGGCTGCGCCTCAAGTACGCCCACATAAACTGCTCGCGCTCAAACAACACTGCAAGCATATTCAGGGATCTGAAGAACCAGTTGGGCCTCCCGATTCCTGACCGGGGGCTTTCCGCGCATGAGATGATTTCAGGAATCCTCAAAATACTTGAGCGTGAAGACCTGTACGCGCTGGTAACGCTGGACGAGTTCGATTACTTCATCAGGTCCTCAAGCAGTGAGGACAGGTACCTCATCCTCAGACTCTATGATGTCTTTAAGGAGGAGGTTAAGAGGATGAGTTTCCTCTTCGTCGCGAGAGGTTCCCCAGCCTACATATGGCCGAAGCTGGACAGCTTTACGGGAAGCTACCTCATGAAGAACCTGGTCACTTTCAACCCCTACACGGCTGAGGAGATCTTCGACATACTTAACGATAGGGTGGAGCTGGCCTTCTACCCCGGGGTAGTTGGTGAGGAAGTTATTGACTACATATCCAACCTGACAGGGCATGATACTGGGGGAGACGGGAACGCTAGGAAGGCGCTCGCAATACTTCATGCGGCCGGGAAGCTCGCAGATAAGGAAATGATGGAGGGTAAGGCGGACAGGGTCACTCTGGATCATGTGAGGGCCGTAGTTGTTCAGGAGTACCCGGCCCTCATAAACCTGCTCGACACGCTCCACTACCTCCCGCTCCACGAGCTGCTAGTGCTTAAGGCAATAGTTATGGCCCTCAACGTGTCCGGCATGGACTATGTCCCGATAGGTGAGGTCGAGGACGTGTATAGGAGGCTTGCATTGGATCTGGGTGAGCAGCCGCGCGGCCACACCAAGGTCTATATGTTTGTTAATGATCTCAGGAGGAGGGGAATAATACTTACTAAAACAAGTATGAAGGGACGTAAGGGGAGGAGCACCTACATAGGCTTCGGTGCCGTCCCTCTCCACGTATTCCTGCAGAAGATAGATCAGGTGATTCAAGGTAAGAGGATGATTTAGGTATGAGTTCGGGAAGAAGCTTCGCGGAGGAGGTATTCTCCAGCCGGGGAAGGGTTAAGGTGCTTAAGGCACTCATGGATAGCGGTGAACTCAACATAACTCAACTCATAAGGAACACAGGGCTTAACTACCGCTCCGTTATGAAGCACCTGAAGTTCCTTATGGAGGCCGACCTGATAGAGGAGCTTAGGCTTGGGAGGGTAAGGATATACAGACCTAAGTGGGTGAATCCGAAGGTCCGTGTGATAGAGGAAATGCTGAAGGATCTGGAGTAGCTACTTCTTGAAGAAGGATTCGAGTCCTGTGCCGGGCTTCCTCCTTCTCCTTGAGGTCTTCCGGCGCTTGGCAGGTTTCTCTTCTCCAACCTCTGTAGCGGCTTCCTCTGCCTCCTCCCTACGCAGCTCCTCCTTAAGCTCCTCCCTCAGCTTCCTAGCGATACTGATTATCTGGGAAGCGTTCTCGGGGGAGAGGTACTTAATCATCTCATCCGTGAGGTTAAGCCCTACAGATATTCTGGCAGCGGCCTCAGGATTCTTACTGAATAATATCTTGAGGTAGGGAAGCACATCGTTCTTCACCTTCCTCTTCGATGCATGTATATGCTGACCTATTAGGGCGGCTATGTTTTCCCTCAGTTGCCTCGCCTCCTTCGTCCTCGACATCATGAGGATTCTTTGAGGGAACCTGTATTTCGTCCACCTATACTTCGCCTTAATATCGTTCTTTATGGCTAGGGAGACCCCAGCAGTCATTAGTTCGATTGCGTATGGGAGGAGATCCCATGACCCTGACTTAACTATCCTGCCGAAGACTACGTCGGCCTTCGACAGGGATTCATAAGCCCTCCACAAGTCCTCGGGATCCTTAATCTGTATAGGGAGGTTCTCATTTATCCACTGCTTCAGATCGTCCGGGCTGAGGTCCGTCTGGGAGGCTGCCTGCCTCGCCTGCCATGCATAGCGGGAGATGAATATCTTCCTAACGACATCGAAGGGAGCGTAAACTCTGTCCCGCGGCCTCAGAAGTGCCTTAGCTAGCTGCAGAGTAACTCTCCCGAAACCCTCCGCAACCGCCTCCAAATCATTTATCGCTGACCTCAGATCCCCTGAAGCCTTCTCAGCTATATAGTTTATCGCATCCTCATCGCACTGAATCCCCTCAAGCTCGCATATCCTCCTCATAACCTTCTTAACGTCGGTCTTCGTAAGCCTCCTGAACCCCACCATCAGGACCGCGTCTCTTAAGGGACGGAGCTGCTGGCTCCAAGGGTCATTGGCTGTCAGCACTATAGGGTTCCTCGTGTTGTTAACTAGGTCGAGGATTGCTCGGATAGCTCCCTCATCAGCCCTCGCAGATAAGCCGTCCACCTCGTCTAGGAGAATTATTTTTCCCTTCGAGAATAGCCCTCTCTGGGCCGCAGCCACCTTAGCTATCCTCTCAATATCGCTCGCTCTCCTGTAGTCGCTGGCATTCATCTCAACAAGCTCAAGACCGTATTCGTGAGCCATAGCCTCCACGAGAGAGGTCTTCCCGCTGCCGGGAGGGCCGTGGAAGAGGGCGGCCTTCTTGAAGGGTTTGCCGGCTAGCCAGGCCTTGATCCACTTAACTGCTACCGCCTTCGCCTCCTGCTGATTAACTACCTCATCAACCCTTCTAGGCCGATACTTAATTACCCAGGGGAGGCGAGGCATCTACACTCACTTCTTACCTTTCAGGGAGTTCCCCACGAGAGATATTCTTGCGAGGAGTGTGTTGAGCTGTATCTCATCGTCCGCACCCTCCACAATCCTGAACTGTATCTCCCCGATGTAGTCAGCCAGCTCTATTCTGACGGCCTCCGGAATATCAATCTCTGTGCTGAAGATCTCCCTATGTATCTGCTTAACTATATCCGTGCCTGAGAGTCCGTAGGTCGTCATCAACCCTCTCAACATGTCTCTAGCCTTCATGAAGTCGCCCTTAAGCGCAACAGCAATCATCTCCCTGACCTCCTTCGGGTGGGCAAGCCCCACAACCTTATACACGTTGGAAACCGTCACCTCCCCTAATGCTGACGCAGTCTGCAGAATGTTTATAGACTTCCTCATATCACCCTCAGAAATATCGTAAATTGCCTCCAGAGCATCCTCCCTACACTTAATCCCTTCCTGGCCACATATCCATGAAAGCCTCGAAATAACGTCCTCCTTCTTCAGCGGGGTGAATCTGAATACAGCGCACCTGGACTGTATAGGCTCTATTATCTTGCTGGGGTAGTTAGCTATCAAGATGAATCTCGTTACAGTTACGTACATCTCCATAAGCCTTCTAAGGGCCTGCTGGGCGTCTGCAGTCATGTTATCCGCCTCGTCAAGCAGAATGACCTTGAACGGTATATTCGCAGGAAGCTTGCTTCTGGCGAACTCCTTAACCTTCGTCCTTATAACATCTATGCCTCGTTCATCTGAATTATGCAGGAGAATAGGTATAGTTCCTGCGAAGAACATTTCATTACCAGGGACGCTAACGTCGTATACGTAGTCATTATACTCAACAAACTCAATCCTAACTATCTTTAATGTATGGATATCCCCCTTAGAAAGCCTCTTCAGAGTTTCGTATGCTTTTCTCTCCTCGTCATTAAGTGACTCAACATCAATCATGGAAAGAACTTCATCAATCTTCCTCTTGCTCACCCTTCTCTTACCTTCATAGAGCGGGTGGCGAAGTATATAACGCCAGTTACCCTTTATTTTGCCAGAGAGTTTCTCAATAAGCTTGATCACTACTTCGGCATCCACTAGGTCGGACTTCTTCCACTTCATACCTCCTTTCCATATCAATCTAGCCTCCTCCTGGAAGATACTGGTTTCAACACCGGAAACCCTCCCAAGCCATGTTACATCAACTAACATGTCTTCTGAAACAGAGCTAATTCTAACCACGTTACACCATTTACCTGAGCCGTCCCCATCAGATAATCCTTTAAGGAAAGCAATCCTTTCCGTCAGAGGGAACTCAAATATGAAGTCAGGTATCCTCTTATTTCTAGCGACTTCTCTATCTCCTTGATAGAAGTTTTCTTTGAAGAATCGTGCAAGCTGTGTGCTCCATATCCTTACCTGTGTCGCTGTGAGTCTCGATCGGTCGAAGCCTGAAGCTGTTTTGTTTTCGTAGTGGGATAAGCCTAATGACTGAGCGAACTCGTGTACTTCCTTAATTAATTGAGTCTCCGGATTCCCGAATGTGAATATTACTTGCCCAGAGGTTCCTGCTCTGAAGCCTACAGCACCCTCAGCAGCGAATAAACCAAAAACATGTGAGGTGTTCTCATCCACAGGGATTTTGGTTAGGTAACGGACCCTTTTACTCTTCTTCACAGGATAGTGAAGCAACGGTATGTTATCCATAGAGCCAGGTAATTTGGTTACGAAACTCAGTAGGAAGTTACCTTCCTTAAGCTGGCTTGCTTTAATGCTTTCAAGGCCGTTCTCAGTTAGGACCATTACGGAATGGTTTCCTGTAAGTTCAATTACTCCTCCTCCCTCAACATGAACTCGAAGAATCGCTGGAACTTTATGCCGAATTATTCTACTTACCTTACCCCACTTGACTTTGTAGTTCTTATCTACCGTGAGGACCTCTAGGTCGTTCACATCTTCAATCAGTGTTTCCTCAGTTTTGTCGCCGAAGTATATCCTGTCGAGTTCCGCGAATGTGGTTCTTCTCACTCTACCCTTAATCTTTACCAGTAGTGGTGTGTTTTTAGATACTGAAGCATTCGTTTCCAGCATATACATTCTGTAGTCCTCGCCGTAGAGGTCGTGGGCGAGGGCGTGGGCCGCCGTAGTTTTTCCTGTGCCGGGAGGGCCTGCGAAGAGGAGGTGTGGCATGTTTCTTTCTTTAACGAAGAGTTTCAGTCTCTGAACGATCTCCTCCTGATTCACTATCTCGTCAAGGGTTTTAGGCCGGTATTTCTCGGCCCATAAGAGTTCAGAAAGCACTTTTCTGCTTGAAGCAGTCGCCATACATTCACCAAATAATGTGTGTTTATGAACTGAAAAAGGTTCCTAAATCAGCTATTTCTTAGGCTCCCCGAGTCTCTCAATAACTGAGGCGTGGAGAGTGTCGCCATCAACCCTCATAATTCTGACCCTAACCTTCTCTCCAGGGACCGCCCGAGGAACAATGACTTTATACCCCTTCCTATAGCCTATGCCTTTAGCGTCCTTATCCATGTCCTGCACAGTAATAACGAACTCGTCCCCTACCTCAGGGGTTCTGTTCCTGTCCTGCTTCCTGTTGCTGTTGTAGATGCTGTAACGCTGTACGTCGATGCTGTAGGGGTTAGAATACTTTTTGTATCGAGTCATGCATTCCGCACCCTATACATATAAGTTAACATATCTCATCACTTCACAGTGACTACTGAATTAAAAAGGGTTGCGTACTTAATGCCCAGAAGAGATAGTTTATGGGTGGTTGGATGAACACATTCCTAATTCATGTTGACCCATCAGGCATCAGGGTAAGTGAGTACGACAAGTCGGGGCGGCTTGTGTGTGAGGAAGAATCTCCGGAACCTGCTGTGGAGTTCGGTAAGTTGGTAAGGGTCAGGATAAGTAAGTACTTTTTCGGCGAGGGCGTACTAATAGTTGCTGAGAGTGAGTAGTTTGGAGGCTGTGAAGGTCAGGGAGGAGAACACGAGGAGCAGGTCAGGTAAGCATAAGAGAAGATGCTTGTTCTACGTGATAGATAAGTCCTGCAGCGAGGTTGCGCCTGAGATTCTTGGGAAGGAGCCTGTTAAGGGCCTCTACGTGGAGGGGGAGGCCCGCATAGTTAGGGTGAGGGTCCCTCCAGAAGCATTCATAGTTTCGCTGGATTTCAGGGTTAATAACAGAGGCATGATTAGGGGCGATATAGTGATATATGACTCGCAGGGCAGCATTGTGGCTAGGGCTGTGTACAGGAAGCTTAAGGTGAGGGTGGTTGAGACCGTTAGTCCGGAGGTTCTAACGCTTCTTAAATGTGTTTTCAGGAAGCTTAAGCTCCCGGTGAAGAGGTATGGCATCATCAGAGGCGCAGTTAAGGTCTAGGCTGTATGAAGCCTTCAGCAGGCTGGGATTCTTCATCTTCACTAGAGGGGAGCAGTCCCAGATAAATAAGCTTCTGAGAGACCTCAATATACGTAGGTA
This sequence comes from uncultured Desulfurococcaceae archaeon, assembly GCA_964404265.1. Lineage (GTDB taxonomy): Archaea > Thermoproteota > Thermoprotei_A > Sulfolobales > NBVN01 > CAZFVC01. The sequence continues at coordinate 5,324 of CAYOJG010000021.1, read as the reverse complement.
TGTTAGGGTGAGGTCCCTTGGGCACGGAACCCCCTACATGATTGCCGAGGTTGATTACAGATCGTTCGCTATGGAGTGCAGGAACAGCTGCATGAAGGACCACATACTTGACAGGAAGTGCTACACCCTATGTAAGGAGGCTAAGGAGCACGAGATCCTTAAGGAGATACTCATAAAGCTTGAGAACAGGGGTGGGGAGGTGTGATGAATGGGGTTCAAGCAGGTCATACTTGTCAGGACCGATATAGCTATGAGTAAAGGTAAGCTGGCTGTGCAGGTAGCGCATGCTTCAGTGACTGCAGCATTCAACGCCTTCCGCAACAGGAGGGAGTGGTTCGATGGGTGGATGGATGAGGGCCAGAAGAAGGCCGTCCTGAAGGGAGGGGGAGAGAAAGACCTCATAAACTACTACCAGAAAGCGACGTATGAAGGCCTACCGGCCTCACTGATAAGGGATGCTGGCAGGACAGAGCTGGAACCCGGGACACTTACAGCTGTCGCGATAGGTCCGGCACCGGAGGAACTCATCGATAAGCTGACGGGCCACCTCAAACTTCTTTAGGTGTTGATAAATGATTGAAGAATCAAGGCACTGGCTAGATATCGAGGTAGGTATGAAGGTTTATGGAAGGCCCGACGCTTACCTCGGGGAAAGCGTTAAGGTGGAGCTATCCCCAACGAACTTCATGGTTTTCGAGGTTGGGCGTGAGGGGGAGGTTGCATCACCCCTAGATCAGGAAGCCCCTGAAGTAGTCTGCAGGGGGAGGGAGTATCTGGAGTACGTGATGTGTAAGATTGAGATGCCCACCATCGATGCCGTCAGGGGTGTTGAGAAGGCGCTCACGGTTAAGGTAAACTTCGCAGGTTTGAAGGACACGAACGCATTCACCTGTCAATTCATCACCATGAGATGCTCCCCTGGAAGAAGGTTCAGAACCTTCTACATGCTTCATGACGGCAGAGTTAGGCTATACTACAGAGGCAGATCAGTCACTCCCCTAAGGAGAGGCGATCTGGAGGGAAACCTGTTCGAGGTATTCATTGAAATAGGTAGTGAGGCTGACGCTGCTAGGGTTAGAGACGTGGTGGAAGAGGTGCTTCCTAAGAAGCCCTTCCCCAACTTCTACGGCTACCAGAGGTTCGGGGTGAGGAGACCAACTACCCATAAGATCGGGAGATACGTCATTGAGGGAAAATGGAGCGAGGCAGTGAACATGATTATCGGACACCCCCTAGATACGGAACCCTCTAACGTTAAGGAAGCGAGGAAACTTTATGATGAAGGCAGGTGGAGAGATTCCCTCAGAAAGTTCCCTAAGGGGATGTGGATAGAGAGGAAGGTGCTCAGCGAGCTAATTAAGGGAACGTCCCCAAAGAAGGCGTTAATGTCTCTCGGCCCTCAACTCCTACGCCTATATGCAGAGGCTTTCCAGGCCTACCTATTCAACATCTCCCTAAGCGATGCGTTAATTACGGAAGGCAGTGTTGAGAAGCTTATGAGTAAGTGTGAAGTGTTCCCGCTTCCCTACCCAGGCCTAGGTAAGGATCCATGCTCAGGACACATCCTTAAGGTCGTGAGGGATTTCGGGATCTCTGAAGATGCTCCGGGAGCCAGATACTTGAGGAAAGGGGTAAGGGACGTTTACTTCATGGTGGAGGCTCCCAAATTCTTTCAAGGTGAGGGGGGCAGGCCATCAGTAAGGTTCAAGCTGAAACCGTCCGTTTATGCCACAGTAATGCTTAGGGAGATGTTGAGAACTAACCTCATAATGTAGAAACGTTTCTAAGGAAATGCCTTAACGCTCAGTCCTTATTCTCACATTCATCCCGGTAATTTTTGAGAGTATTTCCTCGATCTGATGAAGATTCCCGGACAGGTACCTCGCGTCGGATCTGGGGACCCTCACGATATGCTCAATCGTTCCGTCAGGCAGCCAAAGGGTGTTTACACCGGTGACTCTGGCAGGGAATATAAGCTGGCTTGCCAGCTCCCTAACGGAGCTGTTGGCCTTATTAATGACCTTAACCCTCATCCCCAGCCTTTCTCCGAGCTCTCTTCCAAGCCTCCCAAGAATTCTTGGGTGAATGGACGGGTTATTCGCCTCAATAATTAGTACAAGCATTCCATTAGTCTTCATTGATGTAACGTAGGTCGCGTCTTTAAGGAAGCGGAAGTCATACTTCTCCTCAAGGTCTAGGAGCACCTTCATAACGTTGACTTCGTACTCCTTCACGACCCCAGTATTCACTAGCCTCTGGCACCTTGGACACAGAACCCCTGTCTTCACGCACACGTAGTCCAGCGGTATCTTCACTTTATACCTCCTCTCTCCCTAACAATCTCTCATTAACCACACCGGTATATACCTTTAAACCTTTCTTTCCATGCTGATTACGCCTAGGATGAAACGCTTTTAAAACCCCTACCCAATCAGATAGGGGTATGGGACAATGCCGATAACGGATCCTGAACTAATGAAGATCGTTGAGGCGAGAGTGCTTAACAAAATGGTTTGCCGTAGATGCGGAGCTCTGAACCCTCCAGGCGCTAAGAAGTGCCGTAGATGCGGCAGTAAGGACCTGAGGCCTAAGAAGAAGAGGCTTGGAGGAAGAAGGTAGTAAACTAAATACTTATTCCTGCTTCCCTAATCTTCCTCAGAATAAGCCCTTCCTCATACTCCTCGAAAAGCTTCATTCTATCATAAATAATTTCCTTCCTAATCGAGAGCTTACCCTGCTTAATCAGTTTCCCGACCTCCTTCAGATCCTCCTCATCCTCAGCCCTACCTGCCCTAGCCTTAAGAATCAGGTAGTCCTCAACCCTCAGAAGCCTGACATCAACACCCTTAACCTTAACAACATCAGCATCCTGAAGCATAGCCTCAGGAACATAGAAATCATAGATATTCTCATAAAACTCGAAAACAATGTCGCTGCCCCTGAATGAACATCTCAGCTGAGGAGTGCCCCACCCAGTCTGGCCTGTGAAGCACCCCAGCTCCTCAGCAACACCCATAATCACCTCCTCGTCAAAGGAAGGAGATATAGTGGTAGTGAATAAATCAACATCGTCCTCAAACTCCTTAACACCCACACGCAACAGAAAAGAGGTGGAACCAATAACAACACCATCAACACCTCTCTCCCTCAAAGCCTTCAAACCCTCAGCCAAAGCATCCAAACCATAAACCACAACACGCACCCCATAACACTCGAAGAGAAGCTAATAAGAAATTAAACTTTAAAGCCCACTAAACTCTAACATCATGAGCCGGGGTGGCCGAGTGGTCCAAGGCGGCGGGCTGCAGTGGCCTAAACGGAGAAACCCGCTCGTCCGCGGGTTCGAATCCCGCCCCCGGCTCCACAATTCTTAAAT
>CAYOJG010000021.1:0-1848 GCA_964404265.1 uncultured Desulfurococcaceae archaeon | reverse complement strand
TGGAGAATATTATGCGATATGTTCTCATAACTAAACCATACGGAGATCCCAGCAGGGATGAGGTAGTTAAGGCTATGGGTATTGCGAAGAGGATTGTTGAGAATCCTGAGTCTGCTGTGCCTAATGCTAAGCTGCTGTTTGCGTATGCTGGGAAGGCTAAGCCTGAGTTCTACACGGTTTGGGAGGCTTCGGATCCTGAGGGGTTGGCTGAGGAGTTCCTTAAGTTCACTCCTTTAGGTTTCCATACCGAGCTGCTTCCTGTTGAGTCGCTGGATGAGTGGCTGGCCAGATTTATCTGAAAAACCTATTTTTCTTTTATTATGTATTTGTACACTACCTCATTGTCTATGAGGTAGAACTCGTTTCCTTGCTTTATTATTGGTTCCTGTATAGCGTCCGCCAGTTCCGCAAGTTTCTTGAATTGATTTACCTCAACCACAGTTTTGCCTTCCAGACTCAGTATCCTTCCTTCCGTGACTAGGTCCCCGTACTTCTTCATTATTTTTTCGAGCTCTGTCTCCTCCCTCTTTTCCCTCCTCATATACATTATGACTAGGGCGGGTGCAAGAACTATCGATGTTAGTAGGAAGACTACTCTTGCCGAAGCCACAGTTATTTTGAGGGACCCCGAACCAATATATACGGGGTATGTCTCAACCTTCTTATCGAGGTATGTGTGGCTTAGTCCCCTCTTCTCAACCTTCACCAGCGGCTCGTCCTTATCAAGCATTAGTGTGAGGGTTGGGGAAGCCTGCTGTATATACACGCTTCCCTCACCCGTCGTCACTGTCAGCCTTATGTTAAGTATGAGGCTTACGTTCACCTCCCTAGGCATTGTCCCTGTCTCTTTCTCCAGCTGTGAGATCAGTTCATTAACCTCGGTAAGGTTCAGGTAGCCGTCGTAATGTATCCTTGTCCCATTGACCTCAATCTTATCACCTATAGGGAATGTCTTCGTCCACGTCACAGAGACTAGAGTGAGTAGAGGTGTAGCTTCTCCCTGAACCTTAGCGATTCCTTGAGGGGAACTGACTTCATAATCTATCCATATATCCATTGATTTAAGCAATCTCTTATATAGAGGGACCCCCTCAGGGAGCTTTGTTTCGTTATTATATATCAGGGACTCATTAACCTCCGCTGTGTAGGTTACTGTTGCTTTATGATCTATCTCAGCCATGATTACTTCCTCGCTCCATGTTGGAGGAAGCATGTATGCGGTTATAGCCATAACTATAGATATAGTTAAGAGAAGGGCGAGGGTGGCTATGATGACCCTATCGGTCAGGTAGTCCCTCACCTGGAAATGTTTCGAATTATTTTCTCCTATTTCTAATCACCTCTTTATTTACACTTACAAAATGTAGGAAGAACACAGTCAGTAGAATAACTGTCACCAGGTTCGGTAATCCTCCTAAAAGCATTGCACCGTAAAGCAGGGGAAGACCTATGTACGGGATCCTGAACCTCAGCTCACCGATAACGGCCTCCTTAGTAATTATGAAGGGGTCTGGAGCGTTGTTAGCGTCTCCCTTGGTTCTATAGGTAACGTTCCCATCCTCCACAACTATTGAAACAACTCTATGTATGATTGGACCTGCCGCCGACGCGTACGCTATTATGTCGCCAATCTGGATGTCCGTGGTCGGTGTTGTCAGAACTATGTCTCCAGGCCGAAGGGTGGGCTCCATACTCCCGCTGGTTACGAGCATTATTCTACTGCCCGTAAGGAAAACTGCAAATACGCCTACAGCGACAGCAAGCAGCACAGCTGTTGTGGTGATTAATCCTTTCCCTCCCCCTGATATTCTCCTTCTGCGCGGCGGCGGGAGGGATGATGAAGCTATT
>CAYOJG010000020.1:21109-26589 GCA_964404265.1 uncultured Desulfurococcaceae archaeon | reverse complement strand
CCTCCTTTGATCCATACCTCCTAACGCGAGATCTAGGTCAAGCATAAATATATCGGTGACCTGCATCAATGGGTAAATAAGTTTTGAGAAATCCGACTCCGCCTCATCTGCTTTCCTTCCCATAATTGTTAATGCTCTCCGCAACCTAGCGAGTGTAGTCACCTTAGCCGACCTAAGCAGGAGTTCAGGATACTCATCCTGGTGTATAAGATCCTCAGCATATACAAGCTTAAATCTCCCCTCCATCCCTAAGGCATTAAGCACCTCCACTACATGATCAGCAGCAAATCTAATCAGCTCCATATCTCCGCCTAGTTTGTCATTAACCCAAGCATGCCATGTGGCCGCCAACAGATACATATTTAGGCCTGCCTCAATAAGTTCCTTAAACTTGAACGCCCACACGAACCAGCCAACGTGGAAAATCCCGCTGGGCTCATAGCCTAAGTAACCTTTACCGCCACCAGTTGAGAGAAGCTCTCTAAGCTCACTTTCAGTAATAACTTCCTCAACATCTCTCAGAACTAGTGAAACCTTCTCCTCTAAATCCATATGTTTCACCTAAAACACCTATATCTAGATATAGCTTAAAACATCTGTTATTGCCTTTACTATATCCCTAATTACAGCGTCCAAGAATTTCCTACCCTTCTTCTCACTGGCAAGAAGTGGATTCCCGTTAACAGCGAATGGATAGAGCTTCTCATCAACCTTCCTCGAATATATCTTTAGCGATGGGTAGGGATGAATGTGGTCTCTAGCATAATCCATCTTCACTAGATCCGGTCTTATAGCCATAACCACTGAGGTTTCATCCTCTCCCGCATGTCCAGGGAATCTGAATATTTTCGCCCGATCCTCTTGAGCAACGTCACTCCACCAGCTTACAACAACTATATGTTTGTCTGTTTCGTAAGCAACCTCCTTACTGACTTCATTTAATGTCGAAACATTCCCTCCATGACCATTAATAATAACCACCAACTCAATCTCATTCCGGAAGACCTCTCGTAAGACCTCCTTAACGTAAAGGCGGAAAGCTTCAGGACCCACATTTATGGTTCCACGGAATCTGGATAAAGATATGGTCACTCCATAAGGAATGGCTGGAAGCACGATGCTTCCGCTAATCCTTTCCGATACTTTCTCGGCAATATATTCAGGCACGATGCTGTCTGTACCTAAGGGTAGGTGATCCCCATGCCTCTCAATGCTTCCTACAGGAAGTAGAGCTATCTTAGGATTCTTTTCCTCCAGTTCTTTCCCAGTTAACTCATCCCACCTAACCATGAAGTTCTGCCTCCAATTTCTTGATAAAACTCTCCCTATCTATTACATATCTTTCGTGGATCCCGTGGCCCAGCTTTTTATCCTTCCACCAAGCCTCTACCCAGAAAACAAGTCTCTTACCGTCCACAGAAAGCAGCTTCACCCTAAACTTTATCGGGACACCAACAGGTGCGGGCTTCAGGTGGTAGATATCTACATGTATCCCTACGGTAGTTTTCCCTTCTTCCAAGTGATTATCCGCCATAATGCGGGCAGTCTCCTCCATGTATTTAATCATGGATGGGGTTGAGAACACATTCAAGCTCCCTGACCCTAAATGTCGAGCTGAGTCCTCAGGCTTGGACTCATAGACCTTCTCAAACTCCATTCCGGGAGTAAGCACCATTTTTACCTCCTCTTTATATCCTAAGTATGTAAATATGTATCTATTTCATTGAGCAGAGGGTTATCCAGCTAAAGGCGTAAAGTAGCGTGAAAAGTAACAATATCCCCGTAGCCCTTAAGGAGTAGCTGAATTCCGGACGGTAATTACTTAGCTTGAGGAAGAGCCCTTCCTCATACTGCTCCGTATACTCCTCTACTGCAACAAAAGATATTGCTATGCCTTTCCAAAAGCTTGTTCCTTTCAAATCCATTACGAGTAACGCATTCTGGAAGTCCTTCATTATGTGGGGAATGACCTTCCAAGTTAGCGGCATCAATATTCTTCCATCTTTTACACCGATCTTGCTTAGAAGATAACTTAACTCCATTGGATTGAGTCTTTGAAGAAGCATCGTCAGTGAAATACTGACTAGGAAAACCCTTAACCCTATTTCAATTGAGGAAGATATGGAGACAGTGAATGGAAGAGTAGTCAAGAAATACCAGAGTGCAGGGAGGGTAGCCAGGAGCTCGGAGTAAAGAAGGAATTCCTCAACCCCGAAAACAACAGCCTGAAGACCTAGAAGTAATGCGAGAGTTCCTAGACCCAAATAACCTTCCCCAGCTAAAAGAATCTGGAAAACTACAAGAACTACACTGAGAAGAAAGGGAGTATGCTTCAAGCTACTGTCACTCCCGATGAACACGGCCCTATACACTAGCTCAGCAAATCCCCGTAGGGCGGCAATACCCACACTTAACTTACTCAATGGTCAGCACCTCATTACTCACTCTCTTAACTGCAGGATCATGGGAGGCAATAATGAATGAAACGCCTCTCTGAGCTATTGAAGCAACAGTCTCCAGAACACTTAGCTTATTTTTCGGGTCAAGCCCTACAGTAGGCTCATCCAAGAGAATTACTTTGGCCTCCCTAGTGAGGGCGGACAGTAAAGCTGCTCTACGTCTTTCACCAACACTGAGAAATTTTATGGGGGTATCTAGCAAGTGGCTTAGCCCAAACTTCTTCACAAGCCCGTTTTCCTTATTCTCAAGCTCCTTCCTCAATGTGGGACCGCTGAAAAACAGAAGAGGGTTATCTGGAATGTAGGCAATCTTCCCTTTGGCCTTAACCGATATAGTGCCTGAAGATATTCTTGAGCGCGACGCGATAAGCCTAAGCAGAGTACTCTTACCTCCTCCTGAAGGGCCAACAACTGCGACGATCTCTCCCTCCCTTACATTGAGACTTACGTCTTCTAGGATGGGCCTATCTGAGTCAGGATACCTATACTCCTTAACTTGTACCTCGAGAACAACCTTCTCTGAAGGATCTGGCGGTGAAAGAGAATCCAATTCATCAGAGACTTCCTGGTAATAGGAAGGTATTCCGCTTTGAAGGCTTCCTTCGTTCAAATAGTAGAACTCATCTCCTAACCCTCTCCACAGATCGAGATTATGGTCCGTAATGACGAAACCTACTCCAAGCTTCTTAAAGTACTTGACCAGTGAAACAACCTTGCCAGCATTACTAGGGTCTAGGTGAGAAGTAGGCTCATCCAAGAGAATTACTGATTTGCCTGAAGCAACTGAAGAAGCTATAGCCACCCTTTGAAGTTCTCCAGCACTTAAAGTAAAGGTAGTTCTATAAAGTAGTTTATCTAGACCTAGCTCCCTAACCATACTTTCTATATGGTCCTCATACCCACGGCTGCTAAAAGAGTATATTTCGGACCACACGTAGGGAGTAACTACCGAGAACCATGGCTCTTGAGGGACATAGCTTAGGATACTTTTCCTCTCTCTGACACTACTGGGGGTTACATACCCATTAACTTGCGCAGAGATTACCTCAGGAATAACTCCTGAAATTGTTCGAAGAAGTGTTGACTTGCCTGAACCTGAAAAACCTGAAATTACCTTAACTTTCCCTTCTGTGGCCTCGAAATTAATCCCTTTAAGCACATCCCGCTTCCCGAAAGATACGGCTACATTACTCAGTACGATCGAATTCACTACCTACAGCCTCTTTAACAAATGTTGCTATGGGGAGCGCTACACTCATTCCTATAAGGACTTGTCCCAAGTTTACAGGTATTTCGAAAAGGGCTTGCTCAGGTGGGGCTTTATTGATCAATGGATTAACAATGAAGTACTCATAAAGGAAATATCCGAGAACCATGGTGAAGCCGCCGAGAATCATTGAAACCGCATACCTTATGTTAGGTCTTCCTTTCGCAAGCACTAAGTATATCAACATAACAGCTAGAGCTGCCCCTATAATTAACCAGCTGAGTGCAGGAATCCCGAGAGTTCCTGAAAGTACCACAATTTCAAACCCCAGAAAGTTTATCGGGATGGAGGCGATCTCCGTCTCCCCCGAAAACATATAGTACCCTACTCCTGCGAGGGTGAAGGCTATAATCAATGAAGCAACTACGGATAGGCTTTTCAAACTTCTCTCGCTTATTCCCCGAAGCACCTTCATAACCAGGAGAGAAACTAGAAATCCTTCAGTAAACTTAATGATTAGCGTGCCCGGAGCAAAGTAACCGTAGCCTGTCGTAAGGTCCGCTAGGGCTGAGCCTATCCCACCTGCAAGCCCTGCGGTTAGAGGAGAACTCATCACTGCAACTATATAGATAGCTGTTTCACCTAGATTGAAGTACCCTCTAGTTGCTGGTGTGTACACCTGTAGAATAATGGTGGCGACATAAACGATGGCTGTATATAGGGCTAACCTTATGTAGTTTACCTTCATCATCACTCCCTAGGCATGTAAGGAAGACAAGGGATATAGGGATTAACATCAACATTAACTTCAATATTATTTACTTAATGTAGTCAAGCCCTTTAGAAGTTAGTTTATACAGTTTCCTCCTCCTTTCCTTTTCAATTTCTTCCCCGACAACTTCAACAGCCCCAAGGTCTGTAAGCTCATCAATATGCTGATAAACAGCCCTCAATCCTATACTGACTGAATACTCCTTCCTCAGAGCTTTCCATACGCCGTAAGGGTGTATCGGCCCCTTCAGGGAGACAATTTCTAAAATTTTTGTCTTAGTGTAACCTAGGCCTCCATATCGAAAGCCTTTCTTGTATATATAGTCTCCCATCCTCCGTAAAAGCGCTACATCTATAAAGGGATCTCCAGTAAGAATAGCCACAACCTTATTTCTACCTCTAAAAAACTCCCTTTCCTTTAGCATAGCTGCTACCGGGGCAGAACTTACGGGCCCCGCCGAGATTCCTTCCTCCCTCATAAGCAGTATTGAGGCAGTTAGAACCTCTTCCTCACAAACCTCCAAGATTTCACCTCTAGACTCTTCTATAATTTCCTTGATTAAGTCTTGGAGTAAAGGCTTTTTGGAATAAATATCTTTAATGAGCGGCGTATCCCTACATGCCCTAACCGCGAAGAAGGAGGGAATTCTTCCAACATGCTTCATGACTAAGTAAAGAGATGTGAGAAGAGCTCCATCGCCGACAGGTACTATGAAAGCATCCTCACTGGACACTGACTTTATCTCTCTCAGCACTTCATACCCTAGAGTTCTATATCCATCTATAAGGAAAGGATTTCTGGAAGTAACCCTTGCTACGTCGTCAGCCAGCTTAAGCCTCTCAATAGACTTCACAGCATCCTGATACGAATCCTTAATAGTTACGGAGTCCGCCAATAACATCGTCCTATACACCTTTGAGGTGGGGGCTGTTCCCGCAACATACACCTTCGTGGAGAGACCAGCAACTCTGCCATACTGAGCTATGGAAATACCTAGATCTCCAGATGAAGCCACAATAAGTTTCCTGTAGCCTAGGGAGCG
>CAYOJG010000020.1:0-21009 GCA_964404265.1 uncultured Desulfurococcaceae archaeon | reverse complement strand
CCTACCACAAGACAGGCATCTAAGCATCCCCAAGTTTTCGACCATGTTGTATTAATGTAAAAATATTTACTGTTTCCCACCTACTCAATAGGGAGCCTATGAATAACGCGCACTGGCCTAAGATTGCGGTGGGTGCTGTAGTTCTAAAGAATGATGAAATCTTGCTGGTTAAGAGAAAGTACCCGCCCTCCGCTGGACTGTGGGCTGTTCCAGGAGGGCATGTTGAGCCTGGAGAGGAATTGACGAAAACAGTGTTCAGAGAGCTAGAAGAGGAAACCAAATTAAAGGCTGAAAGTGCTGTTCCCTTCGCAATAACCGAGTTCATTAAGTATGATGACTCGGGCTCATTGAAATATCACTATGTAATTATCGATTTCTTAGTTGATATTGAGAAGTACTTGGATCCGGTACCTAATGAGGAGTCTCTGGAGATAGGGTTCTTTAAGCTGGAGGATGCTCTGAAACTTAAGCTAACGACAACTACTAGAAAAATTATTGGGGCCCTGATTCGGGGGGAACCTACCCCCTATCCAATTCATCACTTCAAGACGGTTATTTATGGAAGAACCATAGTGAAGTAATAATAAATTAATATAGTTTAAGAGTTGCTACAAGGCCAAGTAAGCCTTCTTCAGTCTCTCGTCTTCAAGCAGTGCTTTGCCGCCGCCCTCCAGAACTATTCTACCCATCTCCATGACGTAGGCCTTGTCAGCTATCTCTAGCGAGTTCTTAACATGCTGCTCCACAAGCAGGATCGTCATGTTAGCCTCATTCCTCAGCTTCACTACCGTGTCAAACACTTCGAGAACCAGCTTAGGTGCCAGTCCTAGGCTAGGTTCATCAAGCAGAAGGATTTCTGGACGGGCCATCAAAGCCCTCCCTATCGCCAGCATTTGGGCCTCGCCTCCTGAGAGTGTTCCAGCCCTCTGCATCCTCCTTTCCTTAAGCCTAGGGAATAGAGTGTATACGAACTCAAGGCTTTCCTGCAGTTTCTCTTCCCCTCTCTTAGTGTACGCACCAGCTAGCAGATTCTCCTCCACTGTTAACGGGTTGAATATTCCTCTACCTTCGGGGACCATAGTGATGCCTAGCTCAACCCTCTTATGTGTGGGAATACCTGTAAGATCCTTCCCCTCAAGATAAACCTTCCCTCCGTAGAGAGTCGTCATGCCTAGAATTGTCCTTAAGGTGGTTGTTTTGCCTGCACCGTTAGGGCCTACTAAGGCAACTATCTCTTCTCTATTAACGACCATATTTACTCCGTGTAACACTCTGAACTCGCCGTATCCGGCCTCAATGTTTTCGAGCTTAAGCATCTCATTACTCATGTGCCTCACCTCCTAAACAGGTTTTGTGCCTAAGTACGCCTCAATAACCTTCGGATTGTTGGCTATCTCTTCAGGCGTGCCCTCAGCGATCTTTTGTCCCTCATGCATCACCACCATCCTCTGGCTAAGGCCCATAACGAACCTCATCACGTGCTCCACAACTATCATTGTTATTCCTTTCTCCTCATTTATCTTTTTCAGGATCTCAGCCAGCCTATCCATCTCGTGAGGTCTAAGACCTGCTGCGACCTCATCGAGAAGGAGTAGCGTTGGGTCGGTCGCTATAGCCCTAGCGAGGTCAACTAACTTGTGCTCCATAAGAGTAATGTCTTTACCTTTATAATGGAACTTCTCCTCAGGGAACCCTATGAATCTAAGCATTTCTTCCGCCTTCTTCCTTGCCGCAGCAAGATCGTTAGTTCTTAGAAGAACACCCACAACCACAGCGTCTATAACTGTCATCTTCTTGAAAGGCCTTACCTTCTGCCAAGTCCTTGCTATCCCCTTAGCAGCTATCTTATGAGGAGGAAGGCCGGTTATCTCCTCACCCTTAAACACTATTTTTCCTTCCTCAGGCTTATAGACCCCTGTAATACAGTTAAATAGCGTTGTTTTGCCTGCACCGTTAGGGCCTACTAACCCTAAAATCTCTCCCTTCCTTACGTTGAAGTTCACTTTATTCACAGCGACTATACCACCGAACCTCTTAACGACATCATTTACTTCAAGAATTATCTCCCCTGACCAACTCATTTCCCACTCACCTCCTTCCCTCTTGATGAGAGGTATTTCTTCTTGAACCACTCATATATGCCTGCCAAGCCATCCGGCTTAAAGATTCCTACCAGGATTAATAGGATACCGTACAGCAGCAGGTGCAGACCAGGTATTGTTGATCCAAAGGTTCCTCTAAGATACTCCTCCACAACCTTCAGCAGGAGGGCAGACGTAAATGCACCTCCTATAGATCCTAGACCACCAATAATGCCCATAATAGCCACCATAATTGACTGCGGGCTGTTGAAGGTGTGATAGGAGTACGTACCTTCAATAACTATGAAGAGATAACCCATGAAGCCTAAGATCCCTGCATAGCTAATGAGAGCCTTCAGTTTATACTTTCGCACATCTATTCCTAATGCTTCTGCAGCCAGCTCATCCTCCCTTATAGCTCTCAGGTAGTAGCCAGTCTTCGAGTTACTGATCTTTATATTTATGAACATTGTTACTGCAAGCGCCGCCACAATGACCCAGTATATGTACTCATATACTGGGAACTTTATGTAGAGCCATTCCTGGCCTGGCGGAGGCGTCGGTAAGTAGTGATCCAGTGAACCCAGTAGCTGATCAAGATGGAATATGTTGTTAAGGATAACCACAAGTGAGGACGTCAGCAGCGCGTACCATACCTCCTTAATTCCGAAACGGAACGTCGGGTAACCTATCACTACAGCCAGCGCTATCGCCACCGCAGCACCCACAAACATCCCTACCCACGGCGTCAGACCGAAGAATGTTAGTAGCTCAGCAGCAACAATTCCTCCCAGCCCTATATATGCGAAGGCTGCTAAGTCAAGCTGGCCGGCATAGCCGCCAATAATGTTCCACGCCACCACAAACACTGCGAAGATGAGGGCCCTAGCCATAATCAGTATATAGTACTGATCGAAACCTATGAGGAATGGAACTGAAGCCAACAGTAATGAAAGTATTAACACACCCAGGAGATCCTTACCGATTTTCATACCCACTGAACCCACCATTTATCCTCACCTCTTAGCGAATAGTCCTCTAGGCCTGAACCACAGTATCAGGAAGAACGCAAGATACACCACAGCTAACCTAGCACTGGGGGACACGAACGTGTTACCCATAGCTTCTAACACACCCACTATAAGACCAGAGAAGAATACGCCTATTACTCCTCCCAGACCACCCATAGCTACGATGACCCATGAAAGTAGGCTGAAGGAGGCGCCAAGGTATGGGTTGGTCTGTCCCCAAGCCATGTAGAGGGCGGCACCTAGAGCAGTGAGCGCTGTCCCTATACCGAAAGTGATTCCATACACCTTCTTCACGCTAATACCCATAAGAGGTGCGACTTCCCTATTAGCAGAAGTTGCCCTGACTGCAAGGCCGAACTTCGTCCTAGTTAAGAGATAATGTATTAAGATCAGCGATATTGCACTGATTAAGGCACCCAAAAGCTTAGCTACTGAGAGTGATATGGGCCCTAGCTCGATGCTATAATTGAACCATGGGTCTGGGAAGGACTTTGGCTCAGCTTTCCATACGGCTAGAGCCATGTTTTGGAGAACATACCCTAAACCGACAGTTACGGCTATCTGGATTAAGGGTTCTGCCCCTAATACAGGCTCAATAACCAACTTGTAAATTGCTAAACCTATCACGAAAAATAGAGGAACTGTTATTATTGCCATGACAGAGGGGTCTATAAACGTCGCCATAGCGAATACCCACGCTAAATAGGCAGCAATCATCACGAAGTCACCGTGTGCGAAGTTAATGATGTCCATAACGCCGAAGATCAACGCTAGCCCTAGTGCGATTAATGAATAGAGCATACCCATAAGAACTCCGTCAATCACGTTGTTAGCAATCAAGGCAGGATCCATGACCCATCACCCATTATTATCAATGTTCTATTTTCAGTTTAATGATATCCTTAAAAGCTTAACTAATTAAATTCATTAAGTCTCATTAAAAAGAAAAACTTTATGTTAAGGATTTAAAAATTATTCAGTTAAGAATGCTCTTAACCCTGAGGGCTCCAGTCAGGCCTCGGGAATACTGGCTGTACTCCGGGCTCTGGGTCAGGCCATACGACCACAGGCTTCAGCTCTCCATTAATCTCCTGCACCTGCAGTATGGCAGTACCGGCATAGATGTTGTCTCCTGAGGGATCAAACTTTATCCTGCCAGTCGGGTATAGCTGGGCAGCGATGCTGTTGTCGTCAGTCATGTCTAGGGACAGAATAACGTCCCTTAGGTTGTCAGGATTCAGCGGGTCGTCTGGATGCATCTTGCCTGCCTGCTCTAAAGCCTCATATATCGTGAACATTGTGTACAGAATGATTCCTCCAGCCTCTGTAGGCATCTTTCCGTACCTCTCCTCGAACATCTTCACCATCTTCTGGTTCCACTCAGTAGGTCTTGCAGGGTTATAGCTGTAGGTGTTGGTGTAGTAGAGCACTGCATCACCTGCTGCGTCAATAGAGTCGGGGTCTGTGTATCCACAGCCTCCAGCACCTGCAATGAACATCAGCTTCAGACCAGCAGCCTTAATGGCCTTAGCTAGAAGCACACCGTCATGGAAGTAGGGCACAGATATCACTACGTCAGGGTTCTTCGACTTAATGGTGTTGATTATTGAGCTCACGTCAGTAATGTCATAGGGATAAGTAATGTGATCCACCACTGAAACTCCATTCTTAATCAGCTCTAGCTTGGCACCGTCACCTGTGTAGGTACCGAAGACGGAGTCCTCGTTAAGCACAATAGCTGTCTTGACTTCTAGGCCTCTCTCATGAGCCATCTGCAGAATGAAGTCTGCTGCTGACTTACCGTGGGCACTCGCCTTGGGCGCAGCCCTGAAGACGTACTTCCATCCGTGCTGGGTCAGGTCGTCAACCAGTCCGTCCATGAATAGTATAACGTGCTCCCTCTCAGTAACCTCAGCCACAGCTGCGGTGAGCCTGCTAATGTATGCACCCACAACTATGGTGGGGTGTTCCTGAGAGATCAGCTTCTCAGCAGCCAGCCTTGCGTCGTCAGGCTTCTCTCCAGAGTCCTGGACGACGAGCTTGAGCTTGGCGCCGCCGAGAGACTGAATTCCTCCTAGCTCATTATTAATTACGTCAATCACTAGCTCGGCTGCATCCTTAGCCTCCTGCCCGAACACTGCGTGCGAACCTGTCAAAGGCTCGATAAGGCCGATCTTAATCTCCTTAATCTCGGGCTTCCCTGGAGTCGTGGTAGTGGTTGTCGGTCCTCCTGTTGGCTGAGTGTAGTACCAGTACGCTGCTGCACCTATTATTGCTATTATTATAATGACCAGTATACTGATTGTTGCAGTCTTAGTTAATGCTTTACGGAATCTACGGTTCATAGTAAATTCACCAGTAATTGGTTTATATATGCTTAAATAAGTTTTTCTTCTCTTATTCATCTTTATAATAAGAATAATTAATTACCTCTAACTAATTTTCTCTTATGTGAAAAACATAATTATATTAAAAAAAGTAAAAATATTTACCTCATTTTTTCACTGGCCAGTAAAATTGCCTCAATGATTTTCTTGTAGCCTGTGCATCTACACAGGTTTCCTTCAATGGCTTTCTTCACTTCCTCCTCTGTGGGGTTTGGATTGCTTTTCAGTAGGGCGTAGGCCGTCAGCAGGAATCCAGGCGAGCAGAAACCACACTGGACCGCCCCTACCTCAGCGAAGGCGTCCAGTAAGGGCTTCAATTCGCCGTTGTTGACTAGATGACTCACGGTAACGACTTCCTTGCCATGGACTTGAGGAGCCAGCACCATACAGGAATACACTGGCTTACCATCAATCAGTACAGTGCAGGTTCCACATTCAGCCCTTTCACAACCTCTCTTAACCTCCTTAACCCCTAGCTTAAGCCTTAGCACGTCAAGGAGAATCTCATTCGGTTTAACATCCACCGTCACGGGCTTACCATTCAGTGTGAAGCATACCTCCATCTCACTCACCTCCAACATCAATTCCTATGCTTTTTAATGACTGAACTAAGGCATCTCGGGTTAAAACCACAGACATATCTTTCCTGTACTCAGCTGATGCCCTAACGTCACTTATAGGGGATATGTCCTCAAGCACTAGCTTAGCTGCCTCCTCTATATTTTGCAGAGATACGTCTTTCCCTTTCAGGAACTCCTCTGCCTTCACGGCCCTCACCGGTTTGGGAGCCACAGCATTGAGAGCTATCCTAACATCGCTGAACTTCCCGTTCTCTACCTTAACAGCGGTCGCCACAGAAACTATTGAGAGAGTGAATGCCGTCCTTCTCCCCAGCTTTATGTATGCCTGTCCAAGACCTTCCTGGTAAGGCACTATAATTTCCTTCAGCATTTCGCCCTTCTCCATTACAGTCTTCCTGGGTCCTAGGAAGAATTCCTTGAGAGGCACTTCCCTCTCGCCATTAAGGCTGACCAGCTTAACCTTTGCCTCATAGACTAGTAGCGGCGGCGCTGAGTCGGCGGCCGGGGAAGCATTGCATAGGTTACCGCCTATAGTGGCGAAGTTCCTTACCTGCCAAGAGGCCATCCACTTGACCGCTTCAGCAAGTGCCGGTAGCTTAGCCTTCACCACTGGAGACTCGGCTATGTCCTGCAGCTTCGTTAAAGCACCTATACGTATCTTATCTCCCTCATCCTTAATGTAGGAAAGTTCCCTAAGGTCAGAGATGTCTAGGATGTTCTTAGGCTTGAACCTCCCTATCTTTAGGTCTATTACGAGGTCGGTGCCTCCAGCAAGCAGTTTCACGTCATCCAGCCTGTTCAGGATCTCAAGAGCCTCATTCAAGGTTGAGGCCTTCAGGTAGTTGAATTCCGGTATCCTCAGGAACATCTCACGCTCACCCCCTACCTCGACTTATTCTTGATTAGTTTGTAGACTTGTTCAGGGGTTAGAGGCAGCTGAGTCACCCTTATGCCGAGAGCGTGTGATACTGCATTCGCTATAGCTGCTGGGGCAGGTATCAGCGCCATTTCGCCAACACCCTTAGCACCGAATGGACCGTACTTGAAGAGGTCCTCCACATAGATTGGCTTCTCAACCTTCGGTATGTCGAGGGCTGTAGGTATCACATAGTCTGTGAGGTCAGGGTTCAGTATCTTACCTCTCTCATCGAAGACAAACTGTTCCATTAGTACGTAACCCATACCCTGAACTGCTGCACCTTCTATTTGGCCCTCAACCTGCTGCGGATTAATTATTCTTCCAGCTGCTAGAGCCGGCCATATCCTCAACACCTTAACCCTTCCAGTGTAGGTGTCTACCTCAACCTCAGCGACCATGGCCACATAGCTATAGGCAGGGTACGCATAACCCTGACCTTTCTGATCGTCAAAGCGCCCCTTCGGGAGGAAGAAGTATCCAGTGGTAGACATCTCCACTCCTCTGGAGTAAGCCTCCTTAATCAGCTCCTTCCATGTTATGTAGTTGTCTTCCTTACCTCTCACGTAGGCCCTGCCGTTCCTTATCTCTATCTCGTCGGGAGATGCGTTGAGGAGCTCGGCAGCCAGCTTGTTAAGCCTCTCTCTGAGCTTGGCGGCCGCTACGTAAACACCTATAGCACCTATGCTTGTGCCTCTCGAAGCGTGGGTTGCTCCAGTATCTGGGGAGTCGCTGGTTCCGAAGATTACCTTAACAAGCTCTATCGGGGCACCCAGAATCTCTGCAGCTATCTGCCTGTGAGAGCTTACAGGAGATCCCTGCCCCATCTCCACAATTCCTGTGTAAACGCTTACAGACCCGTCCTTCGCGATCTTTATTAATGCGTTCGACCAGTCAGGCACTCCTCTCGATGTGCTTATTCCGTGCCAAGCGACACCAATCCCTATACCTCTCTTAAACCTACCTCCCTTATTCTTGTAGGATATATACTTGTTCTTCCAGTCAACAGCCTCAGCCAGTTTCGCAACAGCGTCTGCTATACCTACTGAGTGGTCGAGAGGCTGGTTAGTTATTGTCGTCTTTCCGGGTGTTAACATGTTCTTAAGCCTGAACTCCACAGGATCCATGCCCAGCTTCTCTGCTAGGAGATCCATCTGGGCTTCAGCAGCAAACTGAACTGACGGGTTACCGAAGCCTCTATAGGAACCCTGATACACCTTATTGGTGTATACTGCATACCCATCCACTTTAGCGTTAGGAACTTCATAGGGTCCTGACGCGTGTACGGTCGCTCTCCACAGAATGAACGGTCCTCTATTGGTATAGGCTCCAGTGTCATGAATTATCTGGACGTCAATTGCTTGAAGCTTACCGTCCTTAGATGCACCGCTCTTATACTTAATTACTGTAGCCTCCCTTTTCGGATGCATAATGAGGGACTCTTCTCTAGAATACTGTAGGAAGGCGGGCTTCTTCGTTAAGTAAGCAACCAGAGCGGCCTTAGCAGCAACTAGGGGACCTTCATCGTCCTTGCCACCGAATCCACCGCCCATGTATGGGATAATGACCTTCACGTGGCTCTCAGGAAGCCCCAGAACCCTAGCAACTATAGCCCTCACAAGGTGCGGATACTGCCCAGCAGAAATCACCGTTATCCTGTCCTCAAGCTGAGGCAGAGCTAAAGCACCCTCAGTCTCTAGGTACAGGTGATCCTGGTGATGTGTTCTGTACTCGTTCTCCACTACGTAGTCTGACTTACTGAACCCTTCCTCGACATTCCCCTTCCTTACCTTAGTCCTGAAAGCGATGTTGGTCCCTGCCTCCTCATGGATCAGGACATCAGTCCTCTCCATTGCCTCCAGCGGGTCGAGGATGTATGGAAGCGGGTCATACTTTACCTTAACTTCCTCGGCAGCCTTAATGGCTGTGTCGAAGTCCTTAGCAGCCACTAGAGCCACTAGGTCACCTATGAACCTAACCTTTTTCTCAGCAATGAGAGGCTGATCAGGTAACGCATACCCGACCTGATTTTCTCCAGGAATGTCCCTAGCCGTAAATACACCTACAACGCCGCTAAGCTTCAAAGCGTCCGAATAATTAATGCTTACTAACCTCGCATGCGGCTCAGTGCTGAGAACCTGCTTAACGAACAGAATGTCGTCCGGAGTATAAAGGTCCTCAACATATTTCGCTTTACCTAAAGCCTTGTCAAGAGCGTCGGCCCTAGTGACACGCTTCCCCACCACAATGAACTCCTTCGCCTTCAACCACTTTTCCATCAGTGCATACGGATCTTCTACTGCCGTCATTTAACCACCTCTAAATTATGGAATGTTTCCATGAATAACTGGGGGTTAAGTTAAAAGCCTTTTCACTTTTGTGGCATGTATTTAAACAATTTTATATTATATATACATAATAGTTTTGCAATATGTGCATAAATTAAAGAATACCAAATAGAGCAACACGCAACTATATAATGTATAGAATTAAGGATTAGCGGTGGCTAAAGTATGGTGAGAACTCACCAGCTTAAGGAAATTGAGGAAGCAATCGATAAGATCGCGAAGGAAGAAGGTATTGAAAGAGAGGACATAAAGGTAGTTTCCTCCTCTATTGTTCCTATGAGGCTTCAACACATCTTCCGGGATCTCGGTAAGGAAGGGTACGTGGTTAAGGAAAGCCTAGTGATTAATGGAGAACTCTATCTGATAGCTATTAGAAAAGGAGAGAGGTTAGATATAGCTCCAGATTTTGAAAAAAGGGATGAATGATCTACTCAGCTCTCTTTATGAATATCCCTAGAGGACCCTTCAGTATCTCTCCGTCTTTTACAATTACATTTCCTCTGAGGATTGTGTATTTAAGGGAACCCTTAAGTCTCCAGCCTATATAGGGGGTAATCGGGTATTTTGCCTTAATCCATTCTTTACTTATCATAGTTTCTCCTTCAGGATCCACTACAACGAGATCTCCGTCGCTACCAATCCTTATGTCGCCTTTCCTTGGCCATAGTCGGAAAAGTTTTGCAGGGTTAAGGCTCATCAACTCAACAAGTTTTGTGAGGGGCAATCTTCCTTTCAACGCTTGGTCAAGCATTAATGGGAGAAAGGTCTGTACACCTGTGAATCCTGCCGCACATTCCCAGACATTCCCTCTCTTTTCCTCCTCCGAATGGGGTGCATGATCAGAGCCAAGATTAGTTATTACTCCCTCCATAACGCCCCTCCAAAGTGCTTCCTGATGCTCCCTTTCCCTTATTGGAGGATTGACCTTAATGGCTGTCCCATACTTTTTGTAGTCATCCCTATTCAGTAGTAGATAATGAGGACACGTTTCCCCGAACATGTTGAGGCCCATATACTTAGCTTCCTTAATTATCTCAACACCTTCCTTGGCTGCAATATGGACCACTAGAACCTTACCGCCAGTCCGCTTAGTGAACACTGCAAGTTTTCTTATGGAGTCTTCCTCACAGATAGGCGGCCTAGCATCTGTGTGTGCCGCAGGATCAGTGCGGCCGGTCTCCTTAATTTTCTTAGTGAAGTACCTCACGAGATCGGCGTTCTCTGCATGGAACGCTATAGGGATGTCGAGGTTGCGGGATTTCGTAAGTATTTCGTAGAGAGTTCCGTCATCAGGCGGCGGGATGTTCCCTGTTGTGGGACCTAAAAATACCTTGAACCCCACAGCACCGGCAGCAACTATATCCTCAAACTCGTGGGAGTTCGCATTATGTATCACTCCGTAGAGAGCAAAGTCCACGTAAGCCTTCGCCTTAAGAAGATCTGCCTTCTCCTTCAGTATTCTCCCGTTCTCGACAGGAGGCTTCGTATTAGGCATCTCTATCACTGTAGTGACTCCACC
Organism: uncultured Desulfurococcaceae archaeon; assembly: GCA_964404265.1. Taxonomy (GTDB): domain Archaea; phylum Thermoproteota; class Thermoprotei_A; order Sulfolobales; family NBVN01; genus CAZFVC01. The sequence goes on along the minus strand of CAYOJG010000020.1, from coordinate 10,146 downwards.
AAGTGCGGCCCCCATGGTTCCGTTAGTGAAGTTATCCTTGTACTCGAGACCTGGCTCCCTCATATGCACATGCTCGTCCACTATCCCTGGAAGCACTAGAAATCCTGAAACATCAATAACTTCCTCAACCCCTGACGACGATAAGTCCTTACCTATACCGACTATTTTTCCGTCAAGGATTTTTATGTCGGCTTTGAATTTACCGTAGGCGGTCACGATAGTGCCGCCTTTAACAAGGAGGCTTCCTCCATACATCTTTAATCAACGTTATATATTCGGCGTTGAGGATTAAAAGAGAATTTTATCTAAAGTATTTAATATGTTTAAATTAATATTTCAATTTGAATCAAATAAGGTTAGTAAAAGCTTTATTTAGCACTCGCTATAACCACATGTGTGAAAACGTTGGCGACGCAGGAATTCCATTTCGTAGGTAAAAAAACCTACAGAAAGGACGGTATAGCTAAAGTGACAGGTTCGCTGAAGTTTGCTACCGATACTTACATACCAGGGATGCTGGTGGGAAGAATTCTTAAGAGCCACTACGCATTCGCTGACATTAAGAGGATCGATACTGAGACAGCTGAGAGAATGGGAGCTGTCGTGCTAACGCCAGAGGACGTTCCTCAGACCCCCTACAACCCAAGGCTTGTAAGCATATTTGAAGTGACCTATAAGGACTACCAGGTGCTCACCAAGCACCCTAGGTTTATGGGCGACTACATAGCTGCTGTTGCGGCTCCATCCGAAGAAGCTGCTCAGCGGGCATTGGAGGCTATAAGGGTAGAGTATGAGAAGGTATACAAGCCGATACTTGATCCCTTCGAATCCATGTCTCCTGACGCTCCGCCGATACATAAGAGAATATTGAAGGGGTCTGAATGGATAGATGTGGAGAATAACGTTGGATGCACTCTTGAGTACTCAGAAGGAGATGTGGAGAAAGGGTTCGAGGAAGCTGATGTTGTGATAGAGAGGAAGTTCAGGACTAATCGAAGATACCACATGCAGCTTGAGCCTAAGACCGCTCTCTGCGTTCCAGGGCCTGACGGAAGCATAACGCTTTACACAACCACACAGACTATACATAACACGAGAATACTGATTCACCAGATCTTCGGAATACCTATGAGCAAGATAAATGTGGTTAAGCTACCTATAGGAGGCTCTTTCGGCTCAAGCATCCAGATAAACCCCCTAGTGCCTATAACTGTGGCTTTATGTCTTAAGGCAAAGAAGCCTGTGAAAATAACCCTGACAAGGGAAGAGGACATTTACGACCATGTTGCTTATCAGATGCATTTCAGGGTTAAGGCAGGCGCGAAGAAGAACGGCGTTATTACTGCAGGAGAGCTTGAGAATATTATGGATATTGGGGCCCACCAGATTCAGGCGTACCCGCTTCTCGGTACGGCTCTAGGATGGTTCGCATCCCTCTACAAATGGAAGAATCTGAAGTATGTGGGGAAGGCAGTATACACTAATAAGGTACCGACATGCGCCTTCCGAGGGTATGGAGCACCTCAAGTGTCATGGGCTATTGAGACAGTGATTGATGAACTTGCAGAGAAGCTTGGAATAGACCCTGTTGATTTCAGACTAATGAACTATGTAGGTAAAGGAGACATATTCTGGGGTCAGGGACCGACAGTAAAGACAGTCATCAAGTCTGACGGAGTCCCTGAGCTTCTGGAGAGAGGGAAGGAACTGATAGGGTGGCATAGACGCAGGCCTCCCTCAGAAAAGAAGGGAAGGTTCCGCAGAGGGATAGGTGTCGGAAGATCATTCCACACTTCTGGAGCCGGAGGTCCAATATCTGGAGAAGTTATTGACTACACAGGTGCAATACTTAAGCTTAACGAGGATGGCACAATCGATTATATAACTGCCCTTCAAGATCACGGAGGAGGAACTCTGGACGCTCACGTGAAGCTGATAGCTGAGGAGCTTGGCGTACCGCCCCACCTGATTAACCTCGTATGGGCGGATACCCAGACAACTCTCTATGACGTATGTACGCATGCATCTAGAGGCACATATGTGGGAGGAATGAGTGCTGTAAGGGCAGCTCGTGCACTCAAGCAGAAGATATTCGAGTATGCTGTAAGGGTTCTCAACAAGGTTGTTAATCCGGAGGCCCTGAAGATTAAGTATGATGAGGAATTAGGGCAGGCAGTGATATATGTTGAGGGTAACCCGGACCTCAGGTTAACCTTATCAGAGCTTGCAACGATAGCGTGGCAGAGGAACTGGGGCACTATATCTACGTCAATGAGCTATAGAGCCACATCAGCTCCGCCGAGCTATACGGTCTACTTCGTTGAGGTTGAGGTCGATACCTATACCGGAAAGATCAGGCCGGTGAAGGTAATTGGCGGTGCAGACATAGGGACTGTGGTGAATCCAGAGTTTGCAGCAGGACAGATACATGGAGGATTTGCTCAGGGTTGGGGAATGACTATCCTTGAAGATACACCGTACGACCCGAGAAACGGTGAATTAATGAACAGGGGCTTCATAGTGGACTACAAGATAATGACTGCCCAGGACATGCCGAGCTTGGAGGACTTCCAGGTAATATTCGCCCACACCTACGAACCCACAGGCCCATTCGGAGCTAAAGGTCTAGGAGAGGCAGCGCTTAACTCCGTTGCTGCTGCTGTGGCGAACGCTGTGTATAACGCCATAGGGGTCAGGTTCTACGAGTTACCCATAACTCCGGAGAAGGTGATTGAAGCTCTCCAGAAGAAAGGAGGTGAGTAAGGATGGCACAGACCGAGATAAGGCCTTCAAGACATAACCTACATAACACACACATAATTCCCGTAAAGTTCGAGTATCACGCACCGAAAACTCTTGAGGAGGCCTTAGACCTGCTTAATAAGTTTGGTGAGGACGCCAAGATCCTTGCAGGAGGCACTGACCTACTTGTTAAGATGAAGATGAGGGCTGTCGAGCCCAAACACGTAATAAATATCAAGGGCCTGAAAGAACTTAGGTACATTAAGGAAGAGGACGGTGAAGTGAGGATAGGGGCCCTAACAACTTGGAGAGACCTTGAGAAATCAGAGGTCATAAAGAAGTACTTCCCAGCCCTATATGATGCTGTGAAGGTGATGGCGGGGGTTCAAATAAGGAGTATGGGAACACTGGGCGGTAACCTATGCAATGCTTCCCCGGCCGCCGACTCAGCGCCGCCGCTACTAGTCTATGAGGCAAAGGTTAAGCTGGTCAGTAAAGATGGAGAAAGAATAGTTCCGTTAACAGAGTTCTTCACAGGCCCGGGAAAGACTGTGATGAAGCCTAATGAACTCCTCACCGAAATCATAATTCCCAAGCCTGAGGAGGGCACGGGATCCGCATTCATTAAGGTGGCGAGAACAGCCATGGATTTAGCGAAGATAAGTGCAGCTACTGCAGTCAAGGTAGAGAACGGTACGATTAAGTGGGTTAGGATAGCTATAGGGTCTGCAGCCCCAACACCTGTTAGGGCATGGAAGACTGAGGAATCCCTTAAAGGACAGCCCTTCACACAGGAAGTAATAAGGGAGAAAGTCAAGCTCGTGGAGCAGGAGATAAGCCCAATAGATGATGTCAGGTCAACAGCATTCTACAGGAGAGTGATTTCGAAGGTGATAGTTGAAGACGCATTACTAATTTCACATGATCGTGTTCTCAGGGGGTGGGTGAAGTGAAGGTACCGATTCAGTTCACGCTAAACGGAGAGAAAGTGTCTATGGAGGTTGAGCCTAACGAGCTCCTCCTCAACGTGCTTAGGGAGAAGCTAGGACTCACAGGAGCTAAGTATGTGTGCGGGATAGGTGAGTGTGGGGCCTGTACTGTTCTTGTTAATGGTGAGCCAGTGCTTTCCTGTCTCACGCTCGCAGCCGATGTCGATGGTAAGGAAGTAACCACTATTGAAGGACTGGCTAAGGACGGCGAGTTAACAGTTGTCCAGAGAGCATTCATTGAGGAAGGTGCTGTACAGTGTGGCTACTGTACGCCTGGATTCATAATAATGATTGAGAAGCTTCTGCAGGAGAACCCTGATCCCAGCGAGGAGGAGATACGTGAGTTCGTCCGCGGCAATCTCTGCAGGTGTACGGGCTACGTGAACATCGTGAAGGCGGCTAAGAGAGCTGCCAAGGAATTAAAAGAGATGTCTCAAAAACTAAGCCAGAAGTAATTTTTCCAAATACACTTCATCAAAACCCAAAACACGTAAAACAAGTCCGAAAATATGAGGTGAGGTAGATGGGTTCCCTAAAAGGAAAAGATATACTCTCTGCATTCGATTTCGAGAGAGAGGATCTTGAAAGACTATATAAGCTGGCCGACCAGCTTAGGAAAGAAATAGAGGAGAAAGGAACTCTCGACTATGCGAAAGGCAAGCTAATGGCAACAGTGTTCCTAGAACCGAGCACAAGAACTAAGCTAAGCTTCCAGTACGCTATGGCGCGTCTAGGCGGAACAGTTATAGATTTCGATGTGAGCACTTCAAGCCTTCTTAAAGGTGAAAGCGACCTCGACACAATGAAGATTATTGACGGCTACGGACCCGACGTAATTGTCCTTAGGCAGAAGGTACCGTTCTTCCCGCATAAGATTAAGGACATTATTAAAGCACCAATAATAAGCGGTGGAGACGGAAGCAACGAGCACCCGACTCAAGCCCTCCTAGACACTTACACGATATGGAGGGAGCTAGGCAGGCTTGACAACATAAAGATAGGTATTATGGGAGACCTGAAGTATGGGAGGACTGCACCGTCCCTATCCTACATGCTGACCAGATTCAACAATGTCACCATATACTACATAGCACCCGAAGCGATCCAGATCAGACCTGAAATACTTGAGAAGATCGATGGGAAGGTAACATACTACAAGGTCGCTAAGCCTGAGGATGTGATTGAGGAGCTTGACGTCCTGTACGTCACGAGGCTCCAGAAGGAAAGATTCCCTGATCCGGAGGAGTACGAAAGGCTGAAGGGAGCATACAAGATCGATAAGGACTTCCTAATGAAGTTCAAGAAGATACCCATAATAATGCATCCGCTGCCCAGGGTCTGGGAGCTGGATCCAAGCGTGGACGAGCTTCCGCAGGCTAAGTACTTCGAGCAGGCTAAGAACGGAATGTATGTAAGGGCTGCACTGATAAAAGAGGTTTTAGGCGTCTAAAAAATAACTACTTTTTCTTCTCTAACTCTTCTATAAATTCTGCTAGAAGCTCAATACCTCTGCGGAGCCTGTCCTCAGGCTGCGTCACGAATGTTACTCTAAGATGCTTCTTCCCGGCCTCACCGAATATTGATCCTGGAAGCATTACCACAGCCTTCTCGTCAGCCAATCTGTAGGTGAATTCAATGTCATCCATACCTATTCTATCTAGGTAAGGCGACATGTCTGGGAACAGGTACATGCTTGCCGGAGGTCTCCATACCTTCGCTTCAGGCAGGTATTTCCTGAACGCATCATAAGCTACGTCCCTTCTGCTCCTGTATATAGGTAGAACTTCTTTAAGATACTTCTCCTTAATGTCAGTTGTGAGAGCATGGTAGGCGAACCACTGTGCAGGAACGGAGGAGCTAATGGATGTGATTCCTTTAAGCTTAACCATCTCTTCAATCAGTTCCTTAGGAGCGTATGCGTATCCTAACCTAAATCCAGGAATAGCTATATCTTTGGAGAAGGAGTTAACACTTACTAACCTGCTTAAAGTGTCTCCATAGCGATGTATCCATACGTGAGCCCCCTCATATATTACATGCTTGTATGCTTCGTCATAAATCAGCCACACATCATTATCTTGTACTAAATCAGCAATCAGCTTCATAACACCTTCATCGATTATTCTGCTCGTAGGGTTGTCAGGGCTGATAATTATTGCGGCCGCTGTTTTCTTAGTCAGTTTCTCCTTAATACACTCCTCATCAGGCTGGAATCCATTCTCTACCGGCTGTAGGCATCTATTAACCTTAAGGCCTAAGTACTTAGCTAGATCCCAGTAGACGCTGTAGGCTGGATCAAGTATGAATACCTCATCTCCAGGGTCAGTGGTGGCTGCTAAAGCAAGGTTAAATGCCTCCACACCTCCGCTAGTAACAACAATGTTTGAGGGAGGAATGTCAATACCGCCGTACTTCTTCAAATCCTCACTTATGGCCTCCTTAAGGGCCGGCATTCCTCTCGTGCTCATATAGCGGAAATGGTTGAAGGGATCCTTATGTGCTCCTTCACAGAACTTGTCAATGAGCTCCATGGATGGCGGTATACCTGGCTGCCCGGCGGAGTAGTTGTAGACATCTCTCCCTGCCCTAAGCAACTCGTCAACCTTACCAACTAGTTTCCTGTGGGGAGAAGGCTTAAAGACCTGGACCCTCTGCGAAATCTTCTTCATAAATTACACCGTTTTTGGTTAACGTTCACCTTAATATTCGGTTCTATCATGTCCTTAACTATGGGGAGAAAAACCTGGCACTATTTTTTAATAAGTTCATGTTAAAAAATAGATGTTTCCTTAGCTTCAGAGAACAATATAAATAATATAAAAAACATAATCTGCCAACAGTGAAAGGTTAATGTTTTAATTGCACCCTAATCTAATCCTTGAGGCGTGACAAATGCGGAAAATCATACCCCCTGTAGAGGAACTAACGCCAGAAAAATTCAAGGAGACTTTTAAGAAAATAATTGAGACGAAGGAAAGCGCAGGCCTCGTAGCTATACGGGATAATCCGCCAGACCTTTTTGAAAGAGCCAAAATGTATGGCACCCAGTACAAGAACGGCTCATGGAACTGGGCATCCAATATCTGGAGCAGGTCAGCCAAGAATACAGTGGTCATTGAGGACGATAGCGAGATACAGTATGAGCATAAGCTACTGATGCTTAGGGTACTTGAGCACATACTGGCTCAGGGTCCACTAATTAAGGTGGACGGTTACGCAGGGAAGCCGGGAACTAAGGCACAAATGCACGCACGAGTTTATGTCGACCCACAGTTTCCTGATCTGGCCTACAGATGGAAGCAATTAGTGTTCCCTGCACCACCAGATGAGGATCCGGATATAGAGGTTTTCGTCATACCTCATTACTTAGGTAACCCCAAGATACCGGGCACCGACAGAACAATGATGGTTGTGAGATTCCCTCACCACAACTTCACAATAATAACCATGTCATCCTATCAGGGAGAGGTTAAGAAGGCTGTATTGACTCACTGGATCTACCATGTGTATAAGCAGGGAGGAACAGGTGAGCATGCCGCATTAAGGGAGTTCTCGGTTAAGACAGTGGACGGCACCTGGAAGAGAATAGTTATGGCTGTCTGGGGCCTCACCGGCACCGGGAAATCTACTCACGGTATCTATGTGTGGACACCGAACAACTCCAAGAAGTATATTGAGGAGTTCGGGATTAATCCTCTTGAGTACGTTAAGGATCAGGTCATAAAGAACGACGATATAGTCGCGATATTTGAGGACAGGGTTATCGGTTCAGAGGCCGGTGCTTGGACCAAGACGGAAGACCTTACACCTGAGCAGGAAGCCATGTGGAGAGCCGCTACAAGCCCGAGAGCGCTCCACGAAAACACGGAATTCGATGAGAAAGGCTACCCCTCATTCAAGGGAGAGCTTTTCCAGTACTTCGGTGCCCTGAATAAGAACGCGAGAAGCGTTCTAAGGCTAGAAGACACCGGATACTTCGACGGGGACGTAGCGTCTAGCGGCCCATTAACTACGGCAATATTCCTAAGCCCGGGCTACTTCACTGAGTGGGCTTGGGTGAAGATCAAGGACCCTGCCCTCGCTGCTAAAGTGCTTGCAGACGGAAGAACCATTGGGCACCCTGCACAGGCGAAAGAAGTGGTTGGCAGGCTTCGGTACGTGGCTAGATTCGCGCAGCCATTCACTATGGGTGTGCCCAACACTGCCCATGTAGTAAGGTTCTATGAATACCTAAAGAAGAGAATTGAGAAGGGCGACCCGATAGAGGTATACGCCTTCAACAACACAGGGAGAATAATTGCGAAGTACTACTGGACAGAGAAGAAGTATGGTGACAAGGTTCTGGAAGTTCCTGAGCCTGTGCTGGTAGAGAAGGATGGCAGGCCTAAAGCAGTTGGCGGGGAGAGGCCAACGATAGAGGAGACAGAGCTCTTCATACTGCAGGCAGTTAGGGGTGCAGTTAAGTACAGGCCTCACCCAGTATGGGGAGATAAGGTACTAGTGCCTGAGGAGGTTCCCGGAATACCTAAGGACAGGCTAAAGCAGCTAGACCCAACAACCTACTTAACTATGGAGGAGTTCAAGAAACTGCTTAAGGCCCAGATAGAGGTAAGTAAGTACTACCTAGATAGGAACTGTCCTAACCTGCCTCCAGAAATCTACAACTCAATGGATTTTGAGGACTGATTTTTTAATCAAAAACTCTACATTCTCGTCGTTGTTGTTTCAGTTTCTTTCCCTTTACCCTTAGGGATTACTGGAAAGTGCTCGTTGAATGTTGACACGACTGTCAGGAAAACATTCACAAGCATCGTCAACTTCTCCATAAAACGTGGCCTGTACCCCTCATCAATTTCGGAAAGAAAGATTGTCATCCCGACACTTATTCCTTGAGGAGTAATAGGGTTGGGCTGAATAGCTGCGCTGCATATATTACACACCCCTATAACTCGCGCGAGAAGTTTTGAGGAGAACTTAAGTCTATCCTTATCGCTGAGCTTACTTAACTCACTCATGTGTTCTGGAGATATTCCTACCCCTAGAAGAAGAATTATTCTATCTTCCCGGTTCTCAGGCTGGAATATCTTTATGTTAACTCTCATAGGCGGAGGCGTGAACACATCAATGCCCCAAGTAATTTTCAGTGGTGGAGTCACACTCAGTTTCTTGACCTCGAAACCTTCGTCTAGAAGCCATGAGGTCAGCATCTCTTTCTTATCAGACACTTAATACTCACCTTATCATCTTTACAGTTCGAGAAATATAAGTTAGTGCGGAACAATTTATTAAACACCTTAACGTATGGGAATAATCTTTGAGGAGAGGGGTCAGTAGCCTTCTGGGCGGAATAATTATTGTTGCTGTAATCACCCAGGTAATTCTGGCGGTTTACACACTTCATGAGTCAGGTCTGCGTGCCTCCAACAGAGTTTATGGTCAGCACTTCATAGATCTTAACAGATTGAGTTCTCCCGTAACTGTTAAGATATGGAACAGATCACTCTTCCTAGCTACAGGTATACCTATGCGAGTTATAGGAATGTATCTCATAACTAATGAAAGCTTGGAGAGATTGCCGGTGATGAGAGACCGAGAGGGAACACTTCACTACTTAGGTAACTCTTCACTAATTCATAGAATTATTGAAGGAGCTAACCTAACAGTGGTGTTTGAGTCTGGGAAGTCAGTAATCATAACGAATGACTCCTTATTTCCTCAAGGAGGCATGACTGGAGAAGCAGTAAGTCCTTCGAGCATTACGCTCATAAGCATTGGGGTAGGAACAATATATAACTCACTCAGCAAAATATACCCAGACAAGGGCCCTTACTTATCTAACGGGGTAAGGCCGAAATGGTTCTTCACAGTTCTGGAAGGCGTTAATCAGTCGATCCCCATAGACCTTCTTCCTAATACTGAAGGGATAGCCCTAGAGAATTACTCGTACTCGCTTAAGACTGATAGGGAAGCCACATATGTGTCTTTTCGAGGTGAATTCAGTAGGAAGAGGTCCTCAGCTGCATTCTTTGCAGTGCCTCTTCTTTACCTAGGCGGAGATAGCTACAATTTATCGATCGAAATTCATTATAGAACCGGAGGTAGTTCCATCTTCAACTACTTCCCTGCACTCATCGTTTGTTATTACGTAGTAACCTCTAACGACATATTACATCCTGTTAATCCTTACCCTATCTATGGAGAAGGATATAGAGTCCTTGCCCCTGTGAAGAGGGATGTCATAAAAGTTCTGCATGCATCTTCCTCAGGAGAAGCTTTCGCTGATTACTCAGGTACTATTACCCTAGACCTCGCGCAACTACCTAGCGGGAGCTTTATTCTTATGGGAGCCGAGGCCTTGGTTGTGGACTGGTTTAATGTAAGTATCTCTGTGAAAAAATCTGGGTGAAAAGCGCTA
>CAYOJG010000019.1:0-27653 GCA_964404265.1 uncultured Desulfurococcaceae archaeon | reverse complement strand
GGAGCAGGGAAAACCACTCTTGTTTTAGTTGCTGGAGCCCTTCTCCCACCTACTAGAGGTGAGGTAGCTCTCTATGGGGAAGTAACCAACCCCGATGATGTCACACTTAGGAAAAAGGTTGGCGTAGCTATGCAGAATCCAGACGATCAACTATTCTCTCCGACAGTGAGAGATGAGCTTAGCTACTCTCTTAAGCAACTAGGATTAAAACCATCGGAAATTAATCATAAAGTGCAGAAAACTGCGGAAGATTTCGGGTTTCTCCAGTATTTGGGAAAGCCACCCACTTCTCTCAGCTTCGGATATAGAAAAATGGTTTCTATAGCTGCCTCGACCATACATGATCCTGAGATAATTTTGCTTGATGAGCCATTCCTAGGCCTTTCAACGCAACTGTTCTGTAGATTAATGAAAGTAATTAAGAAATGGAGAAACGCTAAGAAAACCGTCTTAATCACATCCTCCTCATTGCCTTGGATTCTGGAAATGGTTACCCGGGTTGCTCTTATGAATGACGGGAGAATAGTAACAGAAGATATTGATGTATGGAGTAATGCAGAGTTACTAGCAAAAAGTGGAATAATGATTCCTCTATTCTTCACGCCAGTTCAAAACAAGCGTCACGTTATCGAGAAAGATGCTTTACTTCAACAAAACCTAGTCTGTGGCGAGAAGTAGTGGTCGAGTAACCTCAACTCCCTTAACTGAGCTTAAACCGCCAATAAGCTTCTTAATTCGGTCAGTATTTCCCCTCACAATGATTGCCAGCATACACTTCTCCTCGTCCAGATGCACATGCATAGTAGCTATCACTATGTCGAGATATGAATGCTGTACATCAGTCAGTTTCTTATCTGCGTCTTTAGCGTGGTGATTATATATAACTCCTATAACACCAACTGCTTCCTTCCCGGCCTTCCATCGATGCTCATTAATGAAGAGCTTTAATGCCTCTCTAACGAGTGCAGACTTACTCTTTATCTCCATGCTCGCCATACAGATCTCTAAGTCTTTCACCACATCTTCAGGGAGGTAGACCCCAAACTTTCTGCTCAATTCAAGGACCATTAATTATTTTCATTGAGACGAAATAGCTATTTCTTTTTAGGTGGACGGGATAAGTATGGAGAGTCCTTCAGGAAGAACCTGTATGGCTCGTCTAGATCTTCCGATACCCCTATCCGTGCGTCTCTAGCTATTTGAGAGTCTGGAATTTCTATCCCTCTGTCCTCTATCCATAAGCCGTAACGCTTAACATACAGCGGTTTTTTATGGAATCTTTTATCTATTCGTAAGGCCCTCGTAAGCCTTCCAGGCCCTGACGCAACCATATAGATACTGTTGCACCCTCTGATTTTCATCATCTCATCAATACCGAGTATGGGCTGAATAGCCCTAAGAAGAACAGCCCCTCCTTTCCCTTCTGGATGTGCAACGGCGTTAAACATCCAGTGTGTATGGATACCATAAACTAAAGCAACACCGACCTCACCGTATAGGGTTCTCTTTAAATCACCTCCCCTCTTAGCTCTAGAGGCGGGATCCTCGGAACCGAAGTAGGCTTCAGTCTCAACTATTATTCCGCCGAGAAATTTCTTACCTACCCTGCGAATAAGGATCTTCCCAAGAAGGTCCCTAGCGACATGCTCAGTCGCCTTACTGTAAAACTCTCTTGGAAGTATTCTCCCTTTCTCAGGCAGGCTCAAGCTTTCTCACCCACTTCGGTCGGGGTGGGATGAGGATTCACCGCCTCATTGAGGAGTAATGAATTCATCCAGAAAAATTTAAGGAGCTTCTTCCCTTCCGCAACCCTCTTTAAAGCTATAGAGTATCTGACCACTGCTTTCCAGTAATTGTCTCTACCAACAATTCTCGAGGCGAAATCATTTGCCTCCCTCTCCTCCACACCGAATGGGATATACTTCATTAATCTCGAAATAATTCTTCTGGACACTCTAATAGAGAGAAGTAATGTCGCAAGAAAGAAAAGTATAGATACCCCTAATAGTCCAGCAGTAGGAAGTGGAGGCAGAGCGTCGGGTAAGAGGAAGGTTATCAGCATGAAGTAGGGGAGACTCATAAGTAGGAAGAGGTCTATGAGAATTAAATACGCAGCTAGTGATAGCACGGAGTTCCTGATTAGTCTTTTCCGTTCATATCGGCTACTTAAATGATAGGCTTCGTGAGCCAAGATAGCTTTCAAATCTTCCGCACCTATGAAAGGAAGTAAGCGTTTGGATATTATTATTGTGTTCAGTAAAGGTATTGCTGCTATCCCAGGGAAATGGGACGTAATGACGACTTTAGTCTTACGAATACCTAGGCTTTCCAATTGGTTCTTTACCCACACCGTAAGCTCGGTATCGCTAAGTCCCATTAAACTCAATGATACATCAACTACTAATAACTGGCTTAATTCAACTAATAAGCACGCTGCACTAGGTTAATGTCTCTTTAGTTAGTATAGATGCAGCAATTGAGAGAAGGGAGAGTAAGGTGAATAAAGCAATAATTCCTCCTATAGCTACTGCTACGCCTAATGACTGATAAATAGCTATAGCTATGAAACCGGCTAGATTAACGAAAGCGAAAGTAGTTCCGGAGAATTCCTTTTTATATAGTTCTCTCGCCATAGGAGGTATAACTATGTGAAAACCTGCGGCGAAACCGAGAAGAATTGATGCTCCCAATCCAAAGACTTGGGATGGTCTCAGAGGGTAATAGATTGGTAGGAGCATTACAGCCCAGGAAACGAAGTGGAGTATGGAATTAAGTATTAAGACAGGCTTTCGTCTGCCAATGACTTTATCTGTTATCCAGCCAGCTATGAGTGTGGAAACTATGAAACTCATAGCCACCATGAGGAGGTAATTTGCAGAAGCGTTCTCATCAGCCCCAAAGACCTGAGTGTAGTATTCATGCCCCCAGAATGATTGGAAAGCTACGACTGTAGCATAAGTGGTTGCCAGAGTGTATGCTAAGGCCAATGAGTGCGTATTCCTTACAACTTGGCTTAGCTGAATAAAGATTTTCTTTAAGGACTCAGTGACTCTAATACCCTCCATGCCTCTGTCTTTGAGGTTAATGTAGGATAAGATGCCTACTATGGCTGTGAGAGATCCTAACATAATTAAGTACAGGTGGAAACCCATTACGTTAACTGCATAGCGAGAAGGAGAAGTAGCAAGCAAGGCACCTATGTTACCCACCATTAGCGCAGTTCCGGTTGCTCTCCCTCCTAAGGAATGGGTAAGTCTGATGCCGATGAATCTCTGTATACATATGAATACGGCGGCTGCTCCTCCTCCAATTAAGAGCCTCCCTATTATGACAGCTGTGGGGATCTCGAGAATCATTAATGCTGTTCCTCCAGTAATGAGTGCTAACGAAAGTGCAGCATATTTTTTCATTCCTAAGGCATCTGCGAAGACTCCTCCAGGGAGCTGCATAGCTGCATACGCATAGAAGTATGCCGACGAAGAAAGTGACATAAAGATTGTTGGGTCCCAACCATACTTCAAGGCAATTACAGAAAATTCAGGTTTGAGAACACCAGTAACTATTCTATGTATATACACTAATACATAGCCGGCGAGAAGCACTATGAATCCGTGTTTCCATCCTCCCCCGCTCATTCCTACCCCAGCAGGTATGGAGAATATGCGGGGGAAGTATTAATTATTATTTCCCCTGGTAAAGAAATATACGGTAGTTCAAAAATGCCGATTTCTATGCATTGGCATCTACTGCCGGAGGATCCTCTTCTTGAACTTATCTTGGGGATTTCTCTTCTCGGATATGTTTATTCCGTGGTTATAGGCACTAAGTTTCTTTACGCTAGAATGATCGGGAGAGGTGTTAAGCATAACGTGGCTGTTTACTACAACAGAAAAATCATTCATGTTTTGGCTGGAGGGGTTATAGCTATCCTAACGCCATTCGTTTTTTCTTCTCCCCTAATTCCGTTTTCTTTGGCAATGGTTCTAGCAATCTCTACTTGGATACCTCATTATAGAGGGAAACTTATGCCATGGTTCCAGGTTGAAGAAAACATGTTTGAGGTAAATTTCTGTGTGATGTGGGGAATATCTGTATTGGCTACCTGGTTGCTTCTAGGGGATCCTCTTTATGCATTGATTCCGATAACCTTTATGGCCTTCGGGGATGCAGCCACGGGATTCACGAGAAATATGCTTTACCAGAGAAGGACCAAGTCTTGGTGGGGAAACCTTGCAATGTTTGCTGTTACAGCACCTATTGGATATGCCCTTCTGGGCAGCTGGGGGATCCTTCTAGCGGGAGTCGCATCTATCGTTGAGCATTTTGAGTTCAAGCCGATTGATGATAATGTATTGATAAGCCTTACAGGGATAATAGGGGTAGCCCTTATTAACTACCTTGGATTATTATCTTAGTTATGGGGGATTACTATTATTGATTTAAATATGTTAGATCTCTAATTAAATAAACATTAGATACCTCAAAACTGCTTATACACGACGTTAAAAGCTTAAAAATTGAGCCAAGTCTAAATCAAGGGGCAGATACAATGCCAGCATCCCAAGAAGCGCTAGCGGCAGCCTTATCGCCTTATTTACTAATGTTTATCGCATTCATAATCCCTGTATTCGGTTTGGCTAAGATTTCACGAGGAGTAACAAAGGCTACAGCTACCCTTATTCAGCTCGTTGTTTTCGGTCTATCTCTCTACACCCTTCTTCAAGTTATGCAGAAGGGAGTAATTACCTACACATTCGCAGCATTTCCTCCTCCCTTCGGAATAACTTATATCGTTGACTTCTTGGGAGCCTTCATGGGTATACTCATATCTACGCTGTTCCTGTTAATCACACCGCTATCCAAGCATTTTGTGGACGATAAGGAGTACTTCTACTCTGCCATGCTTGGTCTTGAAGCAGGTATGCTTGGCGTTGTTTACACTGGCGATATCTTCAATATGTTCGTCATGATGGAGGTCACACTTATTTCAGCGTATTTCCTCATAGCATCACCTAGATCTCCCGGCTCTATTAAGGCGGCTTTCAAATACGCTATGGTTGGTACTGCGGCCGGAATGGTGTTCTTCCTTACGGCTGTGATGTACTACAATGCCTTAGGAACTTTGAATATTGCTCAAGGAGGAGCGATAATTTCTGGAATTATGGCTTCACTTGGAAGAGCATTAAATCCATATCAAGCTACATCCTACATTTTCATGATTACCTTATGGACTTTAATAGCTGAAGCTGCACTCGTACCTATACATTTCTGGCTTCCTGACGCGTACTCTAAAGCTCCGCCTACAGTGGGTGCCTTAATGGCGGCTCTTTCCGAGGGTGTAGCTATTTACGTGATGATGAGGCTTTTCTACATAGTGATGGGTGGTTTTACAGTAGAGGCATCTGTAACTCTTCTAGTGCTTGGATTGATTTCAGTTATTATAGGAGGAACGGGAATGATTTACTCTAAGGACATTATGAAGGTTATTGCTTACAGCACCATACTTGATGTTGGGTATATGGCTGTTGCACTATCGCTAGGTCCTACCGGGATCTACATAGCTCTAGGTTACATTCTTGCACATGCAATAGTGAAACCAACTTTATTCCTTTCGGCTGGATGGGTTTCAAGATCGTTAGGAACTAGCAATATAAATGAAGTTAAGGGCGCCTTTAGGAACAACCCAGCCATATTTGCGGGCTTCCTAATAGGTGCTGCAGCAGTCGTCGGTATCCCACCGACAATTCTCTTCCAGGCAAAATTCCAGCTCTACGGCAATGTCCTGTATTTAGGGACTTGGCAGTTCTCCCCTCAAAGTGCTTTCATACTCCTGATCATGTTGCTGGGCTCAGCACTATCTCTAGCAGGATTTCTGCGAGTCATATATCCGACATACCTTCTGCCAGGTAAATCAGCTTCACCAGCCCCAACCTACTTGAAAATTCTTGTTCTACTCTTCGCTATAGGTGTCCTAGCTTCTGGTGTGGCGTACTGGCTCATTTCCAATCATATTATTTATCCGGCCGGTGAGAGCCTAATTGGGGGAAGAAACGCATACATTGAATCGGTTCTAAATTTGTGGGGTGGGTGAGATGAGTTCCATATTCAAGAAAATAATTTCATGGTCTCGTGGGAAATCCCTATGGCTCGTTCATTACTGTTCTGCCTGTGGAGCCATAGAGTTCCCTCCAGTTGTTACATCACCCTTGGACTGGGAAAGATATGGATATATGCCCACGCCCACTCCGAGGCAGTCAGATTTCTATGCTGGAATGGGTTACCTCACCAAGAAATCCGTGAAGCTTTTCCTTCGTGTATATCGGCAGATGCCTAATCCTAAGTATGTGGTTGCTGGATGTAACTGTACAGCTACTGGAGGCCTTTACTGGGACTCTTACGCTACCTATAAGCGGTTGGACGACTTCGTGAAAGTTTCCGGATGGATACCTGGATGTATGCCTTTAGCAGACGACTGGTTTAGCGTGATAGTTGATTTATATGATAAGGTGGCTAAGACCCCTCCAGAACATAAAGGAGATCCAATTCTTCCAGATGCTTACGAAAAGATAAGAAAATGGGAGGAACTGGAGAGAGAATGGGCTAAGGAATATGAGGAGAAAATGAAGAATGCAGAGATCAAGATCACCTACAAGTTTGAGGAGACTTACGATAAATGCTCGGAAGAGTATGAGGATTTGAGAATATGCGTTACTAACGTGAAGAAAGAGAGAATAAGGGAAGTACTGAAAGAGCTTGCAGAGAAGGGATACAAGCTATTCATGAATATAAACACGGTCGATCTGCCGAAAGAAGGGGTGATTGAAGTCTATTATATTGTCGCCAATGTTAATGATGGATCACAGATTTGGGTTAAGACGTTCGTTCCTCGGAATGATCCAGTAATAGACTCGGTACATGATATTCACCCCATAGCGTACTATATTGAAAAAGAAGTTCATGAGATGATGGGTGTGGAGTTCAAGGGCCATCCGGACCTCTCTAAGTGGATACTTGACGAGAATTGGGAAGGGCCTCCTCCCCATCGGAAGGATGTGAATACGCATGAGTGGGTAGCCAAAGTGTATTACGGGGGGTATAAGTATGGGAGGTAATGGAAGCAAGACAGTTATGCTTTACTTCGGGCCTCAACATCCCGGTGTCCCTGGAAATGTAGGGTATAAAGTCTGGGTTGATGGAGAGAGAGTAGTTGATGCAGAGCTTGTTCCCGGCTTCCTCCATAGAGGATTTGAGAAAATGATGGAGTTCAGGACATGGGAAATGAATGTAGTGATGGGTTACCGTTTCTGTGTTGAGGATCCGGATAGCCTAGAATTAGGTTACGCGGAGGCCGTGGATAGAATCTTTAAGATAGACATTCCTGAGAAGGCTAAATATGTGAGAATGATTCAGGCCGAGTTCGGCAGAATAGCTTCACATATGTTTTGGGTTAACTTCATGGCTGGTGTTACAGGGCTACGAACAGTTGGATTCTGGGCAATTGCTGCAAGAGAGGAGATACTTAAGTGGTTCGGATGGGTTGTCGGGCACCGTGTCTACCATAGCTTTTCTGTTCCGGGAGGTATTCGATGGGACGTTCCGGAAGGATTCAAGGAAAGAACTCTGGAAGTAACCAATAAAGTCGAGGATATAGTTAAGGATATTGAGTCAGCACTTCTGAAGAACCGAGTGTTTAGGGCAAGGACTCAGGGAATAGGCATTCTGAAAGCGGATGACGCTATAAAGATGGGTGTAACAGGACCCAGCCTTAGAGCGGCTGGAGTGCCTTACGATGTGAGGAAGGTTGTTCCATACGAAAACTACGATAAAGTAACCTTTGACGTTCCCACAATGACTGAGGCAGACGCCTATGCAAGAAGCGTAGTGAGGTTTAAGGAAGTGTATCAGAGCCTGAGGATCATTAGGCAGGCCGTGGAGGAAGTCAGACCTGGTGAACCCCACAGAATTAAGCTACCATTAGCGGCTCCTAAAGGCGTAGGTATTGCCAGGATTGAAGCGGCTAGAGGAGAGTACTTCATACATATAGTGAGTAACGGAGGAAGACAGCCATACAGAGTTCGTTTAAGGAGTGTGTCAATGCCGTTAATGACGACTGCTGTAAAACACATCATTAAGAATGAGGAGGTAACGATCGCTGACTTCCCGATTATAGTCAAGTCCCTAGATCCGTGTTCTCCCGATATAGATAGGTGATGGAAATGGTGTGGGCCACTCTAAGTAAGACTGTGAAATACCTGTTCCGGAAGCCATACACTAGGATGGTTCCTAAGAGTGAGCCTCCCTTCAAAACCGAGAACCTGAGAGGGAGGCATATACTTGATCTCAATAAGTGCACTGGTTGTGGTATGTGTAAGATTGTTTGCCCTGCATTCGCCATAGATCTAGTGCCTGTGGAGGGAGACTTCCCACAGAATAAACCTAAGAGGTTCCCGAGAATTGATCTGCATAAGTGTACATTCTGCGGCCTCTGTGTTGAGTACTGCCCGTTTTCTGCTTTGGTAATGACTGATACGACTGGATTCGAGCTATACACTAAGGACAAGGACTCTACGCTTGTTATGCCTACTGAGCTTGCAAAGCCTCCGAAACCTGAAGGATATAGAGTAACTATCACAAAGGATAGGTTCCTAAAGCAGCTTCCTCCACCGAAGCCTAAGAAAGTTGAGAGTAAGAAAGGGAAGGGGTGAAGACGTATGGTTAGTGTCGATGTGTTAGGTTTCGTTCTTCCGGGGGCTTTCATACTCTATACCGTTGCTATGCTGATTTACTCATATAGGGTTTTCAAAGGACCTACCTTACCGGATATGGTTCTAGCGATAGACACCTTAGTAGTAGATCTCATCGTCATATTCATGCTCCTATCCCTGTACTACCTCACTCCTTACCTCGCTATTGGGGCTATACCTCTGGCAGCTTGGGTATTCCTTCTAGATATCTACGTAGCAAAGTATCTGTTGAGGGGGAAGAGAAAATGATAGATCTAATAATATTCTGGATAGGTGTAGGGCTCCTGTTCCTTGGCGGGATCCTAGATGTCATTGCTGCTATAGGGATGAATAGATTTAATAACTTCTTCCTGAGGCTTCATGCAGCCACAGTAGGCAGCATTGGCGGGGCGGTGTACCCGCTTGCTGGAATTGCTTTGATAGCTGTATCACTGGATATGCCAGTCACATTCAAATATTATATAGCAGGGATTTCGGTGATTGCCGGCCTCCTGATAGTGCTCACAGCCCCAGCAGGCTCCCATATACTAGCTAAGGCTGCTCATAAGTCAGGTGAGGTTTCACCTAAGCCCGTTATTGTAGACAAATTAAGGGAGAAGGAGGAGGTGAGTGAAGAGTGATACATATCCCATTAATTTTGGCTGCGATCGGTTCAACTCTTGCCTTAATAGCTTCCATTGTTGCCCTACTTCAGAGAGACGTACTTAAAGCGATAATACTTTCCGGTATCGAATCCACATTCTTTGCACTCCTTCTAACGGCGTTTCTAGCTCCCGACCTTCTGATAGCCTATGTAGCTATAGGATTAGGAATTAACTCGGTTATCCTTCTATACGCATTAAGGAAGGGTGAGAGATATGAGGAGTAACATGAAATTAAGTGTTGTTGTTTCTCTAATGCTGGCTGTAATATTTGCTGTAGCACTAGTCCAGCTAGGTCTAGTTTCCCCTGACTTCACATCTAATCTCTACCTAGCCTACAAATACCTGTCCGAGATACCGCTTCAAGGATCCCTCCTTTACACAGGGTCGCCTGAAATAGTGACCTCGGTTCTGTGGGATCAGAGAGGCATTGACACTTACTACGAGACGACGGTGCTCTTCCTTGCTATAATAGGGACGCTTTACATATTCGCTGAAAAGATTAAGCCTTCAGAACCCAGTAAAGAAATGACTGTAATAGTTAAACTAATAGCTAAAGTTGTGGCCCCGATCATCATGATTGTTTCAATTTCTGTAGCACTCCACGGCCACCTGACGCCTGGAGGAGGCTTCCAAGGCGGATCAATCTTTGTCGTGGCTCCGCTAATACTTTTGGCGGCTATGGGAGGAAGCAAGCTGATAAAGCTTGGATTCAAGAAGGACAGCCTCCTAAGTTTAAGGCTGACTGGCCTCATCCTCATAGCATTCATCGGTATTTCCACACTGATAATTGGTTTCATGAAGGGGGTAATGGGCTACTTATTCCTTAACCAGCCCAAGACTTATGTGCCCTTAGGCTATGCAGACGTGATTCATGCCCCATGGGGAGAAATAGTTATTGCAGGAACTCTAATACTGCTTAATTTAATGGAGTTCCTAGCTGTTTCCGCAGGGTTCACCCTAGCCCTGCTTGGGCTAGATGCTGTAGTGGAGGGTGGTAAGAAATGATGGTGGAAGAGTTTCTCTGGTATTACGTCCTTGCAACAATAATAGGTACGGCAGCTGTGGGCCTCTGCGGAATGATATGCAGGCCCCACATGATAAAGAAATTAGTTATGCTCACAATCTTTTCTGACGCTATAGAGATGTTAGCAGTTTTTATAGGGTATAGAATTACTGCAACCCAGCCGCCCGTATATCCTGGAGGAGTGATTGAGGGCTTCGTCTACCCGAGCCAGGCATCCCTAAAGGAATTTGCAGGAGCTGCGGTAGATCCATTGCCGCAGATCTTAATAGTTACAGCAATAGTCATAGGGTTAGCTGTTCTCCTCTTCCTAGTTACTCTAAGTGTTACCGCTGGAGAAATGTTCGGAACCCAAAACCTTTCAAAGATCGAGGGAGGTGAGAAGAATGAGTAAGAGTGGTGGAAGCAGATTTATCGGATTCTTCACTCTTTCCCTTATTTTGCTAGGTCTCTACATAGTCTACACTGGTGCTATATCAATAACTGAGCTCATCCTAGGTCTGATTAGCGCCTTCATAGTTTCATACATATTCTCCAGAGAATGGATTCAGGATACCGGAAAACTCACTCTAAAGAGGCTGGCAATACTCCTAGCGTATTTCGTCAAGTACTTCACAATTATTGAGGCTAAGGCGCATTGGAGCGTTGTTAAAGCTATTTTAAGTCCTAATATGAAAATAAAGCCTGCTATTGTGAGGGTTCCTCACAGCCTAGAGACGGATTTCGCCATTGTCACAGTTGCTAACTCCATCACCAATACCCCAGGAACAGTGACTCTGGAGGTAGATGATGAAGGGAAAGCCCTCTTCGTTCATTGGCTATTTGCTGAAACGACAGAAGATGAGGAAGCAAGGGAGAAGATATCGAAGGAGTTTGAGGAATGGGCTAAGCTTATTTTTGAGAGGTGAGAAGGATGGCTTCATTAATGTTTTCCGCGGAAGGATTCGTCCTCCTAATAACAGGGCTAACCGCACTGCTGGGAGTTTTAGTTTACTTAATCTTTTACGAACTGTTCCAGAGGTATGGAGGCAGACCTGTAGAGGAAAAGGAGGACGAGC
Source organism: uncultured Desulfurococcaceae archaeon (assembly GCA_964404265.1). Taxonomy (GTDB): domain Archaea; phylum Thermoproteota; class Thermoprotei_A; order Sulfolobales; family NBVN01; genus CAZFVC01. The sequence continues at coordinate 16,186 of CAYOJG010000019.1, read as the reverse complement.
TTAAGTATTATCCTGTCGTCTCAGGTTGGGAGGTTAAGGAGGTTCAAACACCACCGATTTCGTATGTAATAGTTGACATACTTTCTAGGGCTTGGAGAGGGGTTTCCAGGACCTTAAGCAGGTCGTCTGAGGCCTTCCTGAGGGACTGGTATGTTTATGCCTACCTACTCCTTGTGGTTATAGTGGCAGTTACTCTAGTGTTGAGGTGGTGGCCATGAACGAATGGTTAAGCATACTGCTTCAGTCGTTAATATATCCTGGCCTATTAACTATGATTGTATTAGTTATTGTTACTCAGTGGTACTATAGAAAACTCAGTGGAAGGATTCAATATAGAAGAGGTCCTACGTATACAGGGCCTGCAGGTGTGCTGCAGCCTCTTGCCGACTTCCTGAAGCTGCTTGCAAAGGAGGATGTGGTGAATAGGTACGGACTCAAGAAATCACCTTTAATCATTGCTGTTCTCGCGATCGGTGCATTAATAGCTTTAGGTCTAGTGACCCCTCTGGCTGTACAGCCTCTCTGGGCACCTTACGATATTGTAGTTATTGCCTACATTCTACTGTTGGCGCCTTTAGCATTAGCATATCTAGCACTCTCTATACCTAACCCATATTCAAGCATAGCTGCGGGAAGGTATCTTGCGTTACTAATATCTGCAGACCCTATCTACATATCCTCGCTACTAACGCCAGTGATTCTGGCCGCTAGACACACACTTGTTCCATACAGTGCCTACCTGACGTCCACAGTTTCTGCAGGGCTGTGGGTAGATTCCTTCCTTTCGGCAATAACAATGTTTATTGCAGCAATCTCAGGGTTCATAGGTATGATGGCTATACTAATGATTAAGCCCTTCGATTTCCCAGAGGCTGAGTCAGAGCTCTACTGGGGTCTATTTACTGAATTAGGTGGGCCCCGGCTGGCGATGGCATTCTTCATAAAGTTTATAGAGAAGATTATCCTTCCTTTGTTCTACGTGATGTTATTCCTTGGAGGGCCTTGGCCTGTTAATCCAGCGAACTGGTGGTTGAGTGCCATAGTAGTCTTAGTGAAATATTTTGTGGTTCTGGCAGTAATTGCGTGGGTCGATAACTCCATGCCTAGATTTAGACCTGATCAAGGAATAAGGTTCCTATGGAAGTATGGATATAGCCTTGCTTTCTTGGCATTAATACTATCCTTTATAGCCTAGAAACTCATTTTTCGCGAAAACACTAATGTGGTTTAGAAATGATTAGAGTCGTGATTTATCCTGACGGGAGGGAGTTAAAATACGACCCTCGGAAGAGAAAGATTACAGTAAAAAAGCTGCTTCAAGACCTAGGATACAATTCGCTTCAAGTGATTGTAGTTAGGAAGAAGGAGTTGCTCACTGAGGATGTTTTCATATTTGATGGAGAAGAGATTGATATTTATGAGGTGACATCAACTGGCTAAATGCACAATTTGCGGTAAGAGAGCAGTTATAAGGCTGCATTACGCAAGAATTAATTTATGCAAGGATCACTTTATTCAGTATTATGAGAAAAGGGTTAAGGAGACAATAGAAAGATATAAGCTGATTAGTAGAGGAGAATTAGTTGCTGTAGCTTTATCAGGAGGAAAAGATTCTCAAGCGCTGCTCTACGTCTTAGCAAAGCTGTCTGAGGAGTTAGGTTTCAGCATCCTAGGTTTACATATAGACCTAGGAATAGGGGAGTACTCTAGGCTCGCAGAGAATGCTGTAAGGAGTTTATGCAGGGATACAGGCATTAGACTAGTTGTTGTGAGACTTCAGGATGTACTAGGTATGCAGCTTCCCGATATAGCCTTAAAAAGCCGGAGGCCTCCGTGTTCTGTATGCGGTCTTCTGAAGAGATACTTCATTAATTTAGTAGCATTAAAGGCTGGGGCAGATAAGGTTGCACTAGGCCATCACCTAGATGATTTATCAACATACGTCATGAAATCAATTCTTATGAGGGACTATGATGCCTTGAAAAAGCTAGGCCCTGAGTCAAGCCCTATTGAAGGAATGGGGGTAAGTAGGGTAAGGCCATTATATCTGACCAGTGAGCGAGAGAACCTAGCGTATGTTTTACTGAAAGGAATTCCTTTCGTTAAAAATAGATGCCCTTTCTTCTCCAGCAAAGTAATAAATACTGAGATAAGGAACTTCTTAAGTAATCTTGATTTAAGGCATCCTGGAACCAAGATTAATTTTATGAAGGGAATAGCTCGGGACCTTATTCCAAGCCTTCCTCAAAAGATCGAGAAAGTCATTCCCTGCAAATACTGTGGGATGCCCTCCAGGGATGGTGTATGCGGTTTTTGTAGGCTAACAAAAAGACTTTTAGGAAGCCCAAAGGGTCCTGAGGCCTCTTCTTATGTGGAGGAATTGATAAAGTCTCCTAAGATGAGTTCTTCATAAGAGTAACATCAACATTTCCGCTGCTTACCTCAATTTCAGCCACAGCAAAGTATCCTCTGTAATTAGGTCCTGGATTAACCATTACGGTCTTCCCCAAGCACTCAATGCCTCGAGATTCATGTATATGTCCAGAGACCGCTAGAAGAGGCTTTTTCTCCTCGATAAGTGACCTTATTCCATGTGACCCCACATGCTCTCCAGTATAAAGTATATCAAGCCTGGTTCCGTAGGGAGGTGTATGTGTGAGTAAAATCCATGAATAAGGTGCTAATCCCGGGCCGTAGGATGAAATAAACCTCTTAACATATAGAGTTAATTCCACATCGTTAAGTCTAGGGATATCCATAAATGGAAACCCTAAACCTCCTCCAATCCCTCCAATAACATATGGAGGAAATGGCTCCAAAGCTATATGCAGGATCTTCACCTTTTCCTTCTTAACCCTCATAATCGTTTTCGGATCAGCATTTCCTGGAACTACATACGCTGTGCAGCTGTTGTCTTCACACCATTCTGAAAGTAAATTGATAACTTCATCCCAGTGGGTTCCTGTATAGGAAGTTATATCTCCAGCTACAAGCACACCGTCAATGTCTCTAACCCTCATCAAAGTCTGTCTAAGTGATGTGGTTTTTCCATGTATGTCTGCGAGCAGCAGCAGTCTCAAGTCAATTACCTAGGAATTCTTTAGGGATTTAGTTAAAAGAGTTGTTTAGTGATTACCTTATTTTCTAAGTTCTCCAACATATTTTTTCCATTCGGTAAGGTATTTTACTACCCTATTGTCGGTAGAGAGCATCTGCCGAGCCTCGAGAGGTTTAGTGAATGAAACAAGGAATGTTTCTTCACCTTTCGCCGATGCCGTCGCTCTTATCCCCTCCTTTATCTTGAGTATTCCCTCCTTAACTAATTCTTTAACAGCTTTCTCCACAGCTTTCCTCTCAGCTGGCTCATCTCCCAAGGTTCGAACGAAGCCCACATACTCGTCATAGAGCTCAGGAAACCAGAGGGTTCCAGAGAAAAGGTATAAAGTCCTTAGAACGTCTCCTTTAATTAACTCCTCCCCTTCAGTTGATTTCAGAACTTCATACATCATTACACTCGATTATGATTAATTTTAGTCCAAATAAATCCTTCTACGGAGAGTCAGATAATGACTTCATGTGCAATTAGGTGTGCTACATCCTCAGGTCTGTTTGGCAGTATCTCTATCCTTGGTTTATTTGTTAAAGCAGCTGATGATTCCAAGAATGATCTTAGATTTTGAAGATCATTCTCCTCTAACTCTCCCTTGATAAGCCTCAGGAGCTCTGGGGTGTAGAGGAAAATGAGTACGGAATGCCTGATTACTGTGGACACCTGAAGCATTCTCTCTAATGCTTTCATTTCTTCATCTCGGGTGATTTCAGCGAAAATGAGGAGAGGTCCTTTAGTTAGCGATGCTATCTTTTCAAGCACTAACCATGATGCTATTTTCAGGGGCGACGAGCTTATCACAATCTCTTTAGGCCATTCAATTGATCCCAGAGCTTCACTAATCCGGTAAAGATCCCTTCTCCCAGAGCACTCTTCAGTTATTAAGTAACCTCTCTCAGTGACTATAGCCATCCTTAATTTCAGTCCAGAAACCAGCAGTGAATTAGCTAAGGCAAGCACGTAGTTAGCCATTATTGGGTATGAAGGTCTTCTACCTGTGAAGTTACTGTCACTCAATACTATAACGATGCCTAAAGTTTCGAGAGATTCCTTTTCGAATTCCTTAATAATCAAATTTCCACTTCTTAGGGATCCTTTCCAGTCAATCCTTGAGATATCATCTCCGGGGACATATTCCCTAACGCTGAGGAATTCAACACCTCTACCCTTTCTTCTAGTTAGCACTATCCCGGCAATTAATTTTCGGGTTTCATATCTCATGGGAGTTGTTTTAGGTATCTCAGGAAGTATTTTAACACTTAATGTTAGAGGAATCTCCATCTCTATTTCTATTAAATCTCCTCCGAGCCATGCCTTTAGATACAAGGGCCCTAGAATATGAAGCCCTGTGTCTCCTTTAATCGAGAAATTCGCGAGAAAGGTATCGCCTGTTTTTGCTATGGATTTATTTATTATGTGAATTCCTTCATCCGTCTCTAGCTTAACTATGTTGGGACGCATTAACCTTAGTATTGGACTCCTAATCTTTACTAGGGACTGGCCGAGTTCTCCTCTTTTTAGTGTGGAGATAGCTGTTTCGGTTACTGTTTCTCCTTCGATTTCCGGTTTAATGATTTTGAGAAGTCCTAGGATACCGCCTAGTAGTGTCGCCAAACTTCCTCCCACAATTATAAGTATCTTTCCTACGGGGGAGTTTCCGCTTAGGCCGGTACCTATAAGGAGAGTAATTGTAAGGAGTAGGATTAGAAGACCAGAGGTATTCACTCTCTTCACTTTGATCTCTGCTTTCACGGTCGGGGCACTTCCACTGATTCAAGTGCTTTCTTAACGACCTCCTCGCCTGTCAAGCCTTCTGCGAGGAACTCTGGTTTCAGGAATATTCGGTGTGATAAGGAGGGAATAGCTGCTTTCTTAACGTCATCCGGTATTAAGTAATCTCTTCCGTCAATTATAGCGAATTCTTTTGAGAGCGTGAGTAACATTCCTGCAGCCCTCGGGGATACAGGGGCCCTGACTGAGGGTTGGGAGCTTATGTTCTTAACTATGCGGGCTATATACGAAAGGAGGTCTTCATCTACATAGACTTTCTCAATGTCCTTTCTAGCTTGAAGCACTTCCTCACTATTGGATACGCTTTGCATCTTTCTGTATTTCTCCTCAATCTTTTCTAGGCCCTCCTTCAATAGAACTTTAAGCCCGCTGTCACTTAATCCTACATCCTTAATTTTGAGGAAAAACCTGTCCAGCTGAGCTTCCGGAAGCGGGAAAACACCTTCTAATTCTAGTGGATTCATTGTAGCTATTACTGAGAATGGCTCAGGCAGCTTAACGGTTAATCCCTCTATCGTTACCTGCCTTTCCTGCATCGCTTCCAAGAGAGCTGACTGCGTTCTGGGAGAGGCTCTATTTATCTCGTCTGCCAGAACTATATTGGCATTTATTGGACCTATAAGCAGTCTTTCCTCACCTGTTCTCGGGTCGATAATCTTAGTGCCGATAATGTCGGATGGGAGCATATCTGGCGTCATCTGAATTCTACTGAAAGTTAGCCCCAGAGCCTTAGCAACCACCTTAACACTAAGCGTCTTCGCTATGCCAGGAACCCCCTCAATTAAGGCATGCCCTCCAGCTATGATTGCCAGAGTGAGGAGTGTAACTTCACGCTCCTTCTCTACAAGCACAAGGGAGGAAGCCTTCACTACCTTATCCACTAATTCCCTCAGCAACACAATCCCCGAAATCTAAAGATATTATTATTAAAACACTATATTAACCGAACGGTTATGGTGCGGAGGCTCCTAAGCATTACTCTGGTAATCATATTGCTCCTCAGCCTATGCGGTTATTGGGCTAAGGCCGCCGATATTCCAATTCGGCATTCCCCAAACATTTCAAGAAAAGTAGTAGAGGAGATTTCGGCGGCCGCTATTGTTCTGGATTGGTTAAACGCTACTGGCCATCGAGAAGAGTATAGGATGCTAGTCAACTATCTAGCGGCTGGGAATGAGGAATCAGTGGGTGACGTATGTTCCAGCCTGCTGGAAAACATTCTTAATGGTTACGAAGATCCCTACTTAGTCTCGGGGGCACTGCTTAAGGCCCTTAAGATCTTATCAAATCAAAAGGAGCTAATCACTAACAAGGAAGTTGCTAAACTGATTGAGGAAGGAATTAAGAAGGCAGATAGCGAGAACTATTACCAGATCGCTTCCTTCCTTAGGGAACTGATCTCTCAAGGAAAAATAGACTACAGCTCCTCCAAACTTAAGGTTCTTATTCATTTCCTGAAGTTACGTAATCCCGCTTACTTTACCCCCCTAGTAAAGGAGCTGCAGACAGTCATGGATTTATCTAATCTTACTCAGGAAATACTAATGAATGTATCAATTAGGACCTCACGAGATTACTCAATTGTTATTGGATCGCTTCTAGCTTCATTCAGCATATCTGAAGAAAATATTTCAAAAGAGAGAAGCTTGGAGAACGAGGATTACCTGAAGGCATTAATAGTGCTTGAGGAATTGGGTCCAAATACCCGGAAAATACTTAGGCGTTTTATATCTAACCCATCACTGCTTGAAACTGCCTATAGAAATAGGGAACTGATTAAGACTATTGATCTAGATAGGCTCATCAAGTATTTGAAGGAGAATAAAGAGTTAGCCCCTGAAATTAATGATGAGGAGCTTAAGATTTTAGCGTTGCTTCTCTCGAAAGGTAAAGGTTCTTCAATAGGATTCATCGCTAGAATAGGTGAGGAGCGTTCTGTTGAGTATGGTTCGGTGGTAGTCAAGCTTCCTGAAACTGTGAAGGAAGTAATTGCAAGAGTGAATGAGGAGAGAATATCCAATTATGCACGCCCGGAAACTTACATTTACTTAGCTAACAAATCTAGCGGGCAGATACTGGCTAATGAACCTTCAGGAATTCCTCCGATAGGTGCTTGGATATTGCTAATAGTCTTAGGTGCTTCAATTTTTTCGGCGGCCTTTATGGTAATTAGAACAGGTTCTCAGCGGCCCCAAAATCTCTTAACTAGAGAGACTAAGAAAAACGTTCCTAGCATGGGTAAGGGAATAATAGGCATTTTCTGGAGTACTATTTATGATTTAGCAGCCAAATTAGGCATTGAAATTCAATCTTCATGGACCCATAGAGAAATTGTAGGAAAAATTCTTGCAGAAGGAAGCAATCTAGGCGAGAACTTGAAGAAGGGGCTAAAGGGTTTGATGATGGCCTACGAGCGAAATAGATTCGGTAAAATGGAGGTTAGCCGCAAGGAGTTCACAAAATTAATGAAGCTTTTAGGGGATACTACATGATTCTCCAGAGTGCAGTTATCGGGTCATTAATGCTGGCCTCTCTACTCCTCCTCTACTTTAGAAAATACTGGAGTTTCGGAGTTATTCTGGTTTCATCCATCGGAATAGGGGCTGCACTTGGTTTGCTTGAGTTCGCTGTCCTTGCATGCTCATTAGCTCTTGCCGCAACCCTAGTGATGAGGCTATTAAGGGTCTCGAAAGAGCTTGTGATTTTATTGATTCCATCTCTGTTTTTCCTACTTCTTTATCTAAGAGATGTGTCCTATATTGAGTATCCTTTAATTACATCTGTGAGTATTTTGGCAGGTTTCGGTCTTTCTTTAGCCTATATGAGGATAGGCGATCTACCCCTACGCAGAGACTTGCTAACAGTCTTCAGAGCTAATGTCTTCAGAATTCCGGGAAAGGTAATTGTGGCAGTACCTCGTTACATTGTTGGAATCATTCTTTTTTCATTGTTCGTCAGGATACTAGGTTTAATGTTTCCATGGATGTTTGCTTCAGTTATTTTAAGTGGCTTGATAGTTACTATTGTTTTTTACTTTGTGAGTAAGGTTGGAATAAAAGGTGAGTTGATTCTGTACGTTTTCAGTGCAGTAGCCTCTCTCACTGTTTTAAGGAACGAAGATATTATGAGGATAAATGAAATCTTGAAGATTATGGAGGAGGTGTTAAACAGTCTTGGATGGTGAAGTTCTTAGAAAGGTTATGGCAGTTATTTCTGTCGCTTTCTTTACAGCATCTGTTGCTCTGGCTGTTCTAGGCAAATATGTAGCATCTATTCTTGCCCTTTTAGGAGGCTTAGCACTAGTTTCATACTCCTCCGTGGGTAAGGGTGAGAGTCATAGTGAAGAGTAAGAAATTAGCCTTCTTTATAGTGGCGCTTCTTTTTCTGGGTTTCCTTGCCGTCGGGGAAGGGATAGGGATAGGGCAAGTAGGGGCTTCGCCTCTTAATCCAGGATTCGACGGAACTACGACGCTGGTAAATTTCCTTGAGTCTAATGGGTGGGAAGTTGAGGTGGTTAGGGATTGGAGAACAGTTCAGGATCCTTCTAGTGTTGAATGCGGTTTCGTGATCATAAATTCCCCAGAGATTTTATGGAATGAGGATGATGTTAATGTTCTGATAGGATTTGTTAGGAGAAATAAATTAAACTTAATTATTGCTGATGAAAGCACCTATAGTAACTTAATACTTCAACAGATGGGTTTACCCGAGAGAATTAATGGAGAAATCGTTATTGTTAACGGTAGACCGATTTTCCAGGTAAATGCTGAAGTCGGTGATTTTTCAGGCAGGGTTACTCTTTCTTACGCGTCTTCGCTGCACCCTATTAATGGAAATGTCTTCATCTGGTATGGAGAGAAAGTGTTTGGAGTTATTGAGGAGTATAATGGAAGTAAGATATTTGTAATAAGCGACGGCTCTGTTTTCATTAACTCAGCACTTAATCCTTTAACTCCCTTAAATCCTCAGGTAAAGCTTTTGTTAGCTATTCTAAAGGAAGGGTGCGGAGACTCTGCGGGTATAGTTTTTGTTGACGCAACCCATTATAGAATGCGTCCACTGACTTTAGCTGACATGGAAGCCTCCGGGTATTCGACAGAACAAATTTATGCAGGATTACTGAACCCAGCTAGGGCCGGGCTCCTCCTAAATAGTTTCTTAGAGTCTTCACCTCCTTCCCGGCTTGTTCTCACATTCATATTTTTATTCACACTGTTCTTCCTCCTCTTTAAGGTAGGATCATATGGGATTGGGGAGGAATATGAGGAAACTTATAGACGCGGATGGAAAAGAGGTCGGGGAGGATCAGACAATTTAGGGAGATTATGCAAAGAACTACCAGAGCTGGCAGTAAGTGATGTATGTACTGAGGTCTCTGATAAGGAGAAACTTGATAAGCTGAATAAACTTCTCCGTGAAAATCCTGGCTTGAGAGGTAAAGTATTGGCTGCATTAAGAAGAATGGGACAGAAAGAGGGGGCTATATTAGGATGATTTCAAGGAATCTCTGCCTGAGATGCAGGGGGACTAAGCACCTATGCGGTCTAACATATTGTCCTATCCTCGTTAGGAACCGTGTTAGTGAGAGATTGATGACGGTTTCTAGGGGGATAAGCATAGAAGGTAATTCTCCTCCCACAGTTTTTCTTGGATGGAGAGGATATCCCTATATTCAGGTAGGCCCTTCGCTCCCTCCTGCGAAGGGAGATACCGAGATTTTTGATTACCCTGAGAAATGGTCAGAACTTTCTCTTGAGGAGCTTTTGGCAATGAGGCTCAGCCTGGTGCGAGGAGTAACTAGACTGAAAGTTACAGATACGGAGTCCAGAGTCGCCATGCTTTTGCAGGAGATTGCGTTATCAGAAAAGCCGGTAGGCGTCGAACTTGTATTGAAGAAACCTATAAGAAGCGGCGTCGAACTCAGCGAGGAAGTTCCTCCCGTAGGTCCTAGGGCTCCTCTGAGAAGGTTTATTCTTGAGGATAATCCACCTTTTGGGAGGCATGTCGAGAGAGTTTACTATGATAGAGATCTTAAGGCTGATGAGGCCGTGGTGAAGCTATATAGGGAGAATATACCTGTGTCACGGATACAGAAGATTTTCTCTGTAGGTGGGTTAGGAAAGAGAAGAAGGTTTGTGCCTACTAGGTGGTCGATTACAGCAGTGGACGATATTATTTCTAAAAGCTTGATTAAGCAGATTAAGTACCTTCCTGAGCTTGGAAGTATAGAGATATTCACATTGCGGAAACATAATAACTTATTCGTTGCTATATTGATTCCTGGGCAATGGTCGTTCGAGTGGATGGAGGCTTGGTTTCCTGGAAGTACTTGGAACCCGAAAGGTCCAGAGGTCAGCATAGAGGCAGATTGGGAAGGGGTTGCAGGAAGAACTAAGTATCCAGACATCGGTGGTTGCTATTATGCTTCTAGACTGCCTACGGCTGAGTACCTTCTTCATGAAGCTAAGAGGAAGGCTACTGCCGTTCTTTACAGGGAAATATATGAAGGATTCAACCTTCCTATAGGAGTTTGGTTCGTTAGGGAAAGCATTAGGGAGATGTTTTCACAGAGGCCTATCAGGGTAAGCAGCTTAGAGGAAGTTGAAAAGATTCTTTCGAAAGTGACGAGAATTCCAGTAGAGATTTGGTGGAGGAGGTCACACACCTTGAGTAGGTTAAAGGGGATGAGAAGTCTCTATGATTATGCGCGGTGAAAGAGCCCCAATCTATAGGAGAGTTAAGGTTAAGCAAGCATTATCAAGGAGTGGCCTCCCAGACATTGATTACGCACTCAATCCTTATGCTGGCTGCTACCATGGTTGTATATACTGCTATGCTAGAGCCTACACTAGATACAAAGATGCTGCCCAAAACTGGGGGCAGGTGATATACATTAAGGAAAATATTGTGGATGTATTAAGAAAAGAGGTTCGCAGAAAAAAGAAGGGAATCGTTGGAATATCGACTATTACAGACCCTTACCAGCCTATAGAAAAGAAAGAAATGTTGACGAGGAGATTATTGAAGGTTCTCCTTTCCCATAGATTTCGGGTAGATATTCAAACAAAGTCTCCTTTAGTTCTCAGAGACTTAGATATTTTACTGACAAGCCCTCAGTTGGTTGAAGTTGGTTTCACAATAACGACTCTCGACTCTTCATTGGCGTCAGTAATAGAGCCTAAAGCGCCCTCACCTAAAGGGAGAGTGGAGGCTTTGGAGAAGCTATCTGAAGAAGGCGTTACTACTTGGATATTTATGGGTCCTATTATTCCCGGTGTGAGTGATGATTACAGCACACTTAAATCTGTAATAGAGATAGCATCGGCTACGGGATCAACTCTGATTTATGATTGGCTTCGCTTAAGACCTGGTGTGGAGGAATCTCTTAGACGCTTTCAAGATGTTTTAGGTGACGTAATTAAGAAGTCATTGTCAGTGAGATGGAGGAAGCGGGTGGAGGAAGAAATCATTAAGCTTTGCGCTCTCAATGATGTTGGGTGTAATCCAGCGTTCTAAACTTTCGATCTCTGAGACTAGTGTTTCGAAGAGTGTTTCTAATGTATAGGGATATTTAAAACGCTGCCGAATACACCACGGTGATGTTCGATGATGAAAACAAGTTGTACAAACGGTCGAGCAGCTTTAATAGCCATGCTCGTAATTCTGGGTCTAGTAATGTCTCTGGCAACTGGGCTTATCGGGTTTAGGGCACCCCCGCCCACAACTCCCGGAGGGACGAACGATCAATTAATACATGAGTTGCCTGATGTGGTAAACTTCAAGTCTGAGGAAGATTTAGAGGCTTTCATTCGAGAGCATGTAGCCACTTTATCAGCAGCCCCCATTCCAGAGGTCGTTATGACTACGACAGTGAGGTATGCATTGGATGCTAAACTAGCTTCCTCCTTTGGAACGCCTTCGCTTAATCAGGCATCTGCATGGTATTCAGTGACTAACGTGCAGGTGGCAGGAATCGATGAGATCGACTTCTTCAAAAGTGACGGAAAGTTCTTCTATATTGTAGGGAGGGAAGAATGGAGTAACTCTACTTCAACATCTGTAGTGTATATTGCTGAGGTGTATCCTCCGAATGAGATGCATATAGTCTCCAATATATCGCTGATTAACACAACGGTTATAGGTCTCTACGTTATTCCTGAAGCTAATAGATTGGTTTTAATATCTACGGCAAGACTTCCCTACATTGTTAGATGCCTGTGTGCAGAGATAGGGGGTATAGCTCCTCCGCAGTATGTAAGGCCTAACACTACTGTAATGGTGTTTGATATATCTGATAGGTCGAAACCGGAGCTGGTGGAGAAGACAACTGTCTCAGGTAATTTCAGGGACTCAAGACTTTGGAATAATGTAGTGTATGTTATAACAACTGACGATGTGTACGGACCTAACCAGTCTATCTTACTCCCGATGTTGGACGGGAAGGAGGTAAATGTTGAGGACATTAAGGCCGTTAAGAATGATGATGTCCTCTTCCCTATCTATGTAAACGTCCTTGCAATAAATGCCGTAACTGGTGAAAAGGATGTATCTTCATTCCTTCTCCAGTACCCTCAGTGGATCTATATGAGTAAAGGAAACATATACATCCTTTCTACAGAATGGTTTGACTTTGAGGGTAAAATGACTGACTTCATAAGGGACGCTGTTTTGCCTAAGCTTCCACCAGAAACCGCACAGAAAATAGTGATGATATTGAATAATGAATCGACGCCTAAATGGAGAAAGTATATGGAAATCACTGATGTTTTAGCTAGTTACTGGAAAACGTTAACTCCGGAAGAACAGAGAGATCTGGCCAAGTTTGTTGCTACCCAGTTCCTCACCTACTTTAAGGGAGTACCCAGGGAGATTACACGGATTTATAGAATCGGTATTAAAGGCACTGACAGCGTACTGGCTGCTTACGGAAAAGTGCCAGGCAGGGTAACTGATCAATTCAGTATGGACGAATATAATGGCTATTTCAGGATAGCGACCACTGTGAGCAGGATAAAGGACGTTGAACTCATGGAGGTTCAAATACCTGAATACGTAAAAGGGGAAGGATTCCAGATTCCTTACCCGCAGTTCAAAGAAAGCAATAATGTGTATGTATTAGATATGAATTTGTCGGTGGTCGGTGCTATTGAGGATATAGAGCCTGGAGAAACTATCTACTCTGCTCGGTTCATGGGAGATTACATGTTCTTGGTAACCTTTAGGAGAGTTGATCCTCTCTTTGCCATCAACCTAACTGATCCCAGAAAACCAGAGATTATTGGTTATATTAAGATCCCAGGGTATTCCGAGTATCTGCACCCGTATGGAGATCATTACCTCATAGGGGTTGGCTTGGATGCAGACGAAAATGGCAGGATTAAAGGAATTAAAGTATCTCTTTTCGATGTTAGTGACCTCGGGAATATTAAGGAAGTTTCGAGTTTGAGGGTGACTGAGCAGTGGGCGTGGTCACCGGTTCTGGGAGATCATAAGGCCTTCCTGCTGAATCCTGTGGAAGGCTATTTAGCAATTCCTGTGATGGGTGTCTTTAAGGAAAGCGGTGAAGTCTATAAGGGAAGCATGCTCTTCGTAGTTAAAATAGATGATGAATCTCTCAAACTGTTGGGAACAGTTGAGCTGGATCATTACGCATCTAGAACGGCGTATATACACGATACTCTATATGCAGTATCTCAGGAAGGTATAACGGCAATAACCTATCCAGATCTTAACATTGTTGGATCTATACCTTTCCAATAACCTCATATTTTTTAATACATTCTACAGGAACGTACTTAACCAGCCTGACATCCTCTGCCGCTTTATAGACTTTAATTCCACGAGCTCTTAAGCAATTAACATCTATATGTAGTAAAGCAACTTCTCTCGAATATCTTCTGCCTGTCTCTACAGCCAGAGACCTATCGGTAGTAAGGTGCACCCATAATCTTTTCCCAGGTTTGAGACCTTCTTTAAGAATGCGGCTGATATTTCGGGATGGGGTACCATGAAATAAATGTGTAGATTTTTGATCTTCATCATACTTTACTTCAACTGGATAGCTGTGGCCATATGTTGCCCTGATTTTTCCTTCCTTTATTTGGAATCTCCCCTTCGGGTCTAGCAATGCAATAGCTTTAACATGTTCCTCAGTTACCCATGCGTAACTTTCCTTATTTCTCCACTTTTCCTTGATTCCTCTAACTAAGTCTTTGATAGGTATCCAGCCTTCCCTATCAGGAACTAAGTCTGCTTCGTGGGGGAAATGACGCAGAAGCCCTGAAATCAGTTTACTTAACTGAAGTCTTTGTTGACCACTCATTAAAATGGTAGCTCCTTGGAGACAGTCATTTGGATTCTCCACGAAACGCTCTTCATCCAGACATCTATATATAGGCTTCACAGGCATTATCCCTAAGTATTAATTACTTCCGTCCTGAAGATATTTATTCGTTGAATAATGAGTGGAAGTGACCACACTAGCGGCCAGAGAGGGATTTACGTATTCTCTTTACTACTTACCACCATTATCTGGGGAACCTCCTTTCCTGCTATAAAGATAGTGACTTCCTTCATAGACCCCGTCACCTACACATGGGTGAGGGGCTTGATAGCTCTTCTAGGTCTCACACCTGTATTAATTCATTCCCTAGTTAGGGGGTCTCTTGGAAGAAGAGTTGTTTTAGGAGGAAGCCTCACAGGCCTCATATTCGCTGCAGGTTTATGGCTTCAAGGATGGGGGACCTCTTTGACAACTGCCTCTAATGCAGGCTTTATTACGGGCATGAACGTTGTTTTCGTCCATTTATATGACGCTCTAGTAGTCAAGGATAAAATGTATGGTAGGCGAGCCTTCACTTCCCTTTTTCTCTCTTTAATTGGTCTATACCTCTTAACTTCGCCGGAAGGGCTTCCTGGAATTGGAGATATGTTAGTTTTCATTAGTGCGTTGCTCTTTGCTGCTCAGGTTGAGTTAATTGGAAGGTTTGCCAAGGAGAACCCGCTTCTTTTCACTTTCTTCGAAATGCTTCCTTTCCTGATATTCATAGTTAGAGATTTGGCTGTAGGAATTCCTTCTTCAGGGATTGTAACAGCTCTTCCTTGGCTAATTTACCTTGGGTTGATCTGTAGCGACATTGCATTGGCTTTACAGGTTTTCGGTCAAAGAAGGGTCAGGCCGTATGAAGCAGCCATACTCTATCTATTTGAACCTGTGATGGCTGCCATTTTCTCCTTTGTAATCTTGGGAGAAGTTCTGAATCCGGTTCAGTATGTCGGGGCAGCATTAATACTGGGTGGTATGGCCGTAGTCACTTTCAAGAGTGATAAGTAAAAAAATTAAAGAATCCTAAGTTTTCCTTTCTCCATAAATACTTCTCCGTCAACAATAACTGTTGGTTCAGGTTGTACGAAGTCCTCATGAAGATCTGCCTTCACCTTGCCGCCGAAGTGACTGTTGTCTCCTATTGCCACATGTACGGTGCCGAAGATCTTTTCTGCTTCTAATACATTGTCGGGACGCTTGGCCTTGGGGTTTGTCCCAATTCCTAGCTCGGCAATATTTCTTCTCGCAATATATTCGGGGGAGTTATTGATGGGGTCCAACCCAAGTAATTTTCGGAAGTTATCCCCGACATCACCGCCCCCATCTATTTTGTAGACCAGCCCTTCCCTAATGTGGAAAACCATATCTTCCTTCAGATTAGGATACCAGCCTTTCGGAGCTACTAAAGTTCCTTCTGTTGTCCCCTCTAACGGGGCAATGTATACTTCTCCGGCGGGCAGGTTTCCCCATTCCCCTTTGTTTACGTAGAGACCTACATCCACGTCCCATTTTCTGCCTTCCACGCTTAAACTGAGCTGCGTGCCGTACTTATTCTCAATAGTCACATGTTTCTTTCCCTCAAGCCATTTAGCTATCCTTAATGATGTGTCTTTAATCCATAAGTAGTCAGCTGACATAGGGCCCTCAGGCTCAAACATATCGACTGTGAATCCAGGCATACTAGCGATTCTTACCCCAGCCTCGGTCGCTTCCTCTCTAGCATTGGTGTGGGATAGAGAAAACGTAGTTATGGCAATGACCACGTCATAACTTTTCATTTTCTCTGCCGCATCCTTAGGAGGTTCCTTACCATGCATTCCTGTTAGGGGGTACGTGTAGAACTCTACCTGGTTCTCCTTAAGGTTTTCAGCAGCAATCTCATACACGATTTTTGCAAGTAGTGTTCTTTCGCTCGCTTCATTTAGGAATAGGAAGTCATTACTTATCCAATGCTGTCTTTC
>CAYOJG010000018.1:0-30480 GCA_964404265.1 uncultured Desulfurococcaceae archaeon | reverse complement strand
AATTATTCTTTAATTATTTTGATCCTTAATGTATGAACTGAGCAGGAGATGCATGGATCGTAGTTCCTTATAGTTTGCTCGACTAGCCATTTAGCATCTTCTTCACTTCTCTCCAGAAGTAATGGAACTATTTTCTTGATGTCCTCCTCCATGGCTGCGTAGTTTTGGCATGTTGGAGCAACTATATTGGCATACACTATTTTCCCCTCATTATTGAGTCTGTATCTGTGGTAAAGCATTCCTCGGGGAGCTTCAGTTATGGCAGCTGCTTCCCCTTCCCTTGGTTCAGCATCGATGTATGGAGGGTCAGGCTCTTTATAGGTGGCTATCAGATCCTCTAATTCTATTACTGAGTGGTAAACCTCAGCAGCCCTAGCGATTATAGACTGGTAGGTGTTCTTTAGTGGAGGCTCGTAACCGGCTTCCTTGAGTATGTCCTTAACTTCTGGCATTAATAGGTCGAAATTAAGGTTATATCTAGCAAAAGGACCCACAATATATGCACCGCCTTCTTTAAGCTTATATCGAAGTGAGGTAGAGTACTTCATCTGTTCTGTCATTACATATTTCTCGAATTCTTCCTCATCGAAAACTAGACCGTTACTAGTAACTACTTTACCTTCCAGAATTGGGTATCTAACGCCGTTCCTTAGGGACGCATAATTCATGGTGTATTTCACATCAGGTATGGGTAGGCTTAATACGAAATCAAGCAGCTTTCTAGCCTTCCTCTTCATTACTTCCACTTTCTTAAGTAGCTGTAGGAGCCTGTGACGGGATACTGCAGAATAGACTCCTCCAACTCTGAATGCTACAGGATGAACAGGTCTGCCCCCCACTAACTCGATAACCTGGTTCCCCCATGCCTTAAGTGACAGTGAGTCCTTGACGATATCTGGATGCTTCTCAGCCATGTGAAGGGCCGACTGGAACCCCAAGAAGTCTGGCGCATGGAGAAGGGCGATATGCAGAACATGACTTTCTATCCATTCACCCAAATACGCTATCCTCCTGAGTCTATATATTTCATTAGGCACTTCAATTCCAAGTATTTTCTCCATAGCTCTAGCTGAACTCATTATGTAGGCCAACGGACATATGCCACATATCCTTGCTGTTATATCGGGAGCGTCCAGATAGGGCCTCCCTTTAAGAATGACCTCAAAGAACCTGGGCGGCTCAAAAATGCTTACTTCAACGTATTCGGCTCTACCATCCTTAATTTTAAGGTAGACTCCACCCTCTCCCTCAACTCTAGCAAGCTGATCAACTCTTATCTCCATTTCCTTACCTAATCCTGCCATATCTATTCACCACCTTCCTAAAGGACTCTGACCATCCCGTAAACGTCTTGAACTTAAGCGAGATCTCTTCCTCACTGAGACCTAAGTTCTCGAAAACTGCCGCAAGCCTTAACGGTTGAGGATCTTGAGAAGGTCCGAAACATCCATAACATCCCCTACCGAATGCAGGGCATAAGGCTCCACATCCTTCTTGAGTAACTGAACCTAAGCAGGGGAGTCCGTAAGCAACCACTACACAGACATTTCCTTTCCGCTTACACTCCATACATAGTGAATCTCTCCTGAGATACGGTTTCTTTCCTAGAAGTACTTGTTTAACGAAGCTCAGCAACCTCTCTTTACTTACGGGACATCCTCTGAGCTCGTAGTCAACCTTAACGTAATCGGAGATGGGATGTGCTTTATCTAACGCCTCAATCCATTCTGGGTTAGGATAGACAGCTTCCTTGAACTCTGAGAGCTTACCCCAGTTCCTTAATGCTTGAATGCCTCCTGCCGTCGCACATGCTCCAATAGCCACTAGGATTTTGCTATCTTTACGGGCTTGCTTAATTAATTCCTCTTCGTGAGGTGTGGATATTGAACCTTCTACGAAGGCTATATCGTATGGCCCAGGCTTAACCTCTCTGTTAGCTTCAAGGAAGTAGGAGAACTCAACCCTCTCTGCTAAATCAAGTAGCTCTTCCTCCATATTAAGGAATTGGAGCTGACAGCCATCACAGGAAGAGAACTTATATACAGCTATCTTAACCTTCTTCCCCTTCATATTTCATCAACCCAGAAATACTTCTTAATTAGCCAGTAGGGAAACACAGGACCATGTTTACAGACGAAGTAAGGACCCATCTGACAGTGGCCGCATAGACCCACACCACACCGCATTCTTCTCTCAAGCGAGAGAAATATCTGATTGTCCCGGAACCCTAGCTTGTTAAGCTCCTTGACGGTGAACCTCATCATTATTTCAGGTCCACACACGAGCGCTACAGTATTTTCAGGAGAGATTTCTGTTCTATGAAGAAGTATTGTCACTACACCAACGCACCCATCCCAAGCAGCATCCGGCTTATCCACAGTAACTAAGAATTCTGTATGAGGAATTGATTCATATCTCGAGAACTCGTATTTATAGAGCAAGAATCGAGGATTTCTAGCGCCGTATAATAATGTAAGTTTCCCGTACTTTGCTCTATTCTTCTCTATCTCCCTTATCACAGGTCTCAGAGGAGCTAAACCTATACCTCCAGCAACTATGAGAATGTTCTTCCCTTGAAGCCTATCAATAGGCCATCCCTTACCGTATGGTCCCCTAATACCCAAGACTTCTCCAGGGGACACATCAATCATCCTCTGTGTCACAGATCCCGCTGCGCGTATTGTGTGGGCTATTCTACCATCATCATAGACATCACTTATAGATATTGGGGCTTCCCCGACTCCATGAACATAGACCTCATTGAACTGGCCAGGCTCAGGAACCTTATACTCTCCCTCAACCCTAATTATGAGAGTCCTCACATCAGGAACCTCATCAATAACCTCCTCAACAATGCCTTTAGCGGGGATTAATTTATGGTAGCCGAAGCTCATCTTTTCTGCACCTCCTTAACAACATCATAAACAACCTGCCGAAGATCTATTCCTGCAGGGCACCATGTAATGCATCTCCCACACCCTACACAGCCAAGCGTCCCGAACTGAGTCTGCCAATAGTTAAACTTATGGAGTACCCAATGCCTATACCTGGCCCACAGATCTTTTCTGAGGTTCGCTCCTGCTATTTCAGCGTAAATATAGCTATGGCAACCGTCCCATATCCTAACCCTCTTACTGGAACCGTCCAGCTCGGGCTCATCAATTACATCAAAGCAGAAGCAAGTCGGACACACCATATTACAGTTAGCGCAACCTAAGCATTTCTCGCTAACCTTCTTCCATATCTCATCATTTAAGCTATGTTCTAAAAGATCTGGGACGTCATCTATAGTGAAGGGCGCCTGAGCACGCTCTTTCGCTTCCCGCATCATTCTTCGGTATTTTATCTCAATTTCACTAGGGGCAGGTTCCAAGTCAAGGCTAGTTAAGAGCTCTAAACCCGTATCACTTCCGCATCTGAACAACACCAAATTATCCTCATGAATAAGAGTATATGAAATATCGAACCCTTCCTTAACCTCCGGTCCTGTACCCATAGTTCCGCAGAAGCAGGTCTCTCCCGGTGTCAGGCAATTCTCAACAATAAATATAGAGTTTTCTCTAGCCCTTAAATAGTAAGGATCCCCACCAGCTCCCTGAACCCTATCCATTATAAGAACTGAAGCCATATCGCATGGTTTAATACCGAAGAAGGCGGTTTTAGGATAGTAAAATTCAGGCTCCCTAATCTTCCAATCTTTAGTTACTGAAAATATAACCAGCTCAGGCGGATATAGGTATTTTTTCAAGGAGTCAGGGCCCACTCTAAAGCTTTCACCATCACTCTTGACTAATCTGTATCTCCCGGGAGATTGCGAATCCGTGTACCCGTAGGGCATCTCATCGAAACTCATTAATTCTTCCAGTCTGATAACATTATTTCTCAGTTTAGGTCCAACTACACGGTAACCCTTCAAACGCAACAAATCGAAGAGCTTCCTGAGTTCTCCTATATCTCCATAATAAAGTGTTCCAGTCACCATAGATATCAGCCCTAATATTGGCCTCATGGATACGTAGGGAGACCCTTATTAAATATTATTCAATTACATATAGTTAATTATTGTAATAAATACAAGAAATCTTTCACATAATTTAAAATATTTTTAGACAAGAGAAAAAATTATGGAACAGAGAAATATATATTGCTTCGATGAAAGTTGATGGGAAGTCTATGAAGATCTTTAATGAATGCCTTAAAGATCCAATCGTAAACATAGGCCTGCTATTCTTCATAATAGGAGCTATACTAGATGGATTCACTTACGTTGGAGAAGGCTTAAGGATAATCGAGCATTTTGCTATCCTTCCCTATTCATTCATAGCCATTACCCTTATCACGGTAGGCTTTCTTAACCTGGTTCTTTCCGCCTCCATCTATGAAATTTTAAGGAAGGTGAAGGAGGGTGAAGCGAAGCTTAGTTATAAGGGTGTAGCAATACTCGCCTATATTACCTTAATAGCTGAAGGAGTTTTGCTTATACTCTCAGGGAATCTTCTTGGTGGTGTAGCTCTCCTAGCTGCAGGACTGATCATGGGGATAGTTGGACTCAACAAATCCTCGCAACTTCTTCAAGACCTAGGTGACACGGAGATAAGACTGTTCTATATACTAACTTTCAGTATACTCCTTGTAGGAGGAACGTCATCTCAGGTTCCCCATACAGGAATAAACCTTGGTGTTGCAGGCTTTAATGTCGGAATTCTTTCATTGGGTGTCTTGATAATTATTTTAGCTGATTTCATACACTATCCAAACGGAAGCAGAGAAGAGAAAACTATTGCCGAGGTTCTGAATATTTTAGCCCTTTTCATGATTCCTCTTTCCCTAATATCTCATGGAGCATCAAACATTTCTCTGGTATATGACTTCTTAGTGTCGCCTACGTATTTGGCTCCATATGTTTTCCTGCCCTTAAGTTCAGGAATCTCGTTAATTGTGGGTGGGGTTCTGATAGCAATAGGATCAGCAGTAAAGCTGCCAACTGGAGCAAGTGATTGGAAAGGAATTAATCTCTACAGCAAGCTCATCACATTTTTCGAAAACGCTTAAGAAAGACCCCCAGCATCCCGAGTGAGACTAACTCAACACCTATTACGAAAATTAAGATGTAGGTCACCGATATAGGATATAGGGCTCCCATAATCCCATTGCCGACTACCCAAGAAGTCCCGAACACCACCCCGTATATGCCGTAGGCATACGCCCTGTTCTGAGGACTAACGGTATCCGCAACTGTAACCCTCATATTAGTTTCATAGAGCCCCATTAAGATACCCCAAATAACGGCACCTATGTATATGTACATTCTTTCTGTCCCCATCATTAGGTAATATATAGCTAACATAGCTAGGAGAGGGGTTACTAATAGAGTTTTAGGTCCCCACTTATCGTATAAAAACCCGGCCGGTAGGGCGATAATGGCATCAGTAATCATGGCAACCATATAGATAAACGGTATCTCCGAATCTGGCAGGAGGCCTAAATTCTTTATGTGATATCCTGCCAAGACCCAGTGAATGAAGCCCAGTGCTAAAAGCGCCATCGATGCAGAGTATATCCAGAACTGTGTTGGAAGCTTCTCATGCTTCCCCTCCTCTTTGGATGTGATGGAATGAACCTCTCGATGGTTAAGGAAGGCTATTATAAGCATGGCCATAGCGAGGAGAGCGGGTATCAGTAATACCTTGAATGACCCCGAATAACCTGTCCCTTGATAAAGAGCATAGCCCACGATAGCTGGACCTACTATCGCCCCTGTCTGATCCATCACCTCATGAAGCCCAAATCCCTTCCCTTTTCCTATACCTTCCGTTATTTCGGCTAGTACAGTATCCCGCGCTGGTGCCCTCAAGCCTTTCCCGATTCTCTCTATGAGAACTAGGATGAATGCTATCTCCCAGTTACCAGCTAGAGCCAGTGCAGGAACAGCGAACAGATTTATTCCGTAACCGAGGAAGATCAGCCCCCAATAGAAACTGCTTGACCTAGATCTCCCCGCAAGGAATCCGCCTAACCCCCTAGCTAAATAACCTATTAAGTCACCAATCGCTACCAATCCAGCAACAACTGAAGAAGCTTCAAGAAGATCCAAGTAAGGACCTATAATTGAACGAGCTCCTTCGTAAGTCATATCTGCAAACAACGAAACGAGACCTAGCGCTAAAAAAGCTATCAGAGCTGCTCTACCCATCTTCACTAGGGATCACCTCGACTTAACGAGAGCATCACTCAATGATATTTCCTTGGTCTTAAGTAATAAGGGTTCTGTAGGCCTTCATGAACGTAATCACAGAAATTAAAGCTAACACTGAAGCAATAATGAAAGTACCTTCATATCCCACCAAGTTTAAAGTATATGCGGAAATCAAGGAACCTATTATTGTTCCTACACCTATGGATGCATTTAAGTGGCCTAACCTTTCCTCTCTTCTCTCAAACTCGGACATCGATAATATCACTCGAGGCAATGCACTGCTTATGAAGGACCATGTCAAACCAATGAATACATATAGAGCAATACCGGCAACTTTCACACTCACTTCATTAACCATTAAAGTGAATAGAGGGGTGGCCCCGAAAATAAGGATGCGTGATGAAGTGAAAAGTAATAGAGTTTTCCATGCGTCTTCAGGAGACGTGATTTTTTCATGTGCAGGTCTATACGCTAAGATGGATACAACAGTAGAGGCTAAGTAGGTGAAGTACAAGAAAGTGTCTGTAAAACCTAGGTTCCTTAGGTAGGCAGGCATAGGTGTAAAGTATAGAGCAATACCCGTGAAAAGAATGGTTGAACCAAGAAGGGTTAATGGCATTCTACGGGTTAATTTAGACATCAAAATCTTTTTAGCGCCAATAATCATTTTCCCGAAATTATACATAATTCTTGGCGTGAATATTACTGAGGGGGCAGGTCTTAAGCGCCCTGTGAATTGCGGGATTAGGGATACATATGAAATCCTTCTAGGTTCTATTATAACGTACCGCTGAGGAATAGCTAAAGTAAGGGGAATTAATGCAACAGTCACAACTAATGTGGATATAAGAACCCACTCTGGGCCAAGAACCATCCTCAATGTCCCGCCTAAAAGATAACCAAGGGCCAGACCTACACCGGAAGCCATATTATACTTAGTAATGGCTATAGAATCCCTTCCTAAATAGTCAGTGAGCAGAGTAATCATCACGGGGTAAATAAGGGCTGAAAACAACCCTGCCAATGTATTTCCAATAATAACTACATAGATACCTACGCCTAAAATGAGGAGCAACAAGGAAATGCTAATTCCAACTAATGAAAGGAGGAGAATTCCCCTCCTATTAAGTCTTCCCACAAATATACGGGTCCAGCTCCAACTCATTAATGTGAATGCTAGGTTGTAAAGAGTTACGGACAGAGAAAGATACACGGGGGAACCGGAGATATCTAAAACTCGTAATGAACCAGCCAGATTAATTATAGAAATAGCTAAAGACGACCCTATTATGACGCCATAGATCGCTGCATCTCCTGCCCTAGTCTTAACCATTTCATCATTCCTCAGTATTGAGTCTCAATAGGTAGGTATGTGCTTAAATTATTTTCGTTCTGCATTAGCTGGATACTACCTTCCCATTAACCACACGCTCCGAAATAGTTCTCTCGATCCGAACCTTCAATATCTCTCCTTCCTTGGCTACTTCGCTGTTAAGTATCTTAATGACTGGGCCGTGAGGAAAACTATAACATATAGTTCTGTCCATTCTGTCCTTCCCAGCCACTACACACCTAATTACGCTTCCTTCAAGCCGACGTTTAGAGTTTGTATTTAATTCCTTCACCAGAAAATAGAGAGGCCTAGCCCTAGACCTTACTGCCGGTGGTGGCGGAGTGAAACCTTCGAAGGCTGTCCCTTTAAGAGGAGTGAAACGGTAAAGAGTAATCTTCTCAGCTCCGGCCTTCCAAGCATCCCTAATGGCTTTCATAGTTCTTTCAATTGTTTCATTGGTCTCGCCTGGAAGGCCATGAATTACATATATGTAAGGGATAAGACCATGCATCCTAAGGAGCTTAACAGCTTGAATCACCTCAGGAACTGTAGAGGGGCGTCCTAAAGCAACGTGATGTGCAGGGTCCCCGGTCTCTAACCCAATATGTACAGGGGTTCCTGCGAGATACCTACCTAATGTCTCAGCAACCTGATGATTAACTAGGTTCGGCTTAATGTTCTCAATCATAACTGCCACATCTCCTGACTGAACTTCCGGAATGCTCCCAAGCTCAGAAAGAAGTTTCTCTATCTCCAGAAGATTTGGGGGTGGCTCTCGAGGGTCTGTCAATGGTTTAGGATAAACTAAGTAGTCTCTCCCATAGTCGAGGAAGTCAGGAGCTGATAGCACAATTCTCCTAACACCCAGCCTCACGAGTTCCTTAACTTCAGATACTATTTGCTCCCTTGGTCTAGACCTAGCTGGACCGAATAGATTGGGAACTGAGCAGTATCCGCATCCAGGAGGGATATCTATAGGGCACTTAACACGTTCTTCAAGACTTCCAGATCTACAAATATCGCAGAAAATACATTTTCTACCATCCTTCAGTGCAAGAGTAGGTCTGAAAAAATTACTACATCCCCTCACTACTTCGACATAAACTCTAGCAGCCCTCCAGTGAGGATAGCTCTTAACTGCCTTTATTGAGGGGGTAAATCTCCATAACTCATCGGGACTGGCCCACCCGAATTTTCTATTGAGATGTAGACCAGATCTGTCTATCCAAGCAAGCCCTAGAGCCTCACTCTCATTGATCTGTCTTTCAAGCACCTTGAGAAATAAAGGAAGAGATGTTTCGGCCTCGCCCATAACTACATAATCAAAGCCCCTACTTAGAAGAACTTCGTAGTCCACATACATCGGTCCGCCTGCAACGGAAGGGCCCCCTCGCCAATGATCAATCACTCTAATTGCAGATTCTATATCTGGACTCATGCCTGAAACGAATAGGACCTCAAAACCCTTCAGAGTGCCGGGAACTTTTACTGCATCTTCACACTGAATAACTTCTCCTTCATGACCTAGTCCCTCAATTATTCCAAGAACTAGGCGCGGACCTACTCCTATTACATCCTGTGTAGATTTTCTCACTAGTTTCCTTCCTCTTGCCAGGCAGTCAACAACAGCAATGTTGATTACTTATCCCCATATACTATTTTTTAGCTAATTAATGAAAAGCTGGGATAAATGTGGATAGGTGGAAGCATTCATTCTATCTCTATATGCTGGCCTCAAGTACGGCCTTCGGGATATATATAGTTGTATCTAGGGATATAGCATATAATAGATTGGAAGATCAGTATCAGTTTGTAATGCTCTTAGTAGCTCTAGAGAATATCCCTTCAATATTTTCTGTTGCTGCAGGCGGATTAGGAGACGTCATAGGTAGGAGGAAGCTTGTACTGATCGGGGCTTTATCATCTCTTCCACTCTTGCTTATGGGGTATCTTCCCGTAAATCTTCTACCCCTCCTTGCGGGTGCCTTCATTACTTTATGGACTATAGGTTCCCCTTCGGTTACCGGGGCCCTCTTAGATGCAACTAGTTCGTCAGGCCTTCAATATTCCTTCTACGCAATGTTCGGCTCTATTGGCTGGGGAATTGGAGGACTGCTTGGAGGTGTACTTCTGGGTCTTGGTTCCAAATCTATACCTTTTACAGTTGCCTCCATAGTGATTCTACTTGGATTCCTAACTGCTTATGCCTTCTACCCTTCGCATGCTGTGGGAAAATCCGCATCCTTTAGGGATGTAGGTAATGGTATTCAAAAGGTCTTCTGGATCTTCATAACTATAACCTTGCTCTTTATGGGCGTGACAATGCTTTACGGATCCTTCGCAATAAAGCTTAGGGGAATAGTTGGAAGCCCAGAATTATTCGGGTTAGTATATACTGCCCTCCCAGCGATCACTGGCTCTATAGTAAGGCCCTTCAGCGGTATACTCTCAGACAAAATAAAACCCGTAAAGATGCTTATAATGGTGATTACTGGATACCTAGTCATATTTCCTCTTTTAGCGATTTCTACAGGTTACGTTGCTGTAGCTCTATGGCTAATACCTCTCTATCCTTTAATGGACCAGGCTTCCATGATGGCCATATCGCGAAAGCTTCCTAATAGACTTCAGGGAGTAGCAGCAGGCATATGGAATACTGCCTATTCTCTAGCTGGGTTACTCGTGTTGCTGGTAACTAACATAGTTATACCAAAAGATATCTGGATAGTAATGGCTATTTCTACATTAAGTCTCCTAATATCAATCCTAACTATTGCTATCTATTATAAAAAATCGAGAGAGAACCTTATTAATAATTTTTAGATGTATGAAAATTGGTGATTAACGGTGTTGAAGAACTATGCTGGATATATAGTCAATAAATTGGGGTGTGCATCCCCTTTTTTTATTAGCAGAGTCTTGGTTTTATCTAACTGGAAAGCATTAGAAGATATGGGGGCACCTCTCGTCAAATTTAGGGTATCTGGTTTTAAGGCAGGCTTCTACATTGAAGGGCTGAAAGACATACTTGAAGACAAATGCTTCCAAAAGAACGAGGAGAGAAAGTGCATTGAGGCAGTATGTGATTTCGATCTCCCTGAGGATAAAAGAAAAATAGTAGATGAAATCTTGGAGAGAGTTCGTAGTCTAAATGAAGTTGAACTCAATAGGCTAGTAATCAATGATCCTAGATATAAAGAGATGCTTGAGAAGGGTGGTTTCTCTTGAAGAAAGTTTCGATAACTGGAGGCAAAGGAGGTACAGGTAAGTCGACAGTCGCTGTTAATCTGGCAAGCATATTCTCGGAGTATGAGGAAACCGTGCTGGCAGACCTGGACGTTGAGGGACCAGTCGACCATATCCTCTTAGGAATTAGGCTTGCGAACGAGTCACCCGTCGAAATAATGCTTCCTTTCATAGATTATTCTAAATGCACCAGCTGCGGTGTCTGCGGGAAGGTTTGCGATACTGGAGCTATAGTTCTTTCGAAGGAAGGAAAACCTTTTGTTTTCCCTAGGCTGTGTAGCGGATGCAGATCCTGTTACTTTGCATGTCCAGTGAAAGCAATAAGTGAGGGAAGAAGAGTTCTTGGATACACATATAGGACGGACTTAAAGTATAAGAAACTAACCCTAGTGACAGGCTCTCTCATAGAAGGTGAAGAACATACATCGCCTGTAGTCCTCTCAGCAAGACTCAGGGCAGAAAAAACTGCTAAAAACTTGCTTCTGGTTGACACATCTGCAGGGACAGGTAATACTGTCTCAATTGCACTTGAAGGCTCTGACCTCGTTCTTGCAGTAACGGAACCCACTCCTCTCGGAGTGCATGACCTAAGGATGATCCTAGAGCTAACTAACTCTATGGGTCTGGATACATGGGTAATCCTAAACAGAGCAGGTATAGGACCTGAAGATGAGGTCCAGAAAGTAGTTGAAGAGTACGGGGCTAGGCTTGCGGCGAGAATCCCCTACTCCAAAGAGATAGTGAAGTCATATGTAAATAGAAAACCCGTCGTAGATCTTTTCCCCTCCTCTGATATTTCTAAAATATTCCGCAAACTAGCGGACGAAGTTAAGGAGGTGATATAGTTGCTTGAGATCGTGATAGCTTCAGGAAAAGGGGGAGTAGGGAAATCGACACTATCATCAACACTTGCACTAATTCTTGGGAAGAATGGAGAAAAAGTGGTGGCCGTCGATGCCGATGCTGAGGCCCCTAATCTTCACCTAATATTCGGCGTAAAAGAGTGGGAGATAGTGAAGGACTATAGGGAGGGATGGATAGCGAAAATAAGATACGAAAAGTGTGATAACTGTGGAATATGTGAGAAAGAATGTCCGTTTAAAGCCATTAAGCTGGTTGATGATAAATACGTAATCAATGAAATGATATGTGAAGGTTGCTTAACCTGCTCCATAGCCTGTCCTCAGAGAGCGATCTACAGAGTAAGAACCTCTTCAGGACTGTTAAGAGCTGGGAAAACCCCATACGGATTTCCAATTGTGGGAGCCAAGCTAGCGGTAGGAAGACCGAACTCAGGAAAGCTAGTAACGGAAGTGAAGAATTTAGCCAAGGAAATAGGTGGGAATGACTCTTACTACATTGTGGATGCAGCAGCGGGAATCGGTTGTCAAGTGGTTTCATCCTTAGCTGGAGCAAATGGCGTAATATTGGTTGTGGAACCGACACCGGCATCTCTAAACGATGTTGCAAGGCTTCATAAACTAGTGAAGCATTTCATGCTCCCTTCAGCAATAGTGATCAACAAAGCCGACATTAATCCCGACTTCATACCGGAGATTCTAAGATTCGCCGAAAGGGAAAACATACAGTATCTCGGGAAAATACCTTACGATGATAAAGTTCCAGAGTCCTTGACTCTAATGAAGCCTCTTATCCAAGTCTTCCCAGAAAGCCCCGCCTCTAAGGCACTTATCGATATTTCAAATAGAATCTATCAAGAGATAATACTTAATTGGCGCGAATGGTTCCGCAGATACAAGCCAGCTAAGCCAGAACCCTATAAACCCTTAATTATTAGGCCAGATAATATACCAGGTGGTTAAATATGAGGATAGCGTTCGCAGTGGACAATCCTAAAGGATTGGATTCAACTATTGCAGGCCGATTCGGAAGAGCCGAATATTTCGTAATAGTCGACCTAGATGAGAATGGAGGAGTAGTTAAGGTGGAAGAATTCAGGAATCCCGGCGCTGAGTCTGGGAGCGGAGCGGGTGTGAAAAGCGCTCAATTCTTGGTTGACAAGAAAGTTGATGCAGCCGTAGGTCCCTCCTTTGGACCCAACGCCAGTGCTATACTTACTGAACTCGGAATTAAGACAATCTCAATGGCTCCAGGAACACCTCTTAAAGAAGCTCTAGAAAGAATAAAGGATATACACACCTGATTTTATTCGACAATACTTATAACTCACAATATTCTTTACCTACGGTGATAGGGACACGCCCACCAAATTAATAGAGCTGGATCAGGGCATCCTAGCCCGAGCATCACTACTCCTTCAGTATGCAGCCGCGAAAACTCTTGATTATTTGAAGCCTGCCGGGTGCAGTGTAGATGACAGAGGATTTAAATGCGATTTTATTTCGGAGACAGGAAAGTGGCCAGGAGAGGAAGAAGCGAAAGCCTTAGAATCAAACGTGTTGAATTTCGAAGGTTCCCTAGAGATCAGAGACGCAGGCAATGCAGAGAACGAACTTCTCGAACTTCTAGACCATACAAAGAAATACCTTGTTAATGGCGTAGAAGTATTTCTTGAGCCAAGCATCTCTCCTTCAAGCCATAGAATCAATGCTTTAAAAATACTCAATATTTCCGCCCATAACCCAACTCCAACAATTAAGTTAGTCAGAATAATTGGAGTAGCTTTCAAACAAAAAGATGAGTTGAAGGAATATCTAAGGTGGCTGGAGGAAGCCTCAAAAAGAGATCACAGAGTAATAGGAACTGCCTTAGATCTATTCAGCTTCCATGAGGAAGTAGGTCCTGGACTTGTAATATACCATCCAAAAGGGCAAATCATTCGCAGAGAGCTTATTGAGCTGATTCGGGAGGTGAACGAAAGGCTAGGCTACCTAGAGCTCTACACTCCACACGTATTCCGATCGACACTCTGGAAGATCAGCGGACACTATAATCTCTATAGAGATAAGATGGTACTCACCAAGATAGAGGGAGAAGAATACGGTATCAAACCAATGAATTGCCCGGGCCACATACTTGTTTACAAATCGAAAACCAGGTCCTATAGGGACTTGCCAATAAAGTACTCAGAGTTCGGGACGGTGTACAGATGGGAGAAAAGAGGCGAGTTATACGGACTACTTAGAGTAAGAGGTTTTACTCAGGATGATGGACACGCATTCTTGAGAGAGGATCAAGTTAAAGATGAAATAATAGCTATACTCAAAGAAGTAATGCATGTCCTCTCTATTTTCGGGTTTAAAGGGGAGGATATTAGAATCTATCTCTCAACTAGGCCAGAAGAATACATAGGAACACCAGAGATGTGGGATAAGGCCACGGAGGCGCTTAGAGATGCGCTAGATGAAGCAGGCATGAAGTATGAAGTGAAGGAAGGAGAAGGGGCGTTTTACGGGCCCAAGATAGATGTTCATTTCAGAGATAGTTTAGGTCGGTGGTGGCAGTGTAGCACTATACAGGTAGATTTCGCCTTGCCGGAAAGATTCGGTCTAGAGTACGTGGAAGAAAGCGGAGAGAAGAAAAGGCCTGTAATGATCCATAGGGCAATACTGGGGAGTATTGAGAGATTCATGGCAATAATCATAGAGGAATTTAACGGCAGATTACCCACATGGATAAGCCCAGTTCAAGTGGTTGTAATCCCAACTAAAAAAGACTCATCCAATTACGCTAAAAACATACTTAGAGAGCTTAGGAATGAAGACATCCGAGCAGAAATAGATTTAAGCGACGACTCGGTAGCAAAGAAAATAAGGCGTGCATATAAGGAAGCTGTTCCCTACCTATTATTAGTGGGTCCACGTGAAATTTCTACCGGAACGGTAACCATTAGAGGAAGAGGCAACAAACAGGTTAGCGGGCTGACTTTACAGAAATTCATTCACACATTGAAGGAAGAAATAAAGACAAGGTCTTTAAGACAGCTAGTTTTCCAAGGCCAAGAATAACTCCTACCTCCCAAAAGCAACTTTAAAAATCTGTAGCTCTTAGGGTATTAGGCGTATACCATGAACAGGAAGATACTGATGGTTTTCGTATTTGCTCTTTTCATTCTTTCACTCCTAACCCCCCTTAATTCGTTAGCAAATAACTCCATCAACACAGTACAGGAGGGGTACCTAATAATCACGACAGAAACTGGCTCTAACATCTACTATTCGTTCTATCATGATGGTTACCTCTACGGGGTAATTACCAGTGGGATAGGATCCCCTTCCACGTTCTTCAAAATGGATCTAAGGACAGGCGAAACTATCTGGGCGGAAAATATAGAAATTGAAGGCGAGTATCTCCTGAGGCCATCGACGTACACCTACCTAGGAAATAACATTGTCTTAATCGGGGATGCAAGTGGGCATATGATACTCCTAGATGCAAAAACAGGAGAGAAAGTGAAAAGCTTTAAGTTCTATGATGTATCATCAGCCCCTAACACAACGAGAATCGGGTTTTCTCCAGTCTACTCAACGGATACATATTCTCTGGTAAGAGTATATGTCTCCGATGAGTTAGGGTATTACCACTCCTTCGAGTTTTACTTAGATCTGATGACATTAAGCATCAAAGACGTGGTGCTTGCTTACTCTAGGGAGACAGGAGAGACTTTTACTTATATTAGTACAGAATATGGAAACTTCATGCTTTATAAAAACGACACTAAGGTGTCAATAATTAAGTATGGTTCAAGCCTTAACGACCTTAAGGAAGGAATAGTTATGAATGTTGAGGGGTGGAGTGACTTTACCTTGGGAGGCACAGGTGTATTAGAGGACTATATGGTAATTGGTATAATGAATCCATACTTCCTAACATACAGCCTACTGTGGCTAAAGAACTCCGATCTTAGCTTTGGAGGAGGTTTCTTCTACTCTCATGGCTCAACTCCCGTTATATTATCCATATATAAGGGTAAGCCATTCTCTTATGTTCTGCTGGAACAAGGCGATTTACAGTTCCAGGTTGGGCAGGAGAAGCCCACGTCCCCTTCAGATTTTCGTTCTTTCGCTGAGTCGATTCTGAGCGGCCGAACATGTTTATGGACAGCCAAAGATCCAGCCTCGACTCCTCTTTTCGGATTCAATTATGGAAGAACTGGCCCTGCTCTGATATGGTTCATGTCGAAAGAACTGAACTTTAGGTCATCACTCGCATTAATCAATATTTCATTGTTAGCGTCTGACCAAAATGAATTGGCCTTCCCCTTCGGAAAAAGCAACTTGACACTGATTAAGTCATGTGGAATCAAGGAACCTGTTGATGCATTATGGATTAGTGAAGATGGAGAAACACAGGAACTTACACCTAACGCTTCAGAAATGATTGAAACCCCCAACATCTCATTCACATCTCTCGACAAGGAACTCATTGGAGAAGTGCTGCAGAAACAGCTAGAAGCAGGAAAACTGCTGAAGGCGGAAGAGGTCGAGATAAGTATTGAGCCCACCACTGCTAATATATATACTTATGGAAGTCTATTCACATTCTCGCCAGCTAAAATTGGTGAAGCTAATCTTGAGACAGGGCTCGTTATAGCATCAATAATAGGGATTGTACTTATTGTTGAAGGAGCAAGAAGATACGGAAGCAGCAAGGAAGCAGATAGCCTATAAACCCCGCTACATTTTCTATCCTCCCTCATACATAGGAGGCATTAGTGAAATTCTGTCTCCATTTTGGATCTGTGCCGTATTCATAACTTGCTTATCGTTAATGAAAACCCATATCATGGGCAGTTTAGACTCAGCTTCTCTGAATTTAGGTATTCTACTCCTCAAGAGCTCGAGCAAATTGCCAACCGTTGCAGTTTCGGGATCCATAACCAATTCAGTCTCCCTGAGTTTCACATCATCCGCCAATGCTCCCAGAAACCTGACCTTAACTCTTACGTATCTATCCGCCATAACAATTCACCTCCTTCGCAGTACAATTACAGCAAGCACAATCACTATACTTAATCCGATTAATCCATAGATGTAATAATTATTTCCTTTTGCTTCTAAGGGGGCTGTAGGAGTGGAGATTTCTCCTTCACTCAATAGCGGTTTACCGGAAATGCCTGAAATAACTACTTGGGAGTAGGGAGAAATGTAACTCATATAGGCCGGAACTAAACTTCCATTGAAAACCAAGACATATTTGAATATCTTTGGAGAAACGTTGGTCCCTCCTATGTCCTTTATTATATCTATAGCCTCATCCTCAGTAATGTTGAAACTTATTGATGACTTCCTTAAAAGAGGCTCTATTACTTTGAAATCATTAACAAATCTGAAATATGCAATCTTCCCAGAGAAGTAGCTGGACCAAGAAAGAACTGCTGGTTTGAGTGTACCAGTCGAGGACACATAGAACGCCGAAGGAACACCATTTATGTAGATTTCAAACCCTATCACCGTTATGTTGTAAGGTGAATCGGCAAGCTCGCTTTTCATATCCTCATAGATTCTCTTAAAGGAGCTGACGAGAGTGCTACCTTTATTCTGAATTAGCTGTTCTACTTCCTCAGACCTATATCCATTTAAAACCAAGTCTAGCTTCACAACTTTCCACGTGCCTTCAGATTTAACAAGGAGTGAGTTTATCTCAACACCTTCGCCTCTGAGCTGGAGTTGCATAAACTTAAGCCTGGATTCATTTTCAGGGTATACCTCTATTGCGGATTCATTAATCTGAGGAGGTACATCCATCATTAAATGCTTGATCGTGGGCAAATACTGGTCTATGTAGAAGTATAATGTTTCAACCGGGTCAGAGCTGGTCCGCGAGATGTTTCCGTAGACAGCCAGCGGGAATGCATTAACGAATATGAGAATAACTACCAAACTCAGTGCCAGTATTCTCTTACTCATGTTTTTCACCCCTCAGGACTATTCATAGCGGAGAGCTACTGCGGGAGGTATTTTTGCAGCTCTATAAGCAGGAAATATTCCCCCTATCAAACCTACGGTGATAGTTATGAGTAGCGTGAAAACGATTGTGTCTACAGTTATTTCTGGAGGGGCTTGGATAACTATTTGGTTTGTGCCAGATGAAATAATAAGTCCTCGAGAGGAAAGGGCATAAGCACCTACCACTCCTAAGGTAATTCCAATAGCAGCACCCAACAACGACATCAAGAGTGCCTCACCCATTATCATTGAAGTCACTTGAGAGTCCCTAAAACCTAAAGCCTTCAAAACACCTATCTCTCTAGTTCTTTCAATTACTGAAGTAATCATTGTGGCCGCAGTTCCAGCTACTGCCACCGCAAAGGCTGCCAAAGACGTTGCGAAAGCGATGAAATCCATAGCACCTGATATGGATGAAACTATCTTCGCTATCTGCTGCAGAGCTATTATCTGAACTTTATCCGCGTATGTATCGCGGAGCTTCTTAACTAAGGTTACGACCTCAGTAGGGTTTTTAGCAATAATGAAAATCCCTGTCCAGTGATCCATATGAAGAATCTTCCTCCCTGAATCGAACGGTAAAAATATACCTTGATCTGGTGAAATGAACGTAGCACCACCATATTCAGCAAATATTCCTTTCACCCTAACAACGGCCTTCTTAAAACTTACGGCTCCTCCTGGTTTTACCTCACCCATTAGGAGGGTTATTACGTCCCCCAAGTCGAACAGTTTTTCCCCCGTCCTTTCGGAATATGCTATGAAATGGCCTATAACAGCCTCAGTAACCTGTGTCGATAAGGGATATTCTCCCTCTTCTATTTCAAGATTCCCTATGGCTTTAAAGAGAATATCAGGATCTATTGCATAGACGTAGGCCTGCTTTTTCCCTTCTTTCGTCTGTATGAAGGCTTGAGTAAGATAGAAGGGAGCTGCATCAGAGACCTCATCTAAAGACATTACATAGTCGAGATCCTTAGGGGTGAGTATATATTCGGAGGTGGACATTATTACTACAGTGTTTTGGCCTAATGACAGTAGCTGATCCTCAACATACCCAGCATACCCTCTGACGACAGAGGTCATCATAACTAAGGCGAGGGGGCCTATAGCGATTCCCACTATCGTTAGTATGGCTCTTGTCTTCTTTTCCGTCAGGGCCTTGAAAGCATAACGGAGAATGTCCGACGGATGCATCTCATAACCCCTCAACGTCAATTGGTTCCTCAGGCACTGGATGCTGCTTCAAGTACTTCCTGAGCATAATTGCTATGAGGATAAGGAAAAGAATGACGGCTAGAGCCGTCCCTAGCCGATATATGTCAAACCAGGGAGTCTGCGGAGGCGGGGTTGTTGTAGTTGTGGGGTATTCTTTGAGTGAAGTGTTTATCTCCATAATCTCTATTTCGTTGTATGGATTCCTATACTCCAAGACTAGTGTCACGCTAGTTACTGGCTTCTCGTATATCGTGCTAACGCTGAAAGAGGTTTGGGATGATGGATCCAGATCTCCTACGAAATAAGAGTCGCCCTCGAAGCTCCCTATCTTTATTCTTGCTGTAATTCTCTGTGCCGGGGCATTGCCTAGATTGGTTATTGTACCACTTATTCTTATTGAGCTTCCTTCCTTAACCGCTTTCAAGTCATCTACCTTGAGTTCTATGAAGGGCTGAACGCTTACTGTGAACGAAATGTTGTAGGTGTGACGATTTCCAAGAACATCCGTATACATTACACCTGCCATGAAAGGCATGTTACCGTATGTTATTGGGATTGCTGCCTGCTGTGAAACGTATGGGTTATAGTAGACTGAAAGGTTGAGTACCTTTCTTTCGTAAGGCTTTAATTCATCTATATAGACAGGCAAGGATTTGGGCAGAATAGTCGAGACAGGGGAATATATATATAGGTAAACATTATAGATGGATGCACTTCCAAGGTTAACTATGTTCAGAGGGAGTGTTGTATTTCTAGATTCGCTGAAGTCTAGAGGAGTATCTGCCCACACTTTAACAAGGAGAGAGGAACCTGGAACAACAAATTTGGCTTGGAAAGGCAACGTCCTGATATTGTTCCATTGATCAAAGAATGTAAGGTTTATTTGGAGGATGTGCTCGCCTAAAGAGACGTTTTGAATGTTTATCGGTAAAATCAAGTAAAGGAAGTCGCCTTCACTGAAAGTTATGGCTGGTTGTAGAGGAGCTCCCACTAAGTTCTTAATTATTTGTTCTATCCCTCCGCTAGGATTAACATTCCCAGCAGGAAGTTGTGGTAGGCTAGAGCTCAGAGGTAGCTTTACTTCGGTCCCATTATTGATAGCGTTTGTGAAGCCCGGCGGAAGCCGAATATCTGCCACAGCACCCTTCACTACAGGGAAATCATTATTCCTTAGAACTATGTACATAAGGTTTCCATATGTTCCCGGCTGAGGCGGGACCCCATACCATCCTGTGGTGACTACTTCAATCCCGCGTCTAACCTGATTTATCTGAATAGGTATCTTTATGGATTCATTTCTCAAAACAGATGATCCTCCACTCTGAATAATGTAGGACAATTCTAGAGAGGCTTCATAAATTCCAGCAGGCACATCGCCTACACTTACCCGGTATGTAAGCATGACTTCTTGGTTTGGAGCTATTGGACCGCTCACATAATCCAAATTCATTGGTCCCGATACCCTCATACCTTCAGGAAGAGTAAGACGACCCGTTAGTGAAGCAATATTGTAGGGGTAATGATTAGCTAACCTAATCATCAATGTAGCGTTTTCAGTTTCCGGATATACCGGGTAATTACTGGCCCATGAAGCTTCTGTGAGAACTATATCCCCTAGATACTGAGCTGCATATTTCTCGATAGGTAGAGATACTAGAAACGTGTGATTTTGAAGGATGAAGGATCCGTATTCCGTTACTGCGTACTCCACATTTACTGAAAGGATAACTTTTCCTTGAGTAGCGTCTCCTAAGTCTAGGTACGGAGTGAAAGTGCAGGAACCACCTGAAGGTAGTGTAGCGGCACATAATTTCTCATTAGCTATGATTCTTACGGAAGAGTTTATGGGGAAGGCAGAGACATATATGTTTCTGGCTGTGTACCTTCCCAAGTTAACTATCTCTATATGTGCTGGTATTTGTCTACCTCCCGGATAGGCAGTTTGAGGTGTTGCTGTTCCCCATCTTACATTTGAGAGTTGAATATCAGGGAAATATTGAGCAGGATTATCTATGTTTAGGGATACCGTGAAAGTATCCTCCCCGAAGAGTAGGGAGTTGCCAGATCTCACTATATAGTAAAGATGGAGTATTGATTCATAATTCCCTGGTGCAACGGAGGCGTCGATATCTAGCTGAACTTGAAGGGTACATGCTGAAGCTCCCGCTACTCCAGAGAGGCAAGAGCCTCCGTAAGAATCTATTCTAAACCCGGATGGAAGGGCTATGCTAGGAGTTATTGAAGTAACTGTATCGGGGCCCGTATTAACGAATCTAAGCTCAAGAATTATTCCCTTCGATGTAGGGAGTGCTCTAGCAGTCGTTCCTCCGTAGACCCACCTAGTCTCGGTCAGGTGGAGAAGTTTCTCTGAAGAAGTGTTTGCCCTAATTAGATAGGTTGAATTCACATAGTATTCTGCATTGTTATAACTTGCAACTATTGAGAGTTTCAGCTCAAATTTGAGCTCGCCTGTATTACTCAATGATGTGTTAATACCTGGGAAACGGAGGGTAAAGACATCACCGAAAAACACTGGGGTCGTATATGTAGCAACGATATAGTTCTTTCCATCCCTTGCGGTCATTCCCTCTGGAAGTTCCAGGATTGCGACAATAGAGTCTATGCGAGAGTGATCTAGGTTTCTCATTGTTACGTAGAGCGTCAGCTCTTTGGACTCATTATACCCTATCCCTCCAATCCAGCCTGAATCTACCACAACTAAATCGGGTGCTTCAGGCTGCGACACACCTACATAAAAGAATGTTCTCCCACTAAAGGAATATGTCACACCGTCTGAAGTTGATGCAGTTACCTTGAAGTCCATATAAATTCTGTAGCTTCCCGGATTTACATTAGCAGGAATGTCTATGCCTGTTAATTGGAGCACTGCCGACTCTTCAGAGTTTATGGAAGGTATGGGCGATTTTATTTTCTGAGGCCTTAAGGGACTTAGAGTAAATGTTGCTTCCCCGCTCTCCACATTGGACTCACCAAAGTTTTCAATCCTTACATAAAGTACTGCACCACTAGTTCCAGGGAAGACCTTATCACTGCCCCACCAAGCATCAGAGACGCGGATATTCACGATGGGGTAATCACTCACAACAAGAGTGAAATTAATTAATGATGATTCTCGTTCTCGATTAGAAGAAAGTACAGTGTAAGTAATGTTCAAGCCTATTCCATAGGTGCCGGGAGGTAGATCCTTGTCTATGTTAATTAAGGTATCTATTCTGAATATCTCCCCTACCTGATACACGGGCTTGATGGTTCCATTTAATGTGGTAGCGTCTCTACATATACCGAGTCCCGGGAAAGGAGAAATGCCTGAGGGGAATATGAAGCATCCTTGAACATTGGAGATATTGTAGCTTTCATTATTTTGGAGTTCAACTATTAGACTCACTCTCTGGCTCCCAGGATATATAGTGTTATCTCCCGAGGAGGATTTCCACTCATAGCTTATTAGAGAAATGCCTTGAGAATGAACGATCACAGTATTGAACGGAATAATAGCCATAACGGATAAAACTGCTAGGAGTGACGCGATTACCCTGCGATTCATCCCTACCCCCATACTTCATAGGGTTCGGGCTTAAAGCATTTAATCGACTGTGTTAAGGATACATCTATCGAAATTTGGTACCTCTTCTCCAACTATTTTTCCGTCTCTTATTAGAAGAATTCTGTCTGTACAGTTTGCGGTCTCTGGATCATGTGTAACCATTATAATTGTCTGGCCTTTTGCATTCACCTCTTTAAAGGCCTTAATCACATTCTTCGCTGATTTCCTGTCTAGATTCCCTGTAGGTTCATCAGCAAGAATTATTGCTGGATTATTTACTAGGGCTCTAGCTATCGCGACCCTTTGCTGCTGCCCCCCGGAAAGCTGTAGCGGTTTCTTACTGAGCCATGAAAGTTCTCCACCAGCCAGGAGAAGTGCCCTAGTCACCATCTTCTTCCTTATATTCTTGGGCAATCCCCTAGCAACCAAGGGAAGCTCAATATTCTCATACACTGTAAGTCGGCTTACTAGGTTGAATTGCTGAAAAACAAAACCTATCTTACGGTTCCTTACTAATGCAAGAGCTTTTCCGTCTAGAGACGATGTTGTTATTCCGTCAATTATTATGGTTCCAGAAGTAGGCTTATCTAGCAGTCCTATCATGTTAAGAAGGGTCGTCTTTCCTGACCCAGACGGCCCCATAATTGCGACGAATTCCCCTCTCTTGACCTCTAGGTCAAGCCCTTTCAAAGCCCAAAATATATTACTCCCTATACGGTACGCTTTCTTCACTTTCACAAGCTTCACTATAATACTATCATCCACTGCCTTTACCCCGCCTTCTTCATTTTAATTAATGGATTAAGACAAAAAACTTTGAGTTAATAAGCTTTCCTACCATGAGAAAAGTTATCCTTAAGGAATCAAGTATTTAACTGTTAAACAAATATATAGCTGGTAATAAGTAAGTGTTCACAACTCTCTACTCCCTAATAACAGTACACCTAACAGGCTTATTCAGCCTGAACCTTGACAAAGCATTGGGAAACACAGTTATGGCTGGAGACATCGGATTATTTATAGTTATTCTTCTTTCAATCGTTACAGCAGGAATATCTCTTGCCATGCTTATAGAAATTGATATGAAAGCTAACCATCGTAAAAGCCGTGAAACTATAGTTGACGACTGTTCTAAAAGCACTTCCCACTAAACCTCTTTTAACAATTGCTACGTATTGTTAAATGAGTGGTTCGTTTGGAGAAAACTCTAACCGTATTAAGTCACGGTGATTCTGATGGAGTAGTTTCTGCTTCGCTAGTTAAAGCAGCAATGAAGGAATCTTATGATAATGTCAGGATCTTCTTTACCCATCCAGTAGGTCTTTACGAGGATTTCAAAGAATTTGCAAAAGGGGACGTAGTAATTCTTGATATTGCTGTAAGCGAATCCCATGCACAGCAGATAGCTAAACTCTTTCGGAAATATAGAGGAAATATAATTTACATTGATCACCATCCTCCACCGTTATCTATCTCCTTGAAAGAACTGGATGCAGAAATCGTTAGGGAGGATGAAGATGTTTCCGCATCGGAACTCACGTTCAAAAGATTCCAAGAGAGTCTTCCTGAGGACTATGACAGGGTGGCTCTCTATGGAGCTATAGGTGACTATGCCGACACAACCAATTGGGTAATCACCCATATGCAGAAATGGGATAAAAGACAGATATACTTCGAAGCCGGTGTTCTGGTACAGGGTCTTGAAGGATCAAGGAGGATGCATGATTTTAAAAGACATGTTGTGGATCATCTATCGAAAAATAATAGACCTTCTCAACTAAGCGAATTAATAGTTAGGGCTCTAATCCAAGTGGTAAATAATGAGGAACTTTACCACTGGGTTAAAGCCAATGTTAAAACTGCAGGTAGCGTAGCCTACGTGATAGATCCCCCTGGTAGTTTAGGTGTGGCTGCAACCTACTCGCTAGGAATCACTGGAGCGAAAATAGGTCTCTCAGCAGAGTCTAGAGGAGACTATTTAGTTATGAGTCTAAGAACCTATAAGGGAATAATAGATCTCAACAAAGCTCTTCGAAAAATAACTTCGTACATAGGCGGGAGTGGAGGAGGTCATCCCACAGCAGCTGGAGCTAGAATACCTCAGGAAAAATTACATACACTTATCGAGGAGCTAAACGCATACATTAGCTTCAAGTGAAGAACAAAACCTAGAGAGTGTTTTAAGACCTTAGAGGCTTCGGAGTTTTATCCTGAGATATAGTTCTTGCAAACTATGGAGGACATATACGGAACTTTATTCCCTTCCACATCAATAAAATACCAGTATATATTGACATAATAGTAATTCTCTCTCACAGCCTTAGCAAAACTTATAGTGGTGTTAAGCCATGAAGCCGTAACATTTCCTTTAAAGCCGGCCTGCTCAAGGATGAAGTGAATGTCAATGCTTGCAGACTCGTTAGGTCCTAAATGGGTTAGCTTTAATCCCTCCGCCGAGTAGTTTCCGCACGTCAGCCTTCCTTCAGAAGTCTCTAAACATATTTCAACGTATGGAGAGCTTATCTTAAGATCCTTACCAACATAGTTCTGTACCTCGAAAACTACGTGGTGATAATCCGTTTCAACAGGTTTAACGCCTACCTGATAAGAAGAAGGTATACAGTATCTTCCTGTGGTGGGAACTGCGAAATAGGAATAGGCGATAAGCACCGCTAAAGCAGCTACACCCACAATCAAAACATATGCAATATCTGATTTCCGAGTTTTCTCCTCCATTTCCCTATCGGTAAAGATTCTTTATGGATTAATAAAACATTTTCATTAGAAAAACCTAGTTACTCTATATTTATCGAGAGAAGGCTCTTTCACGCCGCTCAGAATTTCCTTGGAGGCGAGATCAGCCACTGAGGGACCTACGCTCAAACCATAATCATTGAAACCTACTAAGTAATATATATCTTCGAGAAACTCAGGATCCCACCCTACAAGTGGAAGGCCATCGGTTGTTTTATCTATGTAAGCCCCCCAAGACCTGAGGACATTAACATATTCGAATCTAGGCATTAACTTAACGGTGAGCTTACTGGCCCGAACCAGAAATTCTAGCGAATCATCAGTACTCAGTTCTGGGTTAGGGATACCCATGTCGTCTATGGTTACTACATACTCGTTTCTGAGCGTTTGCAGCAATCTATAGGACTCTGAAATTACTCTTAAGGTAGCTTTCATCTCGTATTTGAAGGGTTCTGTAACGAATCCAGCTCCATAGTTAGCATATATATGTTTACCTACTTCAGGATTCAACTGCATGATTAATTCCTTGGAGGCTGCCCCGCCTGCTATAACCACAGTATCTGCCTGCTGAATTTCCTGATCAGCCGTTACAACTTTCAACGTTCCGTTATCCTTGAATATCTTTACTGCTCTGGTATAAGGAAGAGTTTTTGCTCCCGAAAGCCTAGCTGCAGCAATTCTAGCCCAGGTGTAAGGGTGGGGCATGGCCTTGTAATCTTTCGGTGTAATGTAGGCCCCTGCAACGGCTTCGCTATTAAAGCCTGGAAGATAATTCCCTAGTTCCGATGGGTCGGCCTTAATCACCTCGCTACCTCCTGCACCCCATATCTTCGCTAACTGATCGAGCTTCTGAAGCTCCTCCTCGGTTAGAGCAACAGCTACGTGTGGGCTCTCGTCATCCATAAACCCAGCAGCGAAGGGTATACCGAGTTCCTTTGCCTCCTCTTTAAATTTCTTCCATACACTAATTGTTCTAAGTGCGTGACGAACCAGAGACTCTTCCCTCTGCTGTGTGGTTATGGAACCTGTGGATCTCCCAGTTGTGCCGTAAGTATAATACCTTTGTTCAAGTAGTGTGACGTCAGCTCCTTCCTTAGCTAGCTCATGGGCAATTGTTGCCCCTATTATTCCTCCTCCTATGACCACTACCCTCATTTTTCCTCACCAGCGGTATCCAGCCTAGCATAGACCCCGATGGGTGTAGGCTGGAGAGGAGGCCTCTTTTTAGGCACTAGTCTGAGTTTAGAAACGTCTATACCAGCTTTCTTAGCCTCTGAGAAGAGTATTCTCTGCAAATGCTGCATACATCCTCTACCTTGGCAATAACCTGTCATTGCGCTACTTATTCTCTTAAAGGTGTCCGCGTCCGCTATTCCTAAATACTTCACCATAACCTGGAATGCCCCAATCATCTCCTCGAGAGAAACATCCATACATCTACACACTATAGTGGGCTCCATTTTCTTCTCACTCATCTTTAATCACCTCCACAAACTTTGCATCAAGCGCAACCTCTTTAGGAACCAGAACATTAACAAGAACTGTCCCGAATTTCGGGCTCTTAATGACTGAATAGACCTCTCCCTCAGTTAGGAAGCTGTGGCCGCGGTCATAAACACGGACCTTATCACCTTTCTTAGGTATAGGGATCAGTTCGTAGGGTATACTTACCAGAGCTAACCCATCTCTTTTAAGAACGTTTTTCCCGAATGCCATATTTACAATAGTTATTGCTAGACCAGGGCATGCCTGAGCGCATAAGGTACAGCCTGTGCATTTCTCCCAATCTACCTTAGGGGGATCATTCATAGTAGGCATAATTATTGCCTTGGTTGGACAGACATCATAGCATGGAGTACATGGAATATGTTCTATATCATCAATAATGGGGACAGCCTTCCTCTCCAACACCTCCATCGGTGGAATCATTCCGGCCTTCGCCAGATCTTCTATCGTCACGTAACCGGACTCAAGGGTTTTCTGAGGCTTTATTTCCTCTCTACTCATCACACATCCCTCCTTACAAAAGGACCTTTTGAAGCCCCTCCTTTATTCTCTTGTAGTGTGGCCCAGACCTGAACTCATCGAGCCATAGCACAGCATTCTTCCGTTCCTCCAGCAATTTCTCCACGTTTCCTCCAGCCTTCTCGGCAGCTGAAATACCGGCTATTGTCCCCTCCATCATTGCAGTTGAGGCCTCCTCAATGCTTGAAACATCTCCCGCAATAAACACATTCTGCGCAGTAGTCTCTAAAATCCTCGATCTGAGAGGAACATAACCTCCCAATTCGGGAACGAATTTAATATCAGCACCCATTAGCTCAAGTAGCTCCACACTCGGCGACAGACCAACTGCTAACCACACACCATCAACATCTAGATCTACCTCTGAACCTCTTATGGGCTGGAATTTATCGTCTACTTGATAGATGACCGCTCCCTCAACCCTACCATTCCCGTACGCCTCTCTAATAGTGTGCCTCATGAGAATAGGGATTCCCATCCTACGTATCTTCGAGGAATGAACTAGGTAGGCAGCGCTCTTTGAAACTATGTCTATTACTGCCTTAACCTCTACACCTGCCTGAGCGGCCTGATAGGCAACAATTACCCCGACATTTCCAGCTCCTATAATTAGCGGTTTATCCGCTGGCTTCACACCGAACACGTTCATTAGTGTTTGGGCAGCGCCAGCTCCCATAACTCCCGGTAGGTCATCCCCAGGAAATATAAGGTTCTTCTCCATAGCACCAGTAGCTATAACGAATGATTTTGCAGTAAAGTTAAGTAACTTATAAACCCCGAGCTTCTCCATCTGGTATGCTAAGAGTACACCCTCCTTTTTATAATACCCCACGACGGTTGCTTGGCTGTAGAGATCAATATTATCGAACTCCTTGACCTGTGAAATCAGAAGCTTGGCTATATCGATACCTCTCATACCCGCATAACTCTCCTTAGTTCCAAAGAACTTATGAGTCTGTTTAATGAGTTGGCCCCCTAAGTAAGGAGACTGATCCAATACAGCAACCTTCAAACCTGCCTCTCCAGCTTTAATAGCAGCCTTTAATCCAGCGGGACCTGCTCCAACAATAACTACGTCATAATGCTTCTTTATAGGTACTACTTCAATAGGTCGTGAAGGAGTGGGTAAATCAACATCGTGCCCACTCTCAACCTCCACAACCATTCTATCTTCTACAGGAGTAATGCAGGTCCTTACATGGGGTATACCATTAACCCTCATAA
This sequence comes from uncultured Desulfurococcaceae archaeon, assembly GCA_964404265.1. GTDB lineage: Archaea > Thermoproteota > Thermoprotei_A > Sulfolobales > NBVN01 > CAZFVC01. The sequence continues at coordinate 2,050 of CAYOJG010000018.1, read as the reverse complement.
AGCATTGGGAACATTTTCCTATCATGCAGAAAGGGCCTCTGGGTCTATGCCTTACAGAGCTGTAGCTAAACTGCATAATACCTGCCGCATAAAGAGCCACAGCCACAGTTTCTCCTTCAAAAGCCTTTATGGTTTTCCCGTTCATGGAGATGAACAATTCTCTCCCACGATCGAACTTCAGGATCGGGTGTTCCCATACTCTCCTATCCATCAGACTTCCCTCCCTGAATAAACATGAATAATAAAACAGGGAAAGGTATTTAAGAATTAGTCATATCTAAATCTAACGAAAATGCGTTAATTTTTAATCTATTGTTTTCCTTCTTTTTTCCATTTCTGTGCGAGCTGTATTGCCTCAATAATCTGCTTATATCCCGTACAGCGACACAATGTGCTATTGAGTACTTCCTTTATTTCATCTTCTGTAGCGTCAGGCATGTTCTCCACTATGTAATGACCCGCAAGTATAAAGGCTGAAGTACAGAAGCCACACTGGAAACCGAACTTCTCAATGAAAGCCCTCTGAATAAGTGAAGGCTTACCATGCTTCCCCAGACCTTCCACCGTAAGTATGGAAGCTCCATCAGCCTCGATAGCTAACACTAGACATGATTTCACAGGACGGCCATTGAACAACACTGTACAGGTACCGCACTCACCTCGTAGACATCCTGCCTTAACGCTCCTGACATATAACTTCTCTCTAAGTACATCGATCAGTCTCTCGTTTGGAGATACCATAATCTTTTTCTCTACTCCGTTAAGATTTATTCTAATAGGAATCACTCCATCACCCACCTACCTCACCTCCAGAAGCTTGCGCAGAAGATATAGTGTACCGAACTCTACGATATGCATTCTGTATTCTTTAGTGCCTCTCACATCGGTTATGGGCGAGACCTCTGACTTAACTAATTCAACTGCCTCCCTGATTAGTTCCTTCAGTGGCCTGTCTTGCCTGAAGATATCTTCCACCTTCTCAATGAGAAGAGGTGTGGGCGCGACAGACGCGTAGGCGAGCCTCACAATTCTCTTGCTCGGATCCTCAGGCTTTGAAACCAATGCCGCAATACCTACAATGGCTAGATCCTCTGATGACCTGACAGCCTTAAAGTATTCGCCACTGGTTTCTGGAGGAGGTTCAGGGATGACTATCTTTGTAATAATCTCGTTGTCTTCCATATGTGTCTGCTTCACCCATTTGAAGAACTTCCTTAGAGGCACTCTGCGAGTTCCATTTACTGAAGCCAGCTCGACTTCAGCTTGAAGTACCAGCAAAGGTGGCGCACTATCTGCTGCTGGAGAGGCGTTTGCTATGTTCCCTGCTAGTGTTGCCCTTTCTCTAAGTGCAGTGTCAGCCATCTTCCTTACAGCATCCCAGAGAACGTAGTACTTCTCCCTAACTACCTCATTTAACTCAAGCTCTCTGAGAGTTACTAACGCACCGATACTCATCCCATTTCCTTCCTCATATTTTAATTCGCGAAGTTCTTTCACTCCCTTAATATCTATTACTTTCTTTGGTGCCTTCATACCCATCCTCATGTCAAGGATTAAGTCAGTGCCTCCAGCGAGAATGACGCATTCAGCCCTGCATTCATCCTTTAAACGAAGAAGCTCCTCTAGGCTCTCTGGCTTAACGTAATCAAAGTTAGGAAGCTTCTCCCTGTAAATCACTATAGATCTGCTCATGTTTCCACCCCCTCAAGTTCTCTCCTTAACTTCTCGATGAGCTCAGGTCTCTGCTCCTTAATCGCTCTAAGCAAATTATCGGGAGTTACGGGTAATTCATGAATCCTGACCCCAATAGCGTTATATATTGCATTAGCTATCGCCGCCGGCCACGCCAGCATAGTCAATTCTCCTACTCCCTTAGCACCATAAGGTGCATTCTTCTGACCTATCCCTAGGAATTCCGCATGCATCTCTTCAGGAATATCACCTGCTCTGGCGATCTTATAATCAGTTAGGTTCGGATTAAGTAGCCTTCCATCCTCAGCCATCTTCAATTCCTCATTAAGCGCTATACTTATCCCCATCACAGCGCCTC
>CAYOJG010000017.1:27587-30777 GCA_964404265.1 uncultured Desulfurococcaceae archaeon | reverse complement strand
TGAGTCAAGTATTTTTGCATTCTGTAGGAGTGTTTCATTTATTGCTGTGGCATAGAATGTCCTTACCGTCCCGTCGGGTAGATAGAGAGAGACATACTCCCCTAAACTGCTGGCGTGGATGTACCCCACTTCATTAAGAAGTCCTTTCCCAAATAACTCTCGGTTATATTTGCTCGGTGAACCGATGATGACGTAAATAGGTTCCTTGGAGATATTTAGTTTCGCCGGGGACTCTAGGGTTATCCTCATGAAGAAGAGGCAGGATTCGTTATGTAGCGGTGTACTGGTGAGGTTCTCAATCACCTTGACTAGGGCACTACAGTCTATAGTTGAGGGGTTATCCAGCTCTATGAGGATATCCCCTGGCTTGCCACTATCTTCAAACGTTCCTCTGATTAGTGAGACCCCTACGGAGCTTCCTGCTGAGAACGCTGAGATCAGTATTGAAACAACTATTATCAGAACAACTACTGCTGTGAAAGGCTTCTTCATGAGTATGAGGGTGAGTTTATACATTAAGTAGAGCCTGCTTATAGTTGAACGGGTTTTTCTTACAATTTTCCTAACGTGCTGTGTCTCGGCCTTCCAGTACCTCCACGCTATGTAGAGGCTCAGTAGGAGGAGGGCCCCATATATAATGAGCATGAAGGCCGAGAGCACGCTATATCACACCTCCCAGAGCTAGCAGTACAGTGATAGCTATCCCAACGCCCGCGCCAGCTAGGAGAAGGGAGGAGTAAGTCACTAACCCTTCGTAGACATCTGTACCTACCCTGTAGGCTGTGTACTTGATTAATGCAGCTATGAGAAAGAGGAGACCAACATCGGGGGTTAGGGTGATACCTATCAGGAATGCGAAGAGGGATATACCTGAAATCCTGAATGCCTTTAGTATTATGAAAACTGCTGCTGCCGCAATAACGCCTAGAAGGATTGCAGACACGTTGAAGGAAGATAAATCGCCTCTATAGATTGCGTCCATCCACGTAACCACTGGAACCCACCTGAGGAGGTTTAGGCGTGGGGAATCCGTTCCGAAGGCTGAGAGGAGAATGTGCCCATAAATCAGAGTTATGGGGGCACCGATCAGCATGAATATCATCATCCACGACATCACAGGCTCCGGATCCACGTCAAGCTTCTTCCCTGCCTTAATTATGTTCATAGCTGCGCCAGTGACGAATTGAGGCATCGGAACACCTGTATATGGATCGGTAAATATGTAGGGGATGGATGTTCTTCCTCCTGCAGCAAAAATTGTGAGGGTAGCTAGCGGAAGGGTTGATTGCGAAGAGGTGCCCGCCTCCCCCACCACTCTAGCAGTGATTATTGCGAGGAAGAGTTGGAGGAGAATGTATGCAGGGAAAATAGCAAGGTATAGGGGAGCAGGCCTCATTAGTATGATGACCGGAATTATTGCTGATGTTATGAGGAGAACTGCTACGAGTAGGTATTTCAGCGGATACTTAACGAGCCTGAAGTACTGGAATGTTGCAGCAAGTGATTTCCTACTTTGAAAAACATATATTGCTGAAGCAACAACTAAGAAACCTATGATTATAGATGCTGTTAGTGGGGCAGCAGCAACAGCGACATCGCCAGCACTCATGGTTGGAACAGAAATCATTAATCCGGCACCCACTAGGATGGGGGTAAGTATCCAGTATGTGAGCATGTTACCTAAACCTACACCTATGGATGTGTTAAGAGGTAGGAGGAGGGCTAGGAGAAGGATTAGAAGATCCATGGAGAGGGCCAAGGCAGCTCCAGGGACTACTGATTGAAGGGAGGGAGTTATGTCTAGGGATGGATTACCTAGTAATATTATCAGGAACTCCGCTGAAGCACCCACAGCTATAGGAATAACTATCTTCTTTGTCGTAAGGATTTTACCCACTTTAACCATGATCGATATAGCCGAACCTATGGGGTATGGAAGCCTTTCCTTCTCGATGAAGTGCCTGTGGAAGGCGTAAGCTATGAGAGCTCCCGATGCCGACACGGCCGTTGCGTACAGGTAGAAGGAGAATGTGTTAAGTGTTAGGGGACCCGAAAAATATGTCCATGCAGGGAGGTGAAGCTCCTCCACATCCCCGATCTCCGCCAGCATTGTGTAAGTCACATACATTCCGGAGGTTATCGCTGTAGAAAGACTTATCCCGAATGCCGCCACAACTCCTAACACATGCTCGAGAACGGAAGGGGTCTCCTTATACACCGCCTTATACAGAAGGAAGAAAAGAATGGATGCGACGATCCCTGAGAGTTCGGAGGTTGTGTACCCGGTGACTGCATAGCCGTAGGTGTCTATGAATCCTAGGAGAAGACCTGTTATGGTACCAAGCATCAAACCCCTTAGAAGCTTCCCCATGCCACCACCTAAATACCTATAATTCTGCTTAACCTACTCTTCAGATCTTTAGAGGCCTCCCTCAGCTCGTCGGAACCTAGTCTATCAACAATCCCTAAATCCCGAATAACTTCCTCCGCTATCCTCTTCAAGACCTCATCACTCTCCACTCCCTTAAGAGCCTCTATCTTCGTCATATATACTAATGCCTCAATTAATGCGTAATTAGCTCTGCTGTAGGCTAGAGAGCTGCCTTTCCCTAAGTATACCTCAACCGGTTTCAGAAGAAACCTAACCCGTTTATTCATGTATTGATAATCATTAACCACGCATTCCACATAGAGTTCCACACCCTCATCAATTATAGGAGGTTTAACTAATCTGGAAGGCTTGAAACTTATTCTATCAGGGAAGTATAGAGAGCGGTAGTAAAGCATTGAGTCATTAGTTAAGTTAAGTGTAGTTTCACCTGTCTCCTCCAAATTCCTCAAGGTCCGTATCCCCTTATAGAGGAGGAGAATTACCTGATTATCAGCCAAATCTATACCTACGGGAGCTGTATTAATGCGGCCTTCTAGACTGAGGGTGACAGCTATCCCTTCATGATGCCCGTACCTCAAATACTTCCTCAAGATCTCTAACTGAGTCATGGATTGAGGCACTCCACCTTCTTAATAATTCATTAAGTCTTTATTAACGAGTTCTTAGGTGAGTGCTTCACGACAGATCTGCGGGATCCACTGACATGGTTAAGCGTCTATGAAACGATTTCAGAGGATTTGATGCTGGACAGGGAGAAGGACTATGTGGCGGCTAAAGTAATGGACATGTTGATGAGTA
>CAYOJG010000017.1:0-27487 GCA_964404265.1 uncultured Desulfurococcaceae archaeon | reverse complement strand
TCAGTTATACATGCCCATGGGGATAATATTGATAAGGTAGTGTGGTGGGTTCCGTTGCTGAAGAATTCCTCAGTGGTTGGAACTGTTCAGACTTTCCCACCGTCCCCCCATGTGAATGTTTTCGGAGGGTTTACTGACGGTGACAGGGGGGCATATCTGGCCTACTTCTTCAGGCCTCGTAGAATCGGGCTTGTCGGGTTTGACTTCAGCGGAGAGGTCGGGAAATACTCGAAGCCGGGGCATGGGAAGGTAAGTGGCTTCCTTTTGAGGAGGAAGATGGAGAAGCTTAATTGGGCTTCAAGACTGTTAACACGGTTGTTAGTGGAGGGTGACGTGGATGTCCAGTGCCACAGCTGTGAAGGTTTCGGCAGGTTTTAGAGCCCACCTAGGTTTCTACCGTTTCCTCGATCCTCCCTACGCATACGGCTCCTTAGGTGTCGCTCTGGACAAGCCTTCCTTCCAGCTAATTATGAGTCTCTCAGATTCAGATAAGGTTGACGTTATAGGGCCTACAGATGAGTCAAGGCAAGTGGTTAAGGAAGTAATTATGAGGCTCGCACCCGGTTTTCGGGGAGAGATCCGTATCGATGGCTTAGTAATGCATCATGTGGGTTTAGGGACAAGAACCCGACTGATCCTGGCGACCCTCAGGGCCCTGGCCGAACTAGGTTTCTTGAAACACCCCCTCCAAAAATATGCCAGTGATTTAGGTGTGGGGTATGTATCCACTGTAGGTATCTACACGTTTCTCTATGGTGGCCTAGTGATAGATAGCGGGAAGCTAATTAATTCTGGTGAAAGTACTGAACCTATATTTACTTCACCCCTTCCACAGAGTTGGCGCATATTGTTGGCACTCCCTACGAAACCAAGAGGGTTGACGGAGAGGGAAGAAGCGGGGATAATGAAGTTCCCTACTAGGTATAGTAAGCAGATGGAGCTTTATGAGGCGGTCACGAAGCTAATGAGCTCCGTTAAGTTACGGGACTTCGAAGGCTTCGTTAACTCCGTGGAGAAAATACAGAAGCATACCGGGACATATTTCTCTGAATTTCAGGGAGGGCAGTATTGTTGCGAAGAATCCGATATGATTAGCAAGGTAATTGCTGAGGCTGGGGCGAGAGGTATTGGACAAAGCAGCTGGGGCCCTCTAGTCTACGGATTCCTTCCTAACCCGGGGAAGTGTGAGGAGATTAAGGAAAAAGTTGTGGGGAGAATAGAGGACTATGGTATAGAGATTAAGGCTTGGTGCTCCGGAATACCTGCTGCTGGGCATTATGTAGAGGCTTTAAGGACTGAAGGAAGACATTAGGAAGTAGAGCAGGAAAACTGTCCCAGAGTTCACAATTAGTAGGAGAATATACCTAGTCACAAGCTCCTTCTCCGTCAGGGGGGCTGACAGTGTGAGAAGCTGAACCAGCGTGACCGGGGAGTCTCTGCTGAGATCTGGGTATATCCTCAGATCATTTCCTAGATAGACAGGCCTTTTCGTGATTCTGAACCTGTTAACTACCCCGCCGATAGATGTGATTATTGCGAAACTGTTAAGGATGAGGGGTGTGAGAAGGAGGAGGAAGAGGTATTCCCTTCTAAGCATCACTGATGCCGACATGAGTAGCGCCCCCATAAGGAAGGAACCTACGTTCCCGTTGAATATTTTAGCCGGGTAAATATTGAAGGGCAGGTACGCTATAAGGGCGGCCAGAGAAATAATTGAGAAAATTAAACCCCCCTCAATAGGTTGAGGATTCTTGAAAGCCAGGGCTGAAGCAACCAGAGATATAAGGATTATTAAAGTGGCGGAAGGTGCGGTTCCGTTATGAGTGTCAGCCATATTGAGGGCATTTGCTGAAACTGTGTAGCCTGCTAGGAGAATTAATGGATAGATTATTGTGATCCGTAAGGAACCTACGAGAGGAATATAGGGTCTGGGTACGTAAGCCCCAAGAATTATGGGTATGAGGGCCGGAACCATGAACACAATGATCTTAAGCTTTGCATTAATATCGACCGCATCATCGATCAAGCCTATAATGCCTGCGACAGCGACTGTGAGGAAGTGTATAGAGGCAAGAGTGTATCCTAGAAGGTATGTCACCGCTGATGAAATAAGGAAAACAAACAGAAGCGAAATACCTCCTATCCTAGGCACTAAGGGCCTTCCCTCCTTATGCACATCTTCAGCTAACAGGCCCTTCACCCGCTGAAACTTCATGAGGATAAATGTAAGAATGAATGCTAAGAGCCCTACGCTGACTGCCAGAAGAGCTGCATCCGACTCCATGACCCCACCCTCGCCTATGTAGCAGTTTTATTTTTCATATACATAATAGACTTATGCAGGCTTAGATATCTAAATGCCAGTATATATGCCGCTGTTGTGTGGACGTCTAATCCAAGTTTCCTGCTTAACGGTATTGCATCTATAGATGTATAGGCTGGTGAAACTGTAGCAAAATTTCCATTTCTTTTCTTAACCATAATTCTTGCATGCTTCACTAAGATTCTATAGGGAAAGCGTGCTATTTTTCTATTGGCATTTTTATTTCCAGTTTTTCCACATTTTATATTGTTGAGGTTTTCAAATACAAAGTATCTAACATTATGATGCACAGCATAGTCAATTAACTCGCTTAACGATTTTAAAATAATATCTCTTGCCTTATCCTTTGAGTAGCTGGGCTGTGTTATCTCTGGGAAATGTTTATTTTTAATATCAAGAATTTCTCCATTTTCATTTATAATCACCATATTCATCCTATCACTATTTAAATCAAAACCAGCTATATACTTGCTCTTTTCAGATATTCTAGGGTGGCTATCATACCTAACTACAATTTCCAATGGAATAGTTACATGAAGATAAAACTTACCATCATTTAACACAATCCCAGCTGAATATGAAAAACCTGGATTAACTAATTCACTAACTATTGGGATATGCTTCCTACCGAACTTAACTTTACACTTAATCCATTCATGCCTACCGTTAGCATGCGGAACTTTAACTAAGACTGTATCTGTTGAAATAAGACGAACATTCCTATTCCCCTTCTCGCATGCCTTGCCAACACTATATAATTGTGGTTTTCTAAGGTTTAGTTTATTCTGTTTTCTATACATTTTCGCCCTCTTTAATGCTGAATAAGAATAATGTGCATTGTTCATGTATCTGGTTATCCTCATAACTATTTCCTTATCCTTCAATCCCTTCTTAAGAAGTATATGCGACCTTTCAATGGACTCTTTAAACAAACGCATTGTATAGAGAACTTTAGCCTTAGTAACTATATCTGGAAACTCTAATCTCCCTACGATCGTTATATGTTCTTTTTCCTTACTATTATCCTGTCTCCTTCTATGTGCCATTCTATGTAATCACCCTTCATTAGGTTTAATGCTATACGGATGGGCTTTGGTAAAACAACTAGATACTTAGATGTTACCTTACTTTCTCCCACTTTCATGGCAATTACCATACTATAACTAGGGAAAGCTTATATTTAAGTTTAACATTAATATATTGCAGAGATTCCAATGAATCTCGAGGAGATGAGTCTAGATGAATCCGTGTTCGCCAAGGGGAGCCAGACCATCCTAGGAATGAAAGTCTCCCGCAGGAGGGCACGGAAGATAACAAGGATAATGAATGTCTATGTAGGCGTTGATAGGCTTACATAGACAGGAATCCTAGTATTATTTTACTTCTCAAACAAAAATAAGTAGGATATGATTAATGAAGATAGCAGTGATTCATGACGCTCCCATACCATCCCCCTCCGCCAGGCAGATACTCATAGCTCTTGTGAAGAGGGGAGTCGAGGCAAGTTATCTAAGAATATCTAAGATTACTGGAGTGATTGAGGACTCGGGATACATACTTAACTACGGGAGGAAGAGGCTGAGTATTGAGGGGGCCTTGGTCAGGAGCATAGGCATGATCTCCTCTGTCGAGACACTTATGAAAAGGATAGATATTCTGAGGGAGATCGAGCTCTCTGGAAGGCCGGTAATTAATTCTCCTGACTCAATACTTAAGGCGAGAGATAAGTTCACCGCGATGCAGATACTGAAACTGAGAGGGTTGAGGGTTCCGCCAACCGTCGTTACTGAGGACCTATACCTAATTCCTGAAATAATTAAGGAGTGGGGGAGTGCTGTAATTAAGCCGCTTGTGGGCAGTATGGGTTACGGAGCGATACTTGTGAAGGACCCGGACGTCGGGTTCATGATAGGGAAGGCATGGCTCACACACGGCCAGCCTATACTCATTCAGAAGTACATGAGAAAGGGGCAGAGAGATATCAGGATAATTGTCTCTGGCGGGAGAGTTCTTGGAGGGATTTATAGAGAAGCGGTTGAAGGTGTTTGGAAAACTAACGTTGCTCAAGGGGCGAGAGTTAGGAAGGCAGAAATCAGCCATGAGTTGGAGGAGATGGCCATCAAGAGTACAGAGGTTCTGAGACTGAAGTATTCTGGGGTGGATATTGGGGAAACTGATGAGGGTTATGTGATCTACGAGGTTAATGCTATGCCGAACTGGCAGGGATTCATGGAAGCTACTGGAATAAACCCTGCTGAGAGCATAGCGGAATTGATAATCAGGGAGCTTAAGTCTTAATTATTATGCTTGAAGAATTCGGGAAAGCACATCACCCCTTCCCTTCACGGAAACCCTCCTCAGAACATACTTGATCTTCATATCCATAACTCCGCTGATGCTGTATATCTCGTCAATTCTTTTACACAGCTCCCTATTGTCTCTGGCAGCTATCCTTGCGTGAATAGGGTACTCTCCACTCACTTCATCAACCTCAATAACGCTTCTCCTCCTGACGAGGGAGTCGATTATGAGCCTCATGCTTCCGGGCTGAGGCTTTATTTCGAGTATCGCCTCCGACTCGAGACCCACTCGGCTCAGGTCAACGTCGGCGGTGAACCCTCTTAAAACACCTAGCCTTTTAAGCTTCTTAATACGTGTGTAGACTGTCGACTCCCCTAACCCAAGCTTCTTGGCTATCTGGCTGAAGGGAATTCTGGAGTTTTTGATTAGCAGGGAAAGTATTTCGAGGTCTGTTGTATCTATATCCATCCTCATTTCTTACCCTCCACACACTTCTTACCGAACCTGTTCTCAACCTTCATCATTACCGAACCTCCCTCCTCCCAAATATCGATTAGGGAGAGGTTGACCTCCATCACTATGGCAGGTGCTTTAGTCAGGAGTTCAACAGACCCCAGTTCCAGCGTCCTGCACTCTCCACACTCCATAGTTGCTGATAGGTGTTTCACGGTCTTCCTGAGCTCTCCAATACTTCGTATTTTCTCCATAGGTTTACCCACATCTTCCACCTTTCAGACATATTAAAGGAATAAGCGACACAGCTTAATACCTTAGAAACGATGATGCATTAGTGATATCTATGGAATTCGCTGAGATTATAGACCTAATTTCTCAAGCTAGGCAGGTTCTAACTAATAACATCCATAGGACACCTCTGGTATATTCCACTTATCTCTCAGAACTTGTAGGGAAGAACGTCTATGTGAAGCTTGAGAATCTTCAGAAGACAGGATCCTTTAAGGTGAGAGGAGCGTTCTTCAAGATACATACGTTGCTCCCTGAAGCTAGGGAGAGGGGGGTCGTGGCTGCATCTTCAGGAAATCATGCACAGGGGGTTGCGTACTCTGCGAGCAGGCTGGAGGTTCCAGCAATTATTGTGATGCCGGAGACTGCTCCTCCCTATAAAGTTAATGCTACTAGATCCTATGGTGCGGAAGTGATTCTTCACGGTAAGGTATATGACGACGCATATATGGAGGCGGTTAAGATAAGTAAGGAGAAGGGAGCTTTCTTCATACATCCATTCGATGATCCCTACGTTATTGCTGGGCAGGGGACCATGGGCATGGAGATTGTGGAGGATCTGCCTAATGTGGACACTATCCTTGTTCCTGTAGGTGGGGGAGGCCTTATTTCCGGTATTGCTTTAGGTGCGAGGTCGGTAAGAGGAGGTAATTACCCCAGAATAATCGCTGTTGAGCCAACGACCGCACCTAAACTCGTCGAAGCCCTTAAGGTGGGGAGGCCTGTAAAGATAGAGCCGGGTCCCTCTCTAGCTGATGGCGTGATAACTAAGTCTATCGGGCGTCTAACCTATGAAATAATCAGGAGCTATGTCGATGAGGCATTGACTGTTGAGGAGGACTGGATCGCTAGAGCAATCTTCATGCTTCTGGAGAGAATGAAACTCCTTTCAGAGGGTGCGGGGGCGCTGCCTGTGGCTGCCCTACTTAAGTATGGTAAGAACCTCCCTGGCGATAATGTGGTGGCTGTCATTAGTGGAGGTAATGCAGACCTGACAACCCTTTACCGAGTGATTCTTCGGGGACTTATGGGTGAGGGCAGAATATTCAGGGTGGCACTACTCCTAAGAGATGTTCCCGGAGCCTTAGAAAGCGTGCTTGAGGCAATAGCGGAGAAAAGGTGCAATATCCTGGAAATCCAGCACGAGAGGTTTGACCCAACGATAAAGCCTGGTTATGCGAAGGTGGTGATACTTATGGAGGCACCCTCTAAGGAGGTGGCTGAGGAAGCTATTCATGAGATTTCTAATAGAGGGGTTGAGGTGGTTTGAGCATATACACTACTGAACTCGTAATCGATTCCTCGGCCCAAGACTTGGAACAAATTCTGAAAACTGTTGAGGAGCTGAAGAGAACGCTAATGGAGTCCGGCATGGCTTGCTCACCTGAAACCCATTCCTACATATGCGGCGACTCATACACTCTAGTGAAGGTTCTACCGGTAAGTGTGGGTGCACCAAGGAGCGAGGTTGGGGGACAATATCCTATAGTTTCAATTAGGATTGCTTCATCAAGTCCGGAACATCTAGTGCGGATTGATACGAAGGTTGTTGAGCTCCTTAAAGCTAATCACGTCCGTTTCAGAAGAAGCAGCTAGTTCAGTCCTGGGAGTATCATCACATCTTCAGATCCTGCCGGTGGACATCATCCAGAATAATTAGTTTCCCGCGGTTAAAACGTTGAGTCATGTTAGGATGGTTATGAAAGCATTCACGAGGAGGGAAGACATTATAGGGAGAATTAGGATAGCGTCCGCAGGCCCCATACCTCCTATAATCACGTACTTCGTTCGGAAAAGTGCGGAGTTCTTCAAATTCATAATATCTATCCCTACTAAGGCAGCTATCGAACTGGAGGAGAAGGTGAGGAGGTATATCCCCTCAACGCTCACTCCTCCCGAAAGGAATAGGGACAGCATAGTGCCTGTAGTGACTCCAACCGCGGCCGCTAAAGGAACACCTAGACCCTTCCCCTTCATAAAGGTCGCTAACCTATTGTACACTACTGTAAGAAATCCTGCCGCCACCACAACTGTGGATGGAGGTATGGAGAGGAGAGTTATTGTATGATAAAATAGTATAAGAGAAAGAAATAGAGGGAAAACAGACCCCCCGATATTGAAGAGTATTTCATTCCTCCACGAAAGATCGAAAACTACTTCCTGAAGGATATGCTTGCCTCCGACCTCAAGAACCATTGGCTTAACATATTTCTCCTTAAACTCTCTCCTCCCTAAACTGATGTTCCATCTTGATAGGGCGTAAACCATAATCACGGTCAGGGCGGCGAAGTAGGGAAGTATAGTTTTAGCGAACCCGAAAATGCTGAAAAGATTTATGAAGAATATCGATATCAGCGACGTGAGCGCGACCTGGTATACTCTACCCATCCCTAACCCTGTTAAATAACTACCTAGTCATGTTACAATAAAAAATGGATGCGTAATTGTCTTAATGCCTCAGCAGGTATTGTAATGGTGCAGGATTTGATTGAAATACTTAAGGTGCTAATCGAGTCTATGGATCTGGCAACATACTCCTATGTGAAGCCTGGTGCTCCCCACCGCTACTCAACATACTACAAAGATATTCATTGCTTCATACGTCTCCTAACTTCCTCCCTCCCGCAGTACTTCAAAGCAGCGGAACTGGGGGAAGAGATAGCTAAGGGAAGAAGCAGGTTTGTTGACGCAGAAATAGGCACACTGATAGGTAGGGCCATACGCTCAAGCTCAAGGGCTCTTGAGAAGGTTGCTCTTCCAGAGCTCCACATAGTTCTGATACCTGCAGTAGTTGCAGCGTCCTACTCCATTAAATCTGGCGGCCATATGTCAATCGATACATACCGTAAAGGGGTCTCATCTCTTCTTCTCTATAACGGGGAGGAGGACACACTTAAACTATTTGAGGAGTTGAGGAGGGCAGGCGGGGAAATACATACCTCGATAGAATACTCCGGAATAACTCCGGGCAGAATAAAGACAGAGAACATGAGTCTCCACGATCTCCTCACGGAAGCCGGTAAGAGGCATAAGATAATTGATTTCTACGTCACCCGCCATTCAAGGATTGTGGAACTGGGTCAAAGGTTCGCAGAAAATTATCTGAAGACTGGAGATTTAAATCAGGTGACAGTCAAGATCTATGGAGAACTTCTCGAAGCAGTATATGGAATGAAAACCGATCTTAACCTCCGAGGTAAGGACGACTTCATGAGACTCCTTAAGGAGGATAACTCGCTTCATAGGAAAGGTGAGCATCTTCACGGACTTCTGCCAGTCTTATCGGAAGCTGTCTTCGTGGGGCATCTTCTTCTGGAGAAGGGTAGTGGGTAGTTCCTAAACAATTCCGTAAATCTGCATCAGCAGACGCTTCCGCCTTAGAATCGCTATGATTTCTTTCCTAACGAAAAGCGGCAGAAGTGATATTCCGCCGATGAATCCCCCAAGATGTGCCCAGAAGGCAACACCTGCAGAAACGCCGTAAGCCATACCCATGAATACTTGGAAAAGAAACCATATCACTATGTAGGCCTCCACAGTCATGAGTACAGGGAAAAAGTAGAATATGGTTATGAGCCTGGCCCTTGGGTACAGCACTAGGCAGGCGCCTAAAACACCGCTAATCGCTCCTGAAGCACCGACGGATGGAATGAGCCAGTATTCAGGATGTGTAAGTTGAAGACCTGGTAAAGCATAGGAAGCAACCACGATACTTAAGGTGTGGAAAAGGGCAGCAATAATTCCGGAAAGAAGATAGAAAAAGAGAAATCTAAAGGTCCCCATAACTTTCTCAACGTTTCTACCAAACATGTAGAGGAAGAACATGTTTCCGAACAGATGGAATATTCCCGCATGGAGAAACATAGAGGTAAATACCCGGTAGAAGGTTTCAAAGGAAAGTATGTCTGCTGGATAAACACCGTAAGCGAAAAGAAGTTCATCATAGGTTCTGAAACCCAGGAAAGGAAAGAGAATGTTAACTCCTAGAAAGACTAAAGTATTAGCCGCTAAAAGAAAGTATGTTGCTACGGGGGTGATATCTAGGTATTCACCCACACCCTCCATGTCAACGGGCAGTCCCATAACTCCTACCCACATAGGAAAGAATCCCTTTCCTTGGACGGGCCTCAATAATTGCTATCCCTTTCCTTGCAGGAAGCGATACGTTAAATATCCTAGAAGAGTTGAGTGACGCCTCAACAACTCTCGCATTATGTGCGTGAGCATGTATAACTACTTCAGGCTTCGTTTCCCTGATAACCCTCTCCATATGTCTGGAACCCATGTAAGGATAGACCTTCTCAGGTTCACCCTTAACAGTCAGGTACGTGGGGGCGTAATGAGATATGAATACAACCATATCGGAGTAATTCCTCACCTCTTTAATCAGCTTCTTAATTACTTTAGGCCTCTCCTCATATACTTTCGCGAGCTCTGGCTTATGCCTCTTCTGCCAGAAGGTAAGTCTCTCTAAAGCTCCCCTAGTACCTACGAACCCTACCTTTACCCCATTAAGGGTTAGGATGGCGACCGAGTCATCCAACCATATTATCTCGGGGAAACGCTTAATCAGCAGACCCTCAATCTCATGATACTCCTCATTACCGAATATCGAGACTATTGGGACTTGAGGAAACTTATTCCTCACCTCCTTAACTATCGGCTCTAAATCATCCACTTTCCCCTCGTCAATCATATCCCCCGCGAAAACGATCACGTCAGGCCGCATTCCCACTATCGACTGGAGAGATGCAGTGAATATGTGGAAGTATCTGCGTCCATGAACGTCTCCAACCGCATAAATCCTGACAACACTCATCTCCTAAACCTATGGAAATAAACCGTGAATCCAGTTAAGACTCTTCCGCATCACCTCATAAACCTTATTAGCCCTTCACTGCAGGTGTGTTAGGTGAATAGAAAGTGAGCACATTGAGAGGAATTAACGCTGGCGGACACCTGGGATGGGCAACTAAAAGATGCTCAATATGCGGGAGAAGGTTAATAGTGGGTAAGGATCCTATATACACCTGCCCCAAATGTGCTTCTAAGGGTAGGGAGATCTATTTCTGCGCAGGCGATTATAAAGCCCTTCAAGGGAAATGCCCCTACTGCGGGTCTAAGCTCACACCCCTATTCTAACCTTCCCGAAGGGTTGTGAATGCCGATAGTTATAGAGCACATAATACATAACTACCTCAAAGTAACCTATGTCTGTGAGGAAGGTGTAGGAGAGGTAATAGGAGACATCCCCGGAGGTCCATTCTGCTTCGAAAAATACGAATGCGTCGAGGAGAGCGGGCAGAAAGTCTGTTTAACCGCAGAAATACCTGCTCAAGGAATAACTCTGCGTTTCGAAGGTGCAAAAATCTTTGGGGAATTAAGGACAATAAGGTTTATCGCATACGGGGTGAAGTGCGATGCCGACCCTATCCAGCTATACACTAAAGCTAAAGAATTACTCCAAAGAACCTGCGGAGAAAATATATATCCTTAAACGTTATATCTTTCTCTATGGATAATTTGCAGAGGGATAGGAAGTTGCTTACACAAATCCTTCGGGGAGGAGGTCTCCAGCAAAGTGTGAAGGAGCTTAAGAGAAGCGTGGAGGAAATCCCCGGCACATCCGTTGAATACACCGAGCTGGAGGATGCTAAGTACCTCAATGTTTCTATTGATGGGAACCGAGTAATGGATCTGAGAATAACCCCCTTCGTTACCGAGATTTCCTTGAGTCTGACGGATGATGTTCCTCCAAAAATAGTAGAGAAACTCGGGATAAACCCCCTGATCTCGATTCTGAGAAGCCTTCGGAACAGCGCATCAGAGATAATTATTTCTAAGGCTGCCCCAAGCAGGACAATTTTCATCAGGGTATATAATCAGAAGAACGAGCTCCTCCTCAGCGTGAAAGTCTCTTCAACAGGGAAGGAAACCGTTGCGAAGCAGTGTAAAATAACCAGTGAACTTGATGAGTCAGGTGTTCTTAAGGAGATATTGACTTATGCAGAAAAAGTATGGGGTGAGGTGTTCTCTAGCAGCCAATAATCTGGATAATTACTCTACGATTCCTAGGACCGTCAAGCTCGAGAAGCATTAGTTCCTGCCAGGTCCCCCTAACAATCCTTCCATTAATTACTGGGTAGGTTCGGGAAGACCCTATTAGGGCTGAGGCTATATGTGCATGGGCATTGTTATCAATCATATTATGCTCCCAGTCCGCTTCGGGAGGGACGTAGGTCCTGACCCATTTCAGGTAGTCCCTAGCCACCCTCGGTTCATACTCATTAGTTATCAGAGCGGCTGTGGCGTGCGGGAGGAAAGCATGGAGAATCCCGTTCTTAATTCCTGACTCCTTAAGCGCCTCTTCAGCCAGATGCATTATCGACACAACCTCGAATCTGCGGGAGGTAGACACCCTAAACTCCTTAGCGAAGGTGTTGCAGCTTAATCTAATCACCTCCACTACATATGAGGGTGGGGCATTTTAGAAATTTTAGTAATACGGCCTCAAGATTAAGGGCTTTCTTCACGGAAAGACAGCTGATCTGTAATGATACCGGTGAAACACCAAGTATATACCCCATTATATCGTCTAGTATTACCTAAGAGATTAATTGGTGCTGAGGTTGTGCTCACTCACTCATCCAGCTAATATCGGAACACTCTCAATGGAGTTAGGTGAGGCGGTCGAAGCAGAGTCTCTGGCTAATGAATACGTCATGCTTCTCTCCGCGGCGAAGATCCTGAAGGATTTAGGCATGAATGAATTCGCTTCCGAGCTAGGTAAGCTTACATGCCTTATTGCTGGGGAACTAGCCATACATCTGAACACCGGGAAGTACGTGGACGGGCTTGCTTCAGCAATAAAAGATACGTATAAATCCCTATGGGAGACCGAGATAGATGAATACTCCATGATTAACATCCTTAAGCATGTGCTTGAATTAAGGGATAAGATAAGGAACGGTATTTCAGCCTACTCACCAGGAGATGTGGCGAAGGCTAAGGAATTCTTTACCAGAATCCTCAGAAGGAAAAGGAGGACACTTCCCGAACCTTTGCAGAGGGTTTTAAGCAGCGATGACCCGGCTACACTTATTCAAAGCATAGCTACAGCACTCGTCGTCACAGTAGGTGGTGTCAATGGGATTTAAGTTGTCGAGAATAGATATACTCTCCGAAAAACTGATCGAGTTCGTTGCCCGCCACGCATCTAGAATAAAGTACGATCAAAGAAAGCTTCAAATAATAACGGGGCAATCCCTGTACCCGATAGCTCAGGACGTAATAAAGGCGGTGTCCTCAGAAATTGTTAGGGTGAATAGCGGCCTACTTTACTGCAACATCTGCAGGAAAGGACCATACACAAAGAGGGGGATGTATCTCCACCTAATCCGGGTACATCGATATGAGCTTAAACTAATGATTGAGGATGAGCTGAGGGAAAGACTATCCAAGGCCCTCTAATCCCTAAGTAATTCTTCCTCCACCCACTCATGACTAAAGCTTAAAACCCGCAAATCAGATTCTAAAAATGATGCCGCCGTAGCTCAGCCTGGTGGAGCGCCGGACTCATACGGCCCCGTCCTGGGAGATCCGGAGGTCCGGGGTTCAAACCCCCGCGGCGGCACCAGCGTAGCCGGGTCGTCTAGCGGCCAAGGATGCGGGGCACCGCTTCCTATGAAGCGGCCCGAATCTGGCCCGTGGCCGAACGGGGGGATCCCCCGTGACCGGGGTTCGAATCCCCGCCCGGCTACCACACCTCCACCAGCTTCCGTTACTTTCCTTCTAAACCGTTTCTCAGTTACTTACTTCAAAGAAACTTTCTTGGAGTACTTAGGAGAAGATTATTGGGTGGAAGAAGTTTGGGGGCGGGACCCCAACTTGAGCAGGGCTACGAGGCCTCGCGGACCTCACGGCCCTGCTCAACGCGGCCAGCTTAACTTCCGGGATCTGACGAGTCCGGGTGTTTCCTGGCCGCTATGGTCGGGGCCGCCATACCTAAGTAACCTTCAAGGGTTTATAGGCTTTATGTTTTAGGTTGCTCAATCTCCGAGTATATGGCCTTAATTACCATATTTCCTTCACACTTAGGGCATTCTCCCACTGTTTTGCCCACGTAGTCACCTTCCTTATAGTTTCTTTTTTCTATGTAGGTGCAGTTAAGGCATGTGAGTACTGTAACCAGTTTTTTCTTAGGGGGTTCTCTCTTCTTAGTGAGGAAAGTGGAGGTTAACAAGTAAACAACTAGGAAAACCGTGAGCCCGATCATTATGAGCGTGAACGGATCAAATGCGGATATATCCATACTTTACCACCTAGCCTATACCTATTGTGTTCCCTATACCGACAACAACTACCTTACCTCCCTCCTCAACCTTATTTCTGATGATGTCCTTAACGACTCTCAACGCCTTCATAACTCCTTCATAAACCTGCTTATTCATAGTGTTTATTGCTTCCTCGTTAGACATCTTCACGACCACAGCGTCCAGTGGTATTGAGTACTTCATTGCTGTTCTCTCTATAGCGATCTTCTCGGGGCCTATATCACCTATGGCTGCACCTACACCGTAGGCGACCTCACCGCTGGGCTCACTCTCCAGCTTGAGAGCTGCGTCAATAGTGATTATTCTATCGACCTTGCCTCCCAGCTCCTCAACAACCTTCTCCACCGCTTCACCGGGCCAGCCGACAGTGGATCCAGGTCCCTTAGCCTTAATTACGTAGAGCTTCCTCTTATCGAGCTCCGTCTCGTAAACCACAGTCTCCTTCACAATCTCCCTAGGTTCTGCCTTCAGGGCAAGCTCCCTAGCCACCATAGGACCTACACCATCACCTATCGGTGTCCCCATAGCGAAGGCCTCCATTGCATCACCGTAGGTTTTAGCCAGCTTAACAATTTGCTGAAGCTCTAGCGCGAGCTGCATCATGAGGACCCAGTTATTATACTTTAGTCCTATCTGATAGTAATGCTTCACAATCTTGGTTATTTGAGATAGTATTGATGCAACCTCCAGCATTACCTCAGCGTTCTGTATTTGTACCAGATCAAGGCCTGGCATGTTCTCCATGACGTAGGTCCTCACAGACTCGTCCCTGTTCCTCACGAGGTGCCGCAGACGCTTAATTATATCGGTAGGCTCGATGTCTACAGGTGAAATCATGAAGAAATTATTGACAAACCCATCAATCACCTTCTTAGGGTTCTTAATCCCTAACTTGTTAAGGTACTTAAGAGTCTTCTTCCTTCCCTCATCCTCAATCTCCGTCAGCTGCGCAATCCTTTTCCTTATGTAGGAGGAGTATCTCATCATCTGAATCTTTTGCGGTATGTCAGTGAAATTAAGGAGAAACGAAACCATAATCAGGATAACCAGGAGCGTTGATGCCCAGTCACTGCCTCCGTCCATTATCTTATCACCATACTGCCCTACCTAGATGTTTACGCTAACCCTTTTTTAAAGATTCTAGTTCAGAATTAACCTCCGGATTCGTTGTAACTATTATTCCATCCTCCGTAACTATAAATGTCTCCTCGAACTGAACCACGTAACCCTTATTCACCTCCACAAGAACAGGATAGGCGTAGAGACGCTTCTTATTAACGAGTGACTGAAGCGTTTCACGCAGGGCGCTCAATTCAGAGAATAAATGTGTTAACCACCTCTCACAGAATGGCAGCGTCTTCCTTGTACTAACCAAGTAATTAATAACCTTCGCTTCATCCTCGCTCAAACCTCTAGATGCTTCCAGAGAGCGGAGGGAATATATCTGCACACTGCCCTTAACCTCCCTAACCCATCCCTTACCGTCGGTGCCGAAGGGTTCCATCGCGTAGGCTCTACCTGTCCTGAACTTACCGAGGGTCATGGGATCCTTGAAATTAGGTATCGACTCCCCTGCATGGATGACGTACTGCCCTAAACTATGCCCTGAGAGATTCTTAATGACCCTGTATCCAGCCCTTCGAATAACCTTCTCTATAACTCTCCCAACATCCTTGAACCTTATTCCCGGCCTGACTGTTGCAAGCCCCTTCAGCAGAGCTTTCTTAACTACCTCTCCCAGCCTCACATACTTATCGTTAAATATCAGGGTGATTGCTGTGTCCGCGATATAGCCATCAACATGAACACCTAGATCCACCTTAACCACGGAATCATCAGGAATAATTTCTGGATCGTCAGCTAGCGGGGTTCTGTGGGCCGCGACGTAATTTATTGAAAGGTTTAGAGGGAAGGCAGGCTCTCCCCCTTCCTCCCTGATGAATCCTTCGATTTTCTCGGCCGCATCCAGTATGGGGACACCGGGCTTCACCACTTCCGAAGCAAACTTTTTCGCTTTGTACGCAATATCTCCGGCCTTAAGATACGCCTTCAACACTTCCTCATCCATTAGATTTACCGATAAGGAAAGTAAGGAAAGGATTAAGTGTTTTGGGGAGAGCTTATGAGTGGTTAAATTAAAAGGTTTGTGGTGATAGCATGAGGATTAAGTGGTTCGGTCATTCAGCCTTCCAGGTAGAGATCGATGGAAAAACCTTCCTTATAGATCCGTGGCTTACAAACCCTGTATCCCCTCTTAAGGGAGAGCCGAATGTAGACGCGGACTATATTTTAGTGACTCATGACCATGGAGACCATTTAGGTGATGCAGTAACCATTATGAAGAGATCTGGGAAGGCTAAGGCGGTAGCCATTTTCGAGATAGCTAACTATATAGCTGAGGCTGTGGGAGACTCTTCCAGAGTTATTGATGCGAATATCGGTGGCCCCATAGATCTGGGGGAAGGCTTCTACGCCGTATTAACCCCCGCGTTCCACTCAAGCATGAGGGGTCACCCTACAGGCGTGGTTTTCGGGAAGGAAGGGAAGATGGTTTACCATGCGGGAGACACCGGCCTAATGTACGACATGAAGCTGATTGGCGAGCTATACAGCCCGGTGGTAGCTATACTACCCATCGGGGGACACTACACTATGGGACCTAAAGAGGCTGCTAAGGCCGCCGAACTGATAAACCCAAAGTATGTGATACCGATGCATTACGGAACCTTCCCAGTCATCAAAGGAAACCCTGAAGAATTCAAGAAATGGCTAAGCAAGTTCGCACCCAACGTAAAACCCATAATCCTGAAACCTGGAGAGGAAGCCACAATATAGTTTTTCAACTATACACCAACCCTCAGACCTGCGTGGGTTAATCACGCATCATTCCTTTCGAGCATCATCATTGGCTCAATAGATATTTTTCCCCGACTCATTAAAGGTTTGGTGAGTTATTGAGGGTTGTTCTCGGATTAACGGGGGCCAGCGGCATAATCTACGGTCTGAGGCTTGCTGAACACTTCAAGAAGCATGGAGTCGAGCTACATACGGTAGTTAGTGAGGGTGCCCTTCAGGTGTCTGCCGCGGAATGCTTGGATCATGAAGAACTACTGAATTTCCTCAAGGATGTATCTTTCAAGGTATACAGAGACTCCGATTTCTACTCGCCTATAGCTTCCTCATCCTTTCCAATAGATGCCGTAGTAGTGGCTCCATGCACCCTTAGAACATTATCCGACATAGCTACCTCTAGGCAGGACACTCTAGTAAGTAGGGCCGCTGGGAATGCTTTGAGGATGGGGAGGAAAGTAGTTTTACTTGTAAGGGAGACTCCCTTATCAGCGCTCGATATTGAAAATATGTTGAAAGCCTCGCTTGCAGGAGCCGTAATTATGCCTGCCTCACCTCCCTTCTATGGAGCACCTGAAAACATCATTGACCTTGTTGACAACATATGCGGGAAAATACTGGATATTCTGGGGATAGAGAACGATATCTATGCTAGGTGGGGAGGAAAAGTCACTCCAGAAACGACTCTTTGCGGCCGACTTTACGGCTCAGAAGGTTCCTGACCTTATTATCTACCTCGCTCTGCTCAAGCTCCTTCATGAAAGCATCCCCACTGTCCTTGAACTTAACCGCGAAGGCGCATCTCCCGTCCGGGAGAAGTGCTTTCCTCTCACAGTAAGCGAACTGGCACTTAGCCCCTAAACACTGGTCACCTATCCACCTACACATAGCTGCCTTCTGCACATGACCCTTAACCACCCTATTAACGATGACTAATGCGTTCTTACCACATCTAAAGAAGGGACATAAAGGATTGCATTTATCCCCTAGAGGCATAGGCTTTAGGTCCTTCCTCTGCACGGAGCGGTGCTCCCACCTTCTATCTTCCCTGTATCTGCCGTGCCTCTCCCCTCTGTATCTCCCGTATCGTTGCTTGGGATTATAATCATGGTGCCTATCTTTATGTTCCAACCTAATCACCAGGGATGATGAAGACCTACCAATTATCTTTAGGGTCGAATCCATTTAAAGATTATGTAATCAATTTTTCCGGACGGATAAGTTATGGCTAGAAGAAGGTCCTTCCTAACACTGTGGGAAACCCTGCCCCACCCTATGAGGTCTCCAGGGTCGATAACCTTATCGTACGGAAGCACCTTAACAAGGTAGGGGGCGTGCTCAAGTCCAGGCCTTTTAGTATAGACAGCGAAGTCTGCCCCATACTTAAGCGCTGACCTTACGATGAAGCCTCCCTCCCTAAGCTCCTTATAAACGGGGTAAACTGTTTCAAAGTCCTCGACAAGGGAAGAGGCCCGCTTAAGGAGTGCCTCATGGCTGAGCTTGGTGTCGCCCTCAATAACCTCAAGCACCCCTACTTCGCTGAGGTAGGTAGCCTCCAGAATCGACAGCTCTATAGGTCTGTTAACCTCTGTGGTCTTTGGTTTTTTTATGCCTACAGGTTTCCCGAAGAAGCCCTTAGAGAATATGCAGTTAGCGAGATCGATATCGAAGACTAATGCTTTCGAGCCTAAGAGCCTTGCGTACCCTTTCCTACACTCTCTAACGGACTCACTTGTGGAGGGAGATATATCTGATATATGTCCCCACCCTCTTCAGGAGGTCGGCCGCGTCCTCTAACTTATCGAAGAGCTCCTTAATCAGTATAAGGGCCCCCACATCACCGCTGTACTTCCTAATTATTTCAAGACCGCTCTCGCGGTAGAGATCATCGATAGCGTTCTCCGCCTTAATCAGCTTCACGTAAAGCTCCCTAACCTGCTTATGGTTAGTCCCAACCTTCCCCAACATCTCCGACACTACGTCAGTCATGTCTACAAGCTTCCTCAGAACAGCATCCATTAACGCGTAGAGGTTATCGGGCAGTCTCTCAAACTCCTTATTACTGAGGAGTAGGTTCCTGTAGCCTGCGGCCTCACCGTGTTCAGCGACCCTGACCAGATCTTGAATGATTGTGACGTAGACGTCCTTAAACATCAGGGTCGGCGAAACCCTTATCACATACTCCATCAAGTTAATGCCTGCTTCCTCAATCCCGTTCTTAAGGTTCCTAATCCTTCTATACCTCTTATCCACAGCCCTAGTGTTTCCTTCGTCCAGGTCTTTGAATAGGAATATCAGTTCACGGTAAACCTCCTGAACATCTCTAAGCATTGCGTTCAGCTGCTCCATTATCTGGGATTCAGCTATGCTCTCCTTCTCGCCACCAACTGCTGGCTCAATCCGTATGCTTTCCTCTGACATGCCTCTTGCCCAATTGGTTTTAGGCGAGAGGCTAATTAATGTTATGATTATATATGCATCACACATAGAAATAGTTCAGAGCTTGCCTAAACTGTTGTAAATTTTCTTCACAGATTTTTCTAAAATATTCATCTCATTCAAGGCTTCAGCAACCAGTTTTCTCTCTTTATCTCCTCCCTTCTTCTCGAGAGCTTTCCTAAGCGTCTCGAGGATATCCCTCTCCTCACCTAGGGACACGGTCATA
The DNA here is from genome assembly GCA_964404265.1 of uncultured Desulfurococcaceae archaeon. Lineage (GTDB taxonomy): Archaea > Thermoproteota > Thermoprotei_A > Sulfolobales > NBVN01 > CAZFVC01. The sequence goes on along the minus strand of CAYOJG010000017.1, from coordinate 8,271 downwards.
ACGAACTCCACGAGGGTTAGGAATAGATCCCTGTACTCACTGGATATCTCTTCTCCCTCTGCAGAGCTAAGCGTTTTAGTCATTAGTTCGTTATAGTGCCTTAATCTAACAATATTGGGCTTAAGATCAGTGAATGTTGCTCTCCCCTTAAGGAAGTTACCTACCTGTTTCCTAAGTTTGGTGAGAAGTGAATCAAGTTTGATGGCATACTCCTCAAAATCACGGAATATTATAGCTTCCTCCACTCACCCGCCCCTCACGGTTGCGAGGCTGTTGTCCGCTACACCCCTCTCCCTCATAAGCTCAGCATTAACCCAGACCTCATTCTCCGGAATAGCCTCATTCGTTACGGCCTTGAAAACCATTCTCTTCTTCCCGGGGACTGATAGCTCAGCCTTACCAGTGATCCCTAGATCCTTAGCGAGGGCTGGGTTCAGATGCAGCTCGTCCTCAGGAACCTCATCCCTTAGCCTCACCCTTATCCTGCGCTCCTTCCTTTTCGACTCACCCTTCCTCAGAATCTGAGAAGCTGGAGGTATGACGGCGACTAACTGCTTAATGTCTCGCTTCTCCTTAACGTCCTTCTCCTCGCTCAGAGCAAACACCTCAGCAATAATTAATTGTGTAGGGGGTTATTATTTTGCTTTCACCTCTAAACAGAAACCTTCATCCTAATCCACTCCACAATGTCGCTGACATCCACCCTTATCTGTTCCCTAGAGTCCCTGAACCTCACCGTAACAGTCCCGTCCTCCATAGTTCTGTGATCAACCGTTACCGCGTAAGGCACACCAATCTCGTCAGCCCTAGCGTATCTCCGCCCGATGCTTCCAGACTCATCATAGATGGCCATAATGCCTGAATCCCTCAGCATGCTGTAAATTTCCTTTGCCTTACTGGTGAAGGGTTCTTTAGCGAGCAGGGGGAAAACAGCTGCCTTAACAGGGGCTATCCTCGGAGAGAAACGCAGGACTGTCCTGTCCTTCTCCTCAAAATACGACTTGTCGAGAGCTACATAAACAAGCCTCTCAGAACCGAAGGAAGGCTCCACCACGTGGGGAACTATTTTCTCTCCGGTAAGCCTCTCCTCCACAGAAACCACTGAAAACATCGATAAAGGAACTTCGAACTCTCCGACCTTAACATACTTCTCACCCGCCTCTCTAAGTTTCTCCACGCTAGATGGGTCCAAACCCTCCAGCTTCTTAAGGACTTTAGGTGCGTCCCCCCTGAAAAGCCTCCCTAAAGCCGCCTTATCGACCTGCAGCTTCTTAACCTTCACAACCCTCGGCTCGGGGAATCTCTTAAACACTGTCAGGTCCTGGCCAGAAAACTTCATATGTCTAGATAAGTCGTAGTCCCCTCTGTAGGCGTGGCCTGACACCTCCACCCAGCCCCACCTACTCACCTTAACCATCTGGTCAAACGTCTGGGTGGCGTAATGCGCTCTCTCGTCGGGGAGCTTTTCCTCGAAGAATGTTTCCTCTTCAGCCACACCGAGCTCTTTAACGAACTCCTTAGAAACAACCATCCAGTAGGCGAGCCACTCGTTCTTAACCACGCCTTCCTTCACAGCCTCCTCCGCATCGTAAGTGGTGGGCTTCTCAACCCCCTTAAGCCGGTCCTCCGCAGTGAGGATGTTCAGCCTGCTGTTGAATCTCTCGAACGGAGGTGAGTATTTCTCTGAAGGGTCGAAGAAGAACTCGACCTCCATAATAGTGAATTCCCTTAACCTAATCATGCTCTGCCTAGGCGATATCTCGTTCCTAGCTACCCTGCCTATCTGCCCTATTCCTAAAGGAAGCTTAGAGCGCATGACTGTATGCACACGCTTAAAAGCCAGAAACATTCCTTGAGCAGCTTCAGGGCGGAGATATCCCCTATCCCTGGAGTAGGGGCCTATATAGGTCTGGAAGAGGAGGTTGAATGTCCGGACCTCCCCGAGCTCACCACCGCAGACGGGACACTTAACCCCCTTCTCCTTAATTATTTTAGTAAGTTCCTCAGGAGTCTTCCCCTCAACCTTGATGCCTAAGGCGTCTTCAATAAGTTGATCAGCCCTGAAAACCCTCCCACACTTATTACACGAAACTATGGGGTCGGTGAAGCTCTCCAGATGCCCAGAGGCCTTGAAAACAATTTCCGGCGTAATCATGGGAGTCTCGATAGCCACTACCATGTCGGAGTGCTTGGTCACGAAGTAGTCTAGCCATAGCCTCTTAATGTTCTCCTTAAGGAGTGTCCCTAAAGGTCCCAGATCATAGAACCCTGAGACACCGCCATATATCTCGAAGGAAGGCCAGAAGAAGCCTCTACGCTTCGCGAGCTCAACGAGTTTAGCGTACTTATCTCTTTCCCCCATGCCCGAAACCCACCTTACCTCTACCTTTTAACTTAGTATTTAATGTTTTAAAGGAGTGGTTAAGGTGAAGGAACTCTACCTGATTAAGGAGCCACATACTTTTCTCGGAGTGAGTGGCGACCCTGCCAAAACGAGGATAAGTATAGTGGGCGTACCCTTCGACTCAACAAACAGTTTTAGGCCCGGCTCAAGATTCGCCCCCAGCAGAATACGTATCGCTTCCCAAAGCCTAGAAACATACTCCCTGAGGGCAGGCATAAGCATTGATGAAAACCCTCCTGTGGATGAAGGTGATGTGTTCACAGTCCATGGCAGTGCTGAAGCAACCTTGAGAAATCTTTCCTCCGTTGCGCAGGAACTTCTTAGCGAGGGCAGAGTACCTATCTACTTAGGCGGGGACCACATAATAACTTACGGGATTGTGGAAGGTGTGTTACGTTCGCTGGGTGTTAAGCCCTGCGCCCTAATATTTGATGCACACCTCGACTTCCGAAGAGAATACCTCGGGTACAGATGGTCACACGCCTGCGTCACTAGGAGAGTTCTAGAGCTCTTAGGCCCGGAGAAAGTGATGGTTATCGGCGTAAGAGCGATAGATAAGGAAGAACTTAAAGACGCGAAAACCCTCGGCCTAAAATACTTAACAATTCTAGACATAGAAAGATCAACTCTGAGAACAGTATCAAGTAAAGTCAAGGAACATATTGCAGGATGTGATGCACTACACATATCGATAGATATGGATGTGCTCGACCCTGCCTATGCCCCAGGAGTCTCTACTCCAGAACCAGAGGGTGTGAACACTGAATGGCTTCTCAACATCCTTAGAAACATTGTGAGCGAGGAGGTAGTTAGTATCGACATCACTGAGGTCAATCCATTGGTTGATGTGGGAGACATAACCTCCTTCCTCGCTGCCCGAGTGGCAGTAGAGGCTGCTGCCTATCTTAAAGCATCCGGAATTAAGTGATTAAACTGTATTAATATTTCAATTACCCAACATTTAATCTAAACCCCTCTTAAATTTGCAGTCTTGACGGTAGAAGTCAATCCCTATGGCTTCTATATGAGTTTCATATCCGCTTTAGTGCTAGCGCTTCTTTCCAATACTTAATTTCTCCTCCACAGCGGAGAGCTCTCTTAGACTGAGCCCCTACGTAATTTCCCTTATGTTTTTCTTAGTCTTGTTTTCATACTTTTTAGAGTGAGTGTTACCATGCTACTAGTGATACTTTTACTCCCTTTAATCCTAGTTACAGCAGTCTCAAGGAAGAAGGAGGAAAGCCACTGATGGGAGCCTCAGGGGATTAAAGTAAATGCTGAGCTGTCTACATACTTAATGAATTTAGGAAATATATCTGCTTTTACTCACCTTGCTTTTTGCGGAGCTGCAATATCAAATTCCCGCTTATTTCTTTTCTTAGGTTTAGGAGTATTCGTTCCGGTTTCCTCACTGTGTGAGAGATAACTTTTCAGCGCCCTTGCGACAATGTCAAGAAGTGTCCTCAGCCTACCTTTTCTGACTTGGCTGATTATGAAAGTTGGCCTTAAATAGAAACTCCTATATGCCTTCTTTAACATCTTTCCAGCTTCTTCTCTAGTGAAACTAAATCCGCGCATTACTGGATATACCGTCGTGTAATAATCCCAGTCATATATCTCAATGAGTCCATTTTCCTTAGCCATTCGATATAGGGGGGTGCCTGGATAAGGGGTGGCCACAGTATACTGTGCATAGTCTACTCCGAGCTTTATCGAAAATCTAATAGTTTTTTCCATATCTTCTACAGTCTGCCAAGGAAATCCGAGAATAAAGCTCCCAGCTGTTTCAATCCCTGCTTCCTTACTCCAAGAAACTGCTTTTATCACCTGTGAAATGGTTATTCTCTTTCCAATTTTCTCTATGTCTTCGTCTTTATAGGATTCTATTCCGTAATAAATTGTTGTACACCCAGCTCTCTTCAACTTAATTAGCATTTCCTTACTTACACTGCTAACCCTTGACCCACAAGTGAATGTAATATCTAAACCTCTACTTTTTATTTCATTAACGAAGGAATCTACCCACTGAGGAAGTAAGGTTAGTTCATCATCAGAGAAAACAACAATATTTGTGCGGTACTTTTCAGTGTTTCTCTCTACCTCTTCCGCTACCTTTGAAGGAGAACGGATTCTGTATCTCCTTCCCCAGAAATAGCTTGTGGAACAGTATATACATCCATATGGGCACCCCCTACTTGCCATTACATGAATTATTTTTATGGGTTTATCGAAAAGTGTGTATTTATCCATAGGTAGAAGGTGACGGGCAGGCTCAGGTAAAGAGTCAAGATCACGGATAAGCGGTCTTGGTGCAGTAAGTTTTACTTGACCATCCTTGTCTCGGTAGGCTAATCCCTTAACATTGACAGGTTCAATGGAGTCACCAAAACTTTCTATAAATTCTATCAGTTCCAGAGTTGTCCTTTCGCCCTCCCCTATAACCACATAGTCTGCTCCGTTTGTAAGTGCTTCAGTGTATAGAAAGGAAACATGCGGACCTCCCATAACTATTTTTAATGTTGGATCTTTTTCCTTTATTATCTTCGCTAATGAATACGCCCCTTTAGCTGTAGGAGTTACTGCTGATATTCCTATAATATCAGGTTTATTGCTTAAAGCCATTTTCGCTGTTTCTTCAACAGAAAGACCTAAAGTTGAGGCATCAATAATGCTTACTTTATGACCAGCCTCCTCAAGCACTGATGCTATATATGCTAACCCTAAAGGAGGTGCACGTACTCCAATACTTTGGTAGATTTCGAGCTGTCTTAGTCCTGGAGAAGAAATAAGAACAACCCTCATATTGCTCACCCTCTAGAGCGTATTGAAGGGGCTACCTTAATTTTAGGTTTCTTAATACTCTTCCATAGCTCCGCATTCAAAATGCATCCAGGATCTGGTGCAGTTATATCCCCGAAATATGCGTATGCTCTTGCACGGCATCCTCCACATAAATATTTGTAGGGACAATCCCCACAGTATCCTTTTAGAAGCTCCCTATTTCTTAAGACCTGCATAACTTCTGACGATTCCCATATTTCCCTGAATGTTTTGTTTCTTATGTTACCCACCTTAATGGGGAGGAAAACACAAGGGGTTACGTCACCATTTGGTTGAAGAGCAGCATATATTCTACCAGCACCGCATCCACCGATAAATTCTGCGAGAGCCCTTACCATACCACCTTCTCCAACGTAGAAATGTGTTGGTGCTACAGCATTTCCTCCGCTTACTTCTAAAACTACTCTAGCATATTGGGGGGCTGTAGACTCTATTTCAAGTGATCGCTTTTTCATTTCTCTATATGCAGTCTTTAATAATTCTTCACGCTCTTCAGGGCTAAGATCAAGCCAAGAATAATCCTCTCCTCTCCCCACAGGGACAAAATTGAAGAAAATTACTCTATTTACCCCTATTTCTTGAGCGAGATCAAGTATTTCACTGATTTCACCTATATTCAACTTAGTTACGGTCGTAGCCATTCCCGTATTTATTCCTAAAGCTACGGCATTCTTCAAGGCCTTCACAGCTTTTTCCCACGCTCCTGGAACACCCCTGAATCTATCATGTACTTCAGGTTTAGCACTATCTAGGCTTACTTCTACATATTTCACTCCAGCCCTTACTGCTTTCTTAAGGAAATCCATGTCAGCAAAAGTGGTTCCGTTAGTAGCAACAGCAACGTATATATCTCTGTCTGCAAGCTCTCTAACAATTCTTAAGAAATGAGGATGGATAGTTGGTTCACCTCCACTTAATGCGACCGCTGCTACACCCCACTTGTCTAGCTCATCGACTACACGCAATTTTTCCTCAAGCGTCAATTCATCGGGAGAAGGTCTGTCCGCACGTTGGTAACAATGCATACATCGAAGATTACACATGTTCGTGAAATTCCACACAATCAGGAACGGGGCAGGCATTTTCTGTGGGACAGTTACTCCATATTTAGCCAAGCCTTCCACAACAAGAGATACACCCCTCCTGACTGCTGGATCTTCTAGGGCTTTTTTAGCTGCCTCGATATCTCCTCCTAATACCTTAACACCCACCTTTATTGTCTGTGAAATGATCCAGCTTAGAAACCTGGCTGTTATAGGACAATTATAGACTCTTTCTCCAGCAAACCTACAAAGAGTATAATATAGCACAGTGTTCTCGCGGCATTTATCTCTCTCACAACAATGAACCCTATTAGCCCCTAAACCCAGATAGCTCCTCGTAATAGGGTTGTTAAATATCATTCTTAACCCTGACAGTAGATGCCCTACATCCTGACCATTTTTCTGTTCTCTTGCTTTAGATTGAGGGTTCATTGGACATTCCCGGTTAAAGCTGGAAACATAATTTATACAAATATTTGTAGATTTACCCAGCGTACAATTTGAATAAATATATTGAAACTTGTAGATTTTATCTAGGTTTACCAGCTATATACCATATCAAGGGAACTAAATTGTAAAGTTCTTTCTTATTCTCAGGAATTTTTGGAAGAATGAAAGCAAGAACACCCCTCCATTTCCGTATTTCAGTAAGAACCCATTCTTCCAGATTCGAAAGAATTTGTGGGTTTCCGTATGCCTCTAATATAGTGTTGAGGAATCTTGAAGTAAATTCTGGCTCAAAAAAATGCATAATGCATGCAAGCCTAACGGCATTCACTTTAATCATATTGTTTTCTATTTTTCCAACCAGCCGAAAATATAGAAGATGTGTTCTTGGTGTTATCGAGGTCCTTTCTCTTTTAGCATCCAACTTATCGATAGGGATATAGGTTTTACCGCATAAATAATGGTTGCAAACCCCTATGCTGTGTTCTATCTCTAAATAAAAATTGGAAAGAGAATATCTGTATATGGGAACTTTATGTTCCCCTACTGAAAGAGTTGCCCAAAATTTACGTATCTCATACTGTCTGAAACCCAAACTATAGAGTGTTCTTGTTGTAGTTATTGGCGGATCAACACATCTAAAACGACCTACAGAATAACAAGCTAAGTGAGCTCGCAAAGAACTAACAAGCATCTCAGCATGCTTTTTGATACTTCCCCAAGAGATAACTTCTTCATCAATTTGCGTAATTTATCCCTCGATAAGATTTTCCGAAGACTTTAAGGATTTTCTCTTGTGGAGCCGCCGGCGGGATTTGAACCCGCGGCCACCGGCTTACGAGGCCGGCGCTCTACCCGCTGAGCTACGGCGGCCCTCATCACATTATATTTTGTGGGGTATTTAGGTGTGTCGCCGTGCTACTATATTAATGGGGGAGGTAAAATGGAGGTAATCTTTTTAAGGGGAAAGATTTATAAAGGTTGGTATTCCTCTTTTTAAGGTTTACGTCTTAACCAGTGTTTTAGGTGGTTTCATGATAGAAAGAGAGGAAGAAAAGGAGAAGGGCTTTCAGTGCCCTCCAGACAAGATTATTTACGATGAGTTTAGGGGGGAGTATATCTGTACAGAGACTGGCGAGGTTGTTGAGGATAAGGTTGTTGATCAGGGGCCTGAGTGGAGGGCCTTCACCCCTGAGGAGAGGGAGAAGAGGTCTAGGACCGGATCCCCTCTTTCCCCAACTATTCATGATGGCGGCCTCTCGACAATGATTGATTGGCGTGACCGTGACGCTTCAGGGAAGAAGCTTGAGATGAGGAGAAGGCTTGAAGTGATGCGTTGGAGGAAGTGGCAGATTAGGACAAGGATCCAGAACAGTATTGACAGGAACATTACTCAGGCTGCTGCTGAGCTTGAGAGGATTGCGGACCAGCTGGGTCTACCTAGGGCCGTTAAGGAGCAGGCAGCCAATATCTACAGGCAGGCGGTTGAGAAAGGTGTTGTTCGGGGAAGGGCTGTTGAGTCAGTTGTTGCTGCAG
>CAYOJG010000016.1:27628-31591 GCA_964404265.1 uncultured Desulfurococcaceae archaeon | reverse complement strand
ATAAAATCACTCGAAGAATACGTAGGGAAGGGAATTTAATCCTTATATTTGGTTTGTGTTATTTTTGTTGGGGCCCGTCGTCTAGCCCGGTTAGGACGCCGCCCTCACACGGCGGAGGTCCGGGGTTCGAGTCCCCGCGGGCCCACCAGACCTATTCTACATAGCCACAATATTTTGTATTCTTACAAATAGTAAGTGTCTTAGATAAAAGGGGTTCCGTTTCGGAACCTAATTCTTTTGTCTTTGCTTTCTTTCCATGACTGGTGTAGTTAATGGCCACTGACTGGAGAGGACGGCTCTGTTCGTTTCCTCCTTCGATCTTTGCAGCAGTTATGGGTACAGGAATCTTCAGTATTTCAAGTCTTTATTATTCAGAATATCTACCTTTTCTGAGGTTTCTCTCCCTTGCTCTCCTTTATTTCAATACTGCTCTTTTCTTTCTACTTCTAGTTCCGTGGATTGGCAGGTGGATTCTTTGCAGGGAGGATTCATTGAAGGATTTAACTGATCCCATAAAGTCTAGTTTCTACCCGACGATCGCTATTTCTCTGCTTGTTCTTTCCTCTTCCTATATTGTGATTTTGGGGGATATATCCCTAGGTATGTTGTTTTGGTTTGTCGGGGTTGTTTTAACCGTGTTTTTCGCTATTCTTGTTCCTTACATTATGTTCGGGGGGACACACGTGCATATAGATCATATAAACCCTGCGTGGTGTATTCCGCCAGTAGGTCTTATAGTGATTCCTGTGGCTGGGGCAAGGATTATGAGTATGTTCACTGGCTTGATTCATGATGCGATTCTCCTGCTAAATGTATTCGGTTGGGGAGCTGGCTTCTTCCTCTATATATCCTTGTCGGCTGTGTGTATGTACAGATTCCTCCTGCACAGGCCTCTACCCAACACGCTTGCCCCCACTATATGGATTAATCTTGGACCAATAGGTGTGGGAATCATCTCGCTGCTAAGCATAGGTAAGGTCTCAACTATACCGAGCTGTTTCGGCACTTTAACATTCCTCGCACTACTTCTATGGGGTTATGGGTTGTGGTGGCTTATCATGGCCATAGTCATGACTCTTCACTATTTAAGGAAGCTGAGTCTGCCCTACGCGTTGTCATGGTGGGCCTTCACATTCCCTCTGGGAGCGTATGCAGCCTCCACCTATCTTCTTGCGCACACAATAAGCAACGGAGTCATAGGGGTTGCAGGATTCTTTATCTATCTCCTGCTTGCATTCCTCTGGAGCTTAACAGCATTTAAGTCTGCTGCAGCCTTGGTGCGTGGCTTGAGAGATAATGCAATTAAGGATAGATAAACATACAGCAAGGTGGGAGTATAGCGCCTGTAAGGATAGAAGGTAAGAGAGCGGAAATCCTTAAGGAGCTTGAGAAGGATGGGAGAGCCACGCTCACAGCAATTGGTAAGAGTATAGGAATATCTAGGGTTGCTGTTAGGAAACATCTGAAAGCACTGACTTCTTCAGGGGTGGTGAGGATAGCACCTCTCCTGAACTCTGAAGCGTTAGGTCTGAGAGCAGTCACACTCAAAATCTCAGTTAAGGAATCAGAAAAAATAGAGGATCTTCAACACACTCTAGCCAAATGCCCAAGACTGTTCTTTTTCGGGAAAGATAAGTCAAGAAATGTGATTGAGGTAGTATTCATCGCGGAAAACAGCAGGGTAGTTGAATGCATAAAGAATGCTTGTTCCTTTACAAATATACCTGGCTTGAAAATACAGCAGGTAAGAGAACTTGATATTTTATTACCAAAATATGTGAGGGTAAGGATACCTACGCAGCATGAACCCAATACTCCTTGCGGAAACTCCTGCAGTGAATGCCCCATGAGGAACAACATCAAATGTCCAGGGTGTCCAGCAACCGAAGGATATAGAGGAACGCTGCCTCATTGAGCCTTAGTTATTTCTACTTCTCCTAGGCATATGCCTATAGAACGTCCGATTACCAGCTTACCCGCTGGGGCTAACTTCTTTTCTAGAATCTCTCAGTACTTAACCCATCCTATGAATCCTCTAGCCTCCCTAATAATGATGTTTAACAGAATCCATGAAATAGAATTGAAAACAGAAGCACCTATGATATTGAGAGAGTTGAAAGAAGCTAAACATCAAGGATAACTGTTTTCTTGAAGTTCTTTTAATCCTCTATGAAGTAGTGTTAAGGGATACTATATTCATCACCTGCTCGAGTGATGTCATGCGGTGATTAAAGAAGATGGTAAGTGATCTGAAGAATGATGGGACGCTTGTGAGATTGCTTAGACATCTTCTTAGGAGATGGCCTCTGTTAGTTGCGTCCACTGCTGTAGTGATTTTTTATGCGTACACTGTTAGTTTGGGTCCTGTAATCATTAGTTACGCTATCGATAGGGGGATAACTCCGGGGGATTTGGGTGAGGTTGTTAAGTATTCGCTTCTTTTGCTGGGTGTTGTTTCTGTTGGCGGTGTTGCCTGGTATTTCACGAGGTATTTAACTGCAAAGCTTTCTCAGGATGTTGCCCATGATTTAAGGGTTAGGGCTTTCGAGTCTATTCATAGGCAGTCTATGGAGTTCTTTGATTCTATGGCTGCGGGTCAGCTTATCTCGAGAATCACTAACGACACGAACAGGCTTGCCAGAACTCTTTCGTGGCAGATTAGGAATATCGTGAATCTCTCCTTTACTGCAGCGATATCTCTTTACTTCATGTTCACTATGAGTCCAAGGCTTTCCTTCATCGCGTTAGTAGCTATGGTGATTATGGGTGTTGTGAACACTAAGTATGCCTTATCTATTAGGCCTCTCTATGATAAGATCAGGCATCAGTTAGGTGTATTAGCATCCATAGTTACGAGCAACCTTAACGGCATTAAGACTGTGAAGGCCCTGGCCCTCGAGAATTATGAGGTAGGGAGGTTCGGGAAAGAGAACTCTGAGTTCGCCTCCCTCAACCTTAAGGCTGCTAAGGTTAGGGCCGTCTTCGGGAACGCTTCCCAGCTTGTTCTAGGTCTCTCCCTAGTTTCTGTGCTTTACTTCGGCGGCCTAGCGATTGTTGACGGTGTCCTCACCGTCGGTGAGTTAACGGCATTCATCACCTACCTCGGCCTCCTTATGTGGCCTATGAGGGCTTTAGGATTCACTATAAGCGCTTTCCAGCGTGCCTTAGCGGCGGCGCAGAGGGTTTACGAGGTTATTGATGCGGTGCCTTCTGTGAGGAATGTTGAGGGTGCGGGGAGGCTTGAAGGTGTGGAGGGGGAGATAGTTTTCGATGGGGTGACCTTCAGCTATATTGAGGGTAAGCCCGTACTCAGGAACGTCACATTTAGGGTGTCTCCGGGGGAGAAAGTTCTTCTCGCAGGCCCTCCGGGCTCTGGGAAGTCCACAATCCTTAAGCTCCTCGTAAGGTTCTACGACCCGGATGAGGGTAGGATACTTCTGGACGGGAGGGACATTAGGAAAATAGATCTTGATTCTCTTAGAGCGTCGATAGCTCTAGTCCCTCAGGAACCATTCATATTCTCCGGCACTATTAAGGACAACATACTTTTCGGGAATCCTGAAGCAAGCATGGAGGACATTGCTAGGGCTGCTAAGGCCGCGAAGCTGCATGAATTCATTGAGTCACTGCCGGATAAGTACGACACACTCATAGGTGAGAGAGGCATCACCCTCTCAGGCGGGCAGAGGCAGAGGCTGGCAATAGCTAGGGCTCTCGTAAGGAACCCTAAGATACTTCTGCTTGACGACCCTGTCTCAAACCTTGACGCCGAGACTGAGAGAAAGCTTGTGGAGGACCTGAAGGAGATCCTTAAGAGGAGGACGGCCCTCATAGTTAGTCAGAGGCCGTCCCTCATCGCCCTCGCCGACCGTGTAGTGGTTCTTGAGGGCGGCAGAATTGTTGAGGAAGGGACGCATCAGGAACTCATAAAGAGGAAAGGACTCTACTACCGCCTATACGTCG
>CAYOJG010000016.1:15916-27528 GCA_964404265.1 uncultured Desulfurococcaceae archaeon | reverse complement strand
AGGAGGGGACGCATCAGGAACTCATAAAGAGGAAAGGACTCTACTACCGCCTATACGTCGAGGCGGTTAGGGGTGGTGAGGCCTGACGGGCTACTTCCTGAGGACATCTACGCTGGGTGAGGAGGCCCCCGAGAAGTCTGCCTGGGAGCTCCTTAGAAGGATACTTAAGGACCTTTCCAGGTATAGGGGGATGCTTGCCCTCGTAATCATTTCAATTGTCGGGAACTCCATCACTGCCCTAGCCGCTCCATACATCCTCGGATACGTGATAGATAACTTCATACTTACCGCAGACATTAATGGGTTAGGTCCCGCCACCCTCCTCTACCTAACGGTCCTTGTGGGGCAGTGGGGCTTCATGACTGTGAACAGCTACGCAATACAGACAGTTGGGCAGCTCTACTTAAGGGACCTGAGGGGAAGGATATTCACAAAGCTGCAGAGGCTTTCCATGAGTTTCTTCACGAAGAGGCGGATAGGCGACTTAATATCCGCCACGATTAACGACACATCCACACTCAACGATGTGCTTGTCTCAGGCATACTATCGGTCCTTGGAAACCTTATCTCGCTGGTCGGGATAGTCGCGATGATGATTTACTTAAGCCCCTCACTTACGGCTGTTGCGCTACTGAACATCCCTATATTCATAATTATTGCTAAGGTGTTCGGGAAGAAGCTGAAGGAGGCCCACAGGAGAGCTAGGAAGAGGGTTGCTGAAGCAACAACGATTGTAGAGGAATCGATCGCTGGTGCTGAAGCAATTAAGGCGTTCGGTAGGGAGGCGGAGGTCACTAGGGTGTTCAGCGGCGTCTCCGGCGAGACTGCTAAGGCATACATAGGTATAGCTAAACTCATGGGGATCTTCTGGCCATCTATGGACATAACAGCGACCCTCGCCGTTGTTGCCGTACTAATTTACGGTGGGTACATGGTTACTGCAGGAGCCTTAAGCATTGGAGTTATTGTTGCGTTCATCCAGTACGTCAACAGGTTGGGGAGGCCCATAACCCAGTTCATCAATATGTATGACTCGCTTCAGGCAGCGCTCGCGGCCGCTGAAAGGATTTACGCGGTTCTGGACGCTGAGGAGGAGGTTAAGGAGGTTGAGAAGCCAGTGGAGCTCCGCAGCCCGAAAGGTGAAGTGGTGGTGAGGGGAGTGACCTTCAGCTATGTTCCCGGACGACCTGTCCTCAAGAACGTCAATATGCATGTGAAGCCTGGGGAGATAGTTGCCTTAGTCGGCCATACAGGTGCAGGTAAAACCACGCTGGCTAACCTGATTCTGAGGCTTTACGACCCCGATGAGGGGGAGATCCTGATTGATGGTGTTGATATACGTAGGCTGAGGCTTGAGAACCTGAGGAGGATAGTTAGTTACGTGCCTCAGGAAACCTACCTATTCCCGGGAACAGTGATGGATAATATCAGGCTCGGTAGGCCTGAGGCAAGCGATGATGAAGTGATGAAGATATGTAGGGAGCTAGGCATAGACACATTCATTGAGAGGCTTCCCTACGGCTACCAGACAGATGCGGGGGAGATGGGTAAGAAGCTTTCGACAGGGGAGAAACAGTTGATAGCCATAGCTAGGGCCATGCTTAGGAATCCCGCGATAGTTATTCTTGATGAGGCACTGTCGAGCGTTGATGTGGCTACGGAAGCAATGATTAGGAAGGCGATGAAGAGGCTTCTGAAGGGGAGGACAGGAATAATTATTGCGCACAGACTCAGCACGGCCAGGGAAAGCGACAGGGTCATAGTGCTTGAGGAGGGGGAGATTGTTGAGGAGGGGACGCATCAGGAACTCATAAAGAGGAAAGGACTCTACTACCGCCTATATCAGACGCTGGAGAGGATGGCTGTGGAGCATGCTTAGCTGTCGCCAGACTTCTTCACCCAGTCCAGAAGCGATTTCCTACCGCTCCTCTTAGGTTCCTCCTTCTTTTCCTTAACTTTAGGTTTCGGCCGCGCTGCAGGTGGGGAAAGTTCTGCAGGCTCCGGCTCCTCCACAACCCTCTCAAGGAACACGTCCCTCACAGGCTTGTAGACCTTCTCATAGAATCTCTGCTGGTTTGTGAGGACATGCTTAGGGAACTTGGAGAGGTACTTGAGGGCCGCCTCCCATGCGATATCGTAGGGCACCACCCTCTCAATCTTCCTCACCACGTTCCTGTCATAGTCTTCAGGAAGCTGCTCCTTGTCCCCCATAACGAACCACCCTCGCGGGGAAACAAAGGCCTCCTCCCCCGCGGCCTTCACGAGCTCCCTCTCCTCCTCCCTAACCTCGCTACCACCGAACCAGTACCTCCTAGGAAGCTTCCTGGCCGCGTACGTCCTGCCGTAGTGCTTTGCCCACGCATAGAATATGGCCCTATTAAGGCCGAAGGACTTAGCCTTCTCAAGATCTCCTGTCAAGAGGAAATACCGAGCGGCCTGAAGGAGAGCCATCACCTCAAACCTTCCAATACCTTCCTTAACGACCTCACGCCTCCTTCCAGGAGTCACACCGACCCTAGCGGCCTTCACGCGTGATGTGAAAACACGGCCCTTCCCGACCTCAGCGATTGCTTTCAGCGCCAGCGCGTCCGCCTCACCCTCCTCGTAATTCCTCCATGAGGGGCTGTGCCTGAAGCTCCCGGGCTCTGCCCAGGAAAGGTCGAAGGACAATAACTTATCAGGATCGACACATACCGCGACCAGGTCACGGCTCCTGTGAAGCGATAGGGGGGCTGTGAAAACCCTCTTAATATCTACGAGGTTCTCAACTTTTAGCACCCCTCCTGAACTTTCATGAAGCTCCTCAAACCTGTCTTTAAGCCTCCTAATAACATACTCTACCACAGCGAACGCCACGTCGAGGGGGTGATGCTTCGAGAGTATGTCACTTGAGAAAGCATTCTCATTAATCCTTACGTGGGCGCCTTCCCCGCTCCAAAGAACATACACAGACTTGGAGACACCTTCCTTCTCGAGGAGAGTAACTATCTCCTCAGCCGCCCTAATCGCGTAATCCCATTTATCGAGGGTCGTGTCAATATCCCAGAACGGTGTGGTTGATTCTATGTTTGCAGGGTCGTCAAGCGCTTCAGTGGTGCTGAGGTCACTATACTTGTTGAGGGTTGCGTAAATAGTTCTCACTCCGACGCCACGGTACCTCATTAGGAGTGAGTAGACTTCGGCCTCACTCTTAATTGTTAGAGGTCTCCTCCCTCGATACCTTATGAAAAGCCTTTTACCTTCTAGGGAGCCTTCAAGCGCTACCCACCGGCCCTTAACGAACTCGCTGATCTCCTTCCTAACTTCCGCACGGCCGTAATGCTGCATTATGAGGCTCATAAACCTCGAGAAGTATGTGGTTTAGGCCCGAATAAAATAAGCTGTTCAGTCTGGTTTACTCAGTCCTTAAGCACTTGGTCGATGTCGAAGCCTTCCTCATACTTCTTAAGCTTCCTCTCAAAGAACTCTATCAGTAGCCTATACCTCTTAGCCCTATGCTTAGGCGACCCCCTTAAGCTGTGTCCGTGGGGACCTTTCTTAAATATCGCTATGTACGCCTCCTTCCCCAAATCTCTGAGGAGGTGGTAGAACATTAGGCTCTGGTCAAGCGGGCACCTATAGTCCTCTAAACTATGTATTAGGAGTATCGGGGCCTTAACCCGGTCAACGTAGAATATCGGGCTGAGCTTCCTGTAGTTTTCGTTATGGAGCGGGTCATCACCTATTATTTCACGGTCGAACCACAGACCTATGTCGGAGAAGGCGTAGCTCGTGAGCCAGTAGCTTATCCCGTTCTCACTCACTCCAGCCTTAAACAACTCGCTCTGGGTGAGTGCCCAGTTAGTCATGAAGCCTCCGTAACTTATTCCCGTTATACCGACCCTTTCCCTATCGGCCTGAGGCTCGAGCTCGAAGAACTTTTCAAGACCGTTAAGGATGTCCTGGAAGTCCTCAAGACCGACCCTTTCAATAACCTTCAAAGCGAACTCCTCCTCATACCCGTCGCTGCCTCTAGGATTAACATAGACTATGTAGTAGCCCCTATCACTCAGCAACTGGAACTCGTACTTGAAGTAGTACCCGTACATCCCTTTAGGGCCGCCGTGAACGAAAACTATGACAGGCGCCTTCTCCCCGTCACGGACATCCGGCTTTATGTACCACCCGTCCATCTTTAGGCCTAAGCTCTCGAATCTGAAGTGCTTAGGGTTCCTAACATTCAGAGACTTTATCACCGGCCCGTTGTAGTCTGTCACCTTGACGGTTTCTCCTCCCCTCCACACGTAGAGTTCGGCAGGTGATGTAGGTGTCTCCTTAAGGAAGGCAGTAGTGCCGTCATCACTGACGTCGAAGGAAGACACCCACGCGTCCTCAGATACTATAGGCTCCACATTCCCGTCCCCATCCATTCTGTGGAGGGTTACTTTCCCCTCCCTAGCTATGGTGAAGTACACGTTCCCTTCAGCATCAAGTTTCCCGGCCCTGTTATCATAGATTAGGTCCTGTGTCAGGGGCCTTAACTCCCCTCCCTCCCAGATGTGGAGGTAGTCATGCTCACTCATTTTCTCCTTCTTTTCCTTACCTAGGAGGAGGAGCTGCTTCTGGTTGGCGTGAATAGCGACCATCGACACATTCTCCAGTATTTTCTCGTGGTTCCCTTCATCATAGAGGTAAATATCAGCGAACTTGAACGGGTTCTCACGCTTAGGGACTGTGTAAGCTATTTTGTCGCCCAGCCATAGGGCAGGCTTGAAGTATGGGATGGCGAAGAACTTCAGCTCAACCTTATCAATAACCTCGCCCGATTCACTGTCTAGAATGTCCAGCACAACATTCTCCCCATCGATGAAACCTCTGCTGTCGAACCATGCTGGAACCCTCTCCTCGAAGAATAGGTGCTCGTCCTTCCTCCTCTTATAGGTTGTTACGAGAACCCTTCTCCCGTCAGGGGCCCAAGAAATATCTATGATGGCGTCGTACTCTCTCAGCTTATGGCCGCTCATGCTTCGGAGGTCGTGAAGCATGAGGACAGATTTCTTACCTTCCTCCACCAGCTTAACGCTAAGCAGCTTTGTCCCGTCAGGAGATATTCTAGGCATGGAGGCACCGTCAATAAACATTCTGCCGCCTTCCGTGAGTGAATGAATAACGATGGTTGTGTCGTACCTGTCCTTCTCCACATTGGCTCTGGTAGCTGTATAGGCAACCAGTCTCCCGTCCTTACTGATATTCACGTCGCTTAAGTAGGTGAGGCGGGTGAATGTCTTATCGTCCCAAGAACCCATGAAGAACTCACCGAGTAGATAGGGGAATCAACTAAAAAATGGTTATTTATTTAGCGCTTTACGCAAGATACTTCTCCTTGAGATACTCAAGGAAGTAGCTCGGATTAACTCCCTCACCGAAACTCCTCTGCAGAAGCTCCTTAGGCGGGTATATTGATCCGTGGCGGTGTACCTTCTCCCGTAGCCAATCCCTCACTGGCTGGAACTCGCCCCTGCCCACAAGTTCGTAGAAGTTCGGCAGGTCCCTCAGTATGTATCTCCTGATCTGTGCAGCCAGCAGCGTCCCCAGAGTGTAGGTCGGGAAGTAGCCTATGGTCCCGTGGGCCCAATGGATATCTTGAAGCACGCCCTCGCTGTAGGTCTTGGGTCTGAGGCCGAGAAGCTTCTCCATCTCCTCATTCCACATTTCAGGGAGGTCGGAAGCCTTAACACCGTCGTTAATCATTATCTTCTCCAGCTTGTACCGCAGGAGGATGTGGAGGTTGTAGGTCACTTCATCTGCCTCAACCCTTATGTAGTCCGGCCTAACAACGTTGAAGTATGTGTAGATGTCTTCAGGGCCGTACCCCTTAACGAATGGTAGGTTCTCCGTAAGTATTGGAAGAATTAACTCGGCGAAAGGCCTGCTTCTCCCTATAATGTTCTCCCAGAACCGGCTCTGGCTCTCGTGAATCCCTAAAGACACGCCTCCAGCTATGGGTGTGAACATGAATCTCTCATCCTGCTGAAGCTCGTAGAGGGCATGGCCGAATTCATGAACCACTGCAAGAAGAGAGCGTCTGAAATCAAACCCTTCGTAACGAGTAGTTATCCTCACGTCCTTAATGCCGAACTCCGTCGTGAAGGGGTGTGGCGAGATATCTAGCCTTGACCTAACACCTAGAGGGAAGCCTAGGAGTTTAAGCACCTCCATATTAACCTTCTTCATAGCCTCAACATCATACTTCTCCTTCTCAAGTGGGTGCTCCCTCGGAACCCTGCCCTCACTCAGGATCCTCTGAAGAACTGATGTAAGGCCCTTCTCCAAGGTGGTGAATATGGGCTCAAGATCGTCTGTGGTTAAACCCTCCTCGAAAAGGTCTAGGAGCGCGTCATACGGGTACTTATCGTAGCCTAGGTAGTCAGCAGCCTTCCTCGCAAGGTCAATGATTTTATCGAGCCAAGGCTCGAACGCCTTGAAATCGTTCTTCTGCTTGGCCTCCGCCCAGACGGCTGTGGCCTTACTCCTCGTCTCGCTAAGCTCCCTAACGAACTCCGGCGGGAAGGCTTTAGCAATCCGGATACTTCTCTTAAGAACCCTGACAACACCGCGCTCAAACTCGTTAAGCCCCTCAAGCGAGTCCGCCTTATCCACAAGAGAAACGAACTCAGGCCTCAGAAGGAGTTCATGGCTAAGGACTGAGAGGGCTCCCTGAGCAACACTTCTCTCAGTAATCCCTTCCTTAGGCATGTTTACCTCCATATCCCACCCGAGCACGCTCTGGGCATGGCCGATAGCCCATATTGTACGGTAGTTCTCAAGAATCTTCTTAACGATGTCGTTCGCGAAGACTTCGCCCATGCTTAAGCACCGATGAAGTATCGCGGATGCGGCTATTATTAATTACTTGGAGAAAGGAAGTAACGGGCCTTAAGAGATGCGTAGATGCAGACATGACGTAGTGTACGATGTACTTAAAACACTCTCAACCCGCTATAACGGCCTCGGAATAACTAAGCTATGCATGTTTGCAAACCTCCCTGTAGATAGGGGGAATGAGCTACTGAAACACCTGATTAAGGCGGGTCTTGTGTATATACTTAAGGAAGGGAATGCTGTGAAGTACTTCATAACGCCGAGAGGTTATGAATACATAAGTATGTATGAAAGAATTCGGACACTTCTTCGAGAAACTCACAATTTGTGAGTTCATGATTTAAAAAGTAGTTCCCTATCTCCACGGTGATTCATGTGAGTAGAAGCATAGGTGAAATACGTGTAGGCGGGGATGTAGTTCTTAAAGGGCCTTTAACCTTTGACGTAATTAACGTGGCAGGCTCCCTCAAGATTGAGGGGGACGCTAAAGGAGGTGAGATAAGTGCTAGCGGCAGGGCCGTCTTCTCAGGTAGTCTGAAGGCTGATGAATGCTCATTCTCAGGATCGATTAAGGCGGAGGGGGTGATTGAGTGCTCAGACCTATCGGTTGCGGGGGAGGGAAAGTTCTCGAACCTGGTGAAGGCGGACGAGATCCACTTCTCTGGAAGGATATGGAGTGAAAGGATTGAGTGTGATGAGGGACATTTCTCGGGTGATCTGTCCCTTAAGTATGTCATGTGTGATGAGGTGTTTATAGAGAGGGAGAGTAAGGTTTCTGGAGTGATTATAGGTGAGGAGGTTTTGATAGGTAGGAAGGCCGAGGTGGATGATGTCTACGGAACTGATGTCGTTATAGGTAGCGACGTTAAGGCAAACATTGTTGAGGGGGTGGATGTGAAGATAGGTGATGGAGCAAGGATAAATGAGGTCAGGTATGTGAAGGATGTGAAGATAGGTCCCTCCGCGAAAGTTCGGAGTTTAAAGAAGATTGATGAATTAAGTAGGAAGCCCAGCTATTCATAATCCTCATACTCGATAAGTTCCGCACCTAAGTATTTTTCAGCGAGGGGGTCCGCCTCCTCACCTTTCGCTTCCGCAACATGTTTCCTAATCAACTCCTTCACATTCTCACATGCCTTAAGCAGTTTGGAGGCAGGGATGTACAGTATTGATTCCTCAGCGTCCTCGAGGAAGACAGCGAACTTCTTGGTCTGCCAGTCAACCACTACGTGGAGGCATGGAGGATCTTCACAGACATATTTGCTTGACTCACCACTCATGGAGACACCGATTAAGAATGTGTTTAGGGTGTTTAAGTATTGGGTTTAGTGTGGGAAAAATTATCTTGGAGCATTAACAGCCCTGTTCAGGAGGTCCTCCCAAACAGCGTCAACATACTCCTGAAGCTGTTTGAGGAGGTGCTTGTTCTCAGGCTTCAGTAAGTGTCTGAACCTACCTTGGAGCTCTAGGTATTTCTCTATAGGTTTCTTCATCTTCGGGTTCTTCGCAATCACTAACGACCTGTCGGTCAGGAAGTATCCCTTACCCTGTATATGTTCCCATAGAGGGAAGTAGCATGTGTCGACAGCCAGCCTCGTCACAGCTATAGATACCTCTGTCGCTGTCCTCCATCCCCTGTTACAGGAGCTTATGGCATGTATGAATGTCGGGCCCTCAATCTCTATACCTTTCCTGAACTTCCTTATTGCGTCTCCCCAGTATGCGGGAGATACCGTCGCGACGTATGGAATCCTGTGAGCTACCATTATGTCTGCGATAGGTTTCTTCTGCTGCGTCTTCCCTGGAAGGACCTTGCCTACAGGGCTTGTAGTGGTCCATGCGAACGCCGGAGTTCCACTGCTTCTCTGAATACCTGTATTCATGTATGCTTCATTATCGTAGAGCACATACATCACATTATGCCCTCTCTCAGCCATACCGCTGAGGGCCTGGAAACCTATGTCGAAGGTCCCTCCATCACCTCCAATCGCAACCACATCAACATTATCATAGGGTAGCCTACCTGTCTTCTTGAAGGCCTTGAGCGCTGCCTCCACACCGCTCGCGGCCGCAGCTGCGTTCTCAAAAGCTACATGCAGCCATGGAACCGCCCATGACGTGTAGGGAAATATTGTTGTGGCAACTTCTACACATCCTGTTGCATTCACCACTATTGTAGGACCTCTTAAGGCGAAACTCAGTAGCTTAATCACTACCGGGGCCGCACATCCTGCGCAGAGCCTGTGGCCCGGAAGCATTATCGGTGTTCTCTTACTTGCTATCTCTTTCGGGTTAAGTATTAAGGGCATCTCAACCTTCTCTCCAGGTTTGAACCGGATTAACTTGTAGGGTTTCTCACCACTCATCACGACCACCTCACTCCCTCACACCTAGGAACCTGAGTTTCTTCTTTACTTCCTCTCCCTCCTCAACCTTCCTCAACTCATCAATCATTTTCCTCACCAGCTGAGGCGGTGTGTCCCTGCCTCCCAGCCCGTAGACGTAGTTAACCAGCTTCGGTGGGTTCTTAACTCCGTAAAGGGCTGTGTTTATCTCTAGGTAGCTGGGGCCGAAACTGCCGAAGCTTACGGCCCTATCCATCACACCAACAACCTTAGCACCCTTCAGAGCCTCCCTAACCTCATCGAACGGGAACGGCCTGAACATCCTTATCCTCAACACACCGATCTTCACACCCTCCTTCCTCAACTGCCTCACAACATTCCTGACGGTTCCGGAAGTGCTTCCGAGGACGGTGATGATTATATCGGCGTCCTCAACCTCGTAGGGATCCAGCACACCATCACCGTACCTCCTTCCAGTCAGCTCAGCCCACTCGTCATGTATCTCCCTAACCACGTCCTTAGCCTTCTCCATTGCCTTAACCTGCGGAATCTTGTGCTCGAAGTAGTAGTCGTAGAGGTCTAGAGGGCCGAAACTTATTGGGTTCTGAGGATCGAGCTTTATCTCCACCTCCTTACCCAGATAGTCCACGTAGGTCTTAGCGACCTTCCTATGGCCTCCCAGGAACTTATGTACCTCCTCATCCGGAAGCATACGTATGTCCTCAAGTGTGTGGCTCAGGATGAAGCCGTCTAGGTTCACCGCTACTGGTAGGTGCACTTCCGGATGCTCAGCGATTCTGAAGGCCTGTATGGTCGTGTCGTAGGCTTCTTGAGTGTTCTCAACGAAGAGCTGCACCCATCCAGCGTCCCTCATACCCATAGCGTCGCTGTGGTCGCAGTGGATATTGATCGGGGCTGAGAGTGCCCTGTTAGCAACTGCGAGAACTATCGGCAGCCTTAGCGAGGAAGCTATATGCAGAATCTCCCACATTAACGCGAGTCCTTGGGAAGCTGTTGCTGTGAATGCCCTAGCACCGGCTGCAGCCGCACCCACAACCGTGGACATCGCCGAATGCTCGGACTCTACAGGGACGAACTCTGTGTAAACCTCACCGTTCGCAACGAATTCGCTGAACTTCTCAACTATTATTGTCTGTGGGGTTATAGGGTATGCCGACACAACGTCGACAAGGCTCTGCTTAACTGCGTAGGCTACTGCCTCATCACCGTTAACAGCTTTCTTAACCTGTTTCTCGAGAGGTATCTTAGGCACCATCATTTCTCACCCCCCTCAGGAACCATATCTATTGCTTTAGTTGGGCATTCGTATGCACAAATTCCGCAACCTTTACAGTAGTCGTAATTCACGTGAACGTCCTCACCATCCCATGTAATCGCGAAGTCGGGGCAGTATAGCCAGCAGAGCATACACTTAACACACTTCTCGTAGTTGATGACGGGCCTTAACGCCCTCCACCCTCCGGTGAGGTACTCGGTTGATAATCTGTAGGGGAGGGCTGATGTGGGTAAATCCTTCCATCCACGCGGCTCCTTAACTTCTGACCTAGGCTTACTCATGGTTCACACCTCCCGAGCCTCCTCCATTGCCTTCTTAATCAATTGAATGTTCAGTTCCGCGAGCTTGCCGGGGAACCTCTGCCTCACAGCCTCCTCAACGAACTCCATCTTCACTATGGGATGCGCCTTAAGGAGAGCTCCAATCATTGCAGTGTTCATGATGGGCCTCCCCAGAATATCGAGCGCGAGCTTCGTTGCCGGAGTGTGCACAACCCTGTACTCACCCTTACTGACCTTAAGTTCCTTAAGAAGCGCCTCA
Organism: uncultured Desulfurococcaceae archaeon; assembly: GCA_964404265.1. GTDB lineage: Archaea > Thermoproteota > Thermoprotei_A > Sulfolobales > NBVN01 > CAZFVC01. The sequence continues at coordinate 16,485 of CAYOJG010000016.1, read as the reverse complement.
TCCTCACCCTCATAATTAACCACTATAGTTCCACCCTTCTTCAAACCTTCAGTGACGTTAACCACGCTGAGGAGCGTGGGGTCAAGAACTATCACTATGTCCGGTTCGTATATCATGCTGTGCAGCTCTATCTCCTCATCACTTATTCTCGTGAACGCCAACATGGGTGCTCCGGAACGTTCAGGGCCGAAGGCAGGGAAGGACTGTACATGTTTACCTCCCAGCATGGCCGCGACGGCGAGGAGGTTGGCAGCGGTCCAGGCACCCTGACCTCCTCTACCATGCCACCTTATTTCCAGCACTAAGTAATCACCGAGTAGGTATATAGAGGAGGCAAATAAAGGCTCGGTACATACATTTAAAAAAATATATTCCTGAATTAACCTCCCGGCGTCCCGTGGAACATTGCCTCCTGCCAGACAGTGTCCCACAGATCGCTCTCGCTGAATGTTTCCCTCTTAACAATCATCTCATAAACCTTCTGGAGGAGGGCGTGATGGTAAAACTCATCCCTGAGAACTGATTCGAGGAGGAACTTCACGGCCTTATCCCGTACCTCCCCGCCCAAA
>CAYOJG010000016.1:0-15816 GCA_964404265.1 uncultured Desulfurococcaceae archaeon | reverse complement strand
CCTCCATAACCACCCTAATGACAGGATTCTTCACATCTTTAGCCGAATCCGAGAGCTTGCACGAATACTCCCTCTCAAGAATAACCATTCTCTCGGCCAGTTCCTTAATAATTAGTTACCGAGAACTATTATAGAACAAGACGTAATAATGATTAATACAGGCACGGAAAATAATTTACTTGGTGTGACCCAGAAAGATGCCGGAATGCTTCGTTAGGGAAACCCCTCCCTTAAAAACTAAAGGTGTGAGCGCTGTAGTTGAGTGCACGCCCAGTATGTGGGACTTCTACTCCTTAAAGGACCTGAGAAGTCATTCCCTGAAGATCCTGACGTACGTTAAGCAGAAGCTTAGGCTCCCCATAGCTGACGCTGTTTTCACAGAGAATGAGTCCATAGGGAACGAATACATGATACACTTCTTCCACTTCATCACCGACTCAGGTGAGAAAGTTTCCTCCTGCAGACTGATGTCGAGGGGGAGGCAGGTCATTAAGGCTGTATGTACCTTAAGCAAACGCTTCGTAGACCCGTCCCTCATAAAACTGATGTTCACATCCAATCCCCAAGGTGAGGAGCCGGAGCTTTCCTCAGCCCCCACCGATATGGAGGGGAGGCCTCCTGGACAGACATACATCCCCAACTTCATTATCTACAGGATTCTGGGGCAGCCTCAGATGGACGTCTCTGTCTGGCGACTTAAGGTAGACGGGAAGGTCAGGAACCCTAAGAAATACACCTATGAGGAGCTGAAGTGGATGACCACAGACGAGTTCATGAGCGACTTCCACTGCGTCACCGGGTGGTCCGTTAAAGCAATGGTGTGGAAAGGTGTACCTACTGAGGCCATAGCTAAGGAGGTGGGTGTCGAGGACGGGGCCAGGTGGGTGTATGTAAGATGCGCTGACGGCTACACAACCGTTATCCCTGTGAAGGACTTCCTCAATAAGAAATCCGTTATTGCCCTATACCTCAACGGCGAAATTCTGTCCCCGGAGCAGGGGTATCCTGCAAGGCTGTTTATCCCACACCTCTACGGCTGGAAGAGTGCTAAATGGGTCACCGAAATAACTTTCCTCGACACCTACAAGGACGGGTACTGGGAATCGCTGGGGTACCACCCTCGCGGGAACGTTTGGTTTGAGGAGAGATTTAAGTAAGTTAATAAATCAAATAATATCTATTGTATTTCTGAGGATTAAATTTAATAACTTAACCACATTATTTTAACGGTGATAAAATGAAAACTTTAGGAGAATTAATATACACGCCTGAAAAGGCGAGCGGTGAAGCCATAAGTAAGGTTGAGTCCCACACACCGAAGATTGAGGCGCCTGATAAGGTAAAGGCAGGCGAGCCTTTCGAGGTAAGGATTAAGGTGGGTCCGCATCCCAACACCGTGCAGCACTCCATAAGATGGATAGAGGTGTACTTCTATGAAGAGGGCAGGGGTTTCAACCCGGTCCACCTAGCGACAATAACTTTCACACCTGAGTATGCTGAGCCCGACGTCACGCTCAGGCTGAGGCTGAGTAAAGGAGGAACTATCTACGCCCTACAGTACTGCAACCTCCACGGCGTGTGGGAAGGTAGGAAGGAGATTAAGGTAGAGTGATGAAGCCTGAAATAAAGAGAAAGGTAAATGAGGCAGTCCTTTTTTATAACAGATACAGATCACCTGAATCCACAGCAACAATCATTAAGATTGAGGATGAATTAATACACATAAAGTTCACAGGGCCCTTCACATCCACATGCGGAATTAATGACTGGGTTGAGGATCTCAGATACTTGGCCGAGGATTTAGGTCTTAAGCTTGAGCTCGTGGAGATCAGGGAGGAGGAAAAACCTGACTATAGGATCGGTGTATTCAGGGTTGTTGAGGATGGCTAACCTACCTCAATCCCTAGAAGTATGGAGGCCAGCACACCTATCCCGTAGGTTATTGCCGCCGCCCCTAGCCCCGCAAGCATGAGTTCTAAGGCCTTCTTCTTAATGCTTAGTTCCGCAGTTATCGCTATTATCGTTCCCGCGCCCGCCAGCATTAATCCCGCAGCTATGAAGGATATTGGGAGCGCTGCGGTAATAGGCAACATGAGGAAGTAGGGTAGGAGAGGGATGAATGCCCCCATCAAGTAGAATATCCCTGTATAGATTCCCGCAGTCCTCGGGTCGTCAAGCATTTCCTCCTTAAGCCCATGCTCCTCCTCAGCAATGATCTTAGTCATTAATTCCTTATCCTTCGACGCCTCATCAGCTATGTTCTCGGAAAGGATTTCGCTGAAACCCTTACTCGACATATACTTCTTGATCCTGTTTATGAAGACCTCGGTAACGAATTGGGATGCTAGCTTAACCCTCTCAATAATGCCTAGACGCACCTCCTTCTGCGCCTTAACACTTACGTAGGTCCCTATAGCCATTGATAAGGCTCCGCTAACCCCGACGATCAGACCGCCTAACGCTACGTTGAGAGAGTTCCCATAGGCGCCTGCCAGACCCGCCGACACGGAAAGAATCTCCACTAACCCGTCATTCATTCCCAGAACTGCGTCCCTAACATGCGAAATGAATTCCTGAAACCTCTTCTCCTCGCTCGCGAACTCGTCCTCATGAACGAGCTCATCCTTCATTATTTCCCTAAGCTTGATTTTCTCTTCCTCTGAGAGGTGGGGTGAGCTAAGCATCTCGGAGTACAGCTTAATTGCGTCCCTCTCTCCAGACTCAAGAATCTTTAGGGTGAGGCCCAGACCTATGACCCTGAAAAGCGTTTTCCATAGAAATATCTTAGCCCGACTTACCTTAAGCTTCCCCGGATCCACACCCCTCCTCTTCAGGAAGGATGCCCAGAACGCTGCGTGCGAACTCTCCATCTTAGATATCTTAACGAGTTTCCGAGAGATTTCACTATCCTTAAACATTCTGGAAATCTGGAAGTATATTTCGGCTGAGTAAAGCTCATCCTTAAGAGATCTCTTAGCCTCCTCAATGATCTCCTTCTCGGACCCCGTTACCGCACCCCTCCGGAAGATGGGTATGGTTAAAGCGATTTAAGGAACTTCTCAATACCTTCCCTTATCTTCTCCCTATCCTCACTGCTTGGAATCCCCTTGAATCTGATGACGTCAACTACTTCATAACCCTTCTCCTTAAGGAAGGTCTCCAGCTTCCGCCCTGCAACATCTCCCCACCCGTAGGTGGTGAGGATCAGTATGGGTTTCTTAGCCTTAACCTTTCTCGTCAGTATGTCGATCACATAATTAATGAAGGGATAAACATCCGCCTCATACGTGGCTGTACCTAGAATTATTCCCTCAGCATCATCAACCTCGCCAAGCAGGTCGCTGAGGCTGTCCCTATGCCTGCTCGTAAACCTGAAAACAACTGTTTTCAGTCCTCTCTCCCTAAGCTCGTTGAGGGCGTAACTCACCGAGTTCTCCACATACCCGTACATGGAGGTGTAGATTACGGCTATCTTCCCTTTCTCAGGAACTGCCTTGGCCCATGCATAGTAGTGATCAACAATGTCCAGCGACTTCCTCCATATTAATCCATGGCCCGGAGCGATTATTTTAGGCTCCACACCAATCGATTTGAGTTTATCTATGGCTCTAGTGACGAAGTCCCTGTAGTACCCTATGACGCTTACGAAGTACTTCCTCACAAACCTCATGTAGTTCTTAACGACCTCCTCGTCGTCATCGAATACTGTAGGAGGTATTGAGAACCCTCCGAAGCCGTCACACGGGAAGAGGATGCCGTCCTCCTCTAGGAAAGTCATTATTGTTTCAGGCCAGTGGAGCCATGGCGTATGGATAAATCTGAATTTCCTGCCCCCTATCTCAACTCTCTCACCGTCCTTCACCGCCCTGAACTTAGGTGATATACCCAGCAGCGACTCTATCAGTCCCTTAGCCATGGGGTGCCCGAGGACTGTGGCTTTCCACTTATTTGCCTCAAGAACCTTCGGCAGGGAACCGCTGTGATCGGGCTCCATATGGTTAACTATTATGTAATCAATATCCTCCAAGTTGGTGATTCTTGATAAGTAATTCACGAAGTCATCCCCGTAATCCTTAGGCCATCCGTCAATCAGGACCGTGGCTCCGTCGAGCTTAATTAAGTAAGCGTTATACGTGATCCCTTCTGGGATTGCCCATAGGCCCTCAAAGAATGTTGTTTCGTTATCGTCCGCCCTGAGGACGTAAATGTAGTCAGATAACTTAGTTACGGTAGCTGAAACCATGCCTACTTACCCTCTAAATTATTGCGCGTGAAGAATTAAGGGTTGTGAGTGCTTTATGAATAAAAAGGAAATTATTTGGCGGGTTTAGCGACCCTTTCAAGGAACTTCCTGGCTTCCTCAGCCTCCTCCTTAGGAACTTCCTTGTGGCATAACCACCAGTCGAAGCATTCGTAGGTCTTCAACCTCTCCTCAGCTTCCTTAACGGTTGTTGCCGGAGGGACTATTACCCTCTCACCAATGATTTCGTTGTTAGGCCAGTTCGCCGGAATCGCTGCTCCGTACTTCTCGCTGACCTGGAAGCCCTTAATCATTCTCAGTATTTCATCCATATTTCTACCGAGTTCCGCAGGGTAGTACAGGATCGCCCGAATGGTTGACTTCGGGTCAACTATGAATACTGCCCTAACTGTATGGGTCGCTGAGGGCGCATGTATAAGTCCAAGCTTATCCGCAACTATTCCACGCGGGTCGGCAATTATCGGGAAGGGTATCTCCACACCTAGGTTCTGCTTAATCCACTCAACCCACTTTATATGGCTCCAAGTGCTGTCAACGCTTAACCCTATTAACTCAGTATTCAGTCTCTTGAAGTCCTCATACCTCTTCGCGAACGCAACGAACTCCGTCGTACAGACGGGAGTGAAGTCGGCTGGATGGCTGAATAACACGAACCACTTGCCCTTAAAGTCGTCTGGGAGCTTCATCCTCCCAAACGATGTTTCAACTACCATTTCAGGGAATTTCTCTCCAATTAAAGGAATCTGTCCTGGCATATTTACCACCTTCAAGTTTCTATATTGTTAAATAAGTATTTAAACCTTATGGTATAATCACTTAAATCATTACGGTATTAAAATTAAACCATGTGGGTTTCTTACCTTAAGGCTCTACAGTGTAGTACATCCTCTTCCTATTTCTTCCCTTATTCTCAACCTTCAGAAGCACTATTCTCCCTATCTCCTTCGTGTTCTTTACGTGGGGGCCGCCATCAGCCTGTACATCGATGCCGGGAATCTCCACTATCCTTAACTCCTTGATGTCTGGAGGCATTCGGTTAGCGAGTTTAACAATCCCAGGGATCTTGAATGCCTCCTCCCTGCTCACCCAGTAGATCTTAAGCTCTATTCCCTGCTCAACAACTTCATTAGCCTTCCTAACAGCGTCCTCGAAAATTGACTTATCCATAGATTCTATGCTGAAATCATCCTTAGCCTTCTCCGGCTGAATATCCCCTCCCGTGATTAAGGCTCCGTAGTCCCTGAACATTACTGCGGAAATTATGTGGGCTGCTGTGTGGAGCCTCATCAGCCTGTAGCGACGGTCCCAATCAATAACCCCATGTACCTCAGCACCCTTCTCCAGGCCGTCGGTCGTGTCGAGATAATGCACAACCTCGCCCGTCTCCCTGTCTCTACCAACCTTAACCACACGGTAAGTTCTTCCGCAGCAGTTGAGGGTGCCTGTATCGTGAGCAACCCCACCACTCCTCGGGTGGAAGACCGTTCTGTCGAGAACAACTCCTCCCTCAACAACTTTAATTACGTGTGCATCCATCTCCCTCAAGTAACTGTCCTTCTGGTACAGAAGCTCCGTCACGCGGAACACCTACTTAAGTAATGGTTAGGGGAAATTAAACGCGTTAATTACTCCACAACTCCCTGTAGTTAAGCGGTTCCAGCCCCAGAACCTTCCTCAACCTGTTAAGCCTCTCCTTCCCCTCCATTAATGCCTCATTCAATGTCTCCACAACCTTAACCAGCGACTCCTGAGATGGAATAACTTCATCACCAACCTTCAGAAGCGTAGTCACCATCACACCTGTCTTCAGCTCCACCACAATCCCTTTCCTCCCGAAGGAAAGTATTCCAGAATGCTTCATGCCTGCCTCCCTACCTATCTCGAGAATCCTTAAAGCCTCCTCCAATGTGAGTGTCGAGACATGTATAATGGGTCCTGTAACAACTCCCCAAAGCCTCCACACTGCAGGCTGCCTAATAATGGATGAAACCTCCTCCACCGACACGGGAGCATGCTTCTTGAAGATTACTGAGGAAGGCTCCCTTACCCATGGGAATGGCGAATCCACCACAGCTATCCTGCCTGAACAGGAGCTGATTGTGAAGGACTCCTCCCGCTCAAAGAACTTAAGTAAAACATCGATAATATCCCTGTCAAGGTACCCTATCTCAACATCCTCCATCATTCTGGAGCGGAACTCCTCCTTCCTCCTAACCCAAAGAGACTTATCGACCTCCTCCACCGACCAGACCCAAACAATGTGTTATACTGAAGTATATAACCTGGGAACAGTACGAGATACGGGTGCAAGGATGAATATACTCGATAAGCTGAAGCCGTTGACGGCCGGCCAAGAAAGCCTGAAGACGGCACTGATGAATGACGATTACCAAATAGTAGGTATTTTCGGGCCTACGGGGGTGGGGAAGTCCCTCTTCGCCTTAAGCTACGGTATTGACGCCGTAACCTCCGGGAAGTACAGGAGACTCGTAGTGGTTAAGCCCGTGATAGATGTGACCACAGGTGAGGAACTAACTGTTGCTGAGGGAGGGCCTGAGTTCTACGAGCTCTGTAAGGAGTACGTAAGCGATGTTCTCTCAGACCTGATCAGCTGGGACGAGATTGAGGCGATGGTTAATGACGGCAGAATATCTTTCGTCGACAGCCACTACCTGAAGGGCAGAACATTCGATGACGCTGTCGTGTTAATAGATGACGCACAGACCCTTAAAGTGGAGTCACTTATTGAGGCCTTAGTGAGGGTTGGGAGAAACGCCCGCCTAATTGTTGCTGCTGACCCAATATTTCAGGCTTTGAGGACTAGGGGACAGGACCCTTCAGCCATCCTCAGAGATATTCTGGCAGGGGAGCCGAGGGCCGTCGTGGTGGATCTGGGTGTGAAGGACATTGTTAGGGAAGGGGCTAAGGTGGGTCTGCGTCTCCTCATGGAGTACCTTCTGAGAACTAGGGAGTTGAGCGACACTGAGAAGAGGGCCTACGAAGTCATAAGAACGAGGTCCCCTGACGCCGACATAATTACCGTGCTTGATCTGCTCCACTACATTAAGGAGGCGGGGATATCCTCCGAGCATGTGCCGAGATACCTAGTTATAGTTAAGAAGGGACATATGGGGAGGCTTGTGGGCCGTAAGGGTGAGAGAATATCGCTGGTTGAGAAAGACCTTGATGAACGTGTTAGGGGTGTTGAGCTAGGTATAGACCTAACAGAAATAGTGCGTGCCGTCCACCCCATATCATGGATATGGAAGAGGGTTGAGGACATTGACCTCATGGGTTCATACGTAGCGATAAGGATAGATGAAGGGGTCTTCGGCCCATTCATGGGGCATAAAGGATCCTACGTAAGGTTCCTTGACTCCGTCATGAGGGAATTATTCGGGATAGGTGTAAGGGTCATCCCTGTTCAGGGAGTTAAGAAGAGGAGGAAGTCCGGTAAATCCTGAGATCGACAACGACCTGATACCTCCTTGGGCCCGCGGACCTGACAACCCTCCCATTAACTGCTTCCGCCTCAACACCTAAACGCCTCAACTCATCCAGGAAGATTTCCTCAACAATTCTAACAGCCTCCTCCCTAGACATAGCCCTCGTAAACTCGTAAACATGTATGAATCCCTCACCCCTCAAAGCCTTAACAGCTATTGGGAGATACTCATGCACGAGCAGGGGTAGAGGCATCAGAACCCTGTCCGCAGTACCCACATACTGCTCAGCAACCACCTTACCTGCATCCCCCAGCACAGGGATAACAGTATCCTCCACCTTATTCAGCTTGACATTCTCAACCATAAGCTCGTAGGCCCTCGGATTAATGTCGATGGATATTACCTTACTTGGTTTCGCCTTCCTAGCCATAATTATTGAGAAGAGTCCGACACCAGCAAACATATTAATGACGAACTCGCCGTCCCTCACCTGTGAAGCTATCCTTAAATGCTCATAGTTGAGGACGGGAGAAACGTATGTTTCCTTAATATCCACCTTGAATACGCATCCATGCTCCCGGTAGAGAGTCGTTGACCTTTCCTCACCTGCTAAATGAACATAATTCCTCACCCTGTACTCACCTTCCACAGGTGTTACGGCGGCCCACACAGACTTCACGTAGGGAAGACTCCCCAGAATCTCGTCAGCCAGAGGCTTAAGGGTCTCCACCTCGAGGTCGAAGGGCTTCCTAATCACGGCAATATCGCCAATTATCTCTATCCTGCCCCAAACCTTCCTGGCAAGGTCCTCTCCATACACCTTCAGCGCCAGCTCCTTCAGCAACCTCCTAGTCAAGCAAACCACTAATATCATTCATTAACAAAGGTTTTAAGGGGTTCCTTAAAATCAAGGAAAATATCTTTAATCTTAAATAAATAATATGTTCATGGTGGGACTTATGCCTACATTAAGATCCGGTCTAGTCATTGCTGGAGCCTACGCCGATAAGCTGAGGAGGACTATGTTCGCGCAGCTTAAGAACGATATAAGGGAAGGCAGGGTAAAGGCCAGCGATGTTGCCTACCATGTGGCCCAGCTGAATAAGGTGCTGTACAGAATATTTGTCGAGAAGCTCAAGGTCGATAAGGGTGATGTCGTCCGGATAAATATTGACTATGAACTCACCGATGAAGGGATTAAGTGGGACTTCACCTCCCTAAAGATCGAGGTCTTCAAGAGGGTTCCCCAGGAGGAGGTTGACTCCGTAGTGTCCTCAGTGGTTGGGGAGGCGGAAACAATTATGGAGAGGGCTGTGGAGTATCAGGCAGTCAAGATAGGTGAGACTGAGGACGGGGACAACATCTTCGTTCTTAAGCTCGGGGACAGGGAGGTAGGTGCGTTCGAGGTTGTGCCAATCGATAACGAGTTCGCCTACCTGAAGAAGGGGGCCGCCCTCGACCCCTCACCCATGATAGTTGAGAAGGTCAGGATACCTCTGAACGGGGGCAGTGTTGAGGATGCCATCAGCAGGAATATAGAGCTCCTCACCAAGAACGCCAGATATGTTGAGAAGGATGAGGCTGAGGAACTCATAAACTACATAAAGAGCAGGGTTCAGGAAGTAAAAACGGAGTAGCCTATTTTTACTTGGATTCAAGATACTCCCTAAGTACGGGTTCGATCTTCTCCCTCGCCCTCCTCACAAGATCGCTTCCCAGCGTTAAGGTCTCGCCTGAATCCACAAGCACTGAATCACCAGCGACAACTGTCTCAACACTTAACTCACCCATAACGACTGCCTTAACCAAGGAGTTAAGATCCTTAGGCGCTGGCCAGCTTGGTGGTTCAGCAGTATTGAACATTACGAGGCTTGCCATAGTACCCACATCAAGCGACCCCGCGTTGCGGAGCCCTATGAGCCTAGTGTTGAGCTGGGCCGCAGCATAGAGCGCGTCCAGAGGGTGTTTCCCTGATCTGAGGGAGGCTTCCCTAACGACGTCAAGCATACTGTAGGACGGCCTCACACCTATCCCTAAACCCTCTTCAGGCATCCATGAGGCTAGTGACGAACCGTACCTCACAACACCCGTACCCGAGCCGGTTGAGGGATTAATGCTTACAGTCTCCACACCCTCGACACTCACAGGCCTCTCCGGGGCTAGTACGTATAGCCTGAGGCCATACTTCCTGGCAGCCTCCACAGCCTCCGGTGAAGGTTCTCTGCAGGAAAGAACCGCTGCCCTAACCTCCTCGACTTTCCCGTGCCACCTGTTCATCAGGAGCTTAAGCTCGTTTGCGGGGCCGAAATCATCTAGACCGCAGTTGAAGGGTGGTGCGAGAGTTACGTAGAACCCTGCCTCCCTGGCGGCCCTAGCGATGTCATCAAGGAAAATATCGGTGACGAGTGCCGACGTGATCCCTCTCGACATCATCTCCATGAAGGACATTCCTGCAAGGTAGTAGACATCCCTCCTACCAAGCAGGCTAAGGAAATCCTTTACCGATTCCCAGTCAACATCACTCACCATGAACCTGAGAGGATGTAAGGTGACTGAAGTGAATGCAGATGAAAGCCCAGGCATCACTACCCTGCCCCTTCCGCTCAGCAGCAGTTCAGGATACCTGAGCTCCTCCGGAGGCTTCCCCTTACCTACGGCCATGACGCGGCCGTCCTTCAGATATATGTATCCCTCAGGGATCACGGGGTCCTGTGTTAGGGAGAGTGTCAGGAGGGTTGCGTCAGTTATCAGTATCTTAACCAATAAACACACCTCTTCACTTCCGCAGAACCTTAGCGATGAACGTGGGTGACGCTACGGCCCTTCCCTCAGATCTCTTAGCTTCATCGACCTCGTGAAGTATCCTCACAGCCTCATTACCTACCTTAATAGCGTCCTCAACGCCGGCCCCAGCAACGAACTCCTCAGTAACCCTGTTAGCTATGACTGCGCACACAGCGCCGGCCCTCGCACCATATATGTTTGCGAGTGTGAACAGTGTGGATGCCTCCATCTCGAAGTTAAGTACGTTCAGCTCCCCCAACCTCTTCTCAATCCCTTCAAGCTCCTTAGGGAGGTAGCCCCTGAAGCCGGGCCTTCCCTGACCCACATAGAATGAGTCTGTGCTGGCAGTTAAACCGACGTGGTAACGCACCCCAAGAATCTCTGCAGCCTCAATCAGGGCCATCACAACCTCGAGGCTGGCGACGGCCGGGTACTCAGGGAAGACATATGTCTTGCTCGTGCCGTCGAACCTGACGGCGGCCGTGCTGATCACTAAGTCACCTATACCTAACTCCCTCCTCAAGCCTCCGGTAGTTCCTACACGGATGAATGTGTCTGCACCGACCCTAAGCAGTTCCTCGACAGCGATCGCTGCTGCAGGACCGCCTATACCTGTCGATGTTGAAGCTATCGGCACACCCCTATACTTACCCACATACGTGACGTATTCCCTATGGCCTGAAACCTGCCTAGCCTCATCCCAGAAGGACGCTATCTTAGGAACCCTTCCAGGGTCTCCGGGGAGGAGGACATACCTCGGTACATCTCCAGGCTTAAGCTCTATGTGGTACTGCCTGCCGACCTCATCCTCCGGTGTTGAGGCCGCCTTAAGTCTCTTACCCAATCAACCACCCCATTAACTTAGTGTATGGAGAGAAATAACGGTGATGTACCTACACCGTTAATTACCTGATAACGCATTAAGTATATGTTGAGGTGTTTCAGTATTGGGTAAAGCATCAAAGTCAGCTAAGAGACCTAAGAAAATAATTACGAAATCATCCGTGACAGGGATAAAGGTCTATGACTCTAAGGGATACTTCGTAGGAACAGTTAAGGACCTTGCCTTCGACCTTGAGAACCCCTCCAACATGAGTATCCTGATCGATGGAAAAGAATCTGACTACCTGATTCCCGTAACCTATGTAGGTTCCTTCGGCGACATAATAATTCTGAAGGAGAACACTCCGCTGGAGGACTTCGCTCAGGAAAAGCCTCAGCCTCCTAAGACGGCGTACGAGCCTGCAAGATGCCCCACCTGCGGCACCGCCCTTCTCTACTACCCCAAGTACGGGTGGTACTGCCCGAAGTGTAAGAAGTATGTGACAGTGCCGGAAAGCGTTCTTGCCCACGTACCTAAATGCCCGACCTGTGGAAACTACCTCTCCTACATAGAGGACTATGGGAAGTGGTACTGCTATAACTGCAATAAGTATGTGGATGTTGGGAGCTGAAGCTCCGGGAACAGGCGGCAGACTAAATCAAATAAAAATAGTTATTTGTTTTTTACTTCTTGGCCTTAGCTTTACTGGCTTTCTTAATTCTTCTGTACACTGAAGACCTGGAGATTCCGAGTGCTCTAGCTATTTCGGTAGGTGTCTTACCCTTCCTGTACATGGCGATTATCTTCGCTTCCAGACTCTTAGTTATTACTTTAGGTTTCTTAGCCTTCTTCACAGACTTCTTTTTCGGGGGCCTAGCCGTGTCGCTGAGGCTTACTTCAGGTCTCTCCGCCTCCTTCTCGACAGTGGTTGAGGCAGTCTCTACAGCCTCAGACACCTCAGCAGCATTTTCAGCAGGCTTCTCCACCTCAGTCACTGCTGCTGGAGCTACCGCGACACTGGAAGGTGCTGAAACCATCAGCATCCCGCTCTCCCTCCTCTTAAACAGGAAACCCAGCGCAGTCAGTATGATCATCGCGGCAGTGATGATGGTGATCGCTACGCCAAAGATACTACTCACTAACTCCACCATCTATACTCTGTGATGGAGAATTGTTTTAAGATGGGCCACCCCTCAATAAGTAATCCCGGTGGAATACGTAAGTATAACCACATAAATAACGGGTTAATACTTTCAGGGGATATATGATTCAATTAAATATACATATCTAAGTTAATTTAAAGGAAAATTCCTTAAAACTATTACGAAAAATTTTATATTTAATACATTATAATAGAAATAGGGAAGTGGTGAAGAGTTCCGCTCCTGCACATAAACCACTGGCCTGCTGCGGAAGTGTATCCGCAGATGAAGGCCCTCAACTTACTGTTGTGAACGGTGTTAAGGTCCTGTATGTGCCGTGGAACGATGTTTTGAGGATGTGTTACAGTCTTGCTGAGAAGGTTCTGGACTCTCGTGAGGCTTTCGACGCTATAGTTTCTGTTTCGAGAGGCGGCCTAGTCCCTGCAAGAATCATGAGTGATGTTCTCGGAGTCTTCAACTTCTACACCATCAGGAGCAGGTTCTGGGGTATTGCTGGGAGGATAGCGGAAGAGCCTGTGCTGGGGATACATGAAGCTATCGATGTGGATGGGAAGAATGTTCTACTTGTTGATGAAACTGTTGATACAGGCATGACCCTCGAGAAGATAATTAATGTGCTCAGAAGTCTGGGGGCTGGTGACGTGAAGACCGCTGTCCTACACTACAAGACGGGAAGCTCCCTGATCCCCGACTTCTACATAGATGTGGTGGATAAGGATGTATGGATCTTTTACCCCTGGTCCCTCTCGGAGACCGTGTATGCGTTAAGGGGTAGTGATGAGGGATCCGCAGACCCAGCAGATTTTGCTAGGAGGCTTGGAGTTAAGGAAGGTTTCCTTAGAGGGCCCTACATCCAGAAATCAATGGATCTCTACAAGGTTAGGGGGCTGTAGGGAGTAATGCCTGATATATGCGCTTTCCAGTACCGCTACTCAAGCGAGGAGATGAGGCGTTTATGGAGCAGGGAGAACTTCCTGATGAAGGAAATTCTTGTCGAGGCCTCAATAGTTCGAGGGCTTGAGGAGGCCGGTATTGCTCCCGCCGGATGCTGGGAACGGGTAATTAAATGCGGCCGCGGAATAACTCCGCAGGAAGTTGATGAGGTTGAGAATAGTTTAGGGCATGAGACGGCGGCCCTAGCGAAGGTGCTTGAGTCTAGGTGCGGTCCCTGCGGAAAATATATTCATTTAGGAGCTACAAGTAACGACATTATTGACACAGCAACCGCCCTCATACTGAAGGAGTCATTAGGTATTGTTAAGGGAAAACTCAGGTCAGTTATTGAGGGCTTGAGGAGGAAGGCCAGCCTGTACAGCGATATTGTTATGGTTGGGAGGACCCATGGCCAGCATGCAGTACCGATAACTCTCGGCTTCAAACTCATGAACTACGCCTATGAATTATCGAGGAGTTATGAGAGGCTCTGCAGTGCTGAGGAAAGGGTTACTAGAGGTAAGTTGGCGGGGGCCGTCGGAACCATGGCTGCCTGGGGAGCCGCCGGCCTTGCAGTCGAGGACTCTGCCCTCAGCAACCTTGGGCTTGCAGGCCACCCAATAACTACCCAGGTCGCGCCTCGAGACGGCTACGCCGAGCTAATAGCGGTGTTAGCCATACTGGCGGGCCAGCTTGACAGGTTCGCGTTGGAGGTCAGGGAGTTGAGCAGGCCCGAGATAGGGGAGGTGGAAACCCTGCATGGAAGGGTTGGAAGCAGTACGATGCCTCATAAGAGAAACCCAGCTGTCGCTGAGAGGGTTTCAGGGATCGCAAAACTCCTCAGAGGATTAGCGGTTACGGCCCTCGAGAACATCCCTCTAATGCATGAAAGAGACCTCACAAACAGCTCAGCGGAAAGAATTATGCTCCCCCACACAATGCTTGCAATAGATCAAATGCTTGAAGATACTGTGAGGCTTCTGGAGGCGTTCACACCCAACAGGGAAGTGATGGAAAAGAATCTGAGGATGTCTCGCGGAGGAATTCTTTCAGAATGCTTCATGGTTAAGGCCGTGTTGAAGGGAGATATGGGGAGGTTTAAGGCCCATCAGAAGCTGTCTAAACTTACCCAGAAAGCTATGGAGGAAGGGAAGGATTTAGTGGAGCTGATTAAGGAAAGCGGTGAATTCAGCTTCCTCAACGAGGAGGATCTGGCGAGTTGTTCAGACCCGGCCGAATACCTGGGTAGTTACAGGGAGCTTATGGAGCGGGCCTCACGCTACGTGGATGATGCCTTAAGGAGGTGTTGAGCATGCTCACGATAATTGTGGGAGGATTCTTCGGTGATGAAGGTAAGGGAAAAATTGCCGCATACCTCGCCCTAAAGGACAGGCCGGAGATTGCCGTGAGGACAGGATCTGTTAACGCGGGCCATACCGTGATTTACGGAGGTAGGGCATGGAAGCTGAGGGTTGTTCCATCAGCCTTCGTAAGTAAGGGGACGAAACTAATGCTTCCGGCAGGATACCTACTCAACCCTGAAGTAATGTGGAGAGAGCTAAGGGGGACAGGTGTAGAAGAGAGGTTCTTCATCGATAGGAACGCCGGAATCATTGAGGAGAAACACATACAGTATGAGAGGGAAAACAGACATCTCAGGGAAGAAATAGGCTCCACACTCCAAGGTGTTGGGGCCGCGATGAGTGATCGAGTTCTCAGGAAACTTAAGCTTGCGAAAGACATGCCTGGACTTAGCAACATGCTGACGGATGTGTCTGAGGAAATACATGAAACACTCTCTGCGGGAGGGGATGTCCTCGCAGAGGGTTCTCAGGGGACATTCCTCAGCCTACTCCACGGAACCTACCCATATGTAACGAGCAGGGACACAACCGCATCAGCAGTTGCTTCAGAGATAGGCGTCGGCCCTAAACAAGTTGATGAAGTGATCCTAGTGTTTAAGGCGTACGTAACGCGCGTAGGGGGAGGCCCCCTCAAGAATGAGTTGAGCGGAGAGGAAGCTGAGCGGAGAGGCTGGTCAGAGAAAGCTACCGTTACTGAGAGGGCTAGGAGGGCCGCCCCGTTCGATGAGGATCTGGCTCTCAAAGCAGTAAAACTCAACTCAGCCACACAGATAGCGATAACGAAGATTGATGTACTATTCCCTGAAGCCAGAGGGGTTACTGAATGGGGAGAACTACCTCAGGACGCGAAGGAATGGATTTTAAGGATCGAGAACTTTCTCAAGAGACCTGTCACCTTGATAGGTACAGGACCCACACCTCAGGAAACTGTGGACAGGAGGAGGGAGCTCGGAATTGCTGATTAGGATAAAGTCTACCGGGACTTGAAGCACACCTTCAGTATGGAAAAGCAGTAGGTTCAAGCTTTGGCTAAGGACAATCA
>CAYOJG010000015.1:0-31662 GCA_964404265.1 uncultured Desulfurococcaceae archaeon | reverse complement strand
AGGCAATATAGTTTATTACTTAGGTGAGGTGCGATGCTGAAGTCTTTTAGGAAGCTATTAATGGCGGGGGAGGAGAAGCTCTTCAGCAAGCTTGCTGAACATGTGGGCCTCTCGAGAAAATCGATGAACGTAGTTATCGAGATGCTTAAGGGGGAGGTGGATGACTATAAGCTAAACACCCTCGTCATTGAGGTAGTGACTAATGAGAAGTCAGGGGATAAGATAGCTATGGAGCTGACGACCATGGTTTCTAGGGGGGCCATCCCTCTAGCGCTACTGGGGGATATTGAGGCACTTATAGATAGGGTGGACGACATACTGGACCTGATATACTTCATGGCCTCGGAATATGAGAGAGCTAGAAAGGTCGGGATTAGTAAATCCAAAGCCGTTAGAAGTATATACCCAGAGCTCCTTAAGACCTCCCTCCTTGCGGCGAAGGCTCTTGAAGCTCTCCAAGAGGAGTTTAAGGTGGCTCTCAACGACTTCGACAAGCTACAGAAGCTTGACGATAAGATAGATGTGTATGAGGATAGGGTAGACGACTTCAAGAGCGGCATGCTTGACAAAGTCTACAGCCTGGGGAAGGAGATCGATGCAATAACATTCAACCACTTAATAGAAATGATTAGGAGTATGGACACAATTGTTGATGCCTGCGAGGATGCTTCCCACATGCTACTCCGCGTAGTCAGCTCAATGATGTATTAAGGTCGATCAATGTGGACCCCCTACTCCTAATACTCCTCGTTGTGTCGATAGCGGTCGCGGTAGGAAACAATATGGGGGTTATCTCGGGCCCTACCTCAGGATCCAGAATCCTTAAGGAGTCCTCAATGATGATTCTTGCCTTCACAGGCCTTACATTAGGCTATCTAGTGGAAGGCGGTAAGATGGGTCTCGGGATATCCGTCGGGTACTGGGATGTCGTCATAATATTTCTCCTAGCTATAGGGACACTCTCACTACTTACTTTCTGGGGCTTCATAACGTCAATAACCCAGATATTCGTAGGGATATTCACAGGCTACCTCCTAGCTAAAGGCGTTCCAGGGTCCGCCTCGGCTATAGGAGAAATATTTCTTTTCTGGGTCGTCACCTTCGCGGCATCAGTGATTATGTCATACCTGTTCGTGAGGGGTGTCGCCAAGAAGGGGAGGCGTGCCCTAGTGAATAACCTCGCCACCCTTAAAGTCATTAGTATAGTGATGGTTTTCCTGAGTGCCTACATCCTTGGTGCAAACACGCTTGGCTTCGTTGCAGGGTTCCTCAGAGAGTCAATTCCCTACCCCTACCTACAGGTTGGGGTGGTTGCTGGGATTGCGGTAGGTATACTTGTCATTAAAGGCAGCAGGGGAGCTAGAAAGCTTGGTTCCGGGTTCTACGGGATGAAGTACCTCAGCACCATAGCCCCCTACATCTCAACCCTTATACTTACCGAGATAGGGACTCAGCTGTCCATACCGCTGCCTATGTCCATAGCCATATTCTCCGGAGTTATAGGGACGGCATCCGGGATGAGAATAAGGCTGATAAGCCCGAAGAAGGTGGGGATGTATATAGGGCTTTCCTGGGTTCTACCATTATTAGGCACTTTCCTGATTTCTTACATTATCTTTCTCTTGCTTTAGCTTAGACATCCTATACTCGTTCAGCATCCTCTCAAGATCCGCTAACGTGAACTCATTCTCCTGCTTCAGCCTCCTCTCAAGATCCTGCCTAGCCTTCTCCAGCAACTCTAAAGATTCTGAATCCACTGCCTTAAGGCAGTCGCTCGCGTCCCAAACCTCCTTAGCAGCCACGGCAGGAACATACCTCTCATCAATCAGGTTCTTAGCCAGCTCCTCGCTACCAGGGGGAAGGATAACGCCCTTACCCTCCTTCCCAAGCCGCATGAGGAGCTGGGCAGACACCTGTCCCGGGGAATCGATGTAGAAGGCCTTCTCAACAGACCCGTTAGAGACGCATCGGGTTCCCAGCCTGGGGACAAGGCTTAACTCGCCGGAATAAATCCTTTCAATAAGGCGTCCCACATTACTGATGGCTGCTGATAACCTTTTATTCTCTGCCTCCACGAAAGCCAAGTGCTGGGTGAGGTTCTTAACCCTCTGACTCAGCTCCTTCACCTTCCTATCCCTAGCAACCTTCTCACTGAGTTCCGCATGTATCTTCTCGAGCTCCATCGTAAGCTGCTGAACCTCCTTCTCCAGCCTCGCAGAACGGTGTCTCAGAGTCTCCTTCTCCATCTGGATCTGTGTTATCTTATCCCTCAGCTCCGAGACCTCCTCCTTCAAAGCTTCGCAGGCTTCCCCCCTGCCTGACTCCTGAGGCCTAACGCTCAGCTCTTTCACGGCCGGGGTGAAGGCATCGTTAATCATCTCCTCAATTATTTCTGAGAGGGACTCATTAACGAGGAGCTTAACTTTATACTTCTGCAGATTATCTATAGTGATCCCCATCCTCCTCACTGTCTGAACGAGCTTCTTCAGTTTCTCTTCATAGTTTCTGTAAGCCTTCAGCGCGGCAGATAATGCGTCCCTCTCATGAGTGTTTCTAGGCGCTACACCGAACCTCCTCCGATATTCCTCCGAGAGAAGCTCCTTCTCACCTATGGTGAGGGATTTGGGAGGCACATAAAGCTGGGCTCCCAGCATACTGCCGAGCTTCCTAACCATTTCAGGAACGGGCCTCTTATCCGTGGCGACAATTACCGGAGTACCTAAACCAACAAGCTTGGAGGCTATGTCTCCCCTATCGATTCCTCTACCTGAAGTGATGAGCACCGGCTTCATGTCTAGGTCAATTACTGCAACACCTGCCTCCATACCCGGATCATAACCCACGATGAGGTAACGACCTGTATCCTTCTTAGGCACTGAGAGAAGCTTCCTGTTAATGACTGGCTTAATCCTTACCACGACGTCGTAGCCCTTAGCGCTCTTTATTATTCCAGAAAGTTCCTTCCTAGAAGCATAAATTGTGAAGAGCGCGGACTCTATACCTCCCTTACTCCTCCTAATCACTACGTCGTAATCTATCTTCCTCCTATCCAGCTCCTCCTTCAGCCTCTTCACCATCCTCGCGACGGCTCCCCTCATATTCCTCTTATACTTCTCCGACCTGGATCCGCCAGCGGATCCCGACCTACCCATATATACACTGACCTTCACCTTCTTCTCGAAAACAAGCAGTTTCTCTCCATACCCCTCCATAGCTAGGTAGGCGAGAACTATTGCTGTCTTTGTGGGGTTCATCTTACCCTTCTCAGGTTTCAGGCCTGCCTTAGCCATCACTGCCTTAACAGGTATCGCCCTCCGGTTCTCGAGATTTACCTGAACCACCTCAGTGTCTGGAGGGATTAGCCTAAGGACCTTCATTAAGGATTTCCTGCTCCCACCTATCTCAAGAAGGTTATCAACAGCCAGAACCGCGGGCCTGAAGTCCCATAGAAGCCTCACCAGCCTCCCTATACCTCCCTCATCAACCTTCAGAAGTTTCCCGTCCCTATAGATAGCTATGGCGTACACATATCTCGACAAATCCTTACCGCCGGACCTGACGATATCTACGCCGATGTAGCTTTTCCTACTGCGGGAGCTCATCAACACTCCCCTTAATGTAGGCCAGGGCCTTATCCACCTCGACCGATACTCCGTATCGACGCTTAAAGAATTTCACCACGTACTCGACATCCCTCCTAAGAACCTCCTCATGCTGAGGGTCTTCCCTATAGAGGTACTGAGGCCAGTCAATTATGTATGGGTTCTCCCCATCCTCAACCTTTACAATTATGTTGTACTCGCTTAGGTCTCCATGAACAATACCTACGTCTAGGTAGGCCCTCCTCAAAACTTCCAGTATCTTGGAGAGCATGCCTTCAGGATTTATAGGTACTCTATACTTATAGAGCTCAATCCCTGGTATGTAGTCTATAACAACTGCATGGCGGCTCCATCCATAAGCCCTAGGGACGTAGGGCGTTACCTCCGACAACTTCCTTAAGGCCTTAAACTCCCTCTCCGCCGCTATCTTCGACCTAATCATCCAGTTAGACTCATCAACGAAGTAGGACCTAACCCTCTTAACCTTCTGGAAGCTGACCCTCCCAATCTTATAGAACTTAACCGCTACGAGGGCCCCTCCAGAAGCCTTCGCTATGTATATCTCGCTCTCCTTACCTACACCCACCCTCGTCCCTATGTGGGTGATTACGCCTCTAGAACTCAGTGAGTTCAGAGCAAGGATGTCGAGGCCTATGTAAGTGATTTTAAACCCCCTGACCCCAGAACCCGACTTAACCACAGCCTTAAACTCCTGAAGCTCCTTGACTACCCTGTTAAGGACATTCGGGGGGAGCCTACTTCTCCTCTCAATAATCTCTATGGGGACGAACTCGAAGCGTGTTAAGCCCCAATCAAGAACACTCAGAACCTTCACAGACTCGGGACTCACCTTCTGAATTATCTTAGCCAGCTCCATTCATAACACCCGCGTAAAGAAAACTCAGAATCCGACCCCTCATCACGTGACGGAATCACTCAGACCCGGTTTCACACATCATCAATTAAAAAAGCGGTTTGCTTTAGAAAAGCATTGCCTCGCCCTTCAGTATGATGTCTGTAAGGCTGGAAATGTTCTCCAACTCCTCCCGAATTATTGACTCCGCGTCGGACTTAATTGCCATGAAAGATGAGTGTTCCTGCGGAAGTATCTTCGCTACAGCAACCTGCGGCTGATTAATCGGCTGCCCTATTCTCGAAAGAATCTCCACATAAACCTCATCGATCTTAGCAAGCTCGTTCGCAATCCTCTGAGCTATCCTCATAGCCAGAACGTTGTACAGTTTCCCAACATGGCTCACAGGGTTCTTACCCGCCGTGGCCTCAAGACTCATGGGCCTGAGCGGTGTTATCAGTCCGTTAGCCCTGTTCCCCCTCCCAGTCATTCCATCATCACCATGCTCGGCAGAGGTCCCGGTCACGGTGATGTATGCTATCCCCTTATCAGGGTTGTCGGCAGAGTTCAGAACTACCTCAACCTCAAACTCGGGCGCCAACTTAGCTGCGAGATCCTTAATCTCGTTAAGAACCTGCTCCTTAACGGATAGGTAGTGATCCATGTCGGAGACTAGGCCTGAAATGAATGCTGCAGCCACAGTCAATTTAATCTTGTTGTTGAGGCGGAGCCCCATAACCTTAATGTCTTCACCTACCTCAGGGATGCGGTTCTTGAACTCCTTGGAGTTGAGGAAGGTTTCTGTCTTTAGAACAAGCGTCTCAAGCGTTGAGAGCGGCGCGAAGCTGACGCCGAAGCTTGTGTCATTCGCTAATGGAACGGATTTCTTCCCCAGCTCGTAAACCCCTACGAGATCATGGCTCCCGCTCCTAACCATGTAATCAACAACAACATGCCTGTCTGGATCCAGGAAACGCATATTCCTCTTAATCCATTCCTTAACGCTTTCAATGATTAGGGTACCTATAGGTACCCTCTCCATAGAGCCGTCCTCAAGAAAAACGTACTCGGTAGCCCTACCTGAGACAATTATGTATATGGGATGAAGAAGCTCCCCGCCGCCGAACACTGGATGCGCCTGACCGCCCACGAGAAGAACCTTGTCGAGGTTATGATGAAGAATCGCCCCGAACCTTTCCCTATAGTACTTAGAGAGCGCGACGCTGGATATCTCCGAGGCTGAGTCAGCGATATAGTCTGGATGGCCGATACCTTTTCTCTCAACAAGCTCCACTTCCTGCTTCTCGACAGGTATCCAAGAAACAGGCTCCACCTTGATATAATTACCCGTCATTCTAGCTACCTAAGTTAAAGGAGAATGCTACCGAAATTAAAGCTTTACCCCCCTATAGGGGGTGTTTCGCCTTTAAGATGGGCGGTAATCAACAACGATATAGAGTATCTGGCTCCCCCTGATGAGGACGGTGCCATACTTAGCTACAGGGTTCTCCTTATCCGTGAGTTCCTCACAGTCTGTCATAACGATATTCATTGTAGGGTCAGTCATGATCAGTCTCCCCACATAGGAGTTCCCGTCCTTCACCTTAACTAGGACGTCCTTATTCACGGATGACCTCAGCGTTTTCAGCGGGGTCTCGATCCTTTGCTGGTACATTACCTCACCTCTCGTGTAGAGTCTAACTACGTTATTTAAGTTTTGGTTTATCTATTTTAATAGTTTCCTTACCATTATCTAGGGAAAAGTATGGCGATTGATGAAGGTAAGATTAGTGTAGGGAATAAGCCTTTAGGGGACTACCTGGTTTCCACAGCGATTCTGTTCAATCAGGGAATAAGGAAGGTAACTCTGAGGGGTAGAGGAGAAAACATTTCGAAGACTGTCTCCCTCTACAACGCTCTTAAGGACAGGATGGGGGATGCTATAAGGCTTAAGGATGTGCGGATAGGTAGTGAGGAAATTAAAGGTAAAATAATTTCCTTCATCGAGATAGATGTTGAGCGGATTTATTAATTAGGCCTCTGTAGCTGCTTCACCTGCTGCTTCAGCCTTAATGCCTTCACCTTCCTCATGCATCTTCATGAGCCTCTCTCCGTACCTTATCCTTATCACGTCGCTTAGGAGAAGCACTAGTGCTGTGTGCCGCGAGAGCTTTCCTTCCCTCACCAAGTCAAGTAGATCCTCCATCTCCCTCGTCGCTTTAATGCTTGCGAGCTCAGGGTAGTACTTACTGACTAGGTCCGCGACCTCCATACCAAGCTTAGTAGGTATCAGGTACAGCAGTCTCTTCGAAGCTATTACGTAGCCATGTCTCATATTGTTCTCAACAGCCTTCGCGTAGGTGCTCGGCCTACCTATCTCCTTCTCCTTCATTAGCCTGATAACGTCGGAGGCTGTGAATAGGCGTACCTCTGACGCCTTAATCAGCTTAACCTCCTCCGGCTGTATAAGGATTTCCTCCTTCCCGTAGAGGTTTGGCAGCGTCAATATCGGGTCCATCTGGGTGAAGCCTGCCTCAATGATCCGCACAGGTATCTTCACTTCTATACTGACCCTACCTAAGTCCGCTAAGTAAAGCCCCTCCTCCACCTTAGCTGGCCTCATCTGAGACGCTATGAATCTCCGGAAGATCAGGTCATACAGCCTCTTATGGTACCATGTGAAGTTGTTGAAGAGAGTGAATCCCGAATCCTCAACATCGTCAAGATTACCGACAGGCTTGGTCGGCCGTATGCATTCATGTGTACCTTCAGCACCCCAACCCCTAGGATGTATCTCTGCTTCCTTACCAACCGCCTTCAGATACTCCTTAGCGATTTCTATACCTGTCGATGAGACATGAGTGCTGTCGGTTCTGTGGTACGTTATTAGGCCTAGCTCGAAAAGCTCCTGAGCAAGCCTCATGACCTTGCCAGGAGATAGCTTAAGCCTCCTGATCCCGTCCGACAGCAGTGTGTCTGTCGTGTAGGGAGGCTTCGGATTGATGTCCCTGACCTCTGTCTTAAGTAGTGTCAGCTTCACGGGATTCTCTGAGAGGTGCTTAAGCACCTCCTCAGCCTCCTCCTTATCCTTAGTGAAGTATGTGAGTCTATATCTCCCTGGAAGCTTAATCACTACGAGAAAACCTCTTGACCTGAGGTACTCCTGGTATCTGTCAACTATCCATCGGAGCACAGGTGTCTGGACCCGTCCTCCGCCGACCCAGTACTTCCCAAGCCTCTCCTTAAGAACCGTGCTCAGCTCAAAACCAATTAGCCTATCATCAACCCTCCTCACTATCTGGGCACTCACCCTCCTATCATTAATTGCTCTAGGATGCTTCAGTGCCTTAAGGAAGCCTTTCCTCGTCACCTCATGGAACTCTATTCTTTTGAAAGAGGAGTTGTAAGGTCTCAGAACTAGGTAGACGTCATACGCTATCTTCTCACCCTCATCATCAGGATCGGTGGCTAGGAAGACCTCATCCACTTCCTGAGCAAGCTTCCTTAAAGCCTCAATAACTCTTTTACTGTTCCTTATTCTTGAGGAGCCACATCTAGGACACTTGTCCACATCTTCCGTAAACTGGTAGCCGCAGTCATAACACCTCTTAATAGTTGTATACATCGGTGTAAGGCCCCTCATATTCTTCGTTATTCCATGAAGCCCCTCATTAACGGTTAGGTCGAGGAGATGGCCCAGCGTTGGGGCTATTGTCGCAACATACACGGTCTTACCGAGCGAAATAACTGTCTCGTACGCAATGTATTCAGTTAGGTATCTCTTGCCCGGGTAACCGAACATCTTAGCTATAGTTCTGGCTTTCGTAGGTGACTCAACCACAATAAGCGCAGACTTAATCCTGTTCACATCCCTACCTATCTCCTTACCGCTTCTGCTGGCTCTCTGCTGCTCCTTAATCTTCTCCAGATCTGCCTTCGAGAGTTCCTTAGGTTCGTAGGCTGACACATAGTTCTTCAGCTTCCTTTGAAAGATTCTGAGGATGTCTTTATCATGGTAAAGCACTATGGAGAGGCCTAACGTCATGCTGCCTTTATAGAGCCGGCTGCATCTCCCTGAAGCCTGAATGTAGGTCATAACGTCAGGTATTCTCGCGACGAGCCTCCCGCCCTTATCCACAACTATGTAGGAGTCCGTCACAAACTTCCCGTTCTCCGCCACATACCTCGAAATAAAGTTCATGACCTTCGGAATAATTGCCTCCGTTCTCTCCTTAAGCTCCTTAAGGTAGCCTTCCAGCTCCACATACCCTCTGAGCCCTCCCTGAAGCACCTTAAGCTTTCCTGGGCTCAGCCTACTGAAGGCCCGTAGAAGGTACTTCTCCTCTTCACCAAGCTCGTAACCCTTCTTAGAAACTTCATAGAGGGCCTTGGCAAGACCCCTCGGGTTTGTTAGGAGGGACTCAAGGTTAAACTCAAATTTAGGAACCCCCCAGAAAACTGTGTTGTAAATTCTTAACGGCTCGTCAATACCTCTCGTCAGGATGCCGTAGTATGTGGAAACGCCTACGAGGACATCTGCCTTCCCCTCCCTAAGCCACTCAAGAGGCTTCCTAGAATTCGCTATCGCCGCCTTAATCCCTCTGCTGTTAAGGTATTCGGTAATCCTCTTCGCTTCCGAGATGCCGAGCTCCTTACTCACGAAAACTAATGTGCCTCCCTCCAACCTCTTAATGAGGTCGGCGAGGTCTACCTCCTCCGCAGGTGAAACAAGCTCAACTATGTTTCGGAGGTAATCCATAATGGACCCGACTTCGAAGCCGAGCAGTTCTCTAAGGACCTTAATTCTTGTGCCTTTAGCCCTACCTGTAGCGCTGGCTATGAGGAGCTGCCCCACAGACTCCAGACCTATGGCATTGGCAAGCATCAACTCTGTCTCATACAGCTTCGTACTTACCTCATTAACTTTCTCCTCGTTGCCTGCGTATTTATGGAAGTAAAGCTCCGACTTCAGGGCAACAACCTTCCTAGCGAGCTCAATGCCTTCATCACTTATCCCTAACGCCTTAAGTATCAGGTCTATTAGTGATGAGGACTTCAGCAAGGCGTCGAAATCATCAACGACTACAAGAGAGTACCTCCTACCATCAAACATGTCCTTATTTCTGAAGATGAATGCATGGGTCAATACATCTATGCGTCCCTTAGGCAGATCATCCCTCATCTTCTTAA
Organism: uncultured Desulfurococcaceae archaeon; assembly: GCA_964404265.1. Lineage (GTDB taxonomy): Archaea > Thermoproteota > Thermoprotei_A > Sulfolobales > NBVN01 > CAZFVC01. The sequence goes on along the minus strand of CAYOJG010000015.1, from coordinate 22,017 downwards.
ACTGCTCCGAGTCAAGTATAGGTACCTTCTCACCGCTCAACCTCTTAAGGGAGGAAATAACCTGCTTCATCAGCTCCCTAGTAGGAACTATGTAGAGGACTTCGGCCCCCTTAACCGCTCTGAAAATGGCGTAGGTCTGGAGAAGCGTTGTTTTACCTACGCCGGTAGGTGCGATTAAAGCGAATGATTCTCTGGCCAGTATTCTCCTGGCCCAAGCCTTCTGAATGCTCCAGAATTTCTTACCCGTTAAGGAATGAAAGAACTCCTCGAACTCCTTCAGCTCGTCCTCTAAGAGAAATATGTTTACTAGTCCCTTAGCCTTCCCAAGCGACGTTATTACGTGCCTCAGCCCCTTCTCCCGAACCTCCTTCAGGTATTTGTCGGGGAGGCACTTATTGCAGGGAAGGCCGGCCCTTAACCGCTTCTCAGTTATGGGCCCTCCGCAGTTGGGGCAAGCTCCCTTAATTATCATCATCAATTACCTGTTAAAAGGCTCTGTGGGTTCCCCACCTTATAAAACCTGCCCCTCATTATGGAGGATTAAAGGATGATATATGCGGTAAGTACACTTACGGATGTATCTGGAAGTGTACCTTAAGAGGCCTTTCAGTTCGCTGCTTTACCTAAGCCAAAGACGCTAATTCTCTAGGTATAGGATAAAGTATTTCTTACCCTGAAGAACCTTAACTCTGTGGCAGCGGTGGCGCGGAAGTATGTTTTCGTGACCGGTGGTGTTCTCTCAGGTTTAGGGAAGGGAGTGACTACCGCCTCCATAGGGCTTCTACTCAAAACATTAGGATACTCAGTAACCGCCATCAAGATAGATCCCTACGTCAACGTGGATGCAGGAACGATGAACCCGTACATGCATGGAGAGGTTTTCGTTACTGAGGATGGCGGCGAGACAGACCTTGACATAGGGCACTACGAAAGGTTTCTTGATGTCAACTTAACGAAGAAAAACAACATAACCACCGGCAAGATCTACCAGGCAGTGCTCGAAAAGGAGAGGAGGGGCGACTACCTAGGACAGACCGTGCAGATAATTCCCCACGTCACAGACGAAATCAAGAACTCCATTAAGGAGGTTTCCGAGGAGCAGGGAAGCGACATAACCCTCATAGAGATAGGGGGTACTGTAGGTGATATCGAGTCCCTACCATTCCTTGAGGCAGCGAGGCAGATGGGAATAGAGGAAGGGGAGGAGAACGTCGCCTATGTCCACGTAGTTCTCGTGCCTAGACTGACTGTCACTGGCGAACTCAAAACTAAGCCTGCCCAGCACAGCGTCCAGGAGCTGAGGAGAATAGGTATACAGCCAAACATTATTGTTGCTAGAGCATCCACCCACCTTGATTCGGAGGCCCGGCGGAAGCTTTCGCTATACACCAGCATACCTATTGAGGCAGTGATTAGTAACCCCGACGTCCAGAACATTTACGAAGTACCCATAGGTCTCGAAAATCAAGGGATTATGAGGATCCTTACCAAGATTCTTCGGCTCAAGTATAGGGAGCCTGACCTTAGGGAATGGGAAGATCTGATAAGGAGACTGAGGGAACCAGGCAAGAAGGTTAGGATAGGAATGATAGGGAAGTACACTAAGCTCAGGGACAGCTACCTAAGCATAACGGAGGCCTTAAGACATGCGGCTGCATGGACAGGAGTTAAGCCCGAATTCAGGTGGGTTGAGGCAACAGATATAGAGAGGGGTGTTGAGGACCCGTCAGCCATCCCGGAAAGCGTGGACGGTGCAATTATTCTGCCGGGGTTCGGTGCAAGGGGTGTTGAAGGAAAAATAACGGCGATTAAACTCCTGCGAGAAAGCGGGGTCCCAACCCTTGGAATATGTTTCGGGCTTCAGCTGATGGTTGTGGAGTTCGCTAGGAATGTACTGGGCCTCGTGAAGGCCCACTCAACAGAGATTGATCCCACAACCCCACACCCGGTCGTGGATCTTCTCTCAATGCAGCGCGGAGTGGTGTATAAGGGAGGTACGATGAGGTTGGGGAGCGCACCCATACACCTCATCAGCGGGACGCTGGCTCACCGAATCTATGGAGGTGCGGAAATCATTTATGAGAGGCATAGACACCGGTACCAAGTAAATCCAAAGTATGTTGAAGACCTTGAATCCGCTGGCTTCAAGGTCAGCGGATACGGCGGTGAAGGGTTCCCAGAGATAATGGAGTTAAAGAACCACAGGTTCTTCCTAGGGATTCAGGCCCACCCTGAGTTCAAGAGCAGGCCTTTAAGACCAGCACCCATCTTCAAAGAGTTTCTGGCGGCTGCGGCGGAAGGAACTCACTAATCGTTTTTAATGCGTGCTCAATATACTCAAGGTCATTAATAATGAAGTTCAAGGACCTCATTAAGTTAACTCAAGGGAAGTACCTTCTACTAGGCAATGAGGCCATAGCGCGTGGAGCTCTTGAAGGCGGGCTGGGCTATGCTTCTGCCTACCCCGGAACACCATCCTCAGACATTCTTGAATCCCTCATAGCCGTCAGGGACTTGGTGGGGATAAAGGCTTCCTGGGCCGTGAACGAGAAGGTTGCTTTCGAGTCGGCCTACGCAGCAGCAATATCGGGAGTTAAGTCTCTAGTGGCCATGAAGCATGTGGGGCTTAACGTTGCTGCAGACCCATTCATGACTTCCGCCTACACAGGTGTTGAGGAGGGGTTCGTTATTGTGACTGCTGATGATCCCAGCATGTGGAGCAGTCAAAACGAGCAGGATAACCGATGGTACGGCGTCCACGCCTACATGCCTGTTTTCGAGCCTTCATCACCTTCAGAAGCCAAGGACATAACTAAGTATGCCTTAGAGTTCAGCTCCAGACATAAACACCCTGTAATCCTGAGGACCACCACAAGAATAAGCCACACGAGAGGCCCTGTCTCGCTCGGCCCCATACCCAAGCCCGTGACTACAGGAGAATTCCGTAAGGAAGCTAAATACGTTCACATACCTGCCAACGCCCGCAAGAACAAGAAGGCCATGCTTGAGAGATGGAGGAGAATATCTGAAGAGGCCAACACCCACCCCTTCAACAGGGTTGAAGGTAGCGGTGACGTCCTCATTATTGCTTCAGGGATTGCTTACGCATACGTGAAGGAAGCCGCTGAACACTTAGGACTCAGCGGTAAGGTCAGGATAGTTAAGCTGGGGATGACCTACCCCATACCTGCACGGATAATAAAGGATGAAGCGTCTAAGGCGACACGCATCCTAGTTGTTGAGGAGCTAGACCCGGTTGTTGAGAAGGAGGTTAAGGCCCTCCTCCAGGATGAAGGTATCCGCGTGAAGGTCCATGGGAAGGATTTTGTTGGGTACGAATTCGAGCTCACGTTGTCGAGGGTGATTAATGCTCTCGCGAAGTTTATGGGTGTGGAGACTGGAGGGAACGTGTCTGAACCCGTTAAGAGTGTCCAGCTACCTCCTAGACCTCCCGTGCTGTGTCCGGGATGTCCCTACAGGCCCCTCTTCTTCGAGATCAGGAAGATACTGAACCAGGAGAAAATTCCCTACATAGCTGCCGGGGATATAGGATGCTACTCGCTGGGCTTCAACCCTCCCTACAGGCTTCAAGACATAATTATTGAGATGGGTGGAAGCATAGGCACAGGAAACGGATTTGGGGAAGTGACTAACTCGCTAGTCATAGCCATAATCGGTGACTCCACATTCTTCCATGCCGGGATACCTCCTTTAATCAACGCAGTGTGGAAAAAGATACCCATGATCGTTATTGTGCTTGATAATGAAATCACCGCAATGACGGGTCATCAGCCATCCCCTGCAACAAGGAGAAGCATGTCCTACATACCAATAGAGAACGTTGTGAAGGGCTTAGGCATAAGCTTCGTTAAAGTGATTGATCCCTTCAGCACGAAGGAGGTGAGAAATACCTTCATGGAAGCCCTCAAGACAGTGAAAGGTGAAGGCGGCCCTGCAGTCATTATTGCGAGGAGGAGATGTGCCCTAGAGGTCACTAGGGAGATAAGGAGGTCCGGTATTGAGGTACCGCTGTATGTTGTGGATGAGGATAAGTGTATAGCATGCAGAATATGCTACGACTGGTTCGCATGTCCCGCAATATTCCCGCTTAAGGACGGTAAGGCAGTCATTGACCCTGAGCTGTGTGTCGGTTGCGGAGCCTGCGAACAAGTGTGTCCAGTGAAGGCCATACGTCCCGCTAAACCATACGACAAAGAAAAAATCGAGTCTTTCTGGAGGTGATCATGATGGTCCTTAACATAGTCCTGAGCGGTGTGGGCGGCCAAGGAATCCTTACGCTAGCCCAGCTAATAGGTAGATCTGCCCTAGCCCACGATGTCCCTGTATTGATAGCCGAAACCCATGGACTGAGCCAGAGGGGAGGCTCCGTAATTGTTCATGTTCGCCTTGGGAGGGGCGTGGAGGCTCCCCTGATAGGTGAAGGCATGGGGGACATGCTGGTTTCATTGGAGCTTGTTGAAGCCGCACGTTACTCCCCCTACCTAAGCAAGGAGTCCATAGCAATAGTTAATGATAAACTAATCAGACCTTCGGTACCCAACATCAAGATGCCTGAAAGAGACGATGTTGTGGAGGTTCTGCGACAGAGATCTAGAGAGCTCTTCCTCGTAAAGGCTTCCGAGATAGCTAACGAGAAAGGGAACCCCATAGGAGGGAACGTTGTAATGTTCGGCTACGTCACCTACATCCTCGGCAGGGCCGGTGCTTACGTCGTGGAGGAGGCAGAGGCTGAAGTATCAGGGTTGGGGAGAGGAAAAATAGCTGAGGTGAATAAGGAACTATTCAAGATAGGTTACGAGAAAGCTTCTCGGGAGGTAAGTGATCCAGTAATCTCCCTCATTAAAGCCAAGCTGGAATAAATCAAAAACACTTCTCTCTTTTAAGCCTGTCCTTAAACCAAGTCACTTCTTCAAGTGATGAATAACTATCATGGTTGTCGTTCCGCGTACTTGAGGAATCCTCCTAATCTTATTGATAACCATCTCCCTGAGGAGCTCGTGGGAGTCCGCCTCAACCTTAGCGATCAGGTCGTACATCCCATAAACCTCATAAACCTCCTTAACGCCGTCGATGTTTATGAGGGTGTTCATCACTTCTGACTCAGTACCTATTTCTGTGTTGATAAGAACAATTGCGGCAGGCATAGCTATCATGATTAATAATTGTCTATAATTTATAAACTTAATTAACCGTAGCCCTCAGAAGCCTGGTCCTCATCACTGACTCAGACCTTACAAGGGACATCACAGGACCTCTTTACAATACGCGCAACTCACTTTTTATAGATGACTAGATAATCCACCCTGAGGAAAATGCTGTTCAGTGAAGGAAGCCTCGTCTATAAACTGAGGTATGTGTGGGAAGAGCTGAACCTAGTTAAGGAGGCCGCCTCCCGGAACTCCTACTTAAGCCTGAAACCTTCTGTAGTGACTGTTGAGGGGCCTTCGGGACGTATCCATGTAGCGGTGCCGCAACTCTCAATAATTTCTTCAGAGAAGCTTGCCAGTAAGGATCCTGACTTCGTGCTTGCTGCTGACGTATGGATAGAGGCCAAGAAACTTGTGGAGTCCTCGAGCGTCAGGATCCTGGGGAATGGGCCACTCAAGGAAGCGATTAACGCGCTTGGCCTGCCCACTGAGGGGGGAGGTCGTGAATGCCTTCTCATCGATGCCGATGCAGGAATCGGGCTTGAGGAATATCTTCGCCTACTAAACGCTAAACATGTATGCATCCTCAGCGGGGTCGTGAATGTTGAGAAGAAGGTTATGGAGGGAGAGCTTAAGCATTTCTGGTCTTCACACCCTGTCCTCACAGGAATTGAGAGCAGGGAGGAACTCCGTGTAGAGGGAGCAGGTGACATAACATCCGTCAGGAAAATTAAGATGCTTTCAAAACCCCTCCTTTTCTTGGGGGAGGATGTGTTGATGGCTGAGTATCCCTACAACAACTCAATAGTTTTCGCTGGGTTTGGTGAGGGATTAAGGGAATTTCTTGTCCGTGTCCTGCTCTATGTTTGCTAGCTCGTCCAGCCTTACGCGCCTCCTCCTTCTAGAGTGGGCCTCCTCGCTCGTCCCCTTAACTATTATTTCATAAAGTACTGCCTCCTTCCCCGGTCCTGGCCGGAGAATTCTTCCCAGCCTCTGAATGAACTGCCTCCTCGAACCGGTTCCTGCAACTAAAACACCTACGGACGCGTCCGGTATGTCTAGGCCTTCATCACCTACGGTAGTGACAACTAAAACACCTCCCTTAGAGCTACGGAATTCTTCAAGGATGCGCCTCCTCTCGTCATCCGGCGTGGATCCTGTTAGTAGGTAGGCGTTAAGCTCTGAAGCAAGCTTCTCCGCAAGCTCAACATAGTGAGCAAAGATAATTACTTTCTTACCTTCAGCCATCTCTTTCTCCACTATCTCTTTAGCCTTCCTAATCTTCTGCACAGATCTCTGAGTTATCTGCCTCATCTCGGAATGTATCCTTAGTGCATGAATCGCTCTCCAGTCACCCCTCTTCGCAGCCTCCACAAGCTTGTCGAACTGCACCTGCCCGGCAAGCCGCCTGAACTTCTCCCTCAACTCGTTATATCTCCGCTGCTCCTCCGGGGTGAGCTTCACTTTAACAGTAACTATCCTGTACTTAGCTAAGTACCCCTTCTCAGCCAGCTCTGAGGGTGTCTTATAGTACACAACACCTCCCATGAGGGGGAAGAGGTAGGTGTGTTTACCGTCCTCCCTATACGGTGTGGCTGAGAGCCCCATCCTGTAGGTTGCGGGAGACATAGTGGCTATATACTTAAACTTCTGGGCGGGGAGGTGATGAACCTCATCAATTATGAGTAGGGAGAAGTATGGTGAGAGCGTTCCCATGTATTTGTAGGCCGTCTGATAGGTTGCGAGGGTTATGGGGGCTATCCTCTTCTCCTTACTGTAGTAGAGGCCGGTGAGAATTTCCTCCGCATCTGTGAAGGACAGTATAGCCCTTCTCCACTGCATAAGCTGCTCCTTCGTGTAGGCGATTATCAGTGTTCTCTGATTCAGCCTAGCTATTGAGGCCACACCTATAACTGTCTTGCCGGAACCTGTTGGGAGAGCTATTATCCCTCTCCCCCGGTTACGCATCCAGTGATCTATCGCCTCAACCTGGTAGTCGCGGAGCTCGCCCTTAAACGTAAGCTTTACAGGCAGGGGGTTCTCTACATTAAAACCTGTGAGGTCAGTTATGGAGTACCCGATATCCTTAAGCCTCCCCACCAAATCACCGTAGAGGTAGGGGTATGTGTAGAACATCTTGGCTTTATGATCATACTTCAGAATATCCTTAAGCTTCTCGCTATAGACCTTCCCCAGATATGAGGAGAACTTGGCGTAGATCTTTTCCCCATCGAAGGTGAGGGTTACAGATCCTCCTCCCTCCAGCCTCTTCTCAAGATAATCAACTAGCTCCTGACTGTATTCAGCACCGACATCCTCAAGTACGGAGAGGATATCATCAACAGTATAGCCTTTCTCAAGCACCTTGTTTAGGGAGAGCCTCATCACTGTCTTGCCAGAGAATCTGCCGACATAGTCCCCTATCCCTAGAAGTCGGCGGAACTCCTCGCTCGTGAGCCAGCGCTTAATGTAGAACTCCAAGGTCTTTGTCAACGATTAAGCATCCCCTAATACTCCTCGTAGAGCTGCACTATCACCCTTGCCTTAACCTTTTTGCTTGCGAACGCAGGAGCCTCCTTACCTAAATCAACAGCGAAAACCACGGGATTACCTAAGTCATCCGTGAAACTCACTTCAGCCACGTATGAGTGACCGCCCTCCTCCATAGCCTTCATTAAGGCATCATAGAGTCGGGAGAATGCTAGCTGGAAAGACACAGGATTCGTGAGGTCTTCAGGGGAAATCTTCGCTTCGCTTAAACCCTTGGCCAGGTCGGTGATGACCTTCTGGATCTTTCCTGTGCCACTGAATTCCTTCTTAATCTCGACTACATTCTCCATTTATAACCACTGAAAACCTAATGGTTGCCGCCGTAAAAAATTTGGATGATGTATTTATGCAGTAAAGAATAACGTATTGATTAAGGAAGAGATTACTCTATTAATATCGCGCCATTAAGGAGAAGGGAGAAAACCCGTAGCAAAACTTATAAAGTGTACCCAAAGTTTAGATTACGAAACCAATAAACCAGAGGTGATACAGAATGGCAGCGCAAGGTCCAATCTCAAGCAATGTAGTATTAGTTGGTAAGAAACCCGTAATGAACTACGTGTTAGCGACCCTGACCCTACTCAATCAGGGTGTGCCTGAAATAATAGTGAAGGCCAGAGGCAGAGCCATCAGCAAGGCTGTCGACACAGTCGAGATAGTCAGGAGCAGGTTCCTGCCCGACCAGATCGACATTAAGGAAATAAAGATCGGCAGTCAGGTAGTGACTACTGCCGAGGGCAGGCAGACTAGGGTCTCCACCATCGAGATTGCTATAGCCAAGAAGGAAGAGTAATAAAACAAACGTTTTCAAAACATTACAGCATCAATACCTTCTCATTTTTTCCTCATAGTTACTGCTTATTTTCCCTCACGCTAGTTCTGTAGGGGGTTTCATGGGCAGATTGCTGAGGAGGATTGAGGAGTTACGTAAGCCTCTTCTCCAGCTCGCTCTAGATTTTGTTAGGCTTGAGGACGCTCTAAATATACTGAGGAAGCTTCAGGGGCTTGAAATTCCTGTGGTGGAGGTGGGTACACCCCTCATCAAGTCGGAGGGTATGAAGGCAGTCTCAATAATTAGGTCGGTAGTTCCAGAGGAAACAATAGTTCTTGCAGACACTAAAACTGCTGACGTAGGTGCTTTAGAGGTTGGCCTAGTGAGTGATGCGGGAGGTGACGTAGCCACTGTCCTAGCATCCGCTGACGACGAGGTAATTAAGTCGGCCCTCGAGGAGGGGGTAAAGAGAGGTATCGACGTAGTAGTCGATACTGTGGGTGTGCGTGACGTTTCTTCCAGAATCAGTGAACTCGTGGGTTTCGGGGGACACATAATCAATATTCATGCAGGAATCGATGTCCAGGTGTTGAGAGGAGTTACTGCAAGAACCTTCGTAGAGACTGTGAAGAAGCTGAAAACTATCTACCCGGAGACGCACTTCTCTATCAGCGGGGGAATTAAGCCGAGAGATATTAAGGATGTTCTGTCTTCAGGAGCTTCAGTTGTTGTTGTAGGTTCCGCAATAACTAGGGCCGAGAATCCTAGGGACGTTGTTCTCCAGTTTCTTAGAGCCTTCGGCTACGGCGTTTAGCTACAGACTTTAAAAACACTCATTGCTGGAGTAGTAAATACTTAGGGAGGAACGTGCTGGACATTGCTTTATTCATAGCTACGCTGATGCTCGTCGTGTTAGCTATCAGCGGGTATGATAAGTACATAGCCGCTAAGGTAAGGGCGAAGATGGTTAGGGACAGGATTCAGGTCAGGATGAAGGAGAGGGATGAGCCTGCAACGGATGCTGAGACTAGAATGAGGATTAAGAAGGTTAGGGCGGCGAAGGTAGGTAGCTACCTGATAGTGACTCTAGTGATTAGTGAGGGAGGTATGAGAGGTGAGAAGATAGAGGTTGATGATCCGGCCCTCCTGCTTCCTTTGATGGGGATTGACGAGGAAGAAAATGCCGTTACTTCATAAACAGTTCTTCATATTTCTTAATCATCTGGACGGATAGCTTAGTATCTACGAACAGTTTCGACGCGTCCTCAACATCTTCAGCAGTGACTTCATCCCTCTTCCTTCTCTTAGCGATTATGGCTGCTGGTCTGAGAAGCTGCACCGCATACCTCAGGCTTCTCTCGGCCCCTAAATCCGCAAGCTTCTCCAACGCTTCCTTGCTCAGCTTAACCTCCTCCTCGACAGCCCTGATCTCAATGATTTTCTTGATTTCCTCCCTCTGATATGGCCTTACGGGTATGAGGAGGAGCCTGTCGAGGAGGTCAAGCGGTATTCCGTGAGGCGACTCGATGTCGGTTCCTCTTATCTTCGTTATGCCTCTGTTGGTAGCGAGGATTAGGATGGGTGAGAACTCTGACTCCAAGATCTTAGTGAGGAACGAGAATGATTCTAGGTCTAGGAGGTGCGCATCATCAATGAATAGAACTCCAGGAATGATTTCACCCTTACCGCTCTCTATCCACTTCTTAACCTGCTCATTCACCGATCTCCTCACTTCCTCATCAATCTCCTTCTCGAACTCCATGCCGAACAATCCAGTTATCGATATTCTCTGACTCGCCACATAGATATCGAGGTCATTGAAGGTGAATACCCTAACGATCTCCTTATCCTTCTTCACGGGGCCTTTAGGCTTCTGTTCCTCAACCTTCCAAGGCTCTATATCGTAGTACTTCGCTGACTCAACCCCTTTAACTCTCCCCACCTTATGGACTATGCCTGTCTCGGCATCGATCCATATATGGTCCCCTTTCCTAACCCTCATCTGGACAAGCTGCGCAGTTATCTCTTCACCAACGTTCAGAGTCACTGAATCGTCCTGCGTCTCCAGAGTGATTCTCGCCTCTCTCGGAACTCTTACGTATGGGTTGAAGGGATGCCTTGCGTGAGCGATTTTCAGCTCCTTAACCACTCCTTCATACACAAGCCTTTTCTCCTTAATTCTGACACCCATCGCCTTCCTCACAGCCCTCATGAGGACCTCCGTCCTCTTCGCCTCTGTGGAGTAAACCTCGGCAGCATCCATGGACACGAAGGGAGTGTCCTCACCCAGCTCCCTAGCTATCGCGACCGCCAATGCAGTCTTCCCTGTCCCGGGAGGACCTACGAGAAGTATGCCCTTACCCGTCATTCTTCCCTGCTTAATCAAATCAACAACTATTCCGGCGGCCTTCCTAGCCTCAACCTGTCCCACAAGCCCGTCACCTACGAACTCCGGTTCCCCGAACTCGTTGAGGCCTAAACCCTTTATGTGGCTGTGGAGGCTTAGGGTATACTCCTCCTTAGCTGTTTTGATTTCCCTTATCTCCGCCACTTTCTCACCCAGAAAAATTGTTTCTTGAGGGGGAGGTTAAAGTTTTCCGGTTGGTTATGAATACTTAAAGAGGCTGTCCACATGTTTTAGGGGGGAATTCAGATGTCGCAGAAAGGCGGAGGAAAGGAGCTCAGAATAGTTACGCGCCCCGTAGTCACCGACGACGTGGTTAAGAGGGACCCGAAGAAGCAGAGAATCCTGTTCATTATCAACGAGTTTAAGCAACTTACAGAGAAGTCTCTGGTTAAGCTCGTATATGAGCTGAAGAAGGAGAAGGATCTTGACCTGGGCTACTCCTTCATAATGCTTGGCGACACGCCCAGCAGTAAGGAGCTTGCCGAAGACTTAAGGATACTTCTATACTTGGGCCTAATAGAGACTGATCCAGTGTCCAGGAAGATAAAGCTGACTGCAAACGGGGAGGAGTTCCTTGAGAAGAACCCTGTTACCGGGGAAGATATTGATAAGCTGAAGGAAGCTATCGAGGAGCTTAAGCCTAAGATAATGTCTGAGGAAAGCGCAGCCGAACTCATTACGAGGGGGTATAGGAGAAGGCGTAGGAGGCCTAGAAGGTAATCTTACTCCTAAGCTTTTCCGGGAACATATCCTTATACTTAAGGATGAATTCCTTCTCCCTTTTCGCGACCCTCGGATGCTTCCTCTTATCATCCGGATACATCAGAGGTACGCCGTTTATTATGGGGTACCACCTACCGCAGTGTGGGCAGTACAGAACGCCAGCAACTATCTCCTTCTTCAAACACTCTTCACACGGAGGCTCCTCCTCAAGATCCCTCACATTCTTCCTTAAGTAGCCGCAGTAGAAATCGCAGAAAGGCTTCGAAACATTGTAGGTCTTAACGTCCTCCCTGGTTTCGAAGACGTAAAGCTCCAGCGGGAAGTGCTTACACATAGGGCACGCAACAAGGTTTAGCAGTGCGTATCTCATCTAATCACCGACTGAAGTATTGCGTTAACCTCGTTAAGTAGTTTTTCAGACTCCTCCCTATTCCCTGCCTCAACAAATATCCTGAGAATGGGTTCCGTGCCTGAAGGCCTTACAAGAACCCAGAAACCCTTACCAATAAGCTTAATCCCATCCACCTTTATCGCTCGAGCATCAGGGAAGCTTCTCTCGAGTGCTTCGTAAATCTTTGGAAGCCTCTCTCTGGAGGGTAGAGGAATCTTTGTCTTAATGATGTGTCTCTTAGGGAACTCGCTTATTATCTCACGCAGTCCCCTGCCTTCCATTGCTAGGTGCTCAAGCATTAAGGCAGTGCTCATAGCTCCGTCCCTGACGTACTGGTGGGGCGGGTACATGAAGCCGCCGTTCTCTTCGAAACCCGCCATTGCCCCCAATTCAACCATCTTCCTTGCAATAACCACGCTCCCAACCTTGGTCCAAACAATCTCTATTCCGTATTCCCTCAACACATCCTCAACGATGGTGGAGGAAGAGACTGCCGTCACCACCCTCCTAGGGGTGTTGTCCTTGCGGTACTTCGCTATATGTCTGCATAGCACGAGAGCTGACAGATCCCCAGGAATCACGTCGCCTTCACTGTCCAGAAAAATTGCCCTGTCAGCGTCCCCGTCATGGGCTACTCCAAGATCCATGTGAAGAGTTCTCACAGCTTTAGAGAAGTCCTGAAGGTTTTCCGGTGTGGGTTCAGGCTTCCTCGCCGGAATAGGTGAGAGTTCCGAGTTTACAGCGACTACCTTAACACCAAGCATGCGGAGAAGCTTAGGCGTTGTGAGGGAACCCACATTGTTCGCCGGGTCTACAGCGACCCGGAAACCCTTCCCCCTAATTAGGTCAGTGTCCACCTTTTCGATAACGCCGCGTATGTAGCGGTCGTTAACATCCCCAACCTTCCTAGCGTCCTCACCCAGCAGGTTCCACGGAACATGCGTGTACCTTTCCTCACGAAAAATCTTCTCTATCTCCTCCTCAACACTTCTCGGTGCCTCAATCCCATCCCCCATAATGACTTTGATGCCGTCGTACTCGGGAGGGTTGTGAGAGGCAGTGACCATGATACCTCCGTCGAAACCTCCCTCCTTCACATAGTACTGGAGAGCTGGCGTAGGTGTTAACCCTGCGTCATAAACCTTCAAGCCCTCTGAGAGGAGGGAGCCTATCACGATATGCGTTATGAAGGAGCTCCCTGCCCTAGCGTCCCTCCCAACGATTACGGATGCTCCCTTACCGAAGTATGCCCCAATAGCTAGGGAAAGCTTCACAACGAATTGAGGATTCATTAAATCGTTAACTACTCCCCTCACTCCGTCAGTGCCGAAAAGTCTCCCCTTACTCAGCCTTAGACACCAAGAATTGATTACCTGTGGGAGAGATATAAAGATGTGCCACACTAATCTATTTAGCTACGGGTGATAGGGATTAAGGTATGGCTAGATGCTCAGACATCTAAGCAGAGTACATTGCTTGGACATATCGCTAACCACCTTACTAGGGAAGGGCATGAAGTTCTCTTCACCTGCAGAGAGTACGAATACACAGTGAAGGCGGCTGAAAGGCTTGGCCTAAACCCGATTGTGGCAGGTAAATATAGTGAGGGAGGCCCGAAGGAGAAGGTGGAGGCAGATATTGAGAGAATGGAGAAGCTTCTACACATAGTTTCGGAGTTCGGGCCGGAACTCCTCATAGCCTACCCTAACCCGCCTGCCGCAAGGGTTGCTTACGGCATAGGGATAAAATACCTAGCCTTAACGGACTCTCCACATGCCGAGATACCCAGCAGGCTTTCACTTCCTCTCGCTACAGCCGTCATTTTCTCTGCAGCCATACCTAAGAAGCTGGTGACGAGATTCATGTATCAGGAGGCTCTTGCTGTGCAGTATGAAGGTGTTGATGAACTTATCTGGCTCTACCGCTCAAGACCGAGGAAGGAATACATAGAGTCTCTCGGGCTGAGGAGTAAGGAATACGTAGTTTTCAGGCCTAGGGAATTCATGGCTACTTACTATAAAGGTTTAAGAAGGGAGGTATGCATTGAGGATATTGTTCACGTTGTTTCGGAAGCGGGCCTCACACCGGTAATCCTGCCTAGGTATTCTGCACATAAGGAATTGATCAGATCCCTCAAGGATGAAGGAATTGATGTACAAACCATTGAAGGATCCTACGATGGCGTCAGCTTAACCTACTTTGCAAGGGCCGTTGTCACCGGAGGAGCAACTCTAGCTAGGGAAGCCGCCCTCCTAATGACCACTGGAATAACTTACTTCCCCCAAGAACTCCATGTCAACGAGTACATTAGGTCTAAGGGCTACCCACTCTATAAAGCATCGAGTACTGAGGAGATAGTTAACTTGATCATGGGTGCACCACGCACCGTAAAGGATTTCGATGAAATTATCAGTAAGTGGAGGAAGGATTTCCAGGACCCTCTCCATGTGGTTCTCGAGATAGTTAATGGGTGGAGCGCTTGAGGGTTCTCTACTCCTCATGGGGAAGGGATGTTGATAGGGAGAAGGGCTTCATCGAGTTCTTAGGTAAGAATGGGTTTGACGGAATAGAGTTCAGCCTTGACTACCCCTACTGCCACACGAGAAATCCCCCTAAAGAATTCCTAGCTGATATTGAGCGTGAAGGCTTTATCTACGGCCTACACCTCCCCTGGAGGGATCTGTCGCTAGCGTCACCCATACCCGAGGTGAGGGAAGCATCTGTTCAGGTGATTAAGAGATGTGTGGAAATGTTGAGCGGGCTAAACCCTCTCTACTTCTTGACTCATTTAACGACTGACCAGACAGACTGCGGTTTCAGGGATAAGGAATGCATTAATGCAGGTATCGAGTCGCTGAGGGAGTTGATGCCTTTAATCGATGAGCTTGGTGTTGAGTTGGTTGTCGAGACTACCCATAACCGCTGCTGCGGAGGGGAGGAGCAGATTCCTTACGTCTTAGACGCTGTGGAGAATGCCTTCGTCTGCCTAGATATTCCCCACCTACTCTCTAGAAGAATGATTAGATGGGGAGAGTTTTATGATCCAGTCACCCTCATTGAGGAACTGCCTCCTATAGTGCTTGAGAGGATTAGGGTGATCCATATCCACGGGTATAGGGTAGATCTGAATAATAGGGCCGTATACACACATTTCCTGCCGCGTCCGGAGGAGGTTGAGGCAATACTTAACAAGCTTAGTAAAGTTGGTGTGTTAAGAAATGTTAAGGCCGCCGTCATAGAGTCCTTCAGGGATACTCAAGGTTCTGAATCCACCATAAGAAGAATTGTGAGGGAGGTACACAAGTTTTGAGCAATGGTAAATGCATGCTTACGGTAGGGGTTGATGAGGCCGGGAGAGGCCCCCTTATTGGGGACATGTTTCTGGCCGCGGTGGGTGTCTGTCTGGATAACCTGAAGGCCCTGCAGGAAGAAGGGATTAAGGACAGTAAGAAGTTAAGCCCCGCAGGAAGAAAGAGACTTTTCCCGAAGATAGTGGAGTTGTCCGAAGTAATTATTGTGAGGAGATATACCCCTGAAGACATAGATACCTCCAACATAAACAACCTTTTCGCGAAAGGGGTTACGGACCTTTTGAGAAGTATAAGGTCTCTAGGATTCCGTGTGGCTGAACTCTACATAGATGCTGTGAACTCGCCCAAGATCAAGGCAAGAGTTCTCGGGGAGCTTGAATGGATAGGTAACATACGTTACGAGATTAAGGCGGATGAGAAGTTCCCTATCGTTGGTGCGGCATCCATAGTGGCTAAGTTCCTGAGGGACCAGCACGTATCGACACTCCAAGATATGTACGGGGATTTCGGAAGCGGTTACCCTTCCGATCCCAGAACTGTGAAGTGGATTGAGGAATGGATTGCTAAGAAAGGGGAGCCTCCCCCGATAGTTAGGAGGTCGTGGAAAACCATGAGGAGGTACGGCTACCATAAGGAGAAGAAGACCTTCAGAACACTCACAGACTATCTCAAGAAAAAGAAGTAAGGTATTCCCGACTAATCTTACTAATTAGGAAGTTAAGCAAAATGCTTTTAGGTGGTGTGAGTGCCGACTAACCTACCTCCCGAAGCGAGGGCTAAGTGGGCTAAGTACCTGGATGCGAAGACTCCTGAGGAGAAGCTTAGGGCCTTAGAGGAATACATGTCGGCGATTCCGAAGCATAAAGGAACCGAGAACCTGAGGGCTTGGGTAAGGAGGAAAATGGCTGAGCTGAAGGAAGAGATCGAGGAAAGGAAGGCTAGGAGAGCCGGGACTGGGGGACCAACCTTCTTCATCGAGAAGAGCGGTGCTGCCCAAGTAATTATGCTTGGCCTACCTAACTCTGGAAAAAGCGCGCTTCTCAAGGCATTAACTAATGCAAAACCGGAGATATCTCCCGTCCCCTTCACAACGAAATTCCCGGTGCCCGGAATGGTCGTTTTCGAAGATATTCAGTTCCAGGTTATTGAGGCACCCAGCATTGTGGAAGGAATCTCTAAGGGCGCTATATGGTGGGGCTCTAGGGTTTTAGGGCTGGCTAGGAACGCCGACGCGTTACTCATAGTCATAGACTCCTCCGACAATCCGGTTAAGCAACTTAGGATAATTAAGGACGAGCTTGAGAACGTCGGTATACATCTCCGAAGGCCGAAAGGGGAGGTCAGAATAACTAAGTCGAAAGCAATCCACGGAATAAAGATCATTTCCTATGGGAAACTTATAGGATGCACTGCAGATGACGTAAGGAAGCTTCTGGAGGAATACAAAATCTACAACGCGGAAGTCAAGATTGTGGGTGAGGTAACCCTCGAGGATGTGGAGAAAGCCATATTTGAGAGAATAACGTATAAGCCTTCACTCATTGCATTAACCAAGATCGATATTGCTCCCAAAGGAATGGTGGAGACTTTCATGAGGGAGGTAGGTAAGGTCCTTCCTGAAGTACCTGTTGTCCCAACCTCAGCAGTCACAGGTGAGGGGGTTAGGGAAATACCTAAAGCTATCTTCCGAGTTTCCGGAATTATCAGAGTCTACACCAAGGAGCCGAATTCTCCTAAACCCTCCGATAGACCCATGATCCTGAAGGAAGGAGCGACAGTGTCGGATGCTGTTAAGGAGATTAGGGAGGAGTTCCTTAGATTCTTCAAGTACGCAAAGATATGGGGCCCTTCAGCCAACTACCCGGGGGAAAGAGTAGGGCTTGAGCACGTGCTTCAGGACGGGGACGTCATAGAAATACGGACAAAAATAAAGGGCATATAGGTGAGCAGCCTTACCGAGAAGAAGAAAGAAGAGGAAAGGGAAAGAAGAAGAGAAGCTGAAGAAAACTGCAAAGAAGAGGAAAGAAATAAACATCGATAGATGGATCAATAAATACATTGAAAAGTTTGTTAAGCTCACAGGGTTAGACCTCCTAGGCCTTAGTAAAGAGCAGTATGTCGATCTTCTGGGAGATATTCTAGAGCAGCTATACGGCTCATTAACAACATACAGCAACGTCGCTACGGTAGCTAAGCGATACGCTAGGGCTAGGGCCAGACTGAATGATGTTATCGCTACCAGGCTTGCAATGATGCTGGATAAGTTTAATGAGGAACAGCTTGAGTTCATAGTTAATAGCGTGAATGAAGGGGTTCTTCAGGTAGCCCCCAGAATCTTCGAGTTCATTCACAGGACAGGGAGGGATGACCTCCTCGACATCCTCAGGGTTAAATGGGCTAATGCATGGCTGAGGCGTAAGCTCGATGTTCTCCCGGCTGAATGCCCGAAGTGCAGGTTCAATTCCTTAATGCCTAACCTCACATGCCTGGTGTGCGGGACATCCTTCACCGATAGAGAGTACAAGACGGGCTCAAACTTTATGAATGAGTACCTCCGCTTCCTCAAGGGAATGAGCTGTGAGGAGCTGGAGAGGCTTAGGAAATATGATTACGTTCTCGTTGACGGGGCAGGCATTAAGCCTCCTTGGGAAGACAGAATACCCATAGACATAGAGATTTATCTTGGCTCTAAGGATAAACAACTCCTGAAGAAGGTATATAGTGAAAGGTGTGGTAGTGATAAGAAATGATGGTTACCGAGAACTTGGCGGATGTGAAGAGGGCCGTTACCCAGAACAGAGTAGTGCTGGTTGCTGTAGTGGATCCGGATAGTGATGAAGGTAAAGTAACTCTTAACGTTCTGGAGAGAATTGAAAGAAGCTACAGGGGTAAAGTGATGTCTGTTGTGGCGTGCATGAAGACCCTTGGGAAAGGCGACTTAGCTATATCCCTATTCGTCAACGGGTCGGAAGTGATGAGGCAGAAGGAACTTATGGGTAGTGAAGCGAAGGACTACCAGGTTCTGAAGTGGAGTATTGACCACATTCTAGACGGGCTAAATCTCTAGAAGACTACACAGGTTAAAGAAACACTCTTTCGCAATCTTTGAATCCTGGAACTTGACTCCTTCAAGCTCTAGAAGCCTTCTCTTGAATTCGGGGTTCAGCTTCCCCCCGAAAGTATATCCTCCGAGGGACCCGTCACTCCTCACGACCCTGTGGCAGGGAACTATTATTGGGGAGTCATTCTTCTTTAGCCAGTAACCTACGGCCCTTGGTCCGGTCCCAAAAACCTTTGCGAGCTCGCCGTAGGAGATTACCTTCCCTAAAGGTATGAGCTGGAGAAGAGCCTTAAAGACATCAGTGCGGTTCTCTAGGCCCTCGCAGGGAAAAAGCTTACCTCTCTTGACCTGAATGCATGGAAGTTTCCTAAGCCTCATTAGAGGATCCGTTCAATGCTTTCTTCGAGATTATAGTTATTTTCCCTGAGTCCTCATCCCTCTCAATAATGAATTCAGTCCCCCATTTCTCAACCATTGACTTAGGCAGGTACAGGTTTAGAGGAAGAGTGTAGTACACATACCTATACTCCTTACCGTTAACTACTTTCCTGCCCAGTATTCTCCTTGCAGACGCTGCTCTCCTTACCGTGACCATGCCGTAACCCCGCCGTAAATTCAGTTACTCCTTATTAAGAATATTTTACATAGGTAGCGAATAAACTGGCGGTTAAGCTCTGCTTAAGTCTTCATCCATGAGTTAAAACATGTTACTCGTATGTGAAACTGAAGAGTTCCGCATCCTGAATATACGTCTTACCTAGCTTAAGGGCGATAGATGCTTTCAGTAGCTCACTACCTAAATACATGGCGTGATCTCTGCTTAAAGGATACTCCCTAAGCACGGCCCTCCCTAGAGGTAGAGGGTCTCTTCCCCTGAACCTTTTCAGTATCCTCCCGCTTGACGCATCCGCTACATCCACAACTATATCCTTCCTAACCCTATCCACGTATATTTTGAGGAAGTACTTCTCATCCATTCTTATAGGTATAAGGGCCTCAACCCTAACACTCTCAACGCTGGCCAGCTCTGGGGGAGGAACTGTCTTATCGCTTTTATCCTTCAGTATTAGAAGATCCACACCGCTACTTATGGGAGGCGACCTCCTCAGGTACGCATAAGCAGCTAGGTCCCTAGCTATGCTTGCCTCCTTTAAAGCCCCCCGAGCCTTATTACTGCTCTGTGTAACTAAAAGTATTGATGCTCCAACCTCGAAGGCTAAAGTCGTGAGTAAAGCAATAACTCCGGGAGAGTCCGCGTCAATAAGTTCATACACGTTTGACAGCCCGAACATTAACGGGTTCTTGAACTCATTCCCCGCCTTCCTGAAAACCTCGATGCTTTCTGAGAGACCAAGCATCGGCGGCCTAACTAAAGGATCAATAATGACTTTAGTAATCCCTAACTCTTCCGCCTTCCGAACCCCATACATAAGTGACCCCAGTACGGCTTCCGTGTCCCAAACAGACTTAGGTATGAGCACAACACCAGCACCTGAGGGTATGAGGCCGCCTATAGAATCGAGGTCATCTCCAGATACATTCATAACGAGGTCGGCCTCCATCAACACGTCGCGTAGGCTGGAATAGTTGAAGGGTATGTCAACCCCGACAAATAAGCCAGCATTCCTGAAGGACTCGACAGCTGCGAGCACCTCCAACACACCAATTTCCCTACACTCCGCCTCACAGCCTACAACAACCCCGCCGTAGCCATATTTCCTCAACCGTTCAGCCAGAAGTGAGGGATCGCCCTCCACACGGATCATATACTCATAGATAAGAACTGCTGGCGGAGGTCTGAGATATATCGGCGTTTCCCCAAGCCTAAACACAGGCTTCTTCCCCTTAACCACCTCCTCAAGCCTGCGTTCATAATCGACAACCCTATGCCTTCTTATGATTTCATCAGCGGGCTCCTCTGTGCTTAAGGACACGCCCTCATCCAACACGGCTATCAGTTCGGGAAGATCGCCTATAAACTTCGTTCCCTTAATGGCTCGGACGCCGAAGGCCTCCGTGAAGGCGCTTGCCGACCCCCTAATTAGGCCCGGGAAGATAACTAAGTCATACCCTGAGAGATCTACACCTCTGCTACGTATCTCCTCAATAATGGATTCCACGGTCGCCAGTGGTGCAACCTGCGCCGAGGAAACGAAAACATGTACCTCATGCCCTCTGAGGTCAGCCTCCTTTACCACCTCCCTAACTAGGTGGTGGGCCGACATAGTGGTTATTAGCAGTATCTTCATGCCTTCCCTCCCGGCCATAAAGACTACATACAAGTTAAAAACGCATGGAACAGTTAATTTATGGCGTTGATGCAATGGTGGAAAAGATTCATATACTGGACCTTGAAGGGTTGGCGATTAATGGTATGGTAGAGAGCCACAAGCTTGTTGACTGCGAGAAGAGGGGACAGGTCAGGCTCACTAAGCTTGTTGCGAAGCTTGCTGATGGTAGAGAGGTTGAGACCGACTGCATCGAGTATCCTCGCATAGTCCACACATTTATTGTTCTGGAGAAGTACAAGGATTGGGGGAAGAACCTAGTTAAGAAGGAAATACCGGAAAGTGTGATGAAAGGTATTACATATGACCTACACCATGATGAGGGATGATTTCGACACCAGACTCTGACCCTATACCCACAGCAAGTTGTTTTTGCTCCACATAATTCACTGCCATAGGAAGCGGTAACCCGGCCCGGAGAATGTTTTTACGCGCTTTCAATTACGCTTAATAAGAAAATAGTGCTTCACATAAAGGTGGCTTAGATGAGTGAAGAGAGAAGCAAATTCAGGATGACGATGCCGAAGAAGGAAGAGGACTACCAGAAGATCGAGGAGGAAATTCATGGTGAAGAGGAAGAGCATGTTCACCATACTCACGAGTTAACAGGCTTCGAAACGAATGAGGATATGCAGGTTCTCTTACTTAACGCAATTGCACACACTCTGGGCCATATAGAGGCCAGCATGAGTAATCTTCAGGTAACTACTAAGGAGCTGAGTGATGAGGTTCGGAGCCTTAAGGAAATGCTGGGTAACGTGGTTAGGGCTATTCTCCTCGGCGAGGTTAAGAATCCTAATGCAAGGAAGAGACTTCTTGCTGAGATACTTGAGGGTCTTACTGAAGAGTAACCTGCATTTTGGTAGGAAAACTTTTTTACTGTCTTAGTGCGGTAAGTTGACTGGTCGAAGAAGAAATGAAATTCTGCCCTAAGTGTGGAACGATGTTGGTGCCCGTGAAGAAGGGCAAGACTATGGTTCTGAAGTGCCCTAAGTGCGGCTATGAGGAAAAGATGAAAGGAAAGAACAATAAGGATTATAAGCTCGAGATTAAGACCGAGAGCAATAGGAGGGTGAAGACCACCTCGGTGGTGAGTGAAGAGGCCACCACCAAGCTGAAGAAGGGTGAGGAGCTGGAGCAGGAGAAGGAAGAGTTCTACGAAGTCTTCCTCGAGCTCATGAGTGAGGAAGGAAGTTAAGTCTAATACTTATATATTCTTTGTGTTAATTCCTCATGAAGTGCGGGGGTGCCCGAGCAAGGTCAAAGGGGTCGGGCTCAGGACCCCATAGGGGTGGGATCCCCGATGGCGTAGGCCTGCGTGGGTTCGAATCCCACCCCCCGCACCA
>CAYOJG010000014.1:15962-35461 GCA_964404265.1 uncultured Desulfurococcaceae archaeon | reverse complement strand
CAGCAAAGGATCGAGAACCATATTAATTGCATTACCTAAAGCCCTAATTTTCAGTGGAGTAAGAGTATCCCCCGCAGCACTGAAGATCGCGCTTGTTCCCTCAGCTAAGCCCATGAAAATAATACCTATAGAAATTATTTGAGAATAAGTTGATGCCTGCGGCAAAACCTCAGCAGGTACTCCCAAGAGAGACAGTAGCGGAGGAATCAGAAAAAATCCTGCTAAAGCTAAGGGACCAGCAACTATGAATACTGCCAGAATAACTTGCCCAGCAGCATTCATAGAGTTCTCCCAATCCCTAGCCCCCCAATACTGAGAAACTAAGGAAATTCCTGCCTGGAGAATACCTTCCGCTGCAGAAATAATTAGCCATACAACAGGCCAAGAAGCACTAATGGCTGCCAATGCTTCATTACCAACTCTGCCAAGCCAGAAAGTATCCGTTAAATTATATACAAGGTTTAAGGATTCACCAACTGCAATAGGTATTCCTAGCTTTAGCATCACTTTAAGCAGGGGGGCCTTAGTGACCCACTCCTTCCCTCCATAATCTTCATGTAACTGTTCATCCACCTATTCATCACCGCTGATAGGCACCCATATTTTTCGATTTCTATTTTCCACCTTAACGAGACCTAGAGGCAGTTAAGGCTACTACAGCAACCCCATGCCTAAAACGGTCATCATCCTATAATTCTTTAGGAAGGCATATGTGATCAAAGAGTGAACGTTTAGGTAGACACGTATCGAACATGCGTGACATCCCCTTCCAATACAGAAATAGTTTTCCCATCAACCTCAAGGATTAGTGAGCCGTCATCCCCAATATCTAAAACCGTACCAGAAACAACTTCTCCTTCTTTAATGATTTTTACATATTTACCTATATCACATGATACTTTCTTAACTTCATTAACTAGTTCATTCTGCAATCCCTTGAGAACCAGGTCATAATACTTTCCAAACCTTTCTAAGAATCTATGGAGGAAAACTTCTGTATCCACCTCTTCTTTAACTATATCCTTCAAAGAGATGCTTGAGGGGAATGGTGCCTCATTATTTAAATTAACACCTACACCTACGAAAAGGAATCTCAGCGAATTTCCTATTTGTTGGGCTTCAGTAAGTATTCCTGCCAGCTTCTTTCCATTTAAATAGACATCATTAGGCCACTTAACACACGGATTTATCTGAGGAAACAGGTCACGAATAGTTGCAGCAACAGCTAACCCTGCTGCTAACCCTACCAAATGCATTCCCCGTCCAGAAGGAGGAGACCTAATCAGCGTTAGCCATAATCCCCCTTTCTCAGCAATCCATTTCCTTCCTTTTCGACCCCTACCTTCACTCATTTCCTCACAAATAACTACTGTTCCATCCCTCAATCCCTTCTCAATAAACTCCTTAGCGACGTCCTGAGTTGATCCACATTCCCTAAAGCTGATTATGTAGTAGTTCTTCATGTGAGCCCTCACCCAATTTCAAGCTTCTATCCCTCCACTCAACAATTTTTCTGCTCTTTAATGCCTTGATAAGGGATAAAGGTAAAGTGAAGGCTGTGGCCGGATAAGTGAAGATGTAGTAAATTGGATATCGGTTGATTCTTGCGCCAATAATATGAGAAAAGGAAGTTATTAAGTAAGTCAAAACGCCAAGTTCTATTAGATGTTGCTCCGTCAGGGCCAATCCTGTCAAGATCGATATTAATGGGTAATAGTAACCTATGAAGATTAGTAGTGAAGCAGGCAAGGACTTAAAAGGATTTGATCCAAAGGAGTGGAGAATCCTTGTAAGGGCAGATAAGTTCTCCTTTAAGGTTCCGTACCATACGGTAGATGAGCATCCGGAACCATCAATTACGTTAATAGGTACTCCTTTCTTCTTAGCAATTTTCGCCAATGCCTTATCCTCAACTAACTCTCCTTTCACACTTTCAAAAGCTCCGAGGAGGCGGAGATAATCACGCCTTATACCCCAACAGCAGCCATAGAACCATGCAAGGGCATCTCCAGAATTAAAAACTCTATGAAATCCTAGGAATGCATGCGAGAATGTCGTAAGCACAGTTTCCAGAGAACGACAGATAACTGTATTACAGATAAATCGAGGCATTAGTGAAGCGATCCCGCCCTTATCAGCATAGCACAGTAAACTTCTTAGACAATTCTCCTGCAGTTCAACATCTGCGTCTAAGAAAATTAGGAGGTCAGACCTGGCTTCAGAGACTCCTCTATATAAAGCGTAGACCTTTGGTGCCCATCCCTTTGGGAGCTGATCAATCCTGATATACTTTATTATTTTGTATTGCTCCTTAAACCACGCAATGATCTTTGGTGTTGAGTCACTACTTCCATCGTCTACAATAATTATCTCTCTTGGTTTAACCCCCTGATTCATTAGAGATTTAAGTGTCTCTCCAATGGTCTTCTCATCGTTTCTTGTAGGTATAATAACTGAGAAGTTCTCCGAGTAGTTCGTTTCACGGCATAGCCTCTGCTTACCTAAATAGGCTATACTCTTCTTCACTGAAAGATATGCATATATCCAGACAGCTGCATCGATTACTCCAAGGAATACAAGAATGAAAATGAGCACTTCATTAAAAATCACGGCTACTCCCGCGGAATTATTATGAAGGCAGGCTCAGCGATCCATGTAGATTTACAACGTGGACACTTACTGGGTTTCCTAGGCCTACGAATATCTTTAAACACATAGCCACATTTCTTGCAGTATGGAGGCCTCATAACCAGTTGATATCTAGGCAAATTTCTCCTAACACTTTTCGCTATGTGACTCAAGTGTTCATATATTTCTTTGGTGGTTAGATTATCCCCCAACATTATGGCGATCTCCTCTGCTGTTAATGGATCCTTAGTTTCGGTCAAGATCAAAGTAATTCTCTCCCTAATAGTGTAGTCTTCAGTTTGCCTCCATTTCTTCATTACTATCATCTCAAAAGACTTTCAATACCTTTCCTGAGGTTTCGAAGGGCTGTGGGAGTAATTAAGACTAAGTCTGGATCTTCATAAAGACCATTCAGGGAAGCCTCCTCAACTTCATCCCTAGGAACGGAAACAGGAGCCAGGTTGGGAATCTCCCTATTAATTCTCTCCGAAACTAATTTCACTGCCTTCCAAGAATCACTATCCCACCTTAGATAAGAAGCCAAGCTAACATAGCTTCCCCCATGCACACGCAGATAATGTTCTAACCTATACGCTAAAACTTGTGTGTAGCACTCGCGGATTGCTTCATTCTCATACTTCGGATTCCAATCATAAGCACAGAAAGGCCAGTATTCATCTAGCTCTCTCGGGATCACCCCTGCATTAGTTACGATGATTTCATGAATGTCTCCATTCCTTATGAAGTCTTTGATAATTTCCCTAATTTTGTAATGTATGAAGGACTGGCTATAGGGTTTCCCATAGCTGCATGGGATTATAAGTCCCAACCTATATCTTTTTTGAGGAGCATACTTTTCTAAAATCTTCAACCATCCTTCCTCAAAGTACCTATTGAGCAGATACTTTACTCCTACACCGCGAAGATATTCTCTTGTGTCCGTTTTCACCCAATCAAGCTCTTCACCATTCCAGATAACCTCCTCCACTCCCTCACACACTATCTTTTTCTTCCCCACCTTCACGTTCCTCACCTCCAAAAACCCATTCTTCACCTCCCCAATCAACTAGGTTACATTCCCTTTCTAGGAACTCAGCAAGATCCTTCGATACAGAGGACTCTTCCGGATGATTAGGCAGATATCTATGGTATTTCACCGCTATTACACCGTCAAGAATCTCCTTAAACTTAATGACTGAATACTTCACACTTTCTTCAGATATCCCTTCCATACCGAAAAGCACGTATGTCCATAATTCAACGGGAAGCCCCTCTTCTGAAAGCATTCTCCTCAGCTCCGCAATTCTTAAGATCTCAGACTGAGGAATTCCTTTCCTCAAGTAATCATTCCTTACAGATTCATAATAGTTTTCAAAACCTATCCTTATAATTAACTTCCTCGGCCGAAGAAGCTTAAGTAAAGACACCACACTCCTTCTATTCACAAACTCAGACCTTTCCTCGATCTCAAATATTCGCCCTTCAGAAACAGAAGTAAGTTCATCTATAGAAACAAATGGAAGCTCATGAAAACTGCTGCCATTAAATACAGCTACTCTATCGATCTGCTGCCTATTAACAACCTCTATTGCCTGCTTAATGACTGCAGAGTTGGTGGTAATTATCTCACTAGTCCTGCAGCTCTGTTCAATTATGAATGGACAGAAAATGCATTTCCCCCAAGAACACGGAAACCCCTTTAGGATAACTACTGCCCTTTTCCCTAATTTATCCTCTTCAACAAGTACCCCTATCACTTAACCTCCCCTCTTTTTCCAACTAGGTAAACCCCTAGATAAACAAATGGGGTGTCAAGAAGAGCAATCACCACCTTGATTATGTATTGTCCAAGTATTGTCCCTGGGATTAGACTCCACGGGATGAACGTACCTCCTAAGACCGGAGGGAGCAAAGCAAAGGCAAGCGTTATGAAGATTGCCGTATCAATCAACTGACTTACCAAAGTGCTTGCATTATTCCGTAACCAAAGCCATCTTCCCTTAGTAATTATTCTCCATTTATCAAAGGCCCACACATCATGAAACTGACTAATAATATAGGCCACTAATGAACCCAGCACTATATTAGGAGGAGAAGTAGCCAGCATGGAAAAAGCTTCGTTAAACCACTCATGCTCCTCCAGCAAGAAGGGTGCTGTCGGAAAAGCCACAGCTACCCAAGAATAAATAATTATTAAAACCTGAGTTAAGAAACCAGCTAAAACGACTTTCCCAGCCATTCTTCTACCATAAGACTCCGTAATAATGTCAGTAGTAGTAAATGTTACCGCGTAGGCCAGAACACCCGTAGGAACCAGTAGCAGAACACCTCCAATCTCTCCCAGGAGAGCAATCTTAGATGCCAAAAAGTTCGCAGATGTTAAGCTTGTTATGAATATAGAGATTAATACAACGAATTTTAGGTCTATATCTACTGATTTTCCCATAGTCAATAATCACCTTTGCTCTACATAAACCCAAAGTAAGCGTTTTTATTTCCTCTCATAATCACTATATCTCCTACATTAACCCCTATGTCCTCACCAATAACTGGACACTTAACCATCAGAAGGAAGTAAGGGGTACCGACCTCGCTCAGATCCTCATAGTTACCTTGGCCTTTAGATATTACTAAATCATGATTCTTCAGCCAGTTCCTGACCTCCTCTGAAAGAATATCAGGACCCGTGGATTCATCCCCATTGGAGACCTTAAGTATCTTGACATTAGGTATCCTGTGGATACCGGCCATCAAAGCATCCTCAATAGTCGCATCGTTTATTATTGGGCCTCCCTTAACCACGAATGAAACTTTCTTGAAGGGCCTTCCTCGAAACCGGATCATTTCCTCGATAAGTAGCTTGTCAAACACAATTTCACCTGCATTATCAGCAAAATACAGAAGGGTTTCAGCTCTCTTCACATCTTCTTTCAAAAGCCCATAATGATCTATTCTTGGCTTTGTTTCCAAGGTCTTCAGGATCGTGGCTTTAAGGTCATATTCATCGACAGTTGCGGCATCTATTATATTGCCTGCTATTGAGACCAGAACAGAAGCTCTTAAAGGGTCATCACTCTCTTGAACAACCTTCCTTACCCACGGAAGAAGCTGTAAGGCCTCCTCATTACTTCTTTTCTTAACATCTAGATAAGGATCCTCCACACCAGTGTATTTTCTTATTATTTTGAAGATCTGGAGCTCCCTCCCGAGACCCAGCGGTGTATTGTTCCATTCAGCTTCACTAAGCCTTCGTAAAACTTTCCTCAAGATCTTTTCTTGAATCCGTAAATCACTAGTCGCCATTCGCGATGCCTTTAATGTCTGTTTAGCCACACATACTATACAGTCTAGTCTCGCCTTCACATTCTTTCCCTTTTTAGGAGAGGGATCTCTTTTTTAACGTTAATGATCACTCGCGATCAGGCCCATGTGTTCCCTTATTCTCTCCCTCAACTCATCTCTAGAGAAACTTATCCTTGCCACGCCTTCACTAATTGCCTTCTCTGCTACTGCCACAGCCTCCTCAAACAAGGCTTCTCTTTCATCCATTGTCGGGATTATGTATTCCTCACTAAGTCCTTTCCTTTCTGCATACCTAGCCAGAGCTTCCGCCGCAGCCATACACATACCGTCAGTTATTTTTCTGGCTCCCACGGTTAGAACACCTCGAAACATCGCTGGGAAGCCTAAGGAATTATTAACTTGGTTCGGGTAATCTGACCTTCCCGTGGCAACTATTTTTGCGCCGGCACTTTTAGCCTCAAAAGGATTTATCTCTGGTACCGGGTTAGCGAGAGAGAAAACTATTGGATTATCACTCATTAGTTTAATCCACTCTTTCTTAATGGTGCCAGGGCCTGGCTTAGAAGCAGCGATAACTGCGTCCGCACCTGTGAAGGCCTTCTCAGGACCTCCCAGCAAACCCTCTCTATTTGTGATTAAGGAGGCCTCATACCAATGAGGCATTTTTTGCTTGAATGATTCCAACTCTGGATGAGTTCTGCTAAGAATGCCTATTCCAGGTCTTTCCACCACAAGCACATTACCTAAATCAACACCGTACATCTTAAGGAAATTTAGAATCGCGTAATTTGCTGCTCCAAACCCATACAGTACAATCCTCCCTTTCCTTAATTCCTTCCCAACGGCCTTGAATGCATTTATGAGTGCCGCCAGCACAATGAGGGCGGTTCCTTGCTGATCATCATGCCACACAGGGATATTAAGTTCCTCCCTCAATCTGCGAAGAACATAGAAACATTTAGGGCTCGATATGTCCTCCAGGTTTATTCCTCCGAAACTAGGCTCAATCTTCTTCACGAATTCTATGAGTTTGTCTGGATCCTTCTCTCTAGCAACAATAGGAATAGCGTCCACTCCTCCAAACACTTTAAAGAGAAGTGCTTTTCCTTCCATAACAGGTAAGGCAGCTTCAGGCCCTATATCTCCGAGACCTAGAACCCTTGTACCGTCACTTACTACAGCGACAGTGTTCCACCGCCATGTAAGTTCAAAAGACTTATCTGGACCCTCCTCAATAATCTGGCGCGATGGCCCAGCAACCCCAGGAGTGTACCATATTGACAAATCATCCTTGCCATTAACAGGAACCTTGGGCTTAATAGTTATCTTTCCTTTGAAAGACCTGTGAAGTCTGATTGATTCTTTTTGCCAGTTACGCGAACCAGAACTTAAGGACATTTCACTTATCAACCAATATTAAGTGTCCCTTAGTTATTTATACTTCAGCATGAACAGAAACAAATATTATTATTTTACCTCTCGCTTATACATACGAGCAAAATAATGAAGGCTTTGAGAAGATCAACATACGGAAAGATTGCTTTAAGCCTAGCATTAATCGTTTCGGTGCTATTACTCACATCTATATACGCCGGGGTATTTGCAGTATCAACACTCTATAGATACCAGAATGAACTAATTCACTGGGAAATAGCCTTAGGCGATGAAAAAGAAAGAGGCATTTTCTACATAAACCAGACAGATGCTGTTATTCCTCAACTTCAGGAGCACCTAGCTATAAAAAATCAGAAAATAATCTCTTCTCCCTACGTGGATAAGGCAGTGACTTTAATATTCATCGACCTAGTTCCCGGAAGAATTGTGGGGTTAGGCAATAGATCATGCATAAACATAAGCAGGGTACTTGGAAGCACAGCTCTCGTACTTGTTAGTGGACTGAATTCAAGAACCCCATACTTCTACTGGAGCAGCACACCCTCGATATACTCATACCCCACCGACTTGCTAAGTAACATCACAAAAATTCCTTATAATACACCTTCCTATCAAGAATCCCTCTTTTTGGAGGATACATTAAAATACTTCACCACACCCCAAGATATTCACGGCCTACCAGTTAATCTGGAGATCCCCTACGAAACACATTACATTGTAATTTCTGCCGATATTGACACAAATACAATACAACAAGCTCTTAGAGGCATAGAAAAAGCTGGACTTGACTGCGGGTACGAGATCTATTTCAAAACTTCCTGGATGTTAACCCTTACAGATATACCTTCCAACTATTACTTAAGCCCATCAGACCCCCATCAGTCCCTTGCAAATCTGAAGGCGATAGCATTCAACCTAACCCAAATTACTGAAGGCTCGACAGCCATGATATCGGAAGTTGAAAAGAAAGTTGAGTCCATATTCGGGTTAACCCACGAGATGACTCTAAGGAGCTTAATATTTACTTTTCCTGCCCTAGGATTAGTTTTAGTTGCTCTTCCCTACTTTTCAAACATCTCTTTTCAACTCAATAAGAAGTTATTCACCATACTGAAAGTGAGAGGTCTTTACGGAAAGAAATTCTTCCTCTCTTTACTGAGAGCTTCATCCCACTTGTCACTGATCTCCATAGGAACGGTAGTTATTTTCTCTCTCTTCCTGTTCAGCGTAGGGCTCCCGCTAACCAGCACACTTCCCGTGACACTACTGGCCCTAATATTCGTTTCAGCCTCAGCGCTCTTAATCATTATTATATATACCTACCTAGTTTGGAAGAAAACGACCAGCCTCAAAATAGTGGATGGACTCAGAACGACGCTGGAAGTACCCAGTGAGTTAAAAAGGATGAGAACGGCTGGATGGATAAGCTTACTTGTAGGTCTTTACTTTACTTTCGCTGGTTTCGCAGGATTTTCCATAACAACTTACACACTGCTGAACTTTATATCATCACCTCTACTCGGCTTACTTGCATACATCGAGAACATATTGATCTATTTTGCCCCACTACTTATAGCGTTCGGGGCAACAGAGCTTCTTATATCGAGTTTTCCAGAGGTCTCCTTCCCATTACTGAAGGCTTTTGGGGAGAAGAATAACTTACTGAATAAACTAATAATAAGGACTTTACGAAGGAAGATGGGGCTCATTATTCTTCTCCTAATATTTTCCTCATCATTCTTCACACAGTCAGCCATAACTATGAACTCAAAAACCAGCCAAGTCTCTACAGCGATAACAGGAAGTGTTGGAGGGTCCAACATATGCTGGAAAGATATTCTAGTTCATAACGTCACCGATATAAGGAACAGCCTAGAAAGCCTTCACGAATCTCTAGGTCCCGACACAGTAATCCTCATCAGTATTGAGTCATTCATTCATCTTAAAGGATACGTATATCCTGGAAAATGGGTAATTATTTCGAACCCTGAAATATTTACACGAAAAACCTACTACCTAGATTCGTGGGGGTTTAACGAGCCATTCAAGGATATGCTTACTGAACTAAGCGGAAACTCCACAATTCTTGTTTTAAGGAAAGGGGATATTCCTTACATACAGGAAAAGCAAATTTCCATTTCTTTTTCACCTACTTCCCAAGGTTTCAGAGTCAACGTTGAAGGAGCTTCATGGGGATTCACATCACTCTCTAATCTTCCTGCAACCTCAATAGCTCTCGTTTCCTCAGAGGATCTCCTGAAATGTAACGTAATCAATGAAGAGCTGGAGGAAGGTATTCATTATAATTTAGGTCTAGGATTATCTGCTAGAGTCATGGCGATTAATGTATCACCACAGCAGTATGAACTGCTTGAAGCTAATGGATTCTCCTGTTTCACTACTGGAAGCGTCTATAATTCCTCCATTATTTCCGCTTCAAATATAATCACAGCTCCGGAAAAAATTCAAGAAATGGGTTCAATTGTATTATTCATTACCACCATATTCGTGGCAGTCCTTCTTTCCCTAGCTTTAGGCAGCGAACTGAGGAAGATAACGTATTTGACGAGAATAAGAGGGATTAAACAAACAACTGTTCTGAAACCTATCCTTATTTTATGGGGAATGCTGATGATGTTGAGTGTATTAATTGGCGTTGTGACAGGTATGGGATCAGGATTATTTCTGTCGAGAATTAACTACTTCACCTCAGGTCTCCCTGTAATCCATAGTATAGTAAACGGGAAAGCGTTCTCTGTGGATATAGCACTTGGGCTTCCTTCCCCAACCACTGATTTAAGCTTCCTTCTAATTCCAATACTAACACTCATATGCGTAATTCCTATTCCATACTTCATTCTGCGTTCAGCCTTCAGAAGAGGCGTTGAGAAGATTATTGAGTTCAGATAGTGCCAGAAATTTAATTAGATGAGGAACATTAATTTGGTGTATTAATGGAGGAATATATCGTCCGTCAGTTTAATTCAGTATTTTCTAAGGCTAACCGTACGAGCTATGTTCCTGCAGTAATAATTGGAGGGAAAGGTGCGCGGGTCACCGATTCTAAGGGAAGAGAGTACATTGACATATCAAGTAGTGGGGCAGTGATGAGTATTGGCTACAATAATGAGAGGGTAGTTAAGGCAGTCATAGAACAGGCCAAGAAGCTCCTTCACTACAGTTACATCTATGGCCATACGTATCAAGCCCTTGAACTCGGTAAGAAAATTCTATCACTCTTCAATAGGGAGAACTTGAAGGTGTCTTTAGGATTTAGCGGGAGTGATGCTGTGGAAGCTTCACTAATGTTTGTGAGGGCATACACCAAGAGGAAAATCATAATTTCGTTCTCAGGAAGCCTCCACGGAGTGTTGTACGGAGGAGCAGAAGTTTCGGGACATAGAGTAGAGAGGGAGGTATGCGAAAAAGTTGGATGCGGTGATAGGGTTGTTTTTCTCCCATATCCAGACCCTTACAGATGTCCGTTTAGGGACTCCAAAGAATGCGGGAAAGACATTCTGGAACTGCTTAAGGTGAAGTTAGAGGAGATGTCTAAGGACGAACTCCCTGCGGCCGTTATTGCTGAGCCTATTGAGGGAGACGCAGGTATTATTGTTCCTCCAGACAACTTCTTCTATGAAGCTTACAGGCTCCTGAGAAGTTATGGAGTTCCTCTAATTATGGACGAGATTCAGACTGGCCTAGGCAGGACAGGGGAAATGTTTGCTTTTCAACACAGCTCTATCGAGCCTGAACTAGTTACTCTCGGTAAGCCATTAGGTGGCGGGCTCCCAATATCGGCCGTTGTAGGAGATGCAGAAATCCTGGACTCGCTGCCAATAATGGGATATACCTTCACAGTTGCAGGCAATCCTGTGTTGTGTGCTGCATCTATAGCAACCATTGACGAGATCCTTGAGAATAACCTATGGATTCGAGCAAAAACATTGGGAGAGAAGGTGCTTCTCAGACTTAGAAAATTCTCTAAGAACCATCCATTAATAGGGGATGTTAGAGGTAAAGGCCTAATGATTGGAATCGATCTTGTTAAGGACAAGGACACCAAAGAAAGGGCGGTTGAGGAGACCAAGAAAGTTGTCTGGAGGGCCTACGAAAAAGGAGTAATAGTTTACTTCCTAATGGGGAACGTTCTCCGAATCCAGCCTCCTTTAAATATAGAAGAGGAAGAGTTGGATACCGCCATAACTGTCCTTGAAGAAGCAATTGAGGACGTTGAGAAAGGAAAAGTACCTGACTCAGTTCTAGCTAAGGTAAAGGGCTGGTGAAATAAACCACACAACAATTATTACTTAATCCCTACAAAATTGAGCGGTAGATATTTTGCATATAGGAGTTATTGGAGTCGGAAACGTGGGTAGAAGTACTGCCTTCTCAATCCTTCTCTCTAGGATTGCTGATGAGTTAAGTTTAGTGGATATAAAACCTGGCCTTGCATATGCAATTGCTGAAGAATTCAAGCATGCGGCCGCTGGTTACCGAATAGACACGGAAATAAACTGGTTCGAGAGAGATGAAGAACTAAGCGGGGCAGACATAGTGATAGTCACTGCAGGCACTCCGAGGACTCCGGGCGTAAGAATTTCCCGTAGAGAGCTAGCCGCCAAAAACGCTAAGATAGTTAAGTATATCGCTGAAGTAGTGCCTCCGAATAACCGAGGAGCGAAGTATGTAATCGTCACAAACCCTGTTGATGCTATGGCCTCACTATTCAAGCTCGTCTCTAAAGAAGACTTCGTGATCAGCACAGGAAACCACTTAGAGACATTAAGGTTTAGGGCCCGAATTTCAGAGCTCCTAAAAGCTAAACCCAAAGAAGTTGCAGGATTTGTAGGCGGGGAACATGGTAAGCAGGCCCACATTCTCTGGTCCACCGTTAGAATATCTGGGCACGATCCTGAAATATATGCTAAGCAGAAAGGCATTAATTTCAGTAAGGAAGCTGTAGAGTCCTACATGAAGGAAGCACCCGAAAAAATTATCGACTATGCAGGAGCTACACGCTTCGGACCAGCAGCAGCTTTCACAGAAATTCTAAGATCCATTGCTTGGAACGAAAACAAAGTTCTAAGTATAGCTACGCCCAGAAAGTTCCCCAATATACATGGATGGGTACATGTAAGCGTGCCAACTATAGTCGGGAGAGTACTTGGTAGATCCCTATATGAAGAACTCACAGAAGAAGAGAAAAACAAAATTCATATCGCCGCGCAAGCAATATTCGAAACCTTCTGTAGGGCTGTAAAGACATTGCAGATTGACTACAGTAATTGTTCATATTAACTTATCAAAAATCTCAAAGAATAGCAATTTAACTTTGAATCTTTTTTTAATATTCTTGGTTTAAATATGCGGAAAGTTTTTATTTTTACTCATCCAAAAATGATATGGTGGCATTATGCCAATTAGTAAGACTGCCTTAGCAGTATACATTATTATAGCCCTAATTATAGGAGCAGCAATAGGCTACTTTGCAAAACCAACCCCGACAACTACTTGCCCTGAATGTGCTATTTACCCAGGTAAGTTCGCTAATCCACCCAAGGAAGGTGAGCAATGGACAGTTGTTCACGGATTCGATGCTGAGTATCCTCCTTTTACAGAAGTCACAGCAAGTGGGGAAGCCCAAGGCTTTGATATTGACGTTATAAAAATAATTGCACAAAAATATAATTGGAACCTAATTCAGAAGCCTTGGGACTGGTCCACTATAGTCACAGCCTTAGAGAAAGGAAACCTTGATCTAATCGCCTCTGGAATGACTATAAACACAGAAAGATCAACAAGGAAAGTATGGTTCAGCATCCCTTACTACACCTACATACATCAAATAGTTGTTAGGGCGGATGATGATAGGTCGCTGGACGAGATACTTAATTCAGGAGGCTACGTTGCATGTCAGACAGGGGCCACTTCAGAGCTGTGGGCAGACAGGCTCCTCCAGAAGGGATATAAATTCCAGAAACTTTCAGTGAACTCATATGTAGAGGCTTTAACAGCCCTGCTTCAAGGCAGAGCTGTGGCAATGATTACTGACTCTGCTTTTCTGGAACCCTTCATGAAGTCCCACCCAGATGAGGCTGCTAAGATAAAAATAGCTTCGAATTTGGGAGGTCCAGAATCCTATGGCGTTGCTACTCGTCCTGGTGACTTCTACTTGAGGCAAGAAATAAACGAAGGTCTCACAGAGCTCATGAGTAGCCCTCAGTGGACAGAACTTCTCGAGAAATGGAACCTTGGTTAAGTTTTTACCCTAAAACTTTCTTTTTATAAGGAATGTGTGGTGGAAAAATGGAAACGTTCCTTAACTACATTCCATATATCCTGATGGGGCTACCAATGACCTTTCTCCTCCTAGGAGGAGGGCTAGCCCTAGGTTTTGGTATAGGTCTACCTCTAGCTATGGGTCATGTGTACGGGTCGACCCCAATAAGGAGGATCATAGATTTTTATGTGTGGTTCTTCAGAGGCACACCACTGATTGTTCTCCTGTTTCTGTTCTATTGGGGTGTCTTTCCAGCATTAGGAATACCCCTTGATGCAGTGTCAACTAGCATTATTGTCCTAGGGCTAAGAAGCGGAGCCTACCAATCCCAAATATTCAGGGGTGCCTTCCGCTCTGTACCAGAGGGCCAATACATTGCAGCAAGAGCTATAGGTATGGGCAAATACCAAGCAATATTCAGCATTATAGTTCCTCAAGTTCTGAGAATAGCTATTCCTCCATGGTCTAACGAGTACGCAGGAGTACTCAAGGACACCGCCATATGTTTTTCATTAGGGGTCCTAGAGGCCTTAAGGAGAACCTCTTACGTTGCTATAGCAATAAATGAAGCTCTGCTACCATATATATTCGTAGGTTTCTTGTACCTCGTCCTAACTTATGCAGGTACAGGAGTACTTAATCGCATATATGAACGCGTAAAAATACCTGGTCTTGTGGGGAGGTTGTAAGATGGTGGAAGATAAAGTAGTATTAAAAGTGGAAGATATACACAAAAGCTACGGGACTCAAAAAGTCCTAAAAGGCATTTCCTTCGAGATCCATAAAGGAGAAACTAAAGTCATCTCAGGACCTAGTGGAGCAGGTAAAAGCACTCTCCTCAGATGCATAAATCTCCTAACTCGCCCAGATAAGGGAAGGGTTTGGCTAGAAGGTGTCGAGCTTACAGACCCTAACATCAACATCAATAAGCAAAGAGCAAAGATAGGGTTTGTCTTCCAGCAATTTAACTTATTTAACCACTTAACTGCACTGCAAAATGTGATGATTGGGCTCCTCAAAGTTAAGAAAATGCCTAAGGATAAAGCTCTCGAAAAAGCTAAAGAAGCTCTACTAAAAGTACATATCACAGAGGACTTATGGCATAAGTATCCAGCACAGCTTTCAGGAGGCCAACAGCAGAGAGTTGGAATAGCAAGAGCTTTGGCGATGGAGCCCGTTATTATTCTGTACGATGAACCAACGTCTGCACTAGACCCACAGCTAATAGGTGAAGTTCTTCAAGTAATGAAGGAACTCTCCAGCCAGAAAGTTACAAGCTTAGTGGTCACACACGAGATAGGGTTCGCGATCTCTGTGGCCGATGAATTAATGTTCATGTATGACGGAAAAATAATAGAGAAAGGCCCGCCTAAGGAGGTGGTTTTCAGGCCTAAGACTGATGCGGCAAGAGAATTCTTCAGAAGAATTGCGGAACTATATGGTGAGCAGTAATGGGTCTTGAAGGCTACTATGCCGAGCTTCCCCAAGCCATCATCACGACTCTATCGATATTGGTAGTGGCAATACCGATCTCTATTGCTTGGGGGATATTCTTAGGTTCAGCTAGGGTATATGGAGGGAAAATACTTTCCACAATAGCTACGGGATTCGTTGTCCTGTTTAGAGGATTCCCCCTAATTGTTACGCTACTGTTCATTTTCTACGGTCTTCCCGAAATAGGGATCTACCTCACGCCATTCTGGAGTGCTGTCTTAGGATTCATATTATGCAGCGGTGCTTATCAGTCAGAATATGTAAGAGGGGCGATCAGATCAATCGATATGGGACAAATAGAGGCAGCTAGGTCTTTAGGAATGACAAAGTTCCAGGAGCTTATACATATAGTTCTGCCTCAAGCACTTCGAAGAGCATTGCCAGGTATCTCAAACGAAGTCATTTACCTAAATAAGTACTCGTCACTTGCCTACGCTATTGGAGTTATCGAAATCTTCCAAGTATCTAAGAAGTGGAACTCGTGGACTTTCGAGGCTATTCCCATATTCTTGACGGCTGCAGCTATTTACCTAACTATTAATACGGTCACGACCCTCGGTTTCAGAGCTTTAGAACATAAGCTCCGCATACCAGGGCTAGAAATAGAGAAAACCAGATGATTTTTAGAACTTAATACTTAAAGCTTGCGGCATATTTTCAGCCCATATTTTACAAGTTCCTTCAGAACTCACCATGCAGGGACCCCAAGGGGTTTCAGGTTTACATACCTTCATAAAAAGCGGGCATTCTGTCGGCTTAATTTTCCCTAAACTTACTTCCCCGCACCTGCATCCAGGCATTACGTCACTGAAATCTGCTTTTTCCTTTATGCCGTAGACCAGCGAAGCATCAAACTCCTTGAATCGTTCCTTCAGTACGGCCCCACTTTCATTTACAACTCCTATCCCTCTCCAATACGCATCCACTATGTCGAAAGTGTTTTCAATATCTCTAAGGGCCCTCCTGTTACCTTCCCACTTAACAACTCTAGTATACTCATTAATTAATGAAGGGGTGCGTTTCTTAAGCTGCTTAAGAATTTCTAGTATACTTATTAAAATATCCACGGGTTCGAAGCCTGAGACTACTGTGGGTATCCCGAATTCTTCGGGAATGAAGCTCCAGGCTTTAGCCCCTACAATCGCTGAAACGTGTCCGGGGGCTATAATTCCGCTAACATCAACATCCTTAACATTCGTAAGGAGATACCTCATAATGGGGGGCGTTAACCTATGAGCGCAAAGCACCTTGAGATTTTCTGGTACGGCACCATTGAGCAAAGGTTCGGTTATAGCAGGCATAGTTGTTTCGAATCCGACAGCGAAAAATACGTGCTCTACTTCTTTTCTTTTCTGAGCCTCCCTTATGGCGTCTAAAAAGCTGTAAATAATTGTTACTTTACCCCCTAAAGCTTTTGCATGTGCTAAGCTCCGAGGACCCTCATTATGGAGTGAAGGGAGCTTATAGGCGTCTCCATAGGTGAATACATTAATTCCTTCCATAGCAAGGTTTATCAAACCTTTAACGTAATGGCCTGGAGTAATGCATACGGGGCATCCAGGGCCCGCTATAAGCTCTATCTCTTCTGGCATGAGCGAACGTAGCCCATAATAAGTAATGGCCCATTCGTGAGTACCGCAAAAATTCATTATCTTTATTTTCTCGCCTGTTTTTTCACTAACTTCCTTAGCCAATTCATTTATTTTTCGGACTGCTACGTTAGCTATGGGGCTTGCTTCGTAAAGGTTCTTTATCTTTCTGGCTACGTCCATCTCCATCCGCCTTATAGTTTATGAGGGGCTTAATAGATGTGTTTTATTACTTACTCGTATATTTCTGTAGGAGAAAGTTCTTGCCTCTAATCCTGAAAAAGATTTCCCACTACAGAAAAATACGTATATCTAAGCACTGTAAGCATTGGATTAACTCCTCAGCCAGTCATAGAGTACTTGGAAGGAATATATTCGAGAATCTTAGAAAAACAGCTTCAGATATCTTCAACTGCTCCCCTTACGAATTCACTATATTTTACAGTGTAATAAATCTCTAGCATCCATTGTGTGAGCATGTCAAAGGGTGGCGAGATAATATCTACTTCTATTGAGTTTCCATCCGTGGTTAATCTATAGTTAAGAATTACTCTGGATAAGGAATAGACTGTTAGATTGATCGATACTGACCACAGCTTACTCATAGAGGAGGATGCTGTGATGGAAGCTGTGAATGAAAGGACTAGAGCTAACGTAATCTCGCATGTTGAATACCTGACTGGCCAGAGATTTGATGTGAAGAAGCCAGCCAGCAGAGTGCATGAGGATGGAGGAATACTAATAATTGATGGAATCCAAGCAGCAGGACACATACCGGTTGATGTTAAAGCTTTCGGCGTTGATATATACATATCAGGTTCCTATAAATGGCTTCTAGGCCCAATGGGTTCTGCAGTTACTTTCATCAAGAAGGAGTTAGTAGTTGATCTTTAATTGTCGGGTGGAGATCAATGCATTATATGTGGAACCTAAAACTAAAGATACTCTTAAAAATGCTTCCAGCGCCAGAAGGTTTGAATACATGGCAAGTGCCTATGACGCCAAGGTCGGTATGTGGAAGTCCATTGAATACCTTCACAAGATAGGGATCCAATGAATATTTGAGTATATATACAGTTAAGCGAGTGGCTTATAAATAATCTCAAAGAGTTTGAAGAATTAGATATTGTTACACCCTTCCGAAAGAAATCGAAGAGGATCCATAGTTACGGTCAAGCCGAAACTATGACACTTACGCAGAGATTAGCTGCAGAACTTTCTAAATGTGAAAGACCTTCAATCTATAATGTTAGGAGATGACTACTAAGGTTCTCTATACACCCTTACTAATGATTTAGAAGATATGGAAAAACAAGTGGAGTGTATTGAAAACATAATTAAGAGACGACGTCCTTTAGCCTCTTAAGGTGCTCAGAATATTTGGCCAAAGCATAAGCAGCGGCAGCGGCATCCTCAGGTCTCCTATAATTAGGAATTCCGTTTTCTCCCAAGAGCTTCTCTGCTGGCTCACTTACCTCACCTGACATAAATACTGCCAGGACAGGCTTTCTCATCCCCATTTCCCTGTACGCCTTGATGACACCCTCAGCATGTTCAGTTAATGACATTCCGCCGAACGTAGGAACAACACATATCGCTATAATAATGTCCACGTTAGGATCCTCTAATAGAATCTTTGTCGCTTTATAGTAGTCTTCCCCTGTAGCGCTTGCAATCATGTCGACAGGATTCTTTAAAGCAGCCATCGGCGGAAGGAACTCCTTTAATCTGCTCAAGGTTTCCGCACTTAGCTTAGCAAGAGATAAACCCCTCTCCTCGACCTCATCGGCAGCCAGAACCGCGGGCCCTCCAGCATTAGTTATTATTGCTACATTTCTCCCCGCAGGTAAAGGGAGTTTAAATGCTCTTGCCATACTTAACATCTCATCTATTGTTTTAGCCATAAGGCCACCCGACTGCTTAACTGCGGACTCATAAATCTTGAAGGATCCTGCCAGAGAGCCTGTGTGAGATGAAGCAGCCCTAGCTCCACTGGAGGTACGTCCAGCCTTCAACACAATTACAGGTTTCTTCAATATTCCCTTCTTTAAAGCATCTAGGAACCTTCTCCCATCTCTCACGCCTTCAATATAAAGGGAAATCGCCTTAGTCTCGGAATCGTCTGCAAAATATTCAATGAGATCCGCAAAATCTACATCGGCCATATTACCCACACTAACAAATTTCGAGAGTCCTATGCCTTCGTCCGCCGACTTATAAATTATTGCACCTCCGAGCGCACCGCTTTGAGAAACTAAAGCTACATCCCCTTCGGGAGGCTCCTTCTTGATAAAAGTAGCATTTAATCCAACATTAAGATTCATCACTCCCACACAGTTGGGGCCAATTAGCCTCATGCCGTAGCTTCTAGCAAGCTTAACTAATTCTTCCTCTTCCTTGCGCCCTTCTTCCCCTGTCTCCCTAAACCCGGCTGTAATGACGACAGCTGCTTTACAGCCGCTTTCTCCGGAATCTATTATAGCATCCTTAACAAACTTCTTTGGAACCACTACTACACACATATCAACCTTCTCGGGAATCTCTCTCACGCTACGATATGCCTTAACCCCTTGAACCTCTCCGCCCTTGACGTTAACGGGATAAACTCTACCACCATACCTCTTTAGATTATGGAATATGTCATAACCTAGCTTGTTAGGGTTATTGGAAGCTCCGATTACAGCTATACTCTTAGGAAGGAAAAACTTTTCTAGCACCTATTCTTCCCTCACAAGTTTTATTCGAACCTTCGAGGAATTAAATACTAATCCCCGGTCAAGCTTTTCTAAATTATCGTTCATTACTAA
>CAYOJG010000014.1:12501-15862 GCA_964404265.1 uncultured Desulfurococcaceae archaeon | reverse complement strand
AGCATAAATTCTCCCTATAGGCCCTTTTCCATAATCCTCTGAAATAATATTCCCCCAAACTCTCTATATATAGTTACTTTTTCCTTGCTTGTCGCTAAAACGATGTCAGAAATATTTCTGGCTGTCATTAGTCGCTGGATCGTGTGGTAAAGCATGGGTCTACCACATATTTCAGCCAGAAGTTTATCTCTCTCAAATCTTTTGGAATTTCTTCCAGCAAGAATTACTGCGATCATTATCTCCCTTCCCTCACTGAACATCATTTCGATTGAGAAGTGTTAAGCCTAGTGGTACAACAGAGGTATCAGTATTAAGGGACAATCGGCTTACTCTTGGGGATCGAATTGGAGGACAGAGTAAAATTAGAGGACGGAGCCGGTGCGAAGGAGTCCTGGAAGATCATTGATGAGTTATTCTTGAGTAGGGTGCCTCCAGAACTACAGAAAACCCTAGGAGGTTTTGGTCTCGATGTCCTTGATGATGGTGCAGGCGTTAAAGTCAATGATAAGGAATACCTAGTTTTCACAACCGATTCCTTTACAGTGAATCCGCCTTTCTTCCCTGGAGGAAACATAGGGTATTTAGCTGCACATGGAACTCTAAACGATTTAGTAATGATGGGGGCTAAGCCAGTTGCTTTCATGGACACCATAATTGTAGAGGAGGGTTTCCTAAGGAAAGAGCTTAACGAGATAGTGAGTTCTATGTTGGGAGTTATGCTTCGAGAAAGGGTAAGTGTAGTGGGAGGCGATTTTAAAGTGATGCCTAAAGGATCCATAGATAGAATTGTGATCACTGGAATAGGGATAGGGATAACGGATAGCCCCATAATCGATGAGGAAATACGTGTAGGCGATAAGATACTTGTCACAGGTCCAATAGCGGAGCACGGAGCTGCTATACTTGCTTCTCAGTTAGGTATGATTAAAGAAACGAAGTCCTTGAGAAGCGACACTAAGCCATTAACTAAAACGGTTCTTCCCGTAATTCGAAAGTTCCGAAAATATATACATGCGGCCAGAGACCCTACTCGAGGAGGGATAGCAGCAACGCTTAATGAATGGATAATGAAGAAGAACGCAACCATACTGATTAAACGCCAAGAAATCCCTATCAGGGAAGAGGTCAAGTCCTTCCTTGAAGCATTAGGAGTGGATCCCTACTCCACAGCGTCTGAAGGTATTGCTGTTTTAGCTATCGATCCTGAAAAAGCTGAGGAAATAGCTGAAGAGTTAATTAGATCAGGAGAGTCATCAACTAAAATTGTAGGTGAAGTAATAACTCCTCCTACAGAGTTCCTTAAAGGAAAGGTAGTTGCGGAAACTGAGGTAGGAGGCAAGATCCTCCTCGAGCCAAAATCAGTGAATCTTCCTAGGATTTGCTAAAACGTGGGTGGGTTCATGCCGATAAAAATAGAATCCTACAATGTTCATGTAGGAATAGTATCAGACCGTGATGAGGCTATAAAGGAGGGCCTAGGAAATCTTTTTGCAGGAAGATACCTTCCTAAATTCAAGGTTGAAGAAGTGGATAATGTCAAAGATGTTGATGCTTTAATTAAATGGGAGGTAACAGAAAACTTCTTCGGTGTAGAGAAGTACTCCTTAGGTAAAAAAGATGTTTTTGAAGTAAAGTCACCTCCACCTCAGCCTTATGGATGCGAATCTCCCTATTTCTTCTTGCTTCAGGTTCTCTCCCGTCAATATATGAAAAAAGGTTATGTAATGTTCACAGATACTGTAAGTTTCCTTGATCCTTCATCGGGAGAAGCTTTTCTTATACTGGGTTATCCACATACCGGAAAAAGCACAATACTAGCTTTAGCCTACTCAAAGGAAATGATACCATTATCTACGGAGAATACTTTATTGAAAATAAATGAAGACTATGCCAAAATAGTGGGAGGAACCAAAATCCTAGTATATGACCCAATAATAAAGGAGCTTTATAACATACCCTTAACACCTCAATCAATGACCAGACATGGATACGGCATAATAGATTTGACTAGCCTTGGGGAACCTGTTCCAAAAATACATTCAATTTATGTGATATATTGCTCCTTTACATCGATGGGTGTCAATAAAAAGCAAGTCTCTGGCAGAAAAGCCATGAAGCTTCTGTGGCATTTCTCGAGTTCTGTAATTAGGGGTCTCGACTATTATGAGCCTATTCCATTGAATCTCTCAGATCTTGCGCTAGAGGAGAAACTGGTGAAGGACCTACATCATTTGGTTGACATATATCGTGGAAGGTTTTACGAGGTTTTCGGGTCT
Source organism: uncultured Desulfurococcaceae archaeon (assembly GCA_964404265.1). Classification (GTDB taxonomy): domain Archaea; phylum Thermoproteota; class Thermoprotei_A; order Sulfolobales; family NBVN01; genus CAZFVC01. The sequence goes on along the minus strand of CAYOJG010000014.1, from coordinate 13,586 downwards.
CACCGTAAAGTGTTTGAACATATAACGAGTTTAGCTAATTAAGGCTCAATCACATCATTTAGGTGAGCAAATATGTGTCTAGGAATACCCGCGAAAGTGATTAAGGTCTGGAAGGAGAAGGAGATGAGATACGCTACTGTAGAGATGGGAGGGGTCCAGAAAAATGTTCTATTAGTGATGTCAGACCCTGTTGACAGTGGAGACTACATAATAGTTCATGCAGGCATGGGTATATCTAAAATCTCGGAAAAGGAAGTTGAGAGAACCCTTAAAATATGGGAAGAATATCTTAAGGAATTGGAGGCTGCTTAATTATTATACAAAAAAATACCTTAGATGACAATTTAACTGGTTTATTCTACTATATGGTCTAAAGCTCATAATTTTAAGGATTTCAGTGTTTATTTGATAGGAATAAAAAGGAATATATGTGAAATTAACATCTAGCCATATAATGAGTACCATATACTTTGTTGTGTGGTAAAATGGTGAGTATGTTAAAATCTAGGGGTGTTGATCCTTCAAAGCCAGAAGTATTCGCTAGGCAGAGCTATCTTGCTTTGTTCGAACCGAAATATAAGAAGGTTATGTTCATTCAGCATCGATTAATGAGTTACCTCAGGGAGCGACTTGCCTCATATGGATTCATCGAACTCCTCCCGCCCATGATAAGCACCGCAAGTGATCCTGGCTTAAGAGGAGCATCGAAACTAACCACTGAGCTATATGGGTACAGATATGAATTAACTTGTAGCACCATAATGTTCAAGCAGATAGCTGCTTCCTCTCTAACTAAAATATTTTTCATGGCAAGAAATGTGAGGGAAGAGCCTCCAGAAAACCTCTATACTGGCAGACATTTAGCAGAATTCACGCAACTAGACGTTGAGTGGGGGGAGGCATATATGGAGGATGTAATGCGCCTAGTTGAAGACATTGTATATTATGCATGGATCAAGACCATTGAAGAAAGCTACAACATCCTGAAAGAATTCAGAAAAGAGTTTCCGAGTATGAGGCCTCCCTTCAGAAAGATCACGTATGATGAGGCACTCTCGCTGGCTAAAGAGCTGGGCTATAAGGTA
>CAYOJG010000014.1:0-12401 GCA_964404265.1 uncultured Desulfurococcaceae archaeon | reverse complement strand
AGTGGTTTATGGAGGCTTTGAAGGACGGAATTGTTAAACCATCAGCAGGTTTCGGTCTTGGAATTGAGAGATTCACAAGATTCGTTCTGGGGCTAAAGTATATATGGGAAGCTGTGCCATTCCCTAAGCCGCCGGGGATAGCACCAACACCTTAAATAACTTAATAATCTGGTATAAGATACATCATCAAGGGGTCTTTCTTGGATGAACTAAGCCGTAAAATCCTGCGCATCCTTCAGAAGGATGCAAGAACCCCAATATCCGAAATAGCCCATAAGGTGGGAAGACCCAGGACAACAGTGGCACAAAGAATAAGAAGACTGGAGGACAATGGTGTAATAAATTCGTATAGAGCTCTAATAGATCCATATAAAGTAGGTTTCAGGTATCATGCTGTCGTTATGCTGAAAGTTAGGAAAGGCTCCAAGTCTTTTATGAGTCAGATTGAGATAGCTAAGAAAATAGTTAATGAGTGTGCATCTAGGACTGACCTACCATTCGTTGAAGAAGCACTTATTCTCACAGGAAGCTACGACATATTAATGAGGATCTGGGTAAGAGAGTGGAAAGATCTCAGCAGATTTCTCCTAGAATATCTCCCCCGTATGGATGAAGTGGCGTCGACGGAGACATTAATGGTTCTTGAGAAAGTACCTGAAACTCCGAAATCATTCCCTATATAATCATGTATTTAATTAGGTTCCTTTGTTCATATAATGGTGTAGGTAGTGGTTCATGAATGGGCATTGGCTGAAGCGATTGTAGAATATGTAAAGTCAAACTACCCGAACATTAACAAGTTCAAGAGAATTGAAATTCTCCTGGGAGAGCTTCAGTCCATAGATGAAGAAATTCTTGGCTTCTCTTTAAAAGAAATATTGAAATCTGAGAATATTACTGTTGATGAGCTTGTCTTAGGTGAGGAGGAGGCTGTACTTAGATGTAGAAGGTGCAGGCATGAGTGGAGACTCAAAGAGTTGAAGCTGGAGGATGAGGTTAAAGAGGCTATACATTTCGTTCCTGAGGTGGCCCATTCCTTCATTAAGTGCCCTAAGTGTGGTTCTAGAGATTTTGAAGTGGTGAGGGGCAGGGGAGTGTATGTGAAGGAGGTGATTCCGTATGAGTGAAAACATGAAGATTAAGATCGGGGAAAAAGATCCTCGGCTAATGGTGCTGGATAAAAGGCTTTCAAAAGTGAAGAGAATACTACCCGTAATGAGCTCAAAAGGAGGAGTTGGGAAAACCCTTGTATCTGTGGGTCTTTCCCTAGCTCTAAAGGATCTCGGATATCAAGTAGGTTTACTGGACCTCGACATTACCAATCCGTCAGCTCATGTAGCCTTAGGAGTATCTATCGAGAAATTCCCTGAGGAGGAGAAAGGCATAAGGCCGCCATTAGTTAATGGAGTTGAATTCATGAGTGTCGCCTACTACTCCGGCGATTCTCCTCTTCCCTTAAGAGGCTCGGACATTGACAATGCGATAAAGGAAATCCTTGCCATAACAATTTGGGGCAGCCTAGATTTCCTAATTATCGATAGCCCACCCGGACTTTCGGATGAGGTTCTGGATATTCTCTCATTCTTCAAGAACTCTGAACCAATAATTGTAGCGACACCATCTCCTCTTGCTGTGAATTCTGTGAGGAAGCTACTTGAACTTCTGAAAGACTATAATAGCGCTAATCCCCTAGGCTTGATCGAGAATATGGCTGATCAGCCCTCACAGACAATAGAGAGTCTAGCTGCGAAATATTCCGTTCAATACCTTGGAAACATTAGAAAAGATCCAAGAATAGATTACAATATTGGAGACCCAGAGAAGATTAGGGGGTCAAAATTCTTCAAGGATTTATCAGAAATCGCCCAGAAAATAGTTCAAAACTCATTCTAAATGTCCCTGTTTTATGCTCGGAAGTGTGGAGAAAATGGACGCTTATGAAGCTCTCGAGACTGTTAAGGAATACATATGCTCTAAGGATTCTGCTGTAGTGTGTACAGGTACTGAGCTAAGAAGCGATGATAAGGCCGGGCTTTTATTCTGTGACAGAGTAGAGAAACTCGCTAAGGAAAAGAAGATAGTTCTCATAAAGTGTCCATATGGCCTAGAGAACTGCCTTAATGAGTTGATTAATGTGAAACCCAAAAAACTTCTGCTTATCGATGCTTGCCTCCCGTCACAGAAAATAGATAGTCCTTTCATTATAGCGGATTTAAATTCGGTAACAGCAAACTATTTGGCGACAACTCATAACATCCCCATAACTATCACGCTTGGGTACCTTAGAATGAATAATGTGGCCCTAGAAGTCAAAATCCTAGGTATTGTTGCACATAATTTAGAGTTCGGTGAGGGGCTGAGCGAACAGGTTAAACAAGCCTTAAATGAATTAGAAGAGGCATTTAGGGACTTAATAAAGGAGTGTTGATTAAATCTTTAAATAGAAAAAGCTGAGACAGCCATAGCCGCAACCAAAGCAATTACTCCGGGGATAAGAGAATACCGTACAAGCGTTGAGAGGGCCTGCTCTATTCTAAATCTGCCGAACACCGATTGGATTATCGCTACGACAGTCAGCAACACTATATACTTCGCTATAAAGACTAAAGCTCCTAAAACACTCAGGTGCGGGAATGGATAAGGTCCACCAAGGAAGAGGTAGGTGGTTATTAGAAGAGTCACTGCTAGGTCTGACTCATGAAGCAGATTATTCAAGGCGAGCAGAGGTCCACTGAATTCAGTCATTGGTCCTGCAATTAATTCCTGCTCCGCTTCAGGAATATTGAAGGGTGCAAGCATCGCCTTAGACTGTGTAACCACTGTAACAGCCACTAGTGCTAGGAACAGTATTATGGCTGTTACAGGATTAGACCAAAGAATCCACACTTTCTGAGACGTCTCAAAGACTGAGTAAGGAACTTCTGACCCAATTAAGCCATTAACTAATGCAATCGGCACTAGGATCGAGATGAAGTAGGCTGGCTCACATATTGCGTAGATTGATAGAAGCCTCGAGACCCCACCAGCCGTGAAGGGATTTGGCAGGGAAAGGGCCATCACAATCATTGCCAGTGGAACCCAGACACAGCAGAAATATGAGATGGCTATTATATCGTAAGAGGACACCAGCCTGAGCGGAGATAATGGCAACAGAAGGAGCACTGCTATCACTGCCCCTATTCCTAGGAATGCAAACACTTTAGCCAGCTTCACGGTGGAGTACTTCTGTCTTATTTCTTCTTTAACAGTTATTAGCTTTATGAAGTCTGCGAAAGGTTGAAGTATGCCGAAAGGACCGACATAGGAAGGTCCCATCCTCTTCTGTGCCCTAGCAGTAATTTTCCTCAGCCACCACTCGCTAAGCATGGTTAATAAGGTCACGAAGATGAGTCCGGGAAACACAAGTACTGAAAACAGGAAGAGCAGTATCTCATTTATTCCTACCATGCCGACCACCCCCATATAAGGTATGCAACAATACCAACTAGAGCGATAATGGATCCTATCCCCATCCATAGCGCCATGTAGCTACACCAGTCATTGAGGTTTCCGCTATGCATAACTTCCCTAAGATAGTTGTAGAGCTTCTTCCCCCAACCCTTAGCAAATCCCCAGTATAGAGCATCGATGGGAGCGTCGACCCGAGTGACCACACTCTCGGGTTCTCCAGCTAGGTAAGGATTAAGCTTTTCACCCTCACTGCTTTCTTCAGGCTTAGGCTTCGTTAATTCAAATAGTGCGGCAACAATTCCTGCGACTAAGACCATTACACCTGTGAGAATTAGAACACCGACCTGAGAGTTAACTACCTCTACTATTGGATCAACCATTCTTCATCACCCCATAGGTGTTAGGGCTGATATGGCCCTAAGGAAAGCCTGTACATAATTGTTCACACCTCCAGGCATAATGGAAGCATCAATTACCCCGCTGAGAAAGCCAGTGAGTAGAGGTGATAACAGTCCTAGGGCTAGGCAAGCGATACCCATCAATGTTATCACTCCAGTGGGTAAAGAGATCTGACCCTTCAGATCCTTAACGTCTCTGGAAGGTCGGAACCAGACAGAATACATAACTTTTGCATATCCCAGAACTGATATGGCGGAAATAACCACAATCATGGCTGACACTATGGGAAGTCCTGCCTTGAAGAAGGCTGAGTAGAGGAGGAATTTGCTGAAGAAACCTCCGAACGGTGGAAGACCCATCAGCTGGAAGAACCCTAGGAACAGGGCTACAGTTACCCACGGATACTTCCTTCCAACTCCAGCAAGTTCATCAAGATCCCTACTTCCTGCAGCCGATATCAGGACTCCTGAAGTAAGGAATAGCAGTGCCTTACCCACACTGTGGTTAATGATGTGGTAAAGTGCCCCTGAGAGACCAAGGGCAGATGCCTCTAAGGGGACTGAGCTGAAGCCTATCGAGATCCCCATAAATATTAGCCCTATGTGACTGACTGTGCTGTAAGCAAGGAGACGCTTAATATCCCTCTGAACAATCATCATTAGTCCTCCCACTAAGCCTGAGCCTATACCCAATATCAATAGAGCCGTAAGGAAGAGATCCCGATACGCTACCCCCGCAGCTATGATAGAGCTATCTCCGAAGATAGTATAGAGAAATCTGAGAGAGGCATAAGCCCCTATATTTACAACAAGACCTGAGAGTGCTGCTGATACAGGTGTGGGAGCCTCTGGATGAGCATCGGGGAGCCAGAAGTGGTTGGGGAAGAGAGCTGATTTGTAGGTGAAGGCCCATAATGCGAGGGCTAGAGCTATTAATGTGGCTATAGAGATTGACCCATATACTGAGCCGCTGTAAGGAACGTAAGGCACAGTTCTAGACTTAAGAGCCATATCAGCCATATTCAAGGTTCCATATGATCCGTATAGAAACACTAAAGCAATGAAATATACTGTTGTCGCTGCAGCCCCGATGAGTCCGTACTTAATGGCAGCCTCGATTGCTTGAGGTTTCCCCCTATAGAATCCTACTAAGGCATATGCAGATATGGAAAGAACTTCAATCATTACGAAGAGATTGAAGGCGTCTCCGGTATAGAGACATCCCAGGAGACCAGCCGTCAAACCCAGTATAAGGGTGTAGTAGTACTCCACTCCATTGGAGGTCTTCATATACCAAGAGCTGTAGAGCACTATAAAGAAGATTAACCAACCAGTAAGAACGGCCAAAACTGCATTAAGCTGGTCCACCTCATAAATTATTCCTAGAGGAGGTGGCCAACCACCGAAGGCATAGACTTGGGTCCCTTCCCTAACAATTAACAATAGATTATAGGTAGTAACTAAAGCGACAATTAATGAAACTAGTGTGGCATAGGCATGGAAAAATGTTTTTGACTTAATTACCAACGAGAGCAACGGTATAATGAATGCCAAGACTATTGTTGCTGGAACTAAGGCCCCTATTGTAATCATTCCTGCCTCCATTCATGCCACCTCCTATTCAAACACCCTCCAAGCATACTTCTCAAAAACATTCGAGATTCTTAACCTAGCTTCCTCAGGCTCTGTAGTTTTGACATCTATCCAGTGGACGTAAAAGTTCCTCTCTACAGGGTCAACATCCACAACCACAGTTCCTGGAGTGTTTGTTATGGAATTAGCTATCGTGGTCATTGCATAATCCGTTTTCACGCCATAAGGCACCTTCACTATTCCAGGATTTATGGGCATTGATGGAGAGAGTATACGCCTCATTACGTCTAAGTGAGCCCTAACTTCATCAATGAAGAAATACCTAAACCCGTAAACTATTAGCCATAAGCCTCTCCACAGCTGTAAAAGCTTCACTGGATTCTTCACAGCAAGATTTGCGGTGAGGAGACCTACCACTATACCTACGAGTAGGCCTGTGAATAGGTCATACCCGCTGATAGTTCCACTGAAAATTATGTATATCACAAACCCGAGTATTCCCGGTCCGAGTGCCTTAGCTAGCCTGCTCATGCCCATCACCCCCTTAGCTTAGTTATTTTTCTAACATCCAGTGTTCCATAGAGACGATAAAGCTGGAGAGCTAGAAACACTAAGAAAACCGTTACCGCCAATCCTATTACCACAGCAGTAAGCACTAAGGCCTGCGGCAGTGGATCGACAGCTACTTGAGTGAACATCTGGATATCTTCGCCAGTGGGGTGAAGATTAGTCAGCACTGGAGGTATAGGTGCCCTATTAGGTGAAGGCCATGCCCTATACCCTACTATTATTGCCAAAACATTCGCACTGTCGCCTAAGATAGTCAGGGCGATAATTTTCTTTATTTTGTTAGGTCTTTGGAAGATAGCATAGAGAGATATACCAATATTCATTATGATTGTATATATCATTAAGGAGAACAGGAAAACATTGACATCAATGCTCATCCTTCTCACCTCCCTCCAAGATCTCCATAACCCTTCTCTCAGGAACTGACAGAAGAAGGAAGACAATAGTGAAGCCTGCAGCCACAGCTAGGAACTCAAAGAAGTTGAAGAGTATTAAAGTCCCGCTTGTTAAGCTACCGAACAGATCGGCAGGGAGCCCTATGGGAGCCGTGGCTTTAGGCTGATTCTGGAAGACATACGCCCCTACACCATGGATAACTCCTATAATGAGTACAGCGAAGGCTGTTAAACCAACCCCCAATAACCCGATTGTTCTAATAGTAAGCATGTTTTTCTTATTTATATGAGAGCCTACTGCGAAATATACGGAGAACACCACTATTAAGAGTAGTGGAGCAACTGCTGCAGCGGCACCACCCTGAAATCCTCCTCCCGGCGTTAAATGGCCGTGAAGCGCTATCGAGGCTGCTACAGCGAGTATCGCGGCGACAGAAATCCTTGTGACTGTTTTAACTATGGGAGACATCCCGATTTGATAAGTTCTTTCTTCTACCTTCTTTACTACTTCAATCCCTCTCATAAGAGCCATACTTCCAATTATCGCGAGGAAGAAAACAGAAGTTTCGAATAATGTGTCTAGTCCTCTATAATCCCAGACAATGGAGGTTACTGCTTCTGGTGACATCACTGTAAACAGCGGTGTGCTGGGGTTAAGTGCAGTGAAGAGGAACCAGTATGCTAAGTCCCTAACGCCAGGAAATGGGAGGACATATCCTAGGCCTCCACTCGCTGTTCCTAGGGCCAAGGCTACAGTTACGGCGATTATGCTTAATAAAGATACAGCTCTCATCCAGCCCTTCATGTCGACTCCCTCTCGAACCTCTCACTTTTCTTGATTAGGAATAGTATGACTGCAGGGTAAAGCCCTACAGCAACAGGAACATATACAAGCACTATATCTGGGGCCATGAGAAGATAGAACAGGAAAGCGTAGGCAGTGCTTTGAATCGCTGAGTATAGTACTGCTTTCACCAAGTCTTTCTCTGTTATTGCCATATAGACAGCAACCAGAGAAATAATTCCGAGAAGCCCCATCACTGCATATATTAATGTTTCCTGCGAAATCATTTCTCCTCCACCTCCACAAACTCCTTCAAATGATCAACTACTTTAGGTTCAACCTTAGCTGCCTTCGACCTGTAGGCAGCTCTAGCTAAAGCGTGAGAGCCTGCAGGGGCAAGAATAAGTATCAGAAAAGCAGTGACTACTGCACCTCCAGCCATAAACCATCGATACTCCCCGAGAAACTCCGAACCTGCAGCAACTAGTGCTGCCCCTATCAACGGAAGGAAGGCTCCCCAGATAGTACCAATAGTTGCTGCATGAAGCCTTACAAAGAAGTTAGGGAATCTCAGCATACCTATTGAAGCTATCAAGTCTGAAATAACACCAACTACTATCATTATCCCGCCGATCCAGACCAAGAGCCAATCAAGAGGGATTCCGGCCATGGCTACTCACCCATCTCCTTAGCCTCCAAATACTTAGCGACGTAAAGGTCAAGGGCATAAACCCAGAGAGCTAGAACTATAGCTGTAGGGATTAAGATAGGGGATTTGAAGAATATGCCTAAAACCACTAGGAATGCCGCGAGATCATAGGTCATAGCATCGATAGCTAATGTAGTGTCAGGTATGGTTGGTCCCTTTAAGGCCCTTATAGAGTAAAGCGTGAAGGCAATAACGTACACAGGTATCGTAACCATTATGAGAGTGGTTACGGCCTCCTCAAGCCCTATCATTTCCCACTCACCTTCTTCAATGTGCTTAGGGAGATGTCCCGAGAAAAGATCTTTATCGGGGATGCCAAGCGATACTCAGATGTCGTTACATATGCATTAGTGGGACATATAGACACACATCTATAGCAATAGATGCAATGCATATAATCAATAACTGGATATATTTTCTTCGGGTTTCTCTTAGGCTGCTCATACTCCTCAGGAATTTTCTCCATCTTAATTGCGTTTGCTGGACAATCAATCATACAAAGAGAACAACCAATACATTTCTGAAGGTCAGCATAATGCCTTCCTCTCGCATCCGGCTCTATCACTGTTTTCTCTTTAGGATACTGAATTGTGGCTGGCTTACTGAAAATGCTTTTCAGAACCTCCTTAAGTAAAGGAACACCCATCAGACCTTCCCCCTCACCACCTGCTTCATAGGTACTTTCTTCCTCTCACCTGATACTAGGTCAACAACAGTAACCCTCTCCATACAGGATATGCATGGATCGAAGCTTACGAGTATAACAGGGACGTCTGCAATAGTGTGATTAAGATAGACGAAGCCAGAGTTAATTATGTTGGTGAATGAAGGAGTCCTTATTTTAACTCTGTAGGGCTTATCCCCACCTTTACTCAAAACATAGTACGTCAATTCACCTCGAGGAGCCTCCACACGGGTAAAGGCTTCCCCTTCAGGGAACCTCCTGGGTAACCTCTTTTCATCGACAACGGCCTCTCCTTGAGGAAGATGTGTCAAGATATACTCGCTCATCTCAATGGAGTTAAGAGTTTCTTCAAACCTCACCATGCTCCTCCCCCAAGAATCGAGCTCTTTCCTTACAACTAACCTATAGGGAACGTCACCATAGGCCTCATACTTATCGTGATGTCTTGCATCTGTACTTATAGAAGACCCCCTAGCTATTGGGCCTAAAAGACTGTAGGAAGTTATCTCGTTAGGAGTTATCTTCCCTACCCCCATCAATCTCTTTCTAATGGTAACATCCTCCTCGAAAACCCTCATATAGTACTCGACTCTAGGCCTCAATCTTTTCAGAAGGTCAAGTATTCGCTCAGTCTTTAAAGTGTCAAGATCTCTCCTAACTCCTCCTACCATATTATAGTCAGCTATCACCCTATTTCCAGTAACTATTTCCTTAGCCTTCATCACCAGTTCTCTATCCTTCATCATATGCATGAAAAGGGTTTCATACCCAAGAATCTCCGCCATAATCGCGAGGATCAAAATATGGCTATGGATCCTCTCAAGCTCCATAACCAACGTTCTCAAATATTTAGCTCTTTGAGGAGGATCTTTATCCAGTATCTGTTCTAAGGCACGCACATAGCAATTAGCATGCACACCGTTACAAATGCCACAAACCCTGCCAACAATGAAGATATCTCTATAGAATGAATTCTTTTCAGCCAGTTTCTCAATGCCTCTATGATTATATCCAGTATTGATCTCTACCCTAACCACTTCCTCGCCTGAGGCATACACCTTGAGGAGTATGGGTTCATGGACTGCTGGATGTTGAGGACCTACAGGAACCTCTAGAAGCATTGGGATTTCCAGCGCCTTAGTTGCCTTGTCTACTGACCCACTCATCGCTAAACACCCGAGTCCTTTCTTAACGGGAATATACCTTTCTCCGCTATGTCTGTAGGAACAAAGAACGATCTTTTTAAGTGAGGATTTCCTTCAAACACCACACCAAGCAGATCATATGTTTCACATTCTGCGCTTAATGCACCAGGCAATTCATCAAGAATCGACTCAATTCTAGGATCTTCTCTACTCAAGAAAGTTCTGAGAACTATGTACTTATCTATACTATATATATTAATAAAATAGTCAATCCTTATGACACCGTCATCCTTGAAATCTGTTCCAACAATATTACTCAAGTAGAGCCCTGTGACTCCGTAAGAGGATTTAAGCTTCTTTATAGCTTCCTTTACTTTAGAGGGCTCGATCTCGAAAACAAGTGAATCAGGCTTAACTACTCCGGAGGGTTTTGCTAAGCCCTCCAGAACCTTTGTAGGATCATCCGCTGGCACTCACACTCACCTCCTTCTCTGCCGGGCCTTCCTCAAGCTTCTTGAGGAGCTTAACTATCGCATCTAGTATCGCTTCAGGACGGGGTGGGCATCCAGGAATATAGATATCCACAGGAATTACTTTATCCACGCCCCCAACAACCGAGTAACTTCCCGCAAAAACACCCCCGCTACATCCACAAGCCCCGACAGCAATCACGAATTTGGGGCTAGGCATCTGGTCGTAAAGTCTCTTAAGCCTCTCAGCAGCCTTCTTTGTCACAGCTCCAGTAACTATGAGAATATCTCCATGCCTAATGGATGGGGCAAGCTTAACCCCGAACCTTTCAGGATCATAGAGAGGAGTGAGGGCGGTGAGAACCTCAATATCACACCCATTACAGGCTCCCGTATTGAAATGAACCAGCCACGGGGTGTAACGAATGATTTTAACCCTGTCCATGACTGTATAAACCTCCCCTTTCCGTGTTTTAGTAAAGCGAACAGTATATAAATATATCCTTACAAAACTAAAAATAATTTGAGATACGTATAAAATTTATGTTAATTATTCTCCCTAAGCGATGCAATCACTTGGCCAAGAGCAATAGAACCGTCGTTAGGCGGGACCTCCTTCGGGAGCATTACTTCTAACCCTGTTCCCTTCAAGGCATATCTAATCCCTCTGACTAAATAGTCGTTCACCGCTGCCCCTCCTCCAACAACCACTTTAGTAAATTCCCTACCTGTTTTCCTATGAATCTCTGCCGCTGCAGAGGCCAGGCCGTAACCCAAGCCGAACTGAAAAGTTGCCCCCAAGGATTTAAGGGTTGATGAATCTGATTTAATTCTCTCAGCTATGTACATTAAGGGTTCTGCCACCGGCACATTAAGGACTTCTCCCTCCCCTAAATATGGGACAAACAGATCCATAACATCATAAATAATCTTCCCTCCTCTACTGAAGGCCTCAAGCTTTATCGCCGGCTCTCCCTCATAAGACCTACTTAGGCAAACGCCCAAGAGAGCGGAAGCTGCGTCTAAGGCCCTTCCTGTGGAAGATGACTTAACATATCTCCCAGCATTGAGTGCTGAGCTAAGTAATTCTACCTCCTCAACACCGCCCTTCAACCCTTTAATGGCTCCTGACTCCTCGAGAACCTGAATGAAGTCCTCAAGAGGAATCCTTGTAAGAAGAGAGGTCGCTAAGTATCTCGCCGGACGAAGAACTGACTCATCCCCGACGAGGGGAAGATACTCTAGGTGAGCAAGCCTTTCATAAGTTAGGTCCTCATGGACATAGAGAACCTCGCCTCCCCAAATATTACCGTCGTCTCCGTAACCCACACCATCCATTACTATCGCAAGAAAAGGCTCCCCCAAAATCCTTCTATCTGCAGCGACTGCTAAGGCATGAGCGTAATGATGTTGAACCTCCATTAATTCCGCACCTTCATTCTCAGCAATCTCCATTCCCAGCCTCCTCGAAAGGTACAAGGGATGCTTATCCACAACCACTACTCCCTTACTTAGGTTTATACCGTAATTCCTTATGAAGAACTTAATGTATTTCTCGAGGTCCATAAGAGATTCAACATCATCCACATCACCTATGTATTGAGTTAGAACAACCTTATTCTCGAAACCAACTGCCCCCACATTATTTAATTCAGCACCAAATGCCACAACCTCCTTATCGAGGGAAACGTTAACTTTGAGCCAGCGAGGGGCGTAGCCCCGTCCCCTCCTAATGAGGGTGAGGTCCCCGTCAGTGAACCTTACCACAGAATCATCCACTCTATTAACAATATCTCTATCATGCACCAGAAAATAATCTACGTAACTCGAGAGCTTACTGAAGGCACACTCCTCATTAATACACATGGGCTTACCCTTAGGGTTACCGCTAGTCATAATGAGGAATTTATCCTTCGTGGATTCCAGCAGTAGGTAGTGGAGAGGTGTGTATGGTGTGAAAACGCCCTCCACATCCATTCCGGGAGAAACATATCGGGATACAGGAGAATCAATTTTCTTTGGCAAAAGAACAATGGGTCTTTCCGGAGAGTTAAAGAGCTTAAGTGCTAACGAATTAATCTCAACTAACTTCGAAAGAACTCGGCTATCCAGACCCATCACCGCGAAGGGCTTACTCGGTCTATTCTTCCTCTTCCTCAGCCTCAGAACCACTTCATCATCTGTGGCTAGGGCAGCAATGTG
>CAYOJG010000013.1:0-36511 GCA_964404265.1 uncultured Desulfurococcaceae archaeon | reverse complement strand
CTGGGCTACGGGCCCCTCTTATGTAGTGTTTTGGAGTTATTAGTAGTGTTCTTTGTTTTGTTTCTGTGTTTTTGGTTTTGTGTTTTGTTGTGTTGTTTTTCATATGGGTATAATAGCTGTGGTGGGTTAGTAGGTGTTATGGACCGGCATTCACATCGACTACAAGAACAGTTTTTCCGGGCGAGAATGATATTAGCTTTCCTTTCCCTGTGAAGGCCCAAGCTCCACCAAAGCTACCATGGTGGTTATACGTATTCGCTATGAAGGTTCTGGTTTCGATCATTTTTATTCTTTCACTCATGACTTCAACCTCTTCACGAAGTTTAACCTTCTCAGGAGCGTAATCCATAGGGATGAAAAGGAGTGTTGGTTTAACCTCCCTTAACTGCTTCAAAACCTCATCGTTATAGAGGTCTCCGCATATTATTGTTGCCAATCTTCCGAAGCGGGTTTCTACGCCATCGAGTTTACTGCCTCTGCAGAACTTCATAGGTTCTTGGAACTTTCTATGCTTCAGTATTATGTCTCCATCCGCATTCAAAATAATGGAAGTGTTATAGACACAGTTTCCCTGTCTTTCTAGGACTCCTAGAATTACATGCATCCCGTATTTCCTAGCTGTAATTGAGGCTGTCTCCACAACTTCGTCATAAAGATCCGCAGGAGTGAAGTCCCACTCCGTGAAGCCCGTGAGGCAGTATTCAGGAAAAAGAGCTATATCGACACCTAAATCTCCTAGAATGCGGGCATAGGTCAGAAATCGCTTTTTATTAAGTAGGTAGTTCCGCGGAGCAACCTCCATAGCTACGATGCCTATTCTTACCTTCAATATTCACCACCATTAACGGACTTCATGAGTATTTAGACCAGACGTTATTAGGGTATTACCGGGCTTTATGTTTCGGGGATTGGTGATTGACAGCTACTGCCGTCGCTAGGGAGAGGAAGAGGTCGAGGACGCTTCTAGACTTCAGTAAGGGGAGGTTGAGCAGGAGCGATTTCAGCGTTAAGGTCGGCGGCGTCTCAGTTCCTGTGTATGCTAGGGGGGCTAGGAGAGGAAGCTACTCACTTGTTTCAAGCAAGTATGAACTCGTTAACTCCCTTGAGAGGGCCTTCCTCCTGGGCTCATACTACTCAGGTAGGGCAGCTAAGGCCTACCTCAAGTTCTATAGTGATAGGGAGGATAAGGTGTATGTATGGTATGACCAGACAGGCCATCTCCCCTACTTCATATGTGACCTAAGCCCTGAGACGGTGAGCGAGAATAGGAGGATAGTTAATGACGAGTCCTTCGTGAGGGTTGAGGTCGTTGAGAAGTATAATTTGCTTCTAGGCGAGAAGCAGAGGCTCACGAAAATAGTTGTTAAGGACCCTCAGGCAGTGCCTAGGCTCAGGAAGCTTGTTCCTAGGGCATGGGAAGCCAGGATAAAGTACCATGATAATTACGTTTTCGATAACGGCCTCATACCCGGGATTGAGTACAGCATAATGAACGGGAAGCCGAAGGAGATCAGGCACTCAATATCTAAGGAGGTCATGGCACTCTACAGGAAAGCTATAGAGGATCAGAAGGATTCAGCGGACTTCGCTATGAGGCTAGCACCACTATTCGAGACAAGGCCCCCCAACATCAGGAGGCTTGCAATAGATATTGAGGTATACACACCTAACAGGGGGAGGGTCCCTGACGCGGAGAGAACTCCCTACCCGGTAATCAGTGTTGCTTTATTCGGCAGCGACGGGATGAAGAAGGTCCTCGTCCTTGCTAGGGAGGGAATGATCTACGGAGACGTTGAGTCCATACCTATAGATATTGATGTGGAGATCTTCGATAGTGAGAGGGCCCTCCTGATCGAGGCCTTCAGAATAATTAACGACTACCCACTCATCCTCACATTCAACGGAGACGGCTTCGACCTCCCCTACCTATACAACAGGGCATTAACGCTCGGGATAGACCCCGACTACATACCGATAGAGGCTGTGAGGGACTTCATCAGCGTTAAGCACGGATTCCATATAGACCTCTACAAGTTCTTCAGCATTGAGGCAATACAGAACTACGCCTTCGGCTCGGCCTACAAGGAGAAAACACTTGACGCAATAGCCACTGCCCTCCTAGGGGAGGCCAAGGTAGTTCTTGAGGAGGCCATAAGCGACTTAAGGATATCAAAACTTGTTGAGTATAACGCTAAGGACGCTGAGCTAACCCTCAAGCTAACAATGTTCGGCGGGGAACTCGTCTGGAAGCTTATAGTCCTCATAATGCGTCTAGCGAAGATGGGGCTGGAGGACGTTACGAGGAGGAAGGTTTCCGCATGGGTAAAGAACCTGATGTACTGGGAGCACAGGAAGAGAGGCTACCTAATACCGAATGAGGACGAGCTGCTCTCAATGAAGGGTGAGGTTAAGACGGCTGCGAGGATTGGCGGGAAAAGGTATGCCGGGGCAATAGTGATTGACCCCATCCCAGGTGTCTACTTCCGGGTAACGGTCCTTGACTTCGCTTCCCTATACCCCAGCATAATTAAGGTATGGAACCTCAGCTACGAAACGATAGACCCTCCGAAAGGGTGGTGTCCTGACGACGCGTTGAAGGAGGTGAGGGACGAGTCAGGCAACCTCCTCCATAGAGTATGCTTCTCAAGGAAGGGAATAACGACAGAGATAGTGGGGATGTTAAGGGACTTCAGGGTCAGGGTGTATAAGAAGCTGGCTAAGGACCCGAAGGCATCGGACGAGCTTAGGAACTGGTACGACGTCGTCCAGAAGGCTATGAAGGTGTACATCAACGCATCCTACGGTGTCTTCGGGCACGAGAAATTCCCGTTCTACACACCGTCACTGGCTGAGTCGGTCACGGCCCTAGGCAGGTACGTAATTACGAGCACCCTGAAGAAGGCCGGGGAACTCGGTCTTAAGGTGCTTTACGGCGACACGGACTCCCTCTTCCTGTGGGACCCGGACAGGAAGGCCTTAGAGGAGCTTATTGAGTGGGTGGGGAAGAAGTTCAGCCTTGATCTCGAGCTTGATAAGCAGTATAAGTACGTAGCGTTCGCACTCAAGAAGAACTACCTAGGTGTGTACGAGAACGGTAAGATCGATGTGAAAGGCCTAGTAGGTAAGAAGAGGAACGTCCCGCTACTGCTTCAGGAAACATTCAACAAGGTTATTCAGCTCATGACTGAGATTGAGGATAACCCCTCATCCCTTGAGAAGGTTAAGGAGAACGTGAAGAAGGAGGTTAAGGAGCTGTACATCAAGCTCAAGAACCGTGACTTCACCCTAGATGAGATAGCTTTCAAAACAACCCTAAATAAGGACGTTGACCATTACCAGAAAACCACCCCGATACATGTGAAGGCGGCCCTACAGCTGCGTAGGTACGGCCTACCGGTGGTTAGGGGAGACATAATCATGTATGTGAAGACTAAAACCAAGGATAAGGTAAAGGCGATTCAGCTGGCTAAGCTGGATGACGTGAACGTGCATGAATACATGGATGCGGTGAAGTCTGTCCTGACGCAGGTCCTCCTACCCTTCAATATTTCATGGGAGGAGATAGCAGGCGGGGTAGGCCTATTCGGGTTTCTCGGTAATTCTACCTCCAAGAGACGTTAAGGCCTTCACCAACTCAGCAACGACCTCATCAGCAACCTTTCCAGCCTCCTCGCTACTCCCACCTGAAGCAAGCACATACACATCAAGCACAGGCCCAAGTACCTCATGACCCTTAGGATGCGTCTTTATGTACACGTTACTGTACCTCTTCAAAACATCCTTCACAATCTTAGCCGCGGAGGATTCGGGAACGCCCACAACCCTGAAGATTCTCTCAGCAAGCCTGACCTTGAGGTTGAACGATTCCCTGATCCTCGGCTCAACCCACCCCTCCCACATGGCCTCAAGCTCTCTCGGAACACCTGGAAGAGAAACAATCACTGTTTCCCCTACCTTAAGCCAGGAGCCTGGGGCAGTACCTACAGGGTTAGGTATGGGGACCGCACCCTCAGGCAGGTAAGCCATCTTAACCCTCTCCTCCGTCATCGGCATGTTCCTGACCGCGTACTTCTCCTCAATCATTCTTAAAGCCTCCTCATCAAGCCTCAGACTTCTCTCGGAAGCCTTAGCCACAGCCTCAAGGGTCCTGTCATCGTATGTGGGTCCGAGGCCGCCGCTCGTCACAATAATTGATGGCTTATCCGAAAGCACTATCTTGAGGTACTTAGCAACCAGATTGACTTCATCAATGAGCGATATGTTTCCCTGAACGTCGAAGCCTAGGAGGAAAAGCCTCCTCCCAAGGTAGGTAGCGTTAGTGTTGACGACCCTCCCCTGAACAACCTCATTGCCGAGAGTGAAGAGCCATGCCTTAAGCACATCAACCACCACGAATTATGTAGTACCCGCGGTGAATAATAGTTACTATGTTCAGGAGAATCATGAGGTAGGATAGGTAGGTGCCGATATCTAAGTATCCAAGGCCCAGAATAATCATTAAGGCGGCGACGAAAATGATTCTATCACCCCTCTCCATAATCCCCACACCCTCCATCCTCAGGGACAGGGACTCGCCCTTAGCCCTCATATAGCTGATGAGGAATGATGTTAGGATAAGCGTTAAGGCAGGGACTCCGGGTAGGCCCAGCACATATAGAGCGATAATGAAGGCACCGTCGGAAACCCTATCACCCACGGAATCTAGAAAAGCACCCCTCCTAGAAGTCCTCCCCGTCGCCCTAGCAACTGCGCCGTCAAGGAGGTCTAGAACGGAGGCAGCGATCATGAGGAGGAGTGCAGCCACCCAGCCGAGGAAGTAGGCTGCTACAGGCACCGCGATCGCGACACATATGCCTAACGCGGTTAGCAGGTCTGGGGAAATCCCTGCCCGGCCTAACGCCTTCCCCAGCCTCTCGGAGGCCGGGGAAATCCTCTTCCTTAACTTAGTGAGCAGGAGGATCACCAATCAATACTGAGTAGGTGTAATGGCTTAAATACGTTGTAAATCTATACTCACGGATGTTGAGGAATCCGGGAACTGACGAATGAATGATGTCTAAACGCTTTCTGAACTATTCACTTATAAAACCCTGAACCACTACCGATAGGTGCTTAAGTATGTCTAAGGTGAAGAAACTGATACTGGTGACTTCGGAAGGTCACCCGCAACACAAATACTTCAGGAAGATAGCTGAGAAGCTAGCGGAGGAACACGGCCTCGAAATAGAGACGAAGCTCGAGGATTACGTATTCCTAACTAAGCATGGGGAGACAGACGAGTTAGGCCTCACATGGCTTCCACAGCTCTTCGCAGAGCTTGAGGACGGAACCATTGTTAAGCTCATCACGCAGCCGAAGCTCACGCCTCAGGGAAAATTCGATGAGGATGCAGGGCTTAAGGAGGCTCAGGAGAACCTGGCTAAGTACCTGTAGCGGTGGAGCCCTTGAGGAAAGTAATTGTGGCTAAGATAGTTCGCGGCGAGGTCAAGGCTAAGGAGGTTAAGGAAGGGGTTAAGCCTGAGGAGGTTGTTAAGGAGCTGGCAGTGAAGGTCCTTAAAGACTGGGACCCCAAGAAGGCCGACCTAATAATAATGCGTCACCCGTCCAAGGAGCTTGTACCCACACTAAAACAGAGGTTCAGCATCTACGTACTCAGCTATAAAGGTGTCTGGGAGAAGGAAGGGATTAGAGAGACAGAAATCTACGTTGTCATGCCTGACGTAGGTAAGGAAACTGATGAAGTATTAAGCCTCCTAAAGGACTATACATTGAGCTAAAGGAATGATGAATGGTGTCCTAAAGGACTTGAAGGGATGACGAAAGGACCACTATCTGATCCCTAAAACTAATTTCCTGAATTTAGGAAGTCCCCAACACCCTCATAGAAGCTCTTTATCTCCTCCCTAATCACCACCTTTCTTCTGGCTCTGTGGAGAAGAACTGACGTAGGTGTTCTCCTCACTTTCCTCCTCTCCTTGAAGGCCTGAGGAACTATGAGCTTCTCCGTGAACACCTCAGCTATAGGACATACCTCCACACATATCATGCAGCCCGTGCATCGCGAGTTATTCACCTTAGGGCGGCCCTCATCAATACTTATGGCGTTCTCCGGACACCAGTTAACGCAGTTACCGCATCCCGCACACTTCATCCACCTAACCATCAGCTTCAAAGCAGTGATGACTGCTTCCTCAGAATCTTCACCCTCACCCGAGATGAGTCCTTCCCTAACCCTAACCGATGTTTCCCCATTCCTGACAATGACCTCATCTTCCCTCTCCTCGATGGAGGTGCCGACTATTCTCCACTGATCCTTAAGTCCCTGAAGGCTTAACGGAGGCTCTACAGAGACCTCAACCTTCCCATCACCTATGTCCCTCCTCTCGAGCCTGATACCAGCCCTACCCACATACTCCTTGATGGGGTTGCCAGCCTTCTTCCTCCCGAGCCATAACTCCACACGCCTCCTCCCCTGCGCCCTAGGATTCAGCCATCTCCAGAGGTGGTAATCAACCCACTCCTCACTCAGCCCCAGCCTCTCCCTCCAGGCTTTAAGCACACGCAGCCACCTCTCCCACAGCTCCGGATACTCCCTAGCGACTAGGAAGTATTCGGCGACATTACCTGCTGGGCATAGGTAGCATCCAAGCCTCTCGAAGCCCTTGAAGTACAGCGGGTTTACTGGTAGGCGGTTCTTAATTATATGCATCCACACTGTAAGCTGGTCCCATTCCTGCAGGGGACTCAGGTTAAGGGCTGAGGGAAGCCACCTGTTCCTCCACACGGCCCCCGACCTAGACCTATCAACGGACTCGTACGCCCTCTGGCCGACGATTGCGAGGAGGCCTTCAGGAAAGTGCTTCCTGTACACATCAGCTATTGGGGCCATCTTAAGGACCTTGCAGCACCATCTGTAGTCCTTGGCCGGAGGCCCGAATATATTGACCGCCTCCCAGAACCTTTCCCCGGCCGAAGCCTTCAGAAGCCTTAAACCGTAGACCCTTGAAACCTCCTCAACGTTGCGTAGGGTGGGAGGGAGCTCAATACCTGTGTCGTTGAAAAGCATCACGGGCTCGATTCCGGCCTCCAGCGTGAGGTGGAGCGCTGCGAGGGAGTCCTTACCGCCTGAGTATGAAACAACTACGGGTAGCCGAACCCTCTCCGACATTATCGCAAGCTGCTTAATTGATTTAGAGACCCTCGACCTGTACCAGAAGTCATTAGCGGCCAGAACCTCCTGAAAGGAGGATTTTCTACGTAACTGCGGATTGTCAGGCTCCCTGAAAATGCTCTGCACCCTGAACCTCCCCCTCCGGCTCACCGCTAAAGCAACAGGCTCACCAGACCTGTCCACAACGACAGCCTGCTCCCCCTCAAAACCCCCGTCCCCCAAAGTGGCCAGCGGGCGGGGATGATCGACAGTGAACTTCCTCACAAGCCCTTCCTCGAGAGCGACCCTGCTGCTGAACCTGTTAAGCCTCCACCTCCACTTAAGGAGTAGGGGATCGAAGTACACCCTCCCCGTAACAACGCCTCCAGCAATAACCTCCTTCATGTCATCGAAGTGAGGTGTTTTATTCAGGAATACCTGAAGGTCGGTAAGCCCGAGACTCCTCATAGGTCTTGATGTACCGAACTCGTTGATGAATGCCTCCTCAATAATTCTGAGGTCTCCCTCAAAGGCCGGCCTCAGATCCCCAGGGTCACCTATGTGGAGAGGTACTGCCTTCTCTCCACACCTCGAGCAGGTTTCAGTCCTGACAGGGACGTTGCAGTTCGGGCACCAGTAAACCCTGCTCCTTATACCCCATCGCTTCATGACGCTCAAGGAATGAGGTTTAGGGAAGTAATAACTGTGTTACGGAACACTTTATAACCTAAGTATTTGTGGGGAGGGAAAGTGGATATCATATCCTTCGTTCAGGGGTTGACGACCCAGATAATGGCTATTGCATGGGTCCTCTTCCTCGTTTCATGGGCGGTAGGCTGGGCAATTAGGGGTGCTCCCATACCTATACACAGGGTTAAGAAGGCGGGACAGTCACTCATCGAGGACGCTGTCTTAGCAGCCTTCTGGATGGCTGTAGGGTCCTCAATATTTGCCCTCATATCCTACATAACTGGAAGCATATACCAGCCCCTCCCGCCCCCTCCGCAGCCGTAAGTGATTCTAATGGACTTAATAATACTGGCTCTAAACCTCTCCCTACTCACATACGTGATAGGAGGCCTTATACTTGGGCTCCCCATACCCTACGCATCAATTAAGAGGTGGGGCCCACGCCTAATAGCGGACGCTGTGGCTGCGGCAGTTATTGCTTCATCACTCGCCATAATTCTAGGTATAGCGGACACCCTTCTCGCCGCCTTAAGCGTAGACTGGCCATCCTTCTACGAATGGCTCTCGGCAAGAACGGCCGAGCTCGCGGCGGCCTTCGCCACCCTCAGCTACTTCTCCACAGTGATTAAGGGAGGGGAATACTCATTCCTCTCATCACCTCTCTCAATGGCGGCCTCCTACATATCGACGGCCTTCACATCACTCAAAATGATATACATGCTCTCCTCTGTCATCTACACCTTCCGGGAGAGGCTTGCGGTGATGGGGGTGGTTCTGTATGCGGTGCCCTTCAGGATCGGTAGGGGTGTCGGGGGATTCATGATTGCTGCCTCAGTAGTTATGTATGTGGGGTTCCCCCTCATGCCTCCATTCGTGGCGGCCTTCGAAGGAGCTACAGCGCCTCCACCGGTGTCAGGGGCTTCAGACACTTACATCCTCCACGTAGTTGATGTGGGAGGGGATCCGGTTCCCTACCCAATAATAAATCTGTATGCAGAGGAATACTCCACGGAACCTGTAGGTGTTATTGTTGGGGACTCAAACGGTGATGCAGTTCTTGGGGACGGCCTCGATGTCCTCCCCCAGAACTTCACCCTAGCCACCAAGGTGGGTTTCATGGGCTACCTCTTCACGCCAGACCCGAACGAAATAAGGCATGATGAGACCGAATGGATTCTCAGGCTTACCAGCCTCATATACTCGGAAGGCCTCGCAGCCGCAATACCTCCCGAAGTATCCCTCAGGAAGGCGGAACTGGCGGAAGGCGTAATCAGGCTGGATATTGAGGCATCCGCGGAAACGTCCCTACCTCTAATCACTGTAGCATCCGACACGGTTGAGGAGGTGCTTCTCGACGGGAATAACGCATCATGCGGGTGGGGGACGCGTGAATGGAGAGGTGTAGAGCTGAAGGAATGCCTTCTAAGCTTAGGGCCAGGGGGACATGAGGTGGTGGTTAAGCATTCGGGCGCGGACTACCCTAGGCCTGAAGTAAGTGAGAAGCGGGTGATGTACCTTGAATCAATATTCTCTGTGATGACCTCAATCCTTACTCAGGCGGTTTCATTCCTCTACACAATGGTGGTGCTTCCAGGGGTTTACCTGGCTTCCCTAATAGCGGTAACGGCCGCCGCCTCAAGAATACTTGGAGGCTCTAGAGTGAGGCTGATTTAGGGTGAGGGTTAAGGTATTCCTGCTTCTCACAGCTGCCGCCCTAGGAATAAGGACTGCTGTAACGGGCGATTACCTCCTGGGGGCGGTCGGGGTGGTGCTCCTTGCCCTAGTAATTATTGTTAGGAAGCACCTACTGGGTGAAGTGGATGAACCTACTTGAAAACCAGGACATCCACCTTAAACCAAAGGACCCTGCCTCTGAGAAGGTCCTCAATATCCTTTGCGTCACCCTTAACGAAGACGTAGTACATCTCCTCAACTACCTTACTCCTCCCGCTCTCGATAACCTCATACTTCTCTGAAATCTCTCTAATCAGTTCCTCAGCAACACCTTTCTCATACGTCGTGAAGAAGATGGATGTTTTAACCGACTTCACTCCCTCAGCAGACACAGGAATCACCTCTGCGTCTGGGTGTCGCTGCAGAAAATCTTTATCCTGACTTTCTCCCCGTCCCTTAGGTTTAGGGCTTCCCTAAGGTTCTTCCCTGCGATCACCTCAATAACTTCGGGCGGGTGGCGGCTTAGGAAAGGCCTCACAACAAGTACAGGTATTGGGCCCCCTTCAGTCAGGAGGTCCCCGAACCAGTAGTAGAAGCCTCCCTTCTCTTCCCCGTCGATAATGACTGACTTTATGTGTGAGGGAGGGCATTCCTCAGAGAACTTCTCGAAAACCTCCCCTATATGCAGATTAAGGGTTCCCGGGTAGGGGACCTCGTCAAGCAGCTCCGTTAGGAGGAGGTTATACATAGGCATCTTAACGTATTTCGCTCCCTCGCCAAGCCCGCTACGGACCTCACCTTCCAGTATTCTGGACAAACCTTCTCCTCACCTCCCTAGATATTCGATCAGCGATATATGTCGGTTCTGGTAATTTATGTCCTCTAAAAAGCTTTGGGGCTATCTCCTCAATGAACTCCAGATCGACCCCGCTACCTATACTTAGGTATATGGGCTTCTTAGATGTCGGGGGGTATAGAAGAGCGGCCTTAACCCCGCCAACGACGAGATATCTTCTATCGCCCTCCACAACCTCCTCACCGACGAGCCTCTTCTTGGCGGCACCTATGGAGGGCTTACCCAGGACCACACCTATATGTGAAGCTAGGCCGAACCCCCTCGGATGCGTCACGCCATGCCCATCCACGATTAGGAGGTCTGCATCTATGCCTAAGGCTTCATAAGCAGCTATCAGTAGGGGGGCCTCCCTGAAGGCCAGGAGGCCGGGTATGTAGGGTATCGGGACCTTATCGACTGCGTAAGCATACCTCACAGGCTTGAGTTCAGGGAATGTTAGGGCCGCAGCGACCCCGACACCTGTGTCTCTCCCCGCGAAAGCCATGTCGAGACCTACAACGAACTCTATTCTTTGAGGCGGCGGCCCGAAGGAGACTTCCTCAGAAAGCTTCTTCTGAAGCGAGAATGCCTTACCCGCCTTGAAGCGCGTCATTAATAATCCTCAGGCAACCGGGTAGGTCTTCTCACTGGCCCCCTCCGGGGTAATAACCGCGACATCTATCCCGTCGCCTGAAGCAACATCCCTCTTAATCGCAGCCCTAATAGCCTCCACAGCGAGGGCCTCAGCATCCTCCGGAGACATTTCCTTATCGTACTTGGATTCGATAATGCCTATAGCTATTGGGGCTCCGCTACCCACAGCCGCGTAATCGTCCTCGATAAGGGAGCCTAAAGAATCCATCACTATCATGTGAGCGCCGTCCTCATCAATACCTCCCACAATTACCTCCGAGAGGAACGGGGAGTATTTATACTGATATAGAATCACGGAAAGAAGCTTTGCAGCCCCCTTAACGCTGAGGGGCCTACCGTTCTCGAGCTCGTACTGATGGAGCTGCACATTCATTACCCTGGCAAGGGTCTGTATGTCTGCGAAAAGCCCTGCGAAAGCAATCCCGTACCTGTTCCTGAACACGTACACTTTCTTTCCTGCCTTACTCATAACGAAGCCGCCGTAGGAAACCCTCTTCTCTGAGGCGAGGATCACGGCGTCCTTAACCCTTATACCGACAGTTGTCGCTCCAGTACCTAACTTCTCGTAGGACAAACCTAGCACCTACTTTAAGAAGCTGATGCAGGATTTTAAGGTTTAATTAACAACATAAATCAGTGGGTCTATTGAAGAGCAACACGATAGCGGGGATGCTGAGCAAGATTAAGTGGACATGCAGCGAGGAGGAGCTCAGGAAGTACACGGTAGTGATTAGGGATAGGAAGAAGGCTTCAGGAACCAGCGAGATTAGGCTTGGCGGGGACGTTCAGATCCTCAGAGACAGGCTGATAGTGGGGAATAAGACCATCCCCATGCACAGGGTTGTGGAGATAAGGAAAGAGGGTAAGGTGTTATGGAGCAGGAATGTTTGAGCACTAAGGTGAAGTCCGTTAGGGTTCCATCATACTCGGAGGCCAGGGCGAAGGTTCTGAGGCTGTACAGGGAGCCTGTGTCTCTAGGCAGAAGTGTCAGGAGGAAGGGAGTTGTTAAGGTTCTGGCGAAGGTTGACCGCATCTACAGCTATGTGGATAAGGAAGTCTTCGGTTGTGTGGACAGGATTATGAGGCCCGAGGAGCTGAACGAGTTCTACGCAGAGATCCTTGCCCTCGCAGGAATACGGGACTATAAGGACCTTTTCTTCCGCCTCAAAGGGTTGAGGAAGGCCTTCCGAAGGATGTGGAAGACCTACAGGTTGCGGATCAAGGAGAGCATAACCCCTAAGGAAGCGAACGATAAGGGGAGGGAATTCGTTGGGCGAGTGATCTCCTTCCTCCGTAGGGTTAGGAAGGATCTGGACAGGCTTAGGGTGGCGCTGGAGGAGTTGCGTAGAGTTCCATGCATAGACTTCACCCAGCCGAAGATAGTTGTTGCGGGAATGCCTCAGGTCGGTAAATCAACCCTGATAAGGAGGGTATCGACAGCGAAGCCCGAAGTATCTCCCTTCCCATTCACAACGAAGGAGGTGATTCTAGGGCACTCGAAGATAGATCACCTCACCCTCCAATTCATAGACACGCCAGGAATACTGGACAGGCCGCTTAAGGAGCTTAACAGAATTGAGAGGAAGGCGGTCACAGCCATCAGATTCCTTGCTGACGTACTCCTCTTCCTGATAGACCCGAGAGAAAGCAGTTACTACAGCCTCAACGATCAGTTGGGTCTACTGAGGAACGTGCAGGGCCTCTTCCCAGGGGAGCTTATTCTCGTACTGATAAATAAGGCGGACGAAACCCCTGAGGAAAGGCTTCGCCAAGTGATGGAGGAGGTGAGAAAGGTGTTCGACGGGGAGGTCTATGTAGTCAGTGCGCTTACCGGAATGAATATAGATAAGGTTATTGAGAGGGTGGCCTCCCACATTAAGGGGAAGTACCTATATATTCTCGAGAAGAATCGATCTGAAGCGTGAGGCGTCCTCACCCATATAGATATTGTTGAACATGATGAAAGCCATCCTCGAGCCCTTCTTCCCCACATCCTCGATGACGCGCCTCAGCTCAGCAAGGTCCTCATCAGTATATCTATACTTATAGTTCACCTCCCTCTCACCGCGTCCATGAAGCCTGAAGTAGGTAACCTCCTTAAACACAACCGGCATCCATCTGAAGGGGTCCGTAACATGTATGAGGAAATCGAACTCATCGATAAGGCTCCTCAACCTGTCGCCGCACTCCCTCCAAGTCCCCCTTAACTCAAGACCTACCCAAATCCCCGGATCCTCAATACTCATGAAGAAGTTCCTCATATTGGAGTAGTTCTCATCGCTGCACCCGAAGGACGGGGGAAGCTGAACCACAAGCAGGAAAGCGTTAAGGGCCTTAACACCCTCCATAATTATTTCCCATGCCTTGAAGTTCTCCTCAGTAGGTTTAAGGAATCCGTACCTGTCCCAACGGTCCTTAGGTATCGATACCTTAGACCTCCTCCAGGTCCTCATGCTTGGGGGATGGGTTATCGCCTGCCACGCCTTCATAGTGAATATGAAGCCTGCAGGCGCCTCATTCTTAAGCTGGGTCAGCTTACTTGGCTCCGGGGGATTATAGAATGTCTGCTGGAGCTCCACAGCGTCGAAGGACTCATAATACTTCTTCCTCCCGACCGCGAAGCCGCAGGTACCTATAAGTACCCTCACCCTACCACCTTCCTCTGAACAGGCTGCACTGAAGTCACCTTAAGCCCCATACGTTCCATCCTCTTCCTCAGCATCTGCGCGGCCTTCATATCAACCACACCTACAGTAACGACGCAGACGCTTCTCGAATCCTTAGAAGGCATGCAGGACATGTACCTGACCTCAGCACCCTCCTCAACGACAGCCCTCACAACATCCTGAATCCTTTCAGGGGAACTGACCTCAACCTCCAGATCCACGAGAATGACGTCCCCGCTTATGAGGGGCTTAAGCGTAATGGTGTTCCTATCGCGATCCACCTCAATAACGACATACATCTCGGGCCTTATCCCGACAAGCTCACGCACGAAGAGCGGGAGGGTGACCCTCCCCTTCGAATCTACTTTAGCAACAGCCCTCAAGAACTGCACCTACTAATAATATGGTTCCCGAGTGAAATATACATTAATTAGTTCAGTACCCGTTTAAAGACGGATGATGAGCGGAGCACGGAGTGATGGATGATCAGCCCCGTATTTCTGATCGCTAAACCCTCAAAACCTTGGAAAGGTCCTCAACGAACTCATCAATAACCTCCCGCGTCACGTGAGGCATGAAAGTTATTTTAAGACCCCCATAGATGGGGCAGGTGTACAGGTACCAGCCTCTGTCGGCCAGCCCCCTCTTAAGCTCCCTGTAACCCGCTTCCCTATGCCTGAAGCATATGAGGGGAAGCTCCGGCCCAACCACGTCGAAGCCTAGGGCAAGAAGCCTCTCCCGACAGTACATCGCGTTAGTGAGCATTGAAGTGAAAAGCCTTCTAAGGCCCTCCACCCCGAAGAACATTAGGGAGGCCCAGAAAGCCGCAGCGGAACCTGCGGTGCGCGTCCACAGAATACCGTACTGACTCCCAGCCTCAATATATGTAGCCCTGTACCTCACCTTTTCCATGAGTTCGCGCGTCCTAGTGATTAGGGCTCCCGAAGGTATGGGGGTTAAGGCCGCCTTATGGCCATCCACATTCACGCTATACACTGAAGGAATGGTGAAGTCGGCTTTAGGGATCGATGGATTACTCTCCCTCAGGAAAGGAATCATCAAACCTCCGAAGGCCGCATCAATATGTACCGGAACATCCCCAACCTCTTCATAAACCCTTAACGCATCATCCACAACACCTGTCTCAGTGTTCCCGGCCGTTAACACAACTGCGCAGTCACTACACCCCTTAACCTTCGCCTTAATGTCCTCCGGTACTGCACGAAGCTCTGAATCAACCGCGGTGTAAATAACCTTCATCCCCAGGATATGTGCTGCCTTACTCACAGATGTGTGGGAGGATGTGGGGGTAATAACCTTTCTGAACCCCAGCTCCCTAAGTATGAGGAGAGCCGTAATATTGGACTCACTCCCTCCGTAAGTGATTAGGCCGGCCCCCTCACTACCGCCTAGGAGGGAAGTAACCATCTCTATAACCTCCCTCTCAAGAACCTTTGACTCCCTGAACCTAGAGGGGTCGTTAAGGTTTCTGTCAATGAATTCAATGAAGGCCTCAACCGATTCCTTAAGAGGGGAACTCATCATGGGCCCTAAACTCCTGCGGTCCCCAAGCCTCGGCTCCCGAGAGCTCAGCCCTCTCAGAAACTCAGCAACTTTCTCCCCTAGACCTTCGCGAGGAATGCTCTTCGTTTCTACCAGCCCCCTAAATAACTGGGGGGAGAGGTAATGAACACCACCCACCCAAAACTTAATATCATATATGTAGCGCTTTACGTTAGGTGAGGATAACGAGCGGGGAGGGATACCACGGATTCGTTGAGGAGTTAATTAAGATCTCGAAGAAGTGGAGGGATGTTTGGGAGAGGGCTAACGTGTATGAGTCCGACCCCGCCCCACGCAGACCTAAATACTTCCTCACCGCCGCCTTCATGTACCCTAACGGTGTTGCCCACGTAGGACATGCTAGGACATACCTGATACCTGACATCCTTGCCCGCTATAAGAGAGCTCAAGGCTTCAACGTCCTGTTCCCCATGGGTTTCCACTACACAGGCACACCCATACTCACCACAGCGGAGAGGATAGCTTCAGGAGACATGGATTATGTGGAGGCGTTGTCAAGATCCTACAACATACCTGTGGATGTCCTCCTGAAGCTGACAGACCCCCTCAGGCTCGCAAGATATTTCCACGAGCTCTCGAAGGAGGCTATGAAGGACTACGGCCTCTCAATCGATTGGAGAAGAGAGTTCACCACTGTAGACCCGGAGTTTAAGTCATTCATTAGGTGGCAGTTCACCAAGCTTAAGGAGAAGGGCCTCCTGGTGAAGGGCTCGCACCCTGTGGGGTGGTGCCCCAAACACAACATGCCTGTGGGTATGCATGACACTAAGGACGATGTGGAGCCCGAGATAGGTGAGCTCACAATCATAAAGTTCTTCGATAGTGAAGGCCTCATATATCCTGCCGCGACACTGAGGCCGGAGACCGTTCTAGGAGTAACGAATATGTGGATAAACCCTGATCTGGACTACTGTGTTTCCGTAGTCTCTGAAGGCGGAAGGATGGAGAGGTGGGTCCTCAGCTGCGAGGCCGCTGAGAAGCTGGCTTTCCAGAAAGATGTTAAGGTCGTTGAGAGGGTTAAGGGATCGGTCTTCGTTGGGAGGGACGTCACCAACCCGATCACTGGGGAGGAGGTCCCCGTTATTGGAGCCACCTTCGTCTCCCCTAAGTTCGGGACAGGGGTCGTTATGAGCGTCCCCGCTCACGCCCCCTACGACTACGCCGCTCTAAGGGACTACTTAGGCGGAAGACCTGTGGATGAGTGGGGGAGGCTTAGGCCTGTTAGGCTCATACAGATTGAGGGCTATGGGAAGTACCCTGCTGCTGAGGTTGTTGAGAGGCTTGGTGTTAGGAGCCAGGACGATAAGGACCTGCTTGACAGGGCGACTAAGGAGGTGTATAAGGCGGAGCATGATAGGGGGGTTATGGTTCGCGGCCTTTCTGAGAGGGTTGTTAAGGAAGTTATTCCGGGTGCGAAGACATTCATCAAGGACATTGTTGAGGGTAGGGGGGTTAATGAGGTTAGGGAAAGGATTAAGGAATTCCTGGTAAGCAATGGTTACGGCTCATTAATGTATGAAATAATGAATGCTCCAGTGTTCTGCAGGTGCGGGACCGAGATAGTTGTTAAGGTGGTTAAGGACCAGTGGTTCATAGATTACGGGAATGAGGAGTGGAAGGAGAAGGCTAGGGCCGCCCTCGCATCTATGAGGATAGTTCCTGAAGAAGCCAGGAAGCAGTTCCTCGCAACTATCGAGTGGTTGAGGGAGAAGGCTTGTGCGAGGAGTAGGGGCCTCGGAACAGAGCTTCCGTGGGCCAAGGGCTGGATAATTGAGTCCTTAAGCGACTCGACTATATACATGGCTTTCTACACAGTGATTCATAGGATTCGGGAGTTCGGGATAAGGCCTGAAGCCCTAACCACGGAGTTCTGGAACTACGTAATGCTTGGTGAGGGAGACCCGGAGGATCTTGGTGGAAGGCTCGGCATAGACCCGAAGCATCTGGAGGAGCTCAGGAAGGAGTTCGACTACTGGTACCCGCTCGATTCGAGGCACAGCGGTAAGGACCTGATACCTAACCACCTAACCTTCTTCATATTCAACCACGCAGCCATATTCCCTGAGGGGAAGTGGCCTAGGCAGATAGTGGCTAATGGCTGGGTGCTTCTGAAAGGGGAGAAGATGTCTAAGTCTAAGGGGAACGTCAGGACGCTTAGAGGCCTCATAGATTCCTTCTCGCCTGACGCTGTAAGGCTTGCGATAGCTACGGAGGCTGAGGTCGAGGGTGACCTGAACCTGGATCTCGGAAAGATGGGCAGGGTATACGACAGGTTGAGAAAGATTATGGAAACTGTGAGGAGGCTGAGTAGGGCTGGCGGCGATGCCGACGGCCTCCCGGAGAAGTGGTTGAGGACGAGGATAGCTAGGCACATACTTCTAGCGTCGGAGGAGCTTGACAGGGTGAGGATTAGGGCGGCCAGCGTCAGGCTCTTCTACCTAGTCCCTCAAGATATTGACGAGTACCTCAGCATGGTTGAGGAGCCCTCCAAAACAGTTCGGGAAGCTGTTGAGTACTGGCTTAAGGCCTTATCCATAGTGACTCCCTTCACGGCCGAGGAACTCTGGCACGAGATCGGTAAGGAAACCCTGATAGTTTCTGAGAGGTGGCCGTCTACAGAGACCCTCAAACAGCTCATAGATGAGGAGATAGAGCTGAGTATGGAGTACGTCTTCAGGGTTATTGAGGACATACGGAGCATTAGGAAAGTTGTGGAGGGTGAGGAGGTAGTCATATATGTCGCCCCTAAGGAGACCCATTCGGTACTGCCCGAAATAAGGAGAATAATTGAGGAAGGAGGCACCGTCGGGGACGTAATTAAGCACCTGATATCCTCAGGCTTCGTCGAGAAGAGGAGGGCGCCTAAGACTGCTAAAACACTGCTGGATCTAGTGATGTCGATGGATCCCCACATAGTGGATTCTCTGGAGGCTGTGGGAGGTATAGATGAGAGGAACGCCCTTCTCCAGCTCAGGAAGTACATTGAGAGGAAGGCAGGTGTTAAGGTGAAGGCAGTGTACTACGCAACCGATGAGGAAGCGCCTGACCTAGGAGGGAAAAAAGCACAGGCCCTCCCCTGGAGGCCAAGTATCTATATACTTTAATTCCTTCAAGGGAAGTAGTTAGTAGGCAATGATGTCTACGACGGGCGGACTGACCGTGATGACCCACTGTAGCACTGAGCGTTAAGCACGTCTTCTCTCCTGAAGCATATTCCTAACCTTCAGCGTCACGTAGTACCAGCTATAGAGCAGGACAGCATTAATCACTAAATAAATAATGACTGCGGCAAGCTGCCACTCCGCAGGAGAGGATTCGTGCCCCGGTACGAGGGCCTTAATTATGAAGGGCTGTAAAGCAATAATCATGACTCCGTACAGGATCAGGGCCAGAGGAACGGCAATACCTCTCAAGTGTGAGGCCAGACCCATCCCAACCTTCTCCAACCCTTAAACTATATAATTAATTAAAAATTAGTGAGGAGATTAATCAATGGGATGATGTGTACCTCCGGTACGGATAGGTGAAGTTAAGGCATTTGTCTGACTGCCATAGAAGAATTCTGAGAAAGTGTCACCGCGTGGGTTTGTCATCACGTTAGTCAGCGCTTATAGACCCAGATCATCCGGTATCCTACACAAATGAAGAGTAATAAGTGTTAGACACCCATCTTAATA
Source organism: uncultured Desulfurococcaceae archaeon (assembly GCA_964404265.1). GTDB lineage: Archaea > Thermoproteota > Thermoprotei_A > Sulfolobales > NBVN01 > CAZFVC01. The sequence goes on along the minus strand of CAYOJG010000013.1, from coordinate 17,581 downwards.
TGTGCTACACTAAGGTTAATCGCTGGTGCTTCAGTTGAAGTGGCCCCCCGGCAAAAGGAAGAGGGATTTACTCCTATTAACAGACACGGCCGACCTCCTCAAGGCCGTTAAGAAGGTCTACACCTATGACGAGCTCACTGAGTATTTGGGGCTACAGCCATCAACCTTGAGTAGGTATGTGCAGGGGGAGATACTTCCGGCACCGCAGAGAGCGAGGGAGATACTCGCGAAACTTGCCGAGCCGGCTTTCATGAGGAGATACGTCACGAAAGTGTTCGAGAAGTACAGCTTCAGCATCCATAAGGCGTTCTCAGACCCAGATTTCTTAACTGCAGTATCTATTTACTTTGCCCGAGAGTTTCTGGCAAGGCTCGCGGGGACGAGGGTTATCTACGTCTTGACGTTTCCAGACACGTCATCAATTATTGCGGCCATAGTATCTCGGTCTGTCGGACTATCTCCAGTAATAATTGGCAGGAATGCAAGATCAGGTGAAACAATTCAAGCAATAGAGAAGGGCTCCATGTCCGTTATGGTGGCTAGTATTCTTGGAAGTGAGGAACTCACTGCCGCGAAGGAGGCTATGAGAATGCGTAATCTTAGGATACCGCTAGTTGAAACAGTGATTCTTCAAGATCCTTCTAAAGTAGTAGAGATGTTCGGTAAAGAAAGAATCATACATCTCTTCCCTTAGAAGAGGTTTGATGTGGCGGGCCCGCCGGGATTTGAACCCGGGACTTCCGCCGGGTCGGAAAGTCCTCACGCACCCGTCTACGGGTTAAAAGCCCGCCGCTCTTCCTGGCTGAGCTACGGGCCCGCCGTCATCTTTTTTATTCCGCTAACTTAAATTTATTGATGTTTTCGTGGGGGAGAGTGTGTTAAAGCTTATAATTAGTGTTCTGGATTTCCTATTTAGCGATAAGGGTGGGTTGATATAATATGTCAGGTAAGAAGAAATTCAGATTGCAGGACCATGAACTGGTTCCTGAACATGAAATACTTCCTTTCGAGGAGGCTTTGAAGGTTCTGAGGGAGTTGGGGGTTAAGCCGGAGCAGCTTCCGTATTTGAGGGCTTCAGACCCTGTGGCTAGGGAGATAGGTGCCAAGCCGGGGGATATAGTTAAAATAGTTAGAAACTCCCCTACTGCGGGTAGAATAGTTGTTTACAGGTATGTTATTGCAGGGTGAGAGGATTGTCTGATGGTAAGGTTTCGGAAGACAGTATTTTAACTCCAGAGAACCGCTGGGAAATAATGAAGGCCTTCCTTCATGAAAAGGGCCTTGTTCGCCAGCACCTAGATTCATTCAATAAGTTCGTGACTCTCTGGATTAAGGAGATTGTTCGCGAGCTTGGGCATGTCGAGACCAACCAGCCGGGAGTCTATGTGGAGTTCCTTGACATTAAGGTCGGGGAGCCGGAGTTCAAGGAGATTGAGGGTAATAGGATAGCGTTAACACCTATGGTGGCTAGGATAAGGAACCTGACTTACGCAGCCCCCATGACGCTCACGGTTGCTCTCTACGAGAACGGGATTGAGGTAACTAAGCAGGAGGTTCCTCTAGGGGATCTGCCTGTCATGGTTCGTTCAGAGATAGACCCAACATCCAGGCTGAGTAAGGATGAATTAATCAAGATTGGTGAGGACTGGCGTGATCCTGGAGGCTACTTCATAGTTAATGGGTCTGAGAAGGTCATAGTTACTCAGGAGGACCTCGCCCATAACAGGGTTTTCGTTGATTACGCGAAGGAAGGCTCCAACATGACCCACACAGCTAAAGTTATTTCAGCCTCGCCAGGTTACAGAGTCCCGATCATCCTGGACAGGCATAAGGACGGCACACTCATGATCAACTTCCCGCCTGTCCCAACGAAGATACCTTTCGTCGTCATGATGAGGGCCCTCGGCCTGGAGAGGGATAGGGACATAGCTCTCGCCGTGTCTGCAGATCCCGAAATACAGAACGAGCTGATGCCCTCCCTATATCAGGCAAGAGAGATAGCCACTGTTGAGGACGCCCTCGACTTCATAGGTTCTAGGGTTGCTTTAGGGCAGGCTAAGGAGGCAAGGCTTGAGAGGGCGCAGCAGATACTCGATAATTACTTCCTTCCACACCTTGGGTCAACGCCCGACTCAAGAATTCTTAAGGCCCTGTACCTCGGTCAGATGGCTAACAAGCTTCTCGAGCTGGTGCTTGGGAGAAGGAGTCCGGACGATAAGGACCACTACGCCAACAGAAGGCTTAGGCTTGCAGGCGACCTGATCTCACAGCTGTTCAGGGTTGCGTTCAAGCAGTTCGTTAAGGACTTCAAGTACCAGATTGAGAGACACAGGCTCAGGGGTAGAAGGCTTAACTTGAGAGCTCTGGCCAGGCCGGACCTGGTTAGCGACAGGATAAGGCATGCTTTAGCGACAGGTAACTGGGTAGGCGGCAGGACAGGTGTCAGCCAGATAATCGATAGGATGAACTGGATATCGATGCATAGCCACCTCAGGAGGACCGTTGCCCCTCTGAGCAGGGGGCAGCCACATTTCGAGGCCAGAGATCTCCACCCAACTCAGTGGGGGAGGATATGCCCGTTCGAGACGCCTGAAGGCCCTAACTGTGGACTCGTTAAGAATCTTGCTTTAAGCGCCTACATATCTGTAGGCACTGACGAGGAGGCCGTTAAGGCAACCCTCAGAAACTTGGGTGTTGTGCCGTTACTCGAAATATTTGAGAAGCTTAAGCAGGGAGATGAGGAGCTCCTCGAGAAACTGCCTAATTATGCTAAGGTGTTCGTGAACGGCACCCTTATGGGTTACTACCTGAAGGAAGATGCGTCCACCCTAGTTAACCAGATCCGCCACCTGAGGAGGAAGGGTAAGATACATCACGAGGTGAACATTTCCTATTTAAGGACGGAACACCTCAATGAAGTTTACGTGAACTGCGACCCGGGCAGGGTTAGGAGGCCTCTCCTAATAGTTGAGAACGGGAAGGTCAAGATAACTAAGAAAGCTATTGAGAGACTTAAGAAGGGCGAGATAACCTTCTCAGACCTCGTCGCTATGGGTTACATAGAGTACATTGACGGTGATGAGGAGGAGGACACCTATATAGCTATAGATCCGGAGAACCTCACCCCTGAACACACTCATCTGGAGATATGGCCCCCGGCTATAATGGGTATCGCAGCGGTCACTATTCCTTACGCTGAACATAACCAATCCCCTAGGAACGCCTACCAGTCCGCGATGGCTAAGCAGGCCGTCGGACTGTATGCGTCGAACTACCACCTCAGGTTCGACAGCAGGGGACACATACTCCACTACCCCCAGAAACCTCTGGTGCAGACACGCTTCTTGGACGTCATAGGGTATAATGACAGGCCTTCAGGCCAGAACTTCATTATCGCTGTGCTCTCCTTCACGGGGTATAACATGGAGGACGCCCTCATAATGAATAAGTCTTCCGTGGAGAGGGGGCTTGCAAGATCCACGTTCTTCAGGGAGTACAGTGTTGAGGAGCTTCGTTACGCAGGAGGCCAGAGGGACAGGATAGAGATACCTGAACCCAGCGTCAGAGGGTATAAGGGAAGGGATAATTACAGGCTTCTGGATGAGGACGGTATCATAAGCCCAGAGATTGAGGTGACTTCAGGCAACGTGCTTGTGGGGAAGACTTCCCCGCCCAGATTCCTTGAGGAGTACAAGGAGTTCGGCCTCACAGGCGTTGCGAGGAGGGACACCTCGCTAACGCTTCGCCACGGCGACAAGGGTGTTGTGGACAGCGTAGTAATCACTGTGAGCGGTGAGGGCAACAAACTCGTCAGGATTAAGGTTAGGGATCTCAGAATACCTGAGATGGGCGATAAGTTCGCTTCTCGCCACGGCCAGAAAGGAGTTATAGGTCTCTTAGTGCCTCAGTACGACATGCCCTACACTGCCGAGGGGATAACGCCTGACCTAATAATTAATCCGCACGCACTGCCCTCTAGAATGACTGTAGGTCAGCTGATAGAGACCATAGCAGGTAAGGTTGCAGCGTTGGAGGGAAGAACGGTTGACGGCACACCCTTCTATGGTGAGAAGATTAGGGATCTGCAGAAGAAGCTCCTCCTGCTAGGTTACCCAGCGGACGGCACCGAACCGATGTATGACGGAAGGACCGGGGAACTCATAATGACTCCCGTGTTCATAGGGATAGTGTATTATCAGCGTCTCCACCACATGGTTGCTGACAAGATACATGCTAGGGCCAGAGGGCCGGTGCAGCTCCTCACCCGCCAGCCCACAGAGGGAAGGGCTAGGGAAGGAGGACTCAGGTTCGGAGAGATGGAGAGGGACTGCATCATCGGTCACGGAGCCCCACTACTTCTCAAGGAGAGGCTTCTCGAGAACTCTGATAAGACAGTTATCTATGTCTGCAGCGAGTGCGGAATGATCGGCTGGTACGACAGGAGGAAAGGGAAGTACGTGTGCCCAATACACGGAGATAAGGCAAAGCTCTACCCTGTGGAGGTTTCCTACGCCTTCAAACTGCTCCTCCAGGAAATGATGAGCATGCTCATCTACCCGAAGCTAATGCTTAAGGACAAGTTCACTGGGAGGTGATGGATGTGTCAGAAGAGAAGATAATTAAGGGAATAAGGTTCGGAATTCTTTCACCCGAAATGATTAGGAAAATGTCTGCAACAGCAATAGTGACTTCAGAGGTCTACGACGAGAACGGCCTCCCGATGGAGGGAGGCGTCATGGACCCCAGGCTCGGCGTTATCGAGCCTGGACAGAGGTGTGCCACATGCGGCAACACACTGGCGAGGTGTCCAGGCCACTTCGGCCACCTCGAGCTCGCTAGGCCTGTAGTGCATATTGGCTTCATTAAACACATCTACGACCTTCTTAGGGCGACGTGCAGGAACTGCCACCGCCTCAAGATACCTGAGGACGAGATGTATAAGTACCTCGACCTCTACGAGAGGCTTAAGGACAGGTGGCCCCAGCTCGCCAGGTCTCTAGCTGAGCACGTGAAGAGGAAGGCTATTAAGGCGCTGGAGTGTCCCCACTGCCACGCAAGGCAGTATAAGATAAGGCTTGAGAAACCTACAACGTTTATTGAGGAAGGCCCTGGAGGCAGGCTCTGGCCGAATAAGATAAGGGAGTGGCTTGCGGCAATACCTAATAAGGATCTTAGGGTTCTTGGGTACGACCCGGAGATGGCTAGGCCGGAGAACATGGTTATCACTGTAATGCCTGTTCCTCCAGTCTCCGTCAGACCTTCAATACTTCTGGAAACAGGAATCAGGTCTGAGGACGACTTAACCCATAAACTCGTCGACATTATCAGGACTAACGAGAAGCTGAAGGAGAGCATAAGCTCCGGAGCCCCGGAAGTTATTGTCGAGGATCTCTGGGAGCTGCTGCAGTACCACATAACCACCTACATAGATAATGAAGTTCCTGGAGTCCCGCCGGCCCGCAGAAGGTCGGGAATGCCTCTCAGAACCCTTGCACAGAGGCTTAAAGGCAAGGAAGGAAGGTTCAGAGGCAACCTCTCAGGTAAGAGGGTTGACTTCTCCGCGAGAACAGTTATTTCACCCGACCCCTACATCAGTATTAACGAGGTCGGTGTCCCTAAGGAAATAGCTATGACAGTTACCGTGCCTGTGAGGATAACTACATGGAATATTGATGAGGTAAGGAAGTACGTCCTCAACGGCCCATACAAATATCCTGGAGCCAACTACATCATAGACCCGAACGGGAGGAGGATAGACCTCCGATTCATTAAGGACCTTAAGGCAATTGCTGAAGGGCTTAAACCCGGCTACATAGTTGAGAGACATCTTGTCGATGGAGACATAGTTCTCTTCAACCGTCAGCCATCACTTCACAGAATGTCGATTATGGCCCACGTCGTTAAGGTCCTTCCCGGAAGGACCTTCAGGTTGCACCTATCGGTATGTCCTCCCTATAACGCCGACTTCGACGGCGACGAGATGAACTTACATGTTCCTCAAACAGTTGAGGCCCGTGCCGAGGCAAGATCCCTACTGATTGTTCAGGAACACCTCCTCAGCCCGAGGTACGGTGGACCAATAATCGGAGGTATTCAGGACTACATAAGCGGCTCCTACCTTCTTTCATCTAAAGCAACACTCCTCAACAAGGACCAGGTTTCCGACCTTCTCGCAAGCATTAGCTACGACGGAGAAATCCCTGAGCCGGCCGTCCTCTCACCGAAGACCGCATGGACAGGAAAGCAGATCATCAGCCTCCTCATGCCTGAGGACTTCAACTTCAGCGGAGAGGCAAAGATTTCGAGCGGTGCACTGAAGTGTGTAGATGAGGAGTGTTTCTGGGATTCTTACCTAGTTGTGAAGAAGGGTAAGCTCCTTCTCGGCGTCCTGGATAAGGCGGCGATAGGTGCTCAGCAGCCCAAGTCAATGCTTCACTACCTCATACGTGAGTACGGCAATAACTACGGTAAGGAATTCATGGACAGGGCCTTCAGAATGTTCCTCAGATTCATTGAGATGCGTGGCTTCACAATGTCTGTGACGGACATCATGGTTCCGAAGGAGGCCTACGACGAGATAAGGGAGGTGTATAAGAAGGCTAAGGAGGAGGTGCTCAAACTCATCGAGAAGTATCAGAAGGGAGAGCTTGAGCCAATGCCTGGCAGAACTATGGAGGAGAGTCTTGAGATAAGGATTCTGGAGGTTCTGTCGAGGGCCCGTGACGAGGCCGGTGAGAGGGCTATGAAGTACCTGGACCCGTTCAACAACGTCTTCATCATGGCTAAGACGGGTGCCAGGGGAAGTGCCCTCAACATAACCCAGATGAGCGCTATGCTGGGTCAGCAGTCCGTCAGAGGGCAGAGAATCAGGCGTGGCTATAGGGAGAGGACACTACCGCACTTCAAGAGAGGTGAGATAGGTCCGGAAGCAAGAGGCTTCGTAGCTAGCTCCTTCGTGGAGGGCCTCACACCTATCGAGATGTTCTTCCACGCAGCCGGAGGTAGGGAAGGACTGGTCGATACTGCCGTAAGGACTTCTCAGAGCGGCTACATGCAGAGGAGGCTCATAAACTCCCTCCTAGACCTGATAGTTGAGTACGACGAAACCGTTAGAAGCACCTATAACGAGCTGGTGCAGTTCAGGTACGGTGAGGACGGGGTTGACCCGAAGAACACTGCTTTCGGTGAGGCGGTTAACGCGAAGAGAATAATCGAGAAGCATGTGGGGTGGAAGTATTGACAGGTAAGTCAAGTAAGAAGACCTCTAAGAAGAAGGTGAAGGAAGCTAAGCCTGTTAAGGCAGAAGAGATTATGGAGGAGATAGGTAAGCCTGCAGCGATAGCTGAGAAGGTTCTTTCAAGATTCAAGAAGCTTCCGGAAGGCCTAGAGGATGCATTAAGGCAGCGGCTGATTAAGGAGGTTTCAGAGGTCGGAATAACTGACGAGAAAACCATCTCCGACAGGATTAAGGTTTTGAGGAAGGTTGGGGAAACAGTTGTCAGGATCTCGAAGGATGCTAAGGATGTTCTGCCTGAAGGAATCTACCAGGAGCTGATAACTAATCTTTTCGAGAAGGCTGTTGAGGCGGAACTCACCCCTAAGGAGATGGAGGAGATAAGGAACGATGTTGTGAGGACCTACCTCAGATCCATAGTTGATCCTGGAGAGCCTGTAGGGACTGTGGCGGCCCAGTCCATCGGGGAGCCGGGCACGCAGATGACGCTCAGAACATTCCACTACGCAGGCGTCAGGGAGCTAAACGTCACGCTGGGCCTCCCCCGACTCATAGAGCTTGTTGACGCGAGGAAATCCCCTGAAACACCTCTAATGGAGATACATCTCGATGAGGAGCACAGGTACGATGAGGAGAAGGCCATAGAGATAGCTAGGAAGATTGAGATGACTAAGCTGGAAAACGTTGCTTCAGCAGTTGATATAGACCTCTTCGAGAATAAACTTACCATAATTCTCGACCCCGAAATGCTTCAGGATAAGGGGCTTACGAGGGACGAGATAATTAAGGTACTCTCGAAGAGCAAGACCTTGGCAGGTAAGGTAAAGCCTGACGAGGAAGATCCATACGTAATATACATAGATATGCCTAAGACCTACGACATCATTAAGGCGCAGAAGTTCAGGGAAAGGATTCTGAGGACGAAGCTTAAGGGAGTTAAGGATATTAAGAAGGTCATCCCCCAGAAGCGTAAAGACCCTGTAACTGGTAAGGAGTACTTCGTCCTAATAACGGATGGAACAAACCTTTCCGCAGTGCTTAAAATTGAGGGTGTGGATCCAACGAAAACTAAGTCGAACAGTATCCACGAGATAGAGAACGTCCTAGGTATCGAGGCTGCGAGGGCTGCACTAGTTAAGGAGATTAAGAACACCCTTAATGAGCAGGGTCTGGACGTCGATATCAGACACATAATGCTTCTCGCAGACATGATGACTAGGACAGGCGTTCTGCGGCAGGTGGGTAGGCATGGTATAGCCGGCGAGAAACCTAGCGTGATGGCGAGGGCGGCCTTCGAAGTCACTGTAAAGCACCTATTCGATGCTAGCGCTAGGGGAGAGCTTGACCTGATTCAGGGCGTTACTGAGAACGTGATTATAGGGCAGCCGGCCCCTGTCGGTACTGCGATAGTTCAGCTTAAAATGGATCCCACGAAGATTAAAAAGCCTAGATCTTAAGTAATTGAGGTGATTTGGGGATGCCTAGAGCAACAACGCTGGATAACGAGATCCGTCTGCTGATAAAGACAGGTAAGGTTGTTTTAGGAGCTAAGAGAAGTATAGACGCAATAAAGCTGGGTAAGGCTGTAGGCGTCGTGCTGGCGACTAAGCTTCCTAAACATATAGAGAGCGACGTACTGTACTACGCCAAGCTCGGAGGCGTTAAGGTGGTGAGGTTCCCTGGAAGTAGCCATGACTTAGGCGCCACAATAGGTAAGCCCTTCCCTGTCTCGACCATAGCTATTTTAGAGCCGGGTGAGTCTTCACTCTTAGAGGAAGGTGAATGACGACGTGCCTGTGAAACTCACCAGCGAAGAACTTCGCTACATCGCCCTCCTTTCAGACATTACTGGAGTCTCAGCAAAGGACTGCGTAATTAACGATGAAACAAACACCATCATATTCATAGTGCCTCCCGGCCAGGCAGGTATTGCGGTAGGCGCTAAAGGCAAGAACGTTAAGAGACTCTCGAAAATATTGGGGAGGAGGATAGAGATCGTTGAGTGGGCCGACACCCTCGAGGACTTCGTGAAGAACATTTTCCTACCGGCCAGGGTTATCGGGATAAGACTGAATAAGATGCCGGACGGGAGGAAGCTGCTTTACGTTAAGGTCGCTCCGGAGGACAGGGGCGTTGCGATAGGTAAGAACGGCAGGAACGTGATTAGGGCCAGACTAATTCTGAAGAGGTACTACGACATAGATTCTGTTTCGGTTTCTTAGGTGAAACGCTTATAAGTTGTGTGGTGAAAACCCAAAACAGTCGGTGAGAGAATGCCAGGGAAAAAATCTCCGTACGGCCTGTACGCCGCGAGGAAGCTGAGGCTTAAGAGGCTGAAGTTCAGATGGAGCCAGACAGAGTTCAGGATAAAGATGCTTAACCTTAAGAAGAAGCACGACCCGCTCGGCGGGGCACCCATGGCTAGGGGAATAGTTCTCGAGAAGGTCGGTGTCGAGTCCAGACAGCCTAACTCAGCCCTCAGAAAGTGTGTCAGGGTCCAGCTAGTTAAGAACGGTAAGGTAGTGACTGCTTTCGTCCCCTACGACGGTGGAATAACCTTCATTGACGAGCACGACGAGGTAATTATTGCAGGTATCGGAGGTAGCCAGGGTAAGTCTCTTGGAGACCTTCCCGGAGTCAGGTATAAAGTAATTATGGTTAACGGCGTCTCCCTGGATGCGTTGATTAAGGGGAAGAAGCAGAAGCCAGCCAGGTAGTAGATATCTTCACTCCCCTCTTGATACTTAATCTGTATATTTTCTAAAATTCCTCATCGAAGTCTTCCTCATCGTCTTCAAGGAAGTCACTATCGAATAGGTCTTCCTCCTCATCCTCTTCCTCCATCTCCTCCTTTTCAAGCTCTTTAGATATCTCTACAACCTTCTCTGTGACATATATGGGTTTGTTGAAGAGTAGTGCTATGAAGATCGCGTGGCTGGGTATGACTGTCCTCTTAAGCGATATCCCGTCGATCTCCATATATATGCTGGCGCTGTAGGTTCCTAACCTCCGATTGAACCCGTCAATAACTACCCTGCTTATGGATTCCTCCAGCTGCGTCAGTTTAGGCTGAACCATAATCAAGACATCGAATATTGAGTCCCTATAATCCTCCTCACCGCCTAGGGGGAGTTCCTCCCTAAGTATCCTAGCTATAGCCTTAGTTATTTCGAGGGGGGCATTATAGAGAACTATGGAGTCCCCCTCCTCAGTTATGCAGTTAAGTGCACCCATCTCGAAGCCGTCAGTTCTCGCAATCAGCGGCTCAATATCTACAACCCTCACAATCCTCTCATCGCTCAGCAATCCTTACCTCACCCAAACTCCTGATGCGAGTTGAGATGGTTTAAGCACTTAAATCTTTTAAAGGTCAGAGAGTAGAAGCCTTGGGTTGACTGAGGAAATGAGCAGGCAGGAATACAGGACGCGGACAGTCGAGATAAAGCTCTTCGGTAAGTGGAACTTTGAAGGAGTTATTGTCAGGGACCCCAGCCTCAAGAAATACATTTCTTTGAGGCCTGTGTACCTACCCCATACTGGAGGGAGGCATGAGCACAGAAGGTTCGGTAAGGCCGAGGTACCTATAGTCGAGAGACTTATGAATAACCTCATGAAGCACGGAAGGAACGCAGGTAAGAAACACCTCGCCTACAACATAGTGAAGAAAGCATTCGAAATAATCCACATCAAGACAGGTGAGAACCCGATACAGGTTCTTGTTAGGGCTATAGAGAACTCTGCACCCAGGGAGGAGACAACCAGGATCATGTATGGAGGCATAATATATCACGTGGCAGTTGATGTTGCCCCGCTTAGGAGGGTGGATCTAGCCCTCAGACACATAACGGACGGGGCTAGGAACGCTGCCTTCCGCTCCCAGAAAAGCATAGCGGAGTGTCTTGCAGACGAATTGATACTCGCAGCTGCTAACGACCCCAAGAGCTACGCGGTTGCTAGGAAGGAAGAGATTGAGAGGATCGCTCTCAGCTCAAGGTAAGGCAATATTTTAAACGAAAAATCTTTACCCTTATTAAAAACTTTTATAAGGTCTCTTCGTAAACTACTTGACGCTATAAAGGGGTGAAGCAGTATGAGCAAGCAGAAAAAGGAGCACTTAAATCTGGTCGTGATCGGTCACGTAGACCACGGTAAGAGCACCCTAGTCGGTCATCTACTACTGAAGCTAGGGATGCTGGACCCGAAAATGGTTAAGGAGGTTGAGGAAGCCGCCAAGAAGGCAGGCAAGGAGTCAGAGAAGTTCGCGTGGTTCCTGGACAGGCTGAAGGAGGAGCGTGACAGAGGAGTCACCATCGCGCTGACCTTCATGAAGTTCGAGACACCGAAGTACTACTGGACAATCATCGACGCTCCCGGGCACAGAGACTTCGTTAAGAACATGATTACTGGAGCAAGCCAGGCTGACGTGGCGCTCCTAGTGGTTTCCGCGAAGTCAGGTGAGTTCGAGGCAGGAATGAGCAGGGAAGGACAGACAATGGAGCACATTGTCCTCGCGAGGACTATGGGTATCGATCAGATGATCGTGGCTATTTCCAAGATGGATATCACTGACCCGCCATGGAGTCAGGAAAGATACAACAAGGTCGTTGACACGCTGAAGAAGTTCATGAAGAGCTTAGGCTACAAGGTTGACAAAATACCGTTCGTGCCTGTTTCAGGATGGACAGGCGACAACATCATAGAGAAGTCTCCGAACATGCCTTGGTATAAGGGACCGACCCTTGTCGAGGCCCTCGACGCGACAGTGCCTCCGCCGAAGCCTGTTGACAAGCCTCTCAGGATACCTATCCAGGAGGTCTACTCAATATCCGGCGTCGGTACAGTGCCTGTAGGAAGAGTGGAGACCGGTAAGATAAGGGTAGGAGACAAGATAGTATTCATGCCTCCCGGAGTTGTCGGTGAGGTCAGGTCCATAGAGATGCATCACGAGAAGCTGAATGAGGCAATACCTGGTGACAACATAGGTTTCAACGTGAGAGGCATATCAAAGAACGATATCAGGAGAGGCGATGTTGCTGGACATCTAGACAACCCGCCGACCGTTGCTGAGGACTTCACAGCAAGGGTCTATGTTGTGTGGCACCCGACAGCGATCCACGTGGGCTACAGCCCGGTAATCCACGCCCACACAGCATCAGTGGCTGCGAGAATTATTGAGATTCCCGGCAAGCTCGATCCCAGGACAGGTAAGATAGCTGAGAAGAACCCGCAGTTCGTGAAGCCCGGTGAGTCAGCTATAGTGAAGTTCAAGCCGATTAAGCCGATGGCTATAGAGAAGTACCAGGAGATTCCGCAGCTAGGAAGGTTCGCCATGAGGGACATGGGCAAGACCATCGGTATCGGAGTAATAATGGACCTAACACCCAAGCAAGTGGAGATCAGGAAGAAGTAAACAAAAATCAAAACCTTTTACCCCCCAAACACAATTCTAGTAAGGTCGTTCAAAGATGGCTAATAAGGTAAGGATCAGGCTGTGGAGCACTAACGTTAACCACCTAACAGAGGTAGCGGAGCAGCTGGTTCAGATAGCTAAGAAGGCAGGTGTCCAGGTCAAGGGACCTATACCTCTTCCTGTGAAGAGGCTGACAGTACCCGTTCTCAGGCTTCCCCACGGTGAAGGGACGAAGGTATATGAGAAGTGGGAGATGAGGATACATAAGAGAATGATCGATATCGCCGCCGACGAGAGGGTAATGAGGCAGATAATGAGGGTAAGGGTACCTGACGACGTATACATAGAGCTAGAGATTCTCAGGTAAAGGAAACCCAGCAGTTTTATTCCGGAATCAAGAAACAAATTAAACCCGTTAAGCTAAACTATCTAGTGAGTGCCGGGGTGGCCGAGTGGTCTAAGGCGCCGGCCTTGAGAGCCGGTGGACTCCGCGTCCGCGCGGGTTCAAATCCCGCCCCCGGCGCCACAGAAAGACTGCTTCTCATGCTCCCAGATTTTAAAAATTATTGAATTTTGAGAACCCGGTATTCGGCATTCACTCTTATTAGAAAGTTAACTAGAGAATATTAGATGTTGAGAAATGGTTCTAAAAAGAAGGTTCGAAGTAATTACCCCCCTGCCCGCCAATACGGTGGCGGAATCTCTCTCAAACGTTTCCCTGCATATGGCATGGATTAACCACATAATGGACCTCCCCAAAGTTCAGGACAGATATAATGGAGAGGGCGTTCTCCTAGTCTCTGGAGGTAAATACCCCGTAAAGATAACTCTTACCCCCAAGACGGTTGATGGGAGTTTCCAGATCACTTTAAGATTCTCTGGAACATTCTCAATGAAGATTATCTACACAATTAAGAAGGAAGTTATAGGGACTAAGGTCCGTGGAGACATAGAGATAAGTGTGGGCTTCCTCTGGGAAAGGATGCTGAAAGGCTTCATCAAGGACCTCAGCGAGCACTTGAGATCCCAGGTCTTCAACTACCTCAAGGAGCTTGAGGCTTCACCACCTAAGAAGGAGGAGGAAGCCCCTAAACCTACTCAGGAGGCTGAGGAGGTGAAGGAGACCGGTGGGGAGGAAGGTGTGGCTGAGAGGCCGAAAGAGGAACTTCAGAAAAAGATCCGCAGCATAAAGACTTCAGGCGATCTAACGAAGCTTAATGATCCCATATTCCTAAGTAAGCTAATAGCTTCTGCAGAGCTTGTCGACAGTGTAGAAGTGTTCTCCACCGCGGAATATATTGACACATTAATCAAGCACTCCGGCAAGCATAAGGAGGGGACGCTCTACACCGTACTTAAAAACGAGGTTATTGTCAGAGCCCTCTTCGAGGGCGGAGTTATGACTGGGTTCAGGATAGAGGCCGATGAAGAAGTTTTCGATGGGGCCCCAGCCCTCCATAAGCTTACCGTAATGCCGGACCTGAAGGGGAAGCTCTACGTGTTCAGGCAGGGAGGAGAGAAAGGGAAGTAAACTGGTGAAAACATTATAACTCCCTCCCAGTATCTCCTTAGGAATGATGAGAAGAGGGTCTCGTGAGTGACTATGATCGCAGCCGGAAATGCTGACCTTCCTGAAGGTTTCTTCAGCGGGGAGTTCCCAGAAAGGGATTTGTGGGAGAGGTGGAGCTGGCTAATAATATTCATAACGATATTCATGCTTTCATTCGCTGTAATCAGTTTCCTTCTTCAGAGAGCAAGCATTCCCTTCTTGGCCTATAAGGCGTCGCTCCTCGCACTAGCCCTATACATAACTTCCATAGTCGTACTCATTATATCGGTGTTTGCATTCCTCCTGAAGACCGGTACACCGTCGCTGAGGCTTCTGGAAGCATCCCTTGCAGCAACAGGGATCACCTACTACTCCTACACCTACTCAATAGTAATCAGTAGGGACATATCGGTAACCCTCCTACCTGTATTCACCCTCCTAAAGAACTCCATGGGTCACACAGTCATAGCACTCGACATAGGGCAGGTGGCCCTCATATTCCTCGCCCTCATTCTCTACCTGGATTTCTTCAGGAAGAGGAAGACGGGTGAGAATCGGGAAGCTTTTTAACCCGCTTGATTCTTTACCTCTTGGTGCCGCGGTAGTATAGCCCGGCCAAGTATGCGGGCCTCTCGAGCAGCGAGCTGACCCACCTGCGTGGACAGCCCGTGACCCGGGTTCAAATCCCGGCCGCGGCACCACCTCACTCCATTATCCCTAAATACTTCTCACAGGCGTAAGCAATTCTTGAGGCAACAACCCACGCATCAAGAGGTTTCAGATATATGGAATACACCGATGCAGCTACAGCCTTGGTTTCCTCCGAGAACTCTCCGTGAGGGAAACCACCGATAATTATCGGTCTTCCGGTCTCTAAAGCCTCCTCACATATTTCTGCAGGGCGGCGGTACTTCCCTCTCTCACTGAGCAGGATGGCGTCCTTGGAGCCGGCAAGCTTCACAACCCCCTCAATAGTGGCTGGGAAAACCTTCATGAGGGGCGACTCGCTTCCTGGCGGAACGCTACCCTCCTCAAATAACTGCTCCATTAAGCCGACGAAGCGGTTATAGTTCCTTGGAAGCCTGATCGCGGGATCGACCTCTATTCCGTAGTCCCCGTATGTGTGTATTAGTACCTTAAGCCTTCCCGCAATATTTAGGGGTGATGACAGAAGCTCAAGAAGCGTTAAGTGTGTTATGTCCGGCCGCCCCCTCTTCTCCCTGTCCGGCAGCCTCCTCATAGCTCTGTAGTGAAGGGAAATATCGAGAAGTATCTGGGGAGGCCTCTTACCTCTCCTTGCAGCGCTCTTCCTGATCTCAGGATGTCCGTAAATCTCTGGAGGAACGGGCTCGAGAGCGGCCTCACCGATAATTACCGTGATGTTTTCCCTAACCATCCCTAATCCCTAAGTAGTATGGTGGAGGCAGGAATTAATAGTGTGGTAGGGAATACACCTAGGTGGATGATGCCTAGAGGAAGGACAGCGGTTTTGAAGGATCTGGCGAGGCAGAGGTCCCTCATACTTTACCGGGAGGCCGTCGATGCAGTTAGGCGCGGTGAGAAGGATCTTGCTAGAAGGTATGTGGAGCTGGGGTTAAGTATTCTGAGGAGGGCCGACGCGAAGAAACCCATGGAGTATAGGAGAGGTATATGCCCCAACTGTAAACTCCCCTTAATACCTGGCCTCACGGCAAGGGTACGTATAAGGAGGAATAGAAAAGAGGTTATTATAACTAAAACCTGCTTAATATGTGGCTACGTGGTGAGGATTCCTTGCAGAAGAAAAAGAAAGTGAAGGAGGCGATAAGCGGGAAGGCGGATGTGAGGGTAGGGAAATCCGGAGTTACTCCGGAGATACTTAAAGAGATAGAGACGAGACTGAAAAAGAAGGGTGTGATTAAGGTGCGTGTCCTTAAGTCACTTCTCTCCCAAGGAGTCACTACTGAAGAGATAGCGAAGCAGATAACCTCAAGCCTTGACGTGGAGCTTGTTGATGTGAGAGGCCACGTATTCGTGCTACTCAAAAAGAAACAGCGTTCACGCTGACCCGAAGAAGTGTTGATAATGTAATGAAGAGGTTGCATCCTTCAAACAAGACTCAAATCCGTTAAAAACCCCGACTCAGAAAATTGGTAAGATTTATTCGACCTGAGAAGGGGAAAAAGAGGGTAATATTGCCGGGCGCCCTATACAGGCGTTGCGGACAAGTGAATGTTAAGGTTCTTGGTTTAGTATCTGTTTTATTCATCATAGTTATGTCGCTATATACGCCCCATCAGTTAATAATAGCGTATGAATCCCCTGACGAACCTCTACTGAAGATTGTCGAGGGAGATATTAGTGGCGTAAAAGTTTACTACGTCTCCTTGAATCCAAGAGGCTACGACTATGTTTATGAGAACATGTATGTTTTCGTAGAGGACGTGCGTGTTAATAAGGCGGAGGCCTATATCCTTGACAGAGATTGGGATAGGTTAATAAGACTCATAGGGAATTCTACAGCTCCTCCGTCAGCAGGTTTCGCTTCCTTCTTTAAGGATCTAGGTCTAAATATTGATTCAGGGAGTGTGATTAATTCCACCTCCCTACTGATATATGTCTACAGCGATTCCAGAGAAAAATTGAATGAAACCATCATAAATAAGGTGATAACATTAGCGAAGAAAGAGCTGGGAATGGATCTAAGAAGCATAGTATTCTACATATATCCAATGACTAGGGAACAGTACGAAATGTTAAGCATTTTTGATGAGAGAATGAATAAGTCCTTCACCGAACTCCTAAATAACTACGGGGTCGACGGCTTCGGCTTCGGTGCCATAACATGTCTCCCTATCGTTACAGTGAACTCCACTATGATGGAGGAGAAAGGAGTCACACAAAAAGAAGTACTAGACGCTATAAAGGCAGCGTTGGGCGACCTAGACATACCTATAGAGGTAAGGATCTCCAACTATCCAGTCTACCCAGCAGCAGAACAAAATGAGCCCCTTCCCGAGAGTACCCAAACCCAATCACCGATCTCTGTCTCAGCGATCATTGCGCTCACCGCAGCCACCACTATTATCATAGCTATCATTGTTTTCGGAAGCCGACGCGCACAGCTTCCTTAAACTAAGAAGTTTCCCCAACAATATCCTGACTTAGCCTGCATATTGCAAGCTTGGCAACACCAGTTCATTTCTGCCCGCTACACAGCCTTCAAGGCAGGGATAACTGTTAACCATAGGTGGAAACGACGCGAGATTAAGGCCTTCTCCACCCCTATCGTGGATAACCTGATGGAGAATTTGGGAACTTTCGTGGATTTGTGGTGCCGCCGCGGGGATTTGAACCCCGGACACCCCGGTCTTCAGCCGGGTGCTCTCCCGGGCTGAGCTACGGCGGC
>CAYOJG010000012.1:0-38492 GCA_964404265.1 uncultured Desulfurococcaceae archaeon | reverse complement strand
CTCTTAAGGTAGCCAAATGCCTTGCCGGGTAAGTTCCGGCGCGCATGAATGGATCAACGAGGGCCCCACTGTCCCGGCCCGGGACCCCGTGAAGCCCACGTGGCCGGTGCACAGGCCGGCATCCCCCCGTAGGGAGAGAAGACCTCGTGGAGCTTTACCGCAGCCTGGCGTTGGTTCTCGGGCCGCGATACGTAGAGTAGGCGGGAGGCCGTGAACTCACTCCCCTGGGGGTGAGGGAGCCGCAAGTGAAACACCGCCTATCGCGGCCTGAGGGCCTAACCCCGGGGATGCCCGGGGGACAGCGTCAGGTGGGCGGTTTGGCTGGGGCGGCATACCCGCGAAAAGATAACACGGGTGCCCAAAGGTCGGCTCAGGCGGGTCAGGACTCCGCCGTAGAGTGCAAGGGCAAAAGCCGGCCTTACCAGACCCTTGACAGTAAGGGGTCTGGTCGGGAAACCGCGGCCTAGCGAACGCTCGTGCCCCCATCGGTGGGGGCCGGGCATGACAGAAAAGTTACCCCGAGGATAACAGGGTCGTCGCGGGCGAGAGCCCCCATCGACCCCGCGGTTTGCTACATCGATGTCGGCTCTTCCCATCCTGGAGGTGCAGCAGCCTCCAAGGGTGGGGCTGCCCGCCCATTAAAGGGGAGCGTGAGCTGGGTTTAGACCGTCGTGAGACAGGTCGGACTCTACCCACGGGGGGTGTGGGCCGCCTGAGGGGAAGGTGCCCTCAGTACGAGAGGAACGGGGCGCCGCGGCCTCTAGTGTACCGGTTGTCCGGCAGGGCAGAGCCGGGCAGCCACGCCGTAGGGGGTAACCGCTGAAAGCATCTAAGCGGGAACCCCTCCCCGAAAAGAGGCGGCCGTTCGCCGGGGGAAACTCCGGCGACGAGGGCTCCCGTAGAAGACGGGTTTGATGGGGCGGGGGTGTATGCCCGCCGCTCCCAACAGCCCGAGGCTGGCGCTGACCTAGAGCGTTGGCTGGCGCGGTGCTGGTTGGGCCTATGCGTGGCGCAGGCATTAAGGAATTTCTCTGTGGCTGTATTTCTCAGTTTTCAGTATGGCTCAGTGAGTTCTGGTTTATGCTTCATAAGCGTAAAGGTTTTAAGTAAATGGATGTAATTAATTTTCGATGATGGGACATGAAGTTTTGTAAACAAAAGTGTTTACGGAAAGGATTAACGAAAACAGCAGGTCTAGTCATAATTCTAGTCATTGTGGTTATCGGTGTTCTTGCAGGTTCCTACTACTTCGGCGGGATGATCAGCGGTGTCGAAGAGAATGTTTCTGATACTTCAACCCCCTCAAAGACTTCTTGGGTTATCGATGATTACGGCCGTAACGTGACTCTGCCTCTAAGCATTGAGAGGATTGTCTTCGCTGGGAAGGGTGCCAGAACAATTGTTCAGTCTGCCTACGCCTTCAGGTCGGCTCCTGAGAAGATTGTGGGTCTCGACACCTCCAGCGCTGGAAGTCCTATAGTGCAGGCGGTTGACCCATACATAGAGAATAAGACGGTCATGGAGCCGCTGAACCTTAACGCTGAGGAGGTTCTTGCCCTTAACCCCGATGTCGTCATCTTTAAGAGCTATATGAGGTCTAAGGGAGGTAAGCAGATTGAAGAGTCCGGAGTCCCCGTAATTTACTTGGATATGGAGACCCCTGAGACATTCTTCAGCGGCTTCATGATTCTTGGTAAGGTTTTCGGTGAGGAGGATAGGGCTAGGGAATTAGTGGATTACATGAAGTCAGTTCTTGACGTGGTCGATGATAGGGTTTCTAAGGTCCCTGAGTCTGAAAGGCCTAGAGTGCTGTTCCTCTACTACTCCACTAAGGGAGGCACTATAGCGTTTAAGGTTCCCGGCCAGCACTGGATCCAGAACGTGATTGTGGAGAAGGCTGGAGGGATTTCAGTTTCAGCCAACATGAGTTCAAGCGGCTGGAGCGTTGTGAACCTGGAGCAGATTATTCGGTGGAACCCTGACTACGTTTTCGTGGTGACGTACAGGTCGGATCCTTCACCCACAGACATTGCTCAGCAGATACTTAAGGATCCTGACTGGTCAACTGTTAAGGCAGTTAAGGAAGGTCATGTCTATGGAGTGCCGGGAGGGTTTGACAGTTGGGACATGCCGACACCTAAATGGATTCTCTGCGTGTTATGGATGGCTAAGCATCTTTACCCGGATCTCTTCCGGGACGTGGATGTTAAGGAGAAGGCCATCGAGTACTTCATGACCCTCTACGGCCTGCCTAGAGAGACCGCCGAATCGCTGGTGCCTCCAGAGGTTCAGTGAGGGGTTGCCGCGGAATGTCTTCCTTAACTGACGGATCAAAAGGTTTTTTCCGTGTCATGATTCTTCTCACAGTACTAATCATTGTAACAGCCTCAATCTCCATACTTTTTGTGGGCCGTCTCCCACTAACCATGAACGATTGGTTGTCTATGAGTCCCCTAGCAAGAATCGCCCTCAGCTTAAGGGTTCCTAGAGTTGTTTTCTCCCTCATAGCGGGTGCCTCCCTAGCTGCGGCAGGCGCGGCCCTCCAGGCCGTTTTCCGGAACCCTCTCGCATCACCCTCCATCCTAGGGGTGAGTCAGGGCGCGGCATTCGGGGCTGCCGTAGGTATACTGATGTTCTCCGGCATCGCTGCACTTATCGAGGCGTCCGCATTCGTTTCAGGGCTTGCGGCCGTAATGTTCACCTACTTCCTGGCCAGGATGGTTAGGTACGGGGGCTCAATCCTGAGACTTATTTTGGCGGGTATGGCGAGCGCAGCCCTCTTCAATGCGGGGGTCGGGGTCGTTAAGTCGTTAGCGGACCCGCTTAAGCAGCTTCCCGAAATAACTTTCTGGCTCCTAGGCTCCTTCGCAGGCCTAACAGAGTATGAGGTCGTTACAGCTGGCTCAGTGGCATTAGTGGGTGCTGTGGCGGTAGGGATCCTGTCATGGAGGCTTAACATCCTTTCCCTCGGTGATGAGCAGGCTAAGGCCTTAGGTGTTAACCCGAGGATCTACAGGAACGCAGCAATATTCGCGTCAATTACAGCGGTTTCGGCAGTGACTGCTGTGGCGGGGCAAATCATGTGGATAGGTCTTGTCATGCCTCATCTGGGGAGGAAAGTTGTCGGCTCAGATAATAGGAGGGCAGTCCCCGCAGCCGCCTTAATAGGTGCCTTAATAATGCTGATCGCTGACGACATCGCTAGAGGCGTGTCAGCTGCTGAGATACCTCTAAGCGTGGTCACCTCATTAATAGGTGTCCCAATCTTCGTAGCAATTCTGAGCATGAGGGAGAGCAGGAAATGAATCCAGGCACAACCCTACTAAACGTTAAGGACGTAAGGTTCAGTTATGAGGGTGTTCTCCATGTACTTAAGGGTGTTTCCCTCTCAGTGGATTCTGGGGAGGTGGTGACTCTTCTCGGACCTAATGGGACAGGGAAGACAACACTCCTCAAGATAATTATGGGGATGATTCACCCTAGCTCGGGGGAGGTCAGGATATTCGGGGAGTCCATAACTCATTACAGCCGTTCACAGCTCGCTAAGCTGGTTGGGTGGGTTCCGCAGAGCGAATATATAGCGTTCCCCTACACGGTTGAGGAATACATACTTTTCGGAAGGACTCCACACCTCGGCCTAATGCCCGTAATAACTTCCAGAGATAGGGAGGTGGTTGACGAGATTATTGAGGAGCTCGGTATATCCCACCTGAGGAGGAGGGAGGTAACGAAGCTCTCCGGAGGTGAGGCCCAGCTCGTGAGGATAGGGCGTGCCCTAGCTCAGCAGCCTAGGCTCCTGATACTTGATGAGCCCACCTCTCATCTAGACCTCAGAAACTCCACTAAGGTGCTTGAGATAATTCACTATCTCGCCAAGAAGAAGGAGCTGGGAGTACTCTTCACTACCCATAACCCTAACGAGCCGGTCTTGGCGGCTGATAGGGTATATATGCTGAGCGAGGGGAGGGTGGTTAAGGAAGGTACCCCGCAGGAAGTAATAAACCCCGAAATAATTAAGGAGGTGTACGGTGTGGAGGTGCTTGTCCACAGGATCGACAGCTCCTTCGCTGTAATACCCAAGCCTTTCAGGAGGGAGGAGGCGTGATAGTGGATAACGTGGTTAAGGCAGCGACCAAGGCGGCGTCTGAGGAGGACCTAATCCTGAAGGACTACGGGGTCGCTTTCCCCTACACCTACGTAGTTGTTGAGGGGCCGTCCGGTATATCGATGGGTGTGTCACTCACGATGCCTGAAGAGTTCGGTGATAAGGAATTCAGGGAGGTGCCTCCCATACCTTCCTGGGACCTGAGCGGGCTTATCAGCGGACTAGCGACTGACCACCTGGTCGCCAGGGCATTAGGCCTCGCAGCAGCAAACGCGGTGTCCCAATATGTCCTTAAGGATGTGGAGATGCGGAGAATGAATGCCGCCGACGTAGTGATTGACGCTTTGGAGAAGGGGGCGAAAGTAGCGATCATTGGGTACATGAAGGACACTATGAGGAGGTTGATGGAGGCGGGGCTTGAGATAATGGTTTTCGAGCGGAACCCCACCCTCAGAAGGGAGGGTGCTCTCCCGGACTTCCTTGAGCCCAGATATCTTAGGGATGCTGACGCTGCAGTGATCACAGGTGTTGCTTTACTTAACGACACGCTGGACATCATTCTCGAATACCTTAAGCCTTCCGCATGGCCAGTTATACTCTCTGGCCCTACAGCCCAGATACACCCAGAATTCCTAGGGGCTGAGACCGTGAGTCATGTCGGCAGCATATTCATCTGCGATGTTGAAGAGGCGGTTAGGTGGCTTAGACGCGGCAGCTCGTGGGGCATGAAGAAATTCAGTGAGGAGTACGTCTATCCCTGAAGCTTGAACTTCCTTTCCTTAAGTGTAGTGCCTCCCCTCACATACCACCCGACATCGAAAACATTAAGCGCCACAGGATCGGTGGGTTTAAGGCTCCTTAACTCTCTGCATGAAGCTATCTTCGATAACCCGACACCGTACACAACCTTATCCCTCCCCAGAACACCTACAACCTCATCCTCGTCGATAGGGGGGTGGCACCGGATAACGGACGCCTTAAGAACATCATTCCCGTAGAGGAACGGCTTCAGACCTGACTCACTAACCGTTAACGCCCTTAACGGCCTTCCCAACACACTATAGAGGTATGTGAGGAAATCCGCTGAGGGGATTAGGGCAGGCTTCCTCCTGCGGAGACGGCCCACATAGATCCCTGCCGAGTAGGGGTACCTCCCGGACGCCTCGATTTTATCAATAATCCTCAGAACATCTCCGCTTACAAGGTATGCTTCCATGAATCTTCCGCCGCATATGTAAGGAACCTTTCCTTGGAGGGCTGCTTCCGCCTGAGACTTCCCGAAGAGTCTAGCTATCTCCCTCCGAATTCTCTGTTGATCCCTCCAGCATTTAGGACTCTTCCTCAAACCTTCTTCAGGAGACATAGGAAAAACCCCTCCGTGCCGTGGATGGGTGGGTAGAGCCTTCTACAGGCCTTCACCTCTTCAGGCAGATCTATCCCGAAGTAATGCGTGATTCCCCGCGACATAGATATAGGGGGTTCGAATTCCTGGATCTCGACATCTTCCCTCATCCTCAGAACCTCAGCAATAACGAACTCGTCCTCTTCCGGAGCGATTGAGCAGGTGGTGTAGAGAATCAGTCCCCCCTCAGCAGTCATCTCCACTGCTGAATTCAACAGCTCGACCTGCATCCTCCCGAACTTCAGTAGGTTCTGAATACCTGTCCGCTTCTTCCTTCCCGGATCAATCATTATTATTCCCTCACCGCTGCATGGGGCGTCGAGAAGTACCTTAGCGAAGAACCCCTGAAAGATTGAGGGGAGTCTCCGTGCATCGATCCTTAACAGCACTGCGTTACGAACACCCATCCGCTCAACATTACTTCTTAAGGCCCGCATCCTCTCCCTATTGATATCTGATGCCAGAATCCCTCCCTCATTCCCCATGAGTTGAGCCATATGCGTCACCTTACCTCCAGGAGCCGCTGCCAAATCAGCAACCAAATCGCCGGGACCGGGAGAGAGGACTATGGGAGGTATAAGGGACGCCGCCCCCCTGTAGAGGTAGTACATCCCTGCTAGGAATTCGTGGGTGGCACCGAGATTCACTCCCCCCTCCCCGCGAACACGGTAGCATATGTCGCACCATGGAAGTTTGTCTACTTGGATTCCAAGCCTCTCCAGCCTCTCCTCAAGATCCCTGCAGTCACTTACCTTAAGGGTGTTGCACCTCAGGTGATGCTTCAGAGGCTTCTCAAAGGACTTCAGCAGCTCCTCCGCCTCCTTCTCCCCTCCCAGCATCTCGATGTATCGAGTAATCATGTAGGGGAGGTATCCGTACCTATGTGCCAGCTTCAGAGAGTTTTCCCTTACTTCTAGACTGCTAAGCACGTTCTCCAGCATCTTTAGGTAGCTACCCTTCAACCTTGAAATAACCAAGATAAATTTGGTGTGAAGCATTAATTAGTGGTGATTTCTGTGGGTAAGGGATCCCCGGACTATGTGAGGGCAAGGCTCAGAATATATGGGATAGTTCAAGGGGTTTTCTTCAGGTCTTCGATGAGGCAGAAGGCCTACGAGCTAGGTGTTACGGGATGGGTTATGAACGAGCTCGATGGAAGTGTGTCGGCTGTTGTTGAGGGGCCTAGGGAAGCTGTCGAGGAAATCATTCGGTGGGCTCATCGAGGCCCTCCGGGGGCTGTGGTTGAGAGGGTTGATGTGGAGTGGGAGGAGTATAAGGGGGAGTTTAAAGACTTCAGGATAAGGTATTGGTAGGTATTTTCTATGAAGGAGTATGAGGTTAAGATCCCTGTTAAAGACCTTGAGGAGGTTGAGGAGGTCCTTAAGGAGAGTGGATGGAGCGTTATCGGTCACTTCAGAGAGATCGATCACTACGTAGATCTGAGGAGATGTGCGGGGATTCCAGCCGAGAGAATAGCTTTCCGGGTTAGGGAGAGGTGTGATCTGGCCTCAGGGAGATGTGTGGGGGAGATTACGTATAAGGGGGAACCTATCGAGAGCGATGTTAAGGCCAGGGAGGAGATTAGTGTGGGTGTTGAGGATCCCGGGAAGCTTGCTGAAGTATTTCTGCGCTTAGGCTTCGAGCTCTACAGGGTTAGTAAGGTTAGGAAGGTTATGGATTCCGGGGGTGATGTGAGGATATATCTCGACGATGTGGAGGGTTTAGGCCGCTTCATAGAGGTGGAGATGATGAACCCGCCTAGCAAGGAGGAGTTTTTCAGGAGGCTTAATGAGGTTAAGGAGATGCTGGGGCTTACAGGCGAGGAAAACATAACTCTATCCTACCTCGAACTTATTTTGAGGAGGCTTAAGAAGTGAGGCGGATTATCACTCTAATCACGGACTTCGGGCTTAGGGATCCTTACGTCGGCATGATGAAGGGAGTTATAGCTACGCTCTGTCCGGAGGCGGAGGTAATAGACCTCACGCACGGGGTCCCTAAGTACAACGTTGTTTTAGGTGCCCACATCCTCAAGATTTCTCAGAGGTACTTCCCTGAAGGCACGGTTTTCGTGGGGGTTATAGATCCTGGCGTGGGAAGTGAGAGGAGGGCAGTAATAATTAAGTCCAGGAGGTTCTGGTATGTTGGGCCTGATAACGGCCTTTTCATTCCGGCAGCTTTTGAGGACGGGGTTGAGGCCGCCTGGGTTATTAAGAGGGAGGCCGCTGGAATACCTTCAGATATTGAGACTTTCCATGGGAGAGACCTTTTCTCTCCGGCTGCGGCGAGGCTTGTGTGCGGTGCAGACGTGAATGCTTTAGGCACACCTATTGAGGTGGAGGAGCTTATCAGGGTTGATTCCCTTCCCAGAAAGCCTAAGGTTGTCGGTGAGGGAGCTGTCTCTGTAGGCGTTCTCTATTTCGACGACTTCGGCAACGCGTTGCTTGACTCCTCCCTTAAAGATATTGAGGAACTTCTTGACGTGACCTACGGCTCCGCTATTGAGGTGTCGGCCGGGGGGAGGAGGTTCGTGGGCAAACTAGTTAAGTCATTCTCCCACGTGTCTCCAGGGGAGCTGGCTCTGTATGTGGGTTCCTACGGCCTTCTCGAGATAGCTAAGTATATGGGGAGCGCTAGGGAGCTTCTAGGCAATGTTAGCAGGGTCGTTCTCAGGAGGTTAGAGTAAAGCAGTTAATACTGCGTGAGGTTCATAGATAGGGGGTTCTGGATGGGTTGGTTTGGAGAGACTAGGGCTTTGTTTCCCGGAAGGTTTCAGCCGATTCATTGGGGCCATATTAAGGTGATTAAGTGGGCGTTAGGGAAGGTTGACGAGCTCATCATAGGTATAGGCACTGCCCAAGAGTCCCACACCGTGGTAAATCCGTTCACGGCAGGTGAGAGAGTTCTCATGGTTAAGGAAGCTCTTAAGGAGGCTGAAATAGATCTCGATAGGGTATACATAATACCGATACCTGACATACTGATGAATTCGGTGTGGCCTTTCTACGTCCAGATGTATGTGCCGAGATTCACCTACGGAGTTGCTAGAAACCCTCTGGTTCTAAGGCTCTTCAAGGATGCGGGCATTGAGCCCTTAGTTCCTCCTCCATACGATAGAGGGATCTACTCATCAACAAGGATTAGGAAACTCATCCTCTCAGGAAGCGATGAGTGGAGGAAGCTTGTCCCGGCCTCAGTTGCTTCCCTTATTGACGAGATCAACGGTACAGAGAGGCTTAGGGAGGTAACGGGTGTTGATAAGTGATCCGTATCGACGGGTCGCATGGTGAGGGAGGAGGCCAGATCCTCAGAACATCGGTCGCGCTTTCCTGCATAACCGGGGAAGATCTCGAGGTCTATAACATCAGGGCTAAGAGGCCGAACCCCGGCCTCAAGCGCCAGCACCTAACAGCAATACATGCAGCAGCGAAAATATGTAAAGCATCTGTGGAGGGTGCGGAGGTTGGTTCGAGGAGAATAGTTTTCAGACCGTCATCCATCAGTTCAGGCAGCTTCGAGTTCAATGTCGGCACGGCAGGATCCGTTACACTGATCTTCCAGGCTCTGGCCCCCATACTTCTTTATGCGCCTGGAAGAGTTCGGGTAACTCTTGTGGGAGGAACTGACGTTCCTTGGTCACCGCCCATAGACTACGTCAGGCACGTGATGCTTCCGCATCTTAAGAAAATGGGTTACGTTGTTGAGGCATCGCTGATTAGGAGAGGTCACTACCCTAGAGGCGGGGGTAAGGTGGTTTTCGAGGTTCCTGAACCTCCCGGGGAGTTGGAGCCTTTAACGCTAACCACCAGAGGGGAAAACATCGAGCTTGTTGAAGGCGTCTCACACTGCGTTAGGTTACCGTCCCATGTCGCCCGCAGGCAGGCTGAGGCGGCGAGGAGGAGGCTGGTGGAGGGAGGTGTTAAGGCACCTATCCGTATCGAGTTGGAACATTATGAGGGTAGGGACGACCCTCACTTAGGGCCTGGCTCTGGGATTGTTGTTTGGGCGAAGGCCGGGGAAGCGTTGATCGGTGGGGACGCCTTAGGTGCGAGAGGTAAGAGGGCTGAGGAGGTTGGTAGGGAGGCAGCTTCAAAGCTTCTGAAGGACTTAAGCACCGGGATGGCTCTCGACACTCACATGTCGGACAATATTCTCGTTTACTTAGCTCTCGCCAGGGGGAAGTCCGTTATTGGTGGGGCTAGGCTAAGCAGGCACGCGGAGACAGTTCTTTGGGTGATTAAGCATTTCCTGAAGGTTCAGATGTTGCTCAACGGCTTCCTTGAGAAGCCCTTCACTCTGGAGGTTTGGGGTGCGGGAATTACTCGCTGAGTTCTTACCTATAACTTAAAAGGCAGACTTACGTATTCATGAAGGTGGATAGAGTGGCCTTCAAAGATGGAGATATGTTACTGGTGGAGTACTCTCTTTTCGTGAAGGAGACGGACGAGCTGATAGAGACAACCAAGGAAAGCGACGCTAAGCTATACAATAAATACGATCCGGAGAGGTCCTACGAGCCCGAGCTCTTCATCATCGGTGAGGGGAGGTATATTGAGGGTATTGAGGAGGCCTTAAGGAATGCTGAGGAGGTAGGTAAGGAGTATGAGGTTGTGATACCTCCCGAGAAGGCTTACGGGGAGAGGAAGCCTGAGAAGGTTAAGGTATTTTCTCGCAAGATATTTCTAAGGAATAATATAGTTCCCGAGATAGGTAAGGAGGTTACTATAGGTAATAATACAGGCAGGATTATTTCTGTGGGTGGCGGGAGAGTAACTGTTGACTTCAACCACCCCCTCGCAGGGAAGACTCTGAAGTTCGTGTTCAAGATAGTTAGGATGGTTGAGGATGTTGAGGAGAAGATCAAGCATCTGGTTAAGAGGAGGGTTAAGAAGATTGATCTAGACCAGATCAAGGTTGATTTAGAGGAAGGTGAGGCAAGAATAGAGCTGCCTAAAGAGATGAGGATGAGTGACGGTATACATATACTGAAGTTTCTGGTCGCTAAGGACATAATTGTGTGGATTGAAGGGATTAAACAGGTGCTGTTTATCGACAGATTCACCTCTGACGAGTTCGGTAAGGGCGGTGAGGAAAGTGAGTCAGGGTCAGAGGAGGCAGCCTGAGGTAAACATCGGAGTTATCGGTCATGTAGATCATGGCAAGACAACTCTCGTTCAGGCCTTAACAGGTGTTTGGACAGCTAGGCACTCCGAGGAACTTAAGAGAGCTATGACTATAAAGCTCGGCTACGCGGACGGAGATATTTACGAGTGTCCAGGACTGGAGGAGCCGGAGAAATTCAGGACTGAACCAACATGTGAGGGAGCTGTATATAGGAGAAGCGTTTCCTACGTAGATGCTCCGGGCCATGAGGTTCTAATGGCAACGATGCTTTCCGGAGCCGCCTTAATGGATGGGGCAATACTGGTTATAGCCGCTAACGAGCCCTGCCCGCAGCCTCAGACGAGGGAACATTTCGCCGCCCTCGGAATCATAGGTGTCAAGAACCTTGTCGTTGTCCAGAACAAGGTTGACGTGGTTTCCAGGGAGGAGGCCCTTAAGAATTACCAGCAGATAAGGAACTTCCTTAAAGGCACCTTCGCCGAGGACGCCCCCATAATTCCCGTTTCAGCTCTCCACAAAACCAATATCGATGCCGTAGTCACTGCGATCGAGAAGAAGATACCTACCCCAGAGAGGGATCTTGATTCACCCCCTCTGATGTTCGTTGTGAGGTCCTTCGAGGTGAATAGGCCTGGAACACCGCCCAATGATCTCGTTGGAGGTGTTGTAGGCGGTTCCCTCCTCAGAGGAGTTCTGAAGGTTGGGGACGAGATAGAGATCAAGCCAGGGGTCAGAATAAGGTCAGGGGTGAAGGAGGAGTACATACCTCTAACAACTGAGGTAGTAAGCATCAGGTTCGGGAAGTATTTTTACGATGAGGCGAAGCCCGGAGGATTAGTGGCGATTGGAACCTCCCTCGACCCGTCGCTAACGAAGTCGGACAGGCTTGTCGGTAACGTTCTGGGTAAGGCAGGAACCCTCCCCGATCCCGTGAATAGGATAGCTGTTGAGTACCAGCTGATGGAGAGAGTTCTAGGGACGAGGGAACTGATTAAGGTAGCTCCTCTAGCTAAGGGTGAGAGGCTGATGATTACTGCAGGCGGTGCAGTGACTTTAGGCATGATAACGACCCTAAAGAAGGATGTTATTGAGGTCACGCTACGTCGGCCCGTCGTCGTGTGGGAAGGTATGAGGGTTGCTTTAAGCAGACAGGTTCTGGGCCGCTGGAGGCTCGTAGGCTGGGGGAAGATTGTCGGGCAGTAAAAGCATTAAATTCAGGCTTCTTCTAGACACAAGCGCCTTCCTCCTAATCTTTGAAGGTGTAGACATCTTCGAGAAGTTGGAGGACTTCCTTAAGGAGCCTGTAGAGTTCTACACACTTCAAAGGGTTGTTGATGAGCTTAAGCAGCTTTCCCAAAGGTTCGGCAGCAGGAGAGGCAGGGCCGCCAGGCTTGCCCTAACAACATCTATGGGTAAGGTTAAGATAATTCCTTTCAAGGCTCGAGGCCCTGTGGATGATGCGATAATTGATTTCCTCTCAGCCCACCCGGAATACATACTCGTAACGCTGGATGCTGACTTGAGGAGGAGGGCTAAGGATATCGGTGTCAGAACGATTACCTGGTGGGCCGGTAAGAGGAGGTTCAGTAAGGGCTGACGTGGAACGCTTAATAAAGCCCGTATAAATCTTACCTAGCAGGTGTTGAGTGTGTTCAGGGTTGTATCGATTGAGGACATAGTGAGGATCCCGCCTGACAGGTTCGGCGAGGATCTGGAGAGAATAGCCTACGACCAGTTGAGGGATAAGTATCTTGGGCGTGTTGATCCGGATTTAGGCCTCGTGATCGCTGTATGGCACGTGGACGTGAATCCGGAAGGCCTAATTATTCCGGGTGATGGAGCAACCTACCACAAGACTCAGGCTGATCTGCTCACCTACTTCCCCATAATGCATGAGGTCGTTGAGGGTGAGGTCGTTGACGTTAAGAAGATAGGAATATTCGTGAATATAGGCCCGCTTGATGCTTTCGTCCATATTTCCCAGATAGCTGACGATAAGATGAGTTACGATGAGCTTACAGCGTCCCTGAAAGGTGAGGAAACAAAGCTGGTGGTAGGTAAGGGAGATCTTGTGAGGGGCAGGATAGTTAACGTGAGTATGGCTCCGCCGACACATATCCGTATAGGTATGACTATGAAGCAGCCTGCCTTAGGGAAGCTTAAGGAGGGTTAGAGGCATGCCGGCTAGGGGGGAGAGGAAACACTTCAAGGCATGCACTAAGTGCAGGTTCCTAGTGCCTACTGAGGTAGGTAAGTGCCCGGTCTGCGGGAACGAAAGCTTTACAGAGAACTGGGCAGGCATGGTTATAGTTATAGATGTTGAGAAGTCCGAGATAGCTAAAATGCTCGGGATTAAGGTCCCGGGCCGTTACGCTATTAGGCTCGGAAGCTAAGAAACATTATAAGGGGGTATCTAAACTACTTGAGGTGAGAGGATGACGGAACAGGTAAATGCACTCAAAACCGCCACGCTTGAGGACGGTTCCCTACTACAGGTGACTAGGGAGAAGGTAAACAAGGTCATAGGCCGTGTCGAGGTGGAGGGGGTCATTACTCATATGGGTAAGGGAACCCCGCCTCGGCAGGTGGTTATAAATGCGCTCGCTAAGCTTTATTCTAAGGACTCAAGCCTAGTAGTGATTAAGTACATCAAGAGCGAGTTCGGTATGGGTCGCTCAAAGCTTAAGGCCCATATCTACGACTCGGCTGAGAGGCTGAACTACTTCGAGCCGGAATACATTCTGAAGCGGGGGAAGAAGAGTGGCGGAGAGGCATAAGCTGTATGAATATGACTACAGCACCGGAACCATCAGACTGAAAAATAAGGTATGCCCTAAGTGTGGAAGGGTTATGGCGTTCCATAAGAAGCCTGAACCTAGATGGCAGTGCGGCTACTGCGGGTACGTAGAGTACGTGAGGGAAGGGTAGCCGTTATCCATGATTGTTTTAGGTATTGAATCAACTGCACACACCTTCGGCGTAGGCATTGTTCAGGATTCTGAACCCTTAATCCTTGCGGACGCTAGAACTAAGTACGTGCCGGAGAAGGGAGGTATACATCCGAGGGAGGCCTCACTTCACTTCATGAGTGAGGGCCCATCAACTATCTTGGAGGCATTTAGGCAGGCAGGTATCACACCTGATGAAGTGGATGCGTTCTCGGTTGCTTTAGGTCCAGGTCTAGGCCCCTGCTTAAGGGTGGGCGCTACATTCGCTAGAGCCCTCTCAGCATATTACGGGAAGCCACTAGTCCCGGTTAATCACGCGGTGGCCCATGTGGAGATAGGTAAGGTCCTTACAGGTGCTGAAGACCCTCTCATTGTATATCTTTCCGGAGGGAACACGATAATAGCGGCATATGAGGCCGGCAGGTACAGAGTTTTCGGGGAAACTCTCGATATAGCCTTAGGGAATTTCATAGATACGTTCGTTAGGGAGGTAGGTCTCGCACCTCCCTACGTGGTGGAGGGGAAGCATCAGCTTGAGATATGTGCCGAGTCAGGTAAGAGATTCGTTGACCTACCCTACGTGGTTAAGGGGCAGGATGTTTCCTTCTCGGGCCTACTTACAGCGGCCCTTAAAGCCTACAGGTCAGGGAAGTGGGGCCTCCCCGACATATGCTTAAGCGTTAGGGAGGTGGCTTACTCAGCAATCGTTGAGGTTGCTGAGAGGGGCCTATCCCACACAGGGAAGAAAGAGATCCTGCTTGTAGGGGGTGTTGCGGCTAGCAGGGTTCTGAGAGACAAGTTTGAGGCCATGGCTAAGGAGAGGGGTGTCTCTGTATATGTCGTTCCCCCGAAGTATGCTGTGGATAATGGCGTGATGATTGCGTGGACAGGTCTCCTGGCGTTCAGGGAGGGAGTTACGGTTAAGGTGGAGGAGGCCCGCGTTAATCAGAGGTGGAGGCTGGACGAGGTGGATATTCCGTGGATGTCTAGGGGCGGTGGGCGAGATGGTTAAGGCTGTTATGCATGCATTAGGTGCTGAGGCCCTCCTCCTAAGGACAACCTTCCTAGGCATTGAGGTTATTGCTAAGGTACGGGTTCGGAAGCCGTATAGGTCTAGGGAGCTTGATGAGGCTCTGAGGAGGCGGAGGACTGAGGTTGAGGCTAAGATTATTTCGCAGCTTCGTCTCGCAGGGGTTCCAGTGCCTGCAGTTCTCTACGTTGATCCCTCTGACGGTCTAATTCTTCTAGAGTATGTGGAGGGTCCTCTCCTCAAGGAATTGATTAAGGAGGATTCCCTTGGTAGGGCACGGAAGTATGTGGAGGCGTTAGGGAGGTATGTGGCGTTAATGCATGGGTTAGGTATAGCCCATGGAGACTTAACTACCTCGAACGTCATTATTTTCCGGGATACTCCGTACATTATTGACTTCGGCCTATCCCGATTCACGACCAAGATGGAGGATTTCGGAACCGACATACATCTCTTCATAAGGGTTCTTGAGAGCGCACACTTCAGGTTTAAGGAGGTTCTTCTCCGGAGCTTCCTTAAGGGTTACTCCTCTGTCGCAGGCCGTGAGAGGAGTAGGGAATTAATGGATATTGTGAAGGAGATACGTATGAGGGGTAGATATGTTGAGGAGAGGAGGAAGGTTGGAGGTTAAGGTACTTACGAGGAATGAGGGGAAGCTGAGGGAGTTCATAGAGCTTGGCTCTGAGTACGGTATCGAAGTTGTTGAGGTGGGGCTGCCTAAGAAAGAGATTCAGGCAGAAACGCTGGAGGAGGTCGCACTGTATTCGGCCGCGAACGCTTCTCCTCTAGTTAAGGGTCTGTTCTTCGCTGAGGATGCTGGGTTATTTATAGATGCGTTGAAGGGGTTTCCAGGAGTCTACAGTGCTTATGTCCTTAAAACGATCGGTGTTTCAGGAATACTTAAGCTTATGGAAGGTGTTCAGATGAGGGATGCCTTCTTCAAGTCAGTCATTGCCTTGCGGGTTCCTAGGGAAGGAATCAAGATATTTCGTGGGGAGGTTAAGGGAAGGATCTCCTTTGAGGCTAGGGGGAGCGGAGGATTCGGTTTCGACCCGATATTCATACCTGAGGGGGAGATCAGGACCTTCGCAGAGATGAGTGTCCGGGAGAAGAACATGTTTTCCCATAGGGCAGCGGCCTTCAGAGCCATGGCTGACTGGTTGAGAACAACTTTTAAACCTTAACATCTCTACGTGTAGGGAGAAGAGGAATGAACAAGAGTAAGGAGAAGGGTAAGTCGCACTCGACAAGGCCTCCAACAACGGTTGCGCCTAAATGGATTCAGTACTCTCCTGAAGAGATAGAGCTCATAATAGCGGAGCTCGCGAAGAAGGGCTATCCTCCATCCATGATAGGCATTATTTTAAGGGATCAGTACGGAATCCCTCTCACTAGGTCTGTGCTGGGTGTTAAGCTCCATAAGGTTCTAGAGAAGTACGGCATCAGGCTCGCACTTCCTGAGGATCTCTACAACCTCCTTAGAAGGGCAGTTAATCTGAGGAGGCATCTTGAGGAGCATCCTAAAGACACACACTCTCAGAGAGGCCTAATAGAGATTGAGGCAAAGATCCATAGGCTGGTTAAGTACTATAAGAGGAAGGGTGTGCTACCCCCCGACTGGAAGTACAGGCCTGAGGAAGCAAAGATAATCGTTTCCAGGCCCCTGATGATTGTTGAGGAGGGCGGCAGCTGACCGGCTTAGGGGAGGCTTCATACACTCTGCATAACTATATTTTGCTTCATTAAGGTATTGAATGGGGCTGGTTGTGCCGTTCTCATTCAAGTCGGTGAGCGCCTTAGATGTTTTTAAGAGGGTTATTCAGGAGGCTAAGAAGGAAGGCTACTCAGTCGGGGTAACCTCCCTTTACGACCCTTACAACTCATCTGTTGCTGGGCTTGTTAGTAGGGTTCTCAGATCTCTCGACATAGACACGGTGATGTTTGACGAGACTTCTGCACTTCAGAGGGAGCTTCCTCTTACTGTTGCGGTCGGGGGTTCTCCGTCCTCATGCAGGAGGTGCGTGGTTCTCGAGGAGCCTTCGGGGGAGGGATCGGTTAAGGTCGGGAATAACTACGTTCTCCGTTTCGAACTTCTCGCGGAGGGTGTTATGGAGCTTCTCTCCGAATTCGATATTATTCCTAAGGACGTTAAGCTCGTTATGACTTCCGCCATGCTCTGGAGGCATACACCCCGATCCCTGGATAAGGGGTTTACAGAATCTGAGTCGGCTATGATTGAGAAACTTGTTAAGGAGGACGTTATTGAGGTGAGGGAAGGGCCCCCTGTTATAGGGTGGGCTCACTTAGGCCCGGCGGAGGCTGTTAGGTTAAGCATAGATGTTCTAATCCCTGACATGTTTATGAGGGGTCTCGAAGGCGGCCCCGATGTTGAGGAGGTTCTCATGAAGGCAGGTCTCTCAAGCGGCGGCAGTAAAGTGAAGCACTTCCTAGCAAAGAATTCATGGCTTGCTAAGGATCTTTACCTAGCGGCGTACGGGATGCAGTGGCTGATCGATACCTCAGGTTGGGGAGGGGCTGCAGCGTCCGTAAGTAATAAGACGTATCTTGCGTGGGCTGTTCAGGGGCTGATAGCATCCTTCCCTGAGATTAGGCGGTTCCTCGACGAGTCTGCAGATGTGGAACGCAGAAAATTGATTACTGTTGGAGGAGACCCAATGAAGCTTTCTGGAGGCGTGCTGACGAAGGTGTTAAGGGGTCTTGGTATGCTGGCTCCTGAGGGGATTGCGGGTGTGGAGTCCGGGGATAGGGTTTTCCTTCCATATTCGCTTCTCCCGAGGGATGTGAGGCTCTCTCTCCTCCCGAAGGGTGGGCTAGAAGGAGGATACTTAGCCATCCCGGCTAGGGAGGTGAACGAAAAATTACTTGCAGGTCGGCAGCCCACGTGATCTTCCAAATGGGCCGTAGGGAGGCTGAGGCACTTTCCAAGGCTTTCAGGCCTGACGATGAGAAACCGCCTAAGGGGTTCCGGGTTAGGAGCATTCCGGGGGAGGAGGGTTTAAGGATTGAGATATGTAAAGAGGGTGATCTCAGCTCGAGAGATCTTCTCACAATACTCTCCCTTCTTGACGAGTATTCCCGACTAACCGAGTCCGTCACAAACCTCCTCCAGGGAACCACCTAATTCTTATAAACCCTGCACGTATTTCATGTGTAGGTTTCGGGAATATGTCGAGAGCAAGCATTAGGGATAAGTGGAAGATGAAGAAGTGGTTCAGGGTAGTTGCTCCTCCGATATTCGAGAATCTGCCTATCGGAACCACCCCGGCCGATAAGGAGTGGAAGCTTCTGGGCAGGGTTTTCGAGGTAACGCTCTTCGACCTGACAGGAGACTTCAGCAAGCACCACATACATCTATACTTCCAGGTCCATGACGTGAAGGACGACACAGCCTACACAAGGTTCAAAGGCCATGAGCTGGCGAGGGACTACATGAAGTCGATAATAAGGAGGAAGTCAAGTAAGGTTGCCGCAATAGTTGACGTCACTACGAAGGACGGCTATGTTTTAAGGGTTCAGGGTGTTGTGCTCACTGCCTACAGATGTAAGACAAGCCAGAGGAAGGCAATAAGGAAGGAGATGGTGAGGGTGCTTAAGGAGAAGGCCGAGAGCATGACTCTCGACGAGTACATTAAGGCAATGATTTTCGGTCAGCTGGCCATCGACCTGTTCGAGGCGGCTAAGAAGATCTATCCTGTGAGGAAGACAGAGATCTATAAGTCGAAGCTATTATACATACCTACACCTGAAGGGCCTAAGAAGGCAGTCATAGTTACCCACCCACCACACTAGCTGGGAAACACTATTTTCTCCTAACCGCCTACTTTTTTGGGGGAGTTATTGGTTAAGGAAGCGGTCATTCTTGCGGCGGGCTACGGTAAAGGCCTGGAGCCCATTACCCACACGCGTCACAAAGTCCTAGTCCCTCTTCTAGGTAGGCCGCTGATCCGTCACCACCTAGACAGTCTTGCATCGTTAGGTGTAGAAAACTTCGTTGTAGTCGTGAGCTACCTGAAGACACAGGTCGAGGAGGTGGTTAGGTCGTGGGCTTCAGGCCGGAATGTTGATGTACGCGTTGTGGAGCAGGGTGTACCTCTCGGCACGGGCCACGCCCTCAACACGGTGATGAACTTTCTCAGTAGTGACCGTTTCATCTTAGTTTATGGCGATATCTACACCCCTCTCGAGGGCTTCAGGGCTGTGGCAGAATGCGGGGGCGAGGCCTGCATAGGGGCGTATGAGGTGGAGCACCCTGAAAGGTTCGGCGTGCTGAAGGTTGAGGACGGGTTTCTGAAAGAGATTGTTGAGAAGCCTGAGAACCCTCCATCAAACCTCATTAATGCAGGCATATACCTCCTACCCTACAGTATCGGAGACTATGTCGCCAATCTGGAGCCTAGTCCAAGAGGTGAGTACGAGCTTACGGATGCTTTAACGAAGTACAGCTCATCAATGCCTGTCGCTGTGGCTAGGCTTCCATACTGGAAAGATGTCGGTAGGCCGTGGAGCCTCCTGGAGCTAAATAGGTATCTCCTTGACCGTCTGGGGGCTACTAGAATAGAAGGTCGTGTGGAGGATGGTGTAGTGGTTAAGGGCCCGGTAATTATTGAGGAGGGGGCCGAAATTCTTTCAGGGACATACATTAAGGGCCCTGTGTACGTCGGCAGGGGCGCTTCAGTAGGTCCTAATGCCTACCTACGTCCCTACGCAGTTATTCTTGAGGGGGCTAAGGTGGGGTTTAATGTGGAGGTTAAGGAAAGCATTCTGATGGAGCATGCTCACGCGGCCCACCAAGCATATATCGGTGACTCCATAGTGGGTGAGTATTCCAACCTAGGTGCAGGAACGATACTTGCTAACCTCAGATTCGACGGGAAACCCGTCCCCTTCACTGTGAAAGGCAGGAGGGAGTCAAGCGGTAGGAAGAAGCTCGGTGCATTCATAGGAGGCTATGTGAAGACAGGTGTTAACGTATCCACATACCCAGGTGTTAAGATAGGTGCGTACTCATGGATAAATCCAGGTCTAGTGGTTAAGAAGGATCTGCCTCCATGCAGCCACCTCAAAGGGGATTGGGAGGTCGGCACAGCCAAGGAGGAGTGTAGAGTGGATCTCAGTGTCTGGCGGCCTTAGTGGAAACAATCTTAACTACATCATTATCCTGTAGGACATAGTTTCCTCCAACCCTCTTATTCTCCTTAGCAAGCACGGCGTACAGGAATCCTTCCCCTAGATCGGTATGTATTAGGTATGCCAGCTCGTGGGCGGTGGTTCCCTTCTTAACTAGGTATGTGTCTGGAAGAATGTTTCCTGAGGTGTCTGTATACTTATGAGGATCCTCCACAGGGTACACAGCTATTAACCCAAGCACATCGAATACCGCAGTGTTCAACGCTTTCTGAACCCCTGTTCCTTTATACTTCCTCATGAAGTCGGAGATCAGTTCGAGGGCCTTCCTCTGTTTCTCGGTGAGTTTGGAGGGATCAATCACTTCAAACTCTTCATCCCCCGGTATGTACCTGATTAGGCCGGCTTTCTCTGCCTTTCTGAGGGCAAGCTCGAAAACCGCGGATGTTGGGATAATGGTTTTGTCAGGGAATTCCTTTAACGCCCTCCTTAGGTTATCCTCCGCTTCAGGAATATCCATTTTGTTCGCCACCACAATCACAGGTTTCGCTAATCTCCTCAGGGTCTTCACAAAGTTCTCTAGGTCCTCACCCCTCCATGTACTAGGCTTAACCTTGTCGAGGCCCGTCATTCTGAGGGCTTCAGCAACGTTTTCCCTCCTTATAGAGAGGCCTGAAACCCTCTTCGTGAGTGAATCAATAATTTTATCGATTGGTAACGCGTCCAGCCCACGTGAGAATCTGTCCCATCCCCTCGAAATAACTCCGAAGAACCACTTATCGATCTCGTCCTCAATCTCCTTAATGTCTTTAAGCGGGTCGTGGGTTCCCGGACGAACGGGCATTCCTTCCTCATCTGTGGATCCCGACATGTCAACTACGTGAAGAAGGACGTCGGCCTGCCTTAAGTCGTCCATGAACTTGTTCCCTAACCCTCTTCCTTCGTGGGCGCCTCTGATGAGCCCTGCCACATCAAGGAGCTTGACGGGGATGAATCTGTAACCTGAAACACAGAGGGAGTTCTTCGGGTCGCACTTGGGCAGGCCGAGCTCCACATGGACACATTTCTTCCTGACGTATCCCACCCCTATGTTGGGCTCGATGGTTACGAAAGGTCTGTTCTCAATTTTTGCAGGGACTAGGGTGGCTGCCTCGAAGAATGTTGATTTACCTACATTCGTCTTCCCTACTACACCTATAAGCGGCGGAGACGGCGGCATCTTGACCTATTAACCTAAGTGTGAGGAGTATTAAGTTCCTTCCTCCGCGAAAGGAATGTTTTTAATAGTTATACCTATTGGTGTTGTGAGTAAGGAAGGTGCTGGAAGATGGCTAAGTCAATGTATCACTATGTTGCGGTGGCTTGGAAAAGGCCTTACGAAGGCGAGATGCTGGAGTTAATGAGGGCTAGGTTTATTAAGTGGAGGCGAGGCCCCTCGATTGTTCGGGTCGAGAACCCTACGAGAATCGATAGGGCTAGGGAGCTGGGCTATAAGGCTAAGCAGGGCTTCGTCGTCGTTAGGGTTAGAGTTAGGAAGGGAGGTATGAGGAAGCAGAGGCCCCGCTCCGGTAGAAGACCTAAGAGGATGGGTGTCTACGGATATGCCCCGGAGAAGTCTATACAGCTGATTGCTGAGGAGAGGGCTGCTAGGAAGTACCCGAATCTCGAGGTCCTGGGCTCATACTATGTCGGGGATGATGGCCTCTATAAATACTATGAAGTCATACTGGTGGATACACATCATCCCGCCGTTGTAAGGGATAAGGACATTAACTGGATAACCCACCCGTCCCAGAAGGGAAGGGTTTTCAGAGGGAAGACTCTGGCAGGCAGACGTATGAGGGGACTTCTGAAGAGCAGGGGTGTGAGAGGAACCCACAACTGGAAGTGGAAGAAGAAGGCTAAGGAGAAGGCCCTGAAGAAGAGGCATGAAGCTTCAAGAGGGGCCCGAGTAATAGTGCCGAAGAAGCTAGCTAAGGAACTAGGTATGGAGAAGTGACACCCAACCCAGGTTCTAGACCTAAGAAAATTTCTCAAGTAACCCTCTCCGTATTCTACCACTCTACTGAGAACCCTGAGAAGGTTCGCAAAGCACTCCAGACCCTCCTACCGGAAGGGGTGGAGGCAGCATCTGTTCAGGAGTCTGTGGTTCGTGGACATCACGGGAACGACATAGGGATAATCTCTATGCGAATAGCGGGAAGAAGCGCGGGAAAGGTCGTTAAACATATTCTATGCTCTCTTCCTGAGCTAAGCAGGAAAATCCTGCTGGCAACACTCTCCACGAGGGTGGGGGCTAAGCCTTCACATATACACCTCAGGTTCGGGAAGCAGGCCGCGTTCGAGGGTAGGGTTGAGCTGGAGGACGGAGACGACGTGATTAAGGTCTCAATAACCCTCACCGGGGCTAGAAGTATTAAGGACGTGTCCGAATTCTTTAACGAGGTCCTAGTGAGCTGTGATGAAGAAGTACATTGACTTATCCCTCAGGTTCGTTCCTGAAAACGAATCTGCTAAGGTTCTTAAGGAGTTAGGGTTCTCCATAGTTGCCGTGGATCAGGGAGGCAGCTACATAAAAGGGGATGAACTGGTTGTAGTTCCTAGAGCCACCTTCATGAAGCCTAAGGAGGTCTCAGCTATTAAGGGGAATGTTGTGAGGGTTTACAGGGTTGAGAACCCCCGCGACCTGAAAATAACGAATCAGGTTAAGTCGAGGGCCCATGCACTGGAGTTAGGGGGCTCCTGCCTAGGTAGGTTAGGGATTAAGAACTTAAGGAAACTCAGTAACGCAGGCATCCCCATAATAGTTAATTCGGTGGAGCTGTTTGGAAGGCTGCTTGAAGGGAAGCCTGTTGCCGGCTTTATAGATGTTTTAAGGCTCTATATTAAGGGAAGGATTTCGTTGGTGGTTGGTAGCGGGGCGAGAAGTCTGAGAGAAGTTAAGCATCCCATGACTGTGGTGGGCCTCCTTGTAGAGCTAGGTCTCGATGAGGGAAGCGCCTTATCAACCCTCACAACGAACCCGAGGTATGTGGTTAGGAGGGCGGGCTATGTTGCTTAGCGACTCAATCACCTATATCTCCCTACTCCTAGCCCTTCTGGCTGCCTTAGCTGTGATTTACCTCCTCATCAAGCTCCGGAAGGTTGAGTTGAGGTACAGAATACTCGCCTCCGCCCTCTCCGGAAGTGTGGTCAGGAAAATATATCGGCAGGCTGAACTCTCAAGCAAGACAGCAACTAAGAAACGGTACATGATTGTGAAGGTGGTGGGTCAAGGGGCTTCAAGGGAAGGCCTGCAGGAAATGATTAACTCCTCACTCACGAAGCTCTTCGGCTCCTCCGCCCGTTCCCTGGCACAGCCCCAGGTGATCTATCTGAACCCGTCAACAATGAAGGCAGTTATCAGGTACAGGGCTAGAGATAAGTGGAGGGTTCTTGCATCTCTAGGCGCTTTAGAGGGTGAGGCCCTGATAATTCCGTTAAGGGTTTCTGGAACGTTTCGGAAGGCTAAGGCCTACGCGGATATGCCTTAGAAGAATCGTCAGATCGTCGCGAGGACATCATGGACCCAATCATTTTGGAGCGGCGTCATCATCCACGCCTTAATGGGTTCCGACCTAATAAGAGTTAAATCCCTCAAGACATAGGTTAATGAGGTGAGGAAACCGCTAGTGTCTGATCAGTGATGAGTGGGACCCTCACGGATCCGGTGATTCTTCCATGGTTCAGGACATGCGACTTGCTGTGAAAGTGCTTGCCGCAACACTTCATGAAGTTATACATCACAGCGTTTCTGTGGATGTAGCCTTCAAGAGGGCGTGTAGGGGGAGATGCAGGCTCACCCTGGAGGAAAGGGAGCATCTATACGTTCTTGCGAGGGGGTTCGTTAAGGATTATCTTAAGCTTAAATGCCTCCACCCTAGAACGACATCCCTAAGCAAGTTGGCTAGGCTTTGGCTTGAGGGCTCTGAGGAAGCTGATTCCCTCCCCCCTTGGTGCTCGCTGTCGGTTCAGGAATGGTTCTTCAAGAAACTGTCCAGCCTTCTTGGAGAGGATGAGGCTAGGGAGCTCATCCTAAGCCTTAACGAGAGGCACTGGTGGGTTAGGATGAATTTCCTGAGGGGGAATGAGGAGAGAATTCTCCGCAGTCTTGATGAGGAAGGTGTCGAATATGAGAAGGATAGGCATTTTCCCTACCTCCTAAGAATTCTGAAGTCCCCTAAACCTGTAAGGCTTCTTAAGGCCTTCAAGGAGTTCCAGATAATTCCCCAGGATAAGGCATCGGTGGCGGTTGTTGAGGCTCTACGGCCCTCCCCCGAGGACCTAGTGCTTGACATGGCCTTCGCCCCCGGGGTAAAGACCTCCTTAATAATGATGCTTACAGGGAATGAGGCCAGAATCACTGCCGTCGATTTGAGTTACCGTAGGGCGCTGTTAGCAACTAACCTCCTGCGGAAAATGGGTGTGGATATGCGCCGTGTGAATATTGTGGTGGCTGACTCTAGAGACATCAGTTTTCGGGAGAGGTTCGATAAGGTTCTCTTGGATGCTCCATGCAGCAATAGCGGGGCTGTTGCGAAGGATCCGGGGCTTAGAATAACACTTACCTTCCAAAAGATTCTTCACTATTCAGAGACCCAGAAGGCTTTAGTGAGGAAAGCCATTGGGTTGGGTGAGGAAGTGATTTACTCAACCTGTTCCCTCATGCCTGAGGAGGGTGAGTACGTGGTTAAGGAGGTCGCGGAGGCGGTGAAGTTTGAGAGGCCCTTTCCCTGGACTTCCCCTGGTTACCGAGTTGTCGAGTTTTCGGGTGATGTTTCCAGGCTTTACCCACATAAACACATGACTGAGGGGTTCTTTCTGGCGCGTTTCAGGCCAGTAGGCTGATTCCCTACATGGAAAATAATAAATGCTTCCTTGACGAGGTCTAGGAGGGATTGCATGTCGGCTTCACTTATTCAGGCGGTTAAACGACCTTCCCAACGTAAGGTGTACAGGGTTCTCATCTCTAAGCTCGGCCTAGATGGCCATGACAGAGGGGCTAAGGTGATTGCTAGGGCTTTAAGGGATGAGGGTTTCGAGGTCATATACCTCGGGGTACATAGGACGCCTGAGGACGTTGTCGAGGCCGCTCTCGAGGAGGATGTGGATGTTGTAGGTGTCTCGATACTTTCAGGCTCCCACATGGAGCTGGTTACTGACCTCCTCAAACTGATGGATGAGAGGGGTTTCAGGAAACCTGTTATTGTCGGCGGCATCATCCCTCCGGAGGATGCTGAAAAGCTGAAGAAAATGGGGGTCTACGAGGTCCTCGGGCCCGGCACCCCCCTAAAGAAGGTTGTTGAGGTCTATAGGAAGGCGGCTGAGGAGGTGAGGTGAGTGAGGAGGATTGACCATATAGGTATAGCTGTAAACAGCCTTGACGACGCTATTAAGGTCTATAGGGATGTTCTAGGCCTAGAGCTTGTTGAGGTTGAGGAGGTTCCTGAGGAGAAGGTTAAGGTCGCTATG
Source organism: uncultured Desulfurococcaceae archaeon (assembly GCA_964404265.1). Taxonomy (GTDB): domain Archaea; phylum Thermoproteota; class Thermoprotei_A; order Sulfolobales; family NBVN01; genus CAZFVC01. Next base: position 13,227 of record CAYOJG010000012.1, on the reverse strand, counting down.
TTCAAGGCCGGGGACTCATACATCGAGTTACTGGAGCCTCTCTCCGAAGACTCAGCGATAGCTAAGTACCTCCAGAAGAGGGGTGAGGGAATACATCACATAGCAATAGGTGTCGAGGATGTGGAGAAGTTGACTGAGGAGCTTAAGGAGAGGGGTGTGAGGGTGATTTACGATAAGCCAAAGGTAGTTAGCGGAGGAACTAGGAAGATAAACTTCATCCACCCGAAAGCCACGCATGGAGTTCTGTTAGAAATTGTTGAGAGGTTGAAGAAATGAGTGATCTTGAGCGGATTAGGAGGAGGCTGGATGAGTGGGCTAAGGAGGTTCTGCAGCCAGTACTGAACAGGTTTCCTGAGAGGAAGAAGGCTTTCCTTTCGGAGGAAGGCTTCGAGATTAAGAGGGTGTACACACCTCTGGAAACTGAGGGCCATGGCTGGGACTATTTAACGGATCTAGGTTTTCCGGGGCAGTACCCCTTCACCCGCGGTGTCTACCCCACGATGTATAGGGGGAGGCCTTGGACCATCAGGCAGTACGCCGGGTTCGGGTCAGCAGAAGACACTAATGAGAGGTACAAGTACCTGCTCAGCATCGGGCAGACGGGGCTGAGCATGGCTTTCGACCTGCCTACGCAGCTGGGGCTGGACCCTGACAATAGGCTGGCGTGGTATGAGGTGGGGAAGGTCGGTGTTTCCCTCCCATCAGTTAAGGAGATGGACATAATCTTCAGCGGTATCCCCATGGATAAGGTCTCAACATCCATGACGATTAACGCCACAGCAATTGAGGTGCTTTCCATGTATGTGGCTGTGGCCGAGTCCAGAGGAATCAGTAAGGCTGTTCTCAGAGGCACTGTGCAGAACGACATTCTGAAGGAATACATAGCTAGGAATAACTATATCTATCCTCCTAAGCCCTCCATGAGGTATGCCACTGACCTCATAATGTATGCGGCTAAGGAGATGCCTAAATGGAACTCCATCAGTATCTCAGGTTACCACTTCGAGGAGGCTGGAGCCACACCAGCGATGGAGATAGGCTTCACCCTTGCGGACGCCATAGAGTACGTGACCAACGTTCTGGAGAGGGGAGTTATGGATGTGGATTCCTTCGCTAAGAGGCTTTCATTCTTCTTCGCTGCGAGGACCAATATTTTCGAGCAGATAGCGAAGTTCAGGGCCGCCAGGAGGATGTGGGCGAAAATAATGAGGGAGAGGTTCGGGGCTAAGGACCCGAAGTCAATGATGCTTAGATTCCACACCCAGACAGCCGGTGTGTTGCTGACTGCTCAGCAACCCCTAGTTAACCTGATAAGAACCACCCTCCAGGCACTTGCCGCTGTGCTGGGAGGGACCCAGTCCCTTCACGTGAACTCCTACGATGAAGCCCTCTCCCTACCAACTGAGGAGTCTGTGAAGCTTTCTGTGAGGGTTCAGCAGGTACTGCTCTACGAGAGCGGGGTTACGGACACTGTAGACCCTCTCGGAGGTTCCTACTATATAGAGTGGCTTACCGACATGATTGAGGAGAAGGCCTGGAAAATCATTGATGAGGTCGATAGGTTAGGCGGAATGATTAGGGCTATTGAGATGGGGTATCCTCAGAGAGAGATTGCGAGGGCGGCCTATGAATGGCAGAGGAAGGTCGATTCAGGTGAGATACCTATAGTGGGCATCAACACCTTCGTCGAGGAGGAGGAGACGAAGATGAAGATTCTTCGTGTGAATCCGGAAGTGAGGGAAAGGGTTGTGTCCAGGTTGAAGAAGCTTAGGGAGGAGAGGGATAATTCGAAGGTTAGGGATGCTCTGGATAGCCTTAGGAAAGTGGCTGATGAGGGTGAGGAGAACCTATTCCCCTATATCTTGGAGGCGGTTAAGGCTAAGGCAACCCTAGGTGAGATTTCAGGTGTTCTTCGAGAGGTTTGGGGTGAGTGGAGAGCCCCCGAAATCTACTGAGGAGGCCTAAACGCGACAGCTAACAGCAAACTGCTTTTCCCTTCCTTAAGACTCGTTATTAAGGCCCTATCGATCTCTGCCGCCGCCTTAGAGGCCTTTACGCAGAGAGTGTTGGGTGCTGTGTAGCTCGATTTCCTAACGATGATCCTTACCGGGTCTTCGAGGGTTAGGGAGCTGCTTCCCTGACACATTACCGTGTCTGCAGATCCGTCCTCCGTGATTATGGCTATGAAAACCTTCGTCCTCTCATCTCTGACAAGCTGCCTGAATTCATCGCTGAAGTCTTTAAGTCCTTTCGAGGCCTCTACCCCAACTATGCAGTCCCCTCTTGGGGTGAGGTGTGTTTCCTTAGTCACCTCGAAAGTTGTTTTATGTAAAGCCTTCACGTTTGGATGTCCCCTAAACTCCACGGTCTCTATGCTGAACCACTTACCGCTCCTCATAACTGACTACACAAATATTCTGGCTGTTGTTAATTATTAACGGTTAGGATGTCGTTTAGGGAGAGGAGACTTAAGCTCGTGGAGAGCCTTGTTAGGGAGGGTATTCTTAAAACCCCTCGAATAGTTGAGGCGTTTAAGAAGGTGCCGAGAGAGTTTTTCGTTCCTCGTAGGTATCGGGATAGTGCCTACGTGGATCATCCTCTCCCTATAGGCCACGGGCAGACCATATCCGCTCCCCACATGGTTGCCATAATGACTGAGGCGCTTCAGCCCTCGCCAGGTAATAAGGTTCTGGAGGTGGGGACGGGGAGCGGGTATCAGGCAGCTATACTTGCAGAAATAGTTAAGCCTGATGGGCATGTGTGGACTGTTGAGAGAATTCCTGAGTTAGTTATTCAGGCACGCAGAAACCTTGAGGAGGCTGGATACGGGCCCTACGTGACGGTGATCGAGGGGGACGGGAGCAAGGGTTATGAGCCTGCGGCCCCCTACGACAGAATACTTGTTACGGCGGCCTCCCCAACTATCCCTGAGCCCCTTATAGGTCAGCTGGCTGCTGGAGGTAGGTTAGTGATCCCTGTCGGCGACCTATATCTCCAGGTGCTGAAAATAGTTGAGAAAACCCGGAGAGGTGAGGTGAAGGTAAGTGACTCAGTGCCATGCGTGTTTGTTCCGCTCATAGGTGAATACGGTTTTAAGGAGGGTAGGCGGTGGTGGCCATTCTAAAGCTTTTAAATCGCCATCTACTTAAACCTTAGCAGGTGGGAAGATGCCAGAGTTTAAGGTGGTAGTGAACGACCCGGAGGCGGGAGACCCTAGACCCATACTCGTGAAGGTAGTGGGTAGCGAGGACCTCAAGTATGAGGAGGCCCATAAGGAAGGTAAGAAAATGCTTGAGGTTAAGGTCAATCCCAAGACTGCCGAGCTTATTAAGTCCCCCTACGGCGTCGCCACGTTAAGAATATGGAAGAAGAAGGAGGAAGGAGAGAAAGTTAACTTCACGGTCAGAATGCTTACCGACGAATCAGTTCCGGAGGATGTTGTGTATTTCCCGATGGAGCTTCTTCAGGAGAAGATAGGTCAAGAGGAGGTTCTCGGAGAGATATTTAGGGCAAGGTCTTTCCAGGTGATGGTTAGCGGGGAGAAGGCTAATGCATTCCTCGAGAAGAAGATCGGTGATGTGGTGGATGCGTCAGTGATCGGTATCTCCGGTAAGAAGCTTCTGATTACTGGAGGATCCGACTTCGCAGGCTTCCCTATGCTGAAGACTCTGCCTACCGCCGGTAAGAAGGCGCTTCTTCTCGAGAGCCCTCCAGGGTTCAGGCCCAAGCTGAAGGGCGAGAGGAGAAGGAAGTACGTTAGAGGCAACATAATTACTGACGAGATAGTGCAGATAAACACTAAACTAATTTCTGAGTGACCGCTAATCAATCACTAAAACATCTGCCTTAACCAGAGGTTCCCCGTGTTTTCCGCATTGAATTCTCCCATAGATCTTAACGACCTTCACCTTAGCCCTCTCCGGAAGTAGTCTGGGGGCACACACATCCTTCTCTGGGCAGTCGCTCGTGTCGCACTTTATTTTCTCGTACTTTATTGTGAGGCCTTCCACGGCCATCTTCTTCGGTATTGCAGCAGTTACAGGAACCTCTTCAACCTCGACCGTAACGACCTTATCGTTTATTGGGCACTTATTCACTATTCCCAGAACCTTCTTAACCCTGTAAACATGCCCTTTCTTCAGCTTATCTACGCATGCCTTCCGTAGGCGGCAGTTTAGGCATTCTTTTGCCGGGGCTGTGTGGAGGAATGTGTACCCTTCTTTAGCAACTAAGTAGCCGACGAGTGTTATTGTCCCCATGACTCATCCGGAATGATGTGTTTGTAGAGGATTTAAGGAGTGATGCTAGTCAATTACTCCGGTAGTTCTCGCAAGCTCCTCCGCCGCCTCGTAGGTTAGGCCGCTCTCGCCCAGAATTGTGTATCTTTCAGGCCTTATCTTATGGGCTATCGTTAAGGCCTCTATCACGTCAACGTCTCGGACACCCAGCTCCTTCGCCGTTGTGGGGAGACCCATCTTCCTCATCCTTGCTCTGAGAAGTTTCCAGTTCCTCCCATGCAGATACGTCATCATTATGGTGCCTACAGCCACCTGCTCTCCGTGTAGGGCCGGGTAGTTCGCTACTTTATCTAGGGCGTGGCTGAAGAGGTGTTCCGAGCCGCTGGCCGGTCTTGAGGATCCCGCAATACACATCGCTACGGAGGAACTCACTAAACCCTCAATAATGAGGCTGGCGGCAGCCTTCCCGCCCGTAGCTATTATTTCTGTAGCGTTCATCACATGTTTGGCTGACAGAAGCGATAGGGAGGCTGCATACTCCCCGTAGTATTCTCCTTTAAGTCTGTGGGCAAGCCTCCAATCCAGCACAGCCGTGAACTTCCCTATGAGGTCGCCGGCCCCGGCCTTGAGTAGGCGGGGAGGGGCTTGGGAAATTACTGAGAGGTCAGCCACTATAGCTACGGGAGGCGCAGCCTTTATTGAAGTAATTCGATTAAGCCCCCTTATTGATGCGAAGGGTGAGGCTATGCCGTCATGGGATGCGGCAGTTGGGACGCTTATGAAGGGTATGTATAGGTGGGACGAAACATACTTAGCAGTGTCTATGGATTTCCCTCCTCCGAGACCTATGATCACTGAGGGCATAGACCGCTTAACCTCCTCAAGAACCTCCTCCACATCGTGAAGGAATGATGACTTGGCAGTGCTTAACTCGTTAGGTATGCCCTTCTCTGATAGGAGGGAACTCATGTACTCACCGACAATGCCTTTCACTGTAGGCCCTGTTATTATGTGGGCTTTGTGGTGAAGCCCGAGCTCCATAAGGATCTCAGGGATTCTGTCGATGACGTTCGTGCCGACCACAACCTTCTTAGGTAGGTCGATTATGTGGGGATCTTTACTCATGCTTCCTGCACACTCTCCTCTACCATAATCTTTATTTTAGAATTAAGGTTTACTTCAAAGGTAATTTTAAGAGATTAAGTGGTGTGACAGATGGAGAGGGCTTATCACGGCACAACAACTGTAGGGCTGAAAGTTAAGGACGGAGTTATTCTTGCGGCCGATAAGAGGGCCAGCCAGGGTTACTATGTTGCCCATAAGAAGGTTAGGAAGCTTGTCGAGATCGATGACCATATCGTTATGAGTACTGCAGGACTAGTCGCTGATGCTCAGATGCTTGCTTCCCAGCTCAGGATAATGGCTAGGCAGTACAGGCTTGAGAACGGTGCTAAAGTCACTGTCAAGTACCTGGCTTCGTATCTAGGGCTCCTCCTGAACAGCTCGAAGTACTTCCCCTACCAGGTCCAGCTGCTTCTCGGAGGGTACGATGACGCCCCCAGGCTTTACTCGATCTCATGGTTCGGTGACTACTTCGAGGAGAACTACACGATAACGGGATCAGGCAGTCCCGTCGCGGTAGGGGTTCTTGAGGAAGGATATAGGGAGGATCTAAGTATTGAGGATGCCGTGAATCTCGCCGTGGAGGCGGTTAGGGCAGCGATTAAGAGGGATGTGTTCACTGGCGAGGCTGTGGATGTGGCTATAATTACCCGGGAAGGGATACGCTGGGAGTCATTCTCGAAGGAGTGAGGTAGTCGAAACTATGGGTATTGTGGATAATGTGAGGAGGCGCATAGTTGAGGAGATATTTAAGAATATCCCTCCTGAAGCTAAGCTGACTCAGATAGAGTTCGAGGGGCCGGAGATAGCTATCTACGTGAGGAACATTAGATTCATTATTGAGAAGGAAAGCGTTGTGAAGAACCTTGCGAAGGTTCTGAGGAAGAGGATAGTTATTCGCGTGGATGAGGACTCTAGGCTTCCCGAGAATGAGGCTAAGAAGAAGATAGTTTCCCTAATGCCTGAAGGTGTGAAACTGGATGAGGATGACATAACCTTTGACAGAGTTTTAGGGGAGGTCGTGATTAAGGTACATGACCCTAGAATATTCTTTCAGGACGGTAAGCTCCTCTTCAACATGGTGTTTCAGGAGACTGGGTGGAGACCTAAGCCTGTGAGGAAGCCTCCGCTCAAGTCCAAGATTCTTGAGTCGGCACTGAGGTTCCTGATTAATGAGGCTGACCAGAGAAAGAAGATTTTGAGAGGGATTGGGGAAAGGATTCATAGAGAGCCCCTCTTCAAGGACACATACGTAAGGATCACTGCCTTAGGAGGTTTTCAGGAGGTAGGGAGGTCTGCCATCCTTCTCGAGACCGCCGAGTCCAAGGTGCTGCTGGACTTCGGGTACAACCCTTCAGCACCCCTCCTTAAGCAAACAATGCCCAGGATTGACGCCTTAGGCATTAAGCCCGAGGAGATTGACGCAGTGGTCCTCACCCATGCACACCTAGATCACTGCGGCCTCATCCCGTTCCTTTATAAGTACGGGTATGAAGGGCCTGTCTACGCAACGCAGGCAACTAGAGACCTGATGGTTCTCCTTCAGCTTGACCTCCTAGACATATCTAAGAGGGAGGGCAAGCCGCTTCCCTTCGATGTGAAGGATGTGCATAAAGCACTTATCCACACCATACCCCTACGGTACGGTGAGGTCACAGATATAGCCCCAGATATTAGGCTGACCCTATACAATGCGGGCCATATTCTCGGGTCCGCGATAGCCCACCTCCATATAGGTTCAGGCCTCCACAACATTGTTTACACAGGCGACTTCAAGTTCGGTCAGACCCGCCTACTGAATAAAGCCAACACGAAGTTCCCGAGAGTTGATACCATCATCATGGAGTCCACATATGGTGGAGTTACTCAGCCGAATAGAAAGGAAGCTGAGGAGACCTTCATAAATCTGCTGAAGAAAGCTATTGAGAGGAATGGTAAGGTCCTCGTTCCCGCCCTCGCAGTTGGTAGGGCTCAGGACGTTATGGTGATTATTGCCCTCGCTATGCAGTCTGGCCAGCTGCCGGAAGTTCCCGTATATATTGAGGGAATGATTAACGAGGTCACGGCGATACACACGGCATATCCGGAGCTTCTCTCCAGAGATATTAGGGAGAGGATTTACTCCGCGGAGAATCCATTCACATATAAAGCGTTTAAGGTTTTGGAAGGTAAGACAGCGCGTTCAGAGATTGTTGAGTCTGACGAGCCCTCCATAATCTTGGCGACTTCAGGGATGCTTACAGGTGGGCCCGCAGTAGAGTATTTCAGGCTCATGGCTTCAGACCCGAACAACATGCTCATCTTCGTTAACTACCAGGTCGAGGGCACTTTAGGGAGGAAGGTGAAGGACGGCCTGAAGCAGGTTAATGTTGTTGTAGGCGATAAGCTGGAGACAGTCACTATAAACATGGAGATCCATTCTGTTGAGGGTTTCTCTGGCCATTCAGACCACAGGCAGCTTATGGCCTACCTAGTTAATTTGGAGCCTAAGCCTAAGAGAGTGATTCTGAATCACGGAGAGCCTCAAGCCATCAGGGCCTTAGCACACTCGATAAAGAAGCTGAAGGGGAAGGCACTGCCTCAAGATATGGAGGTAATAACTCCCAATATTCTTGACTCCTTAGCCCTAACCCTTTAAGACTCTCTTAAATTTCGCGTCTCAATCTGGCCTCACAAGTATTAGAAGGTAGTATGCCAAACCTATGATTCCTGTAACTACGCAGAAGCCGTAAATGTAGGGAGTGGTTGCGGGATCGAAGAGAGGGTTCTCTAACCACGGGTAGAACGGCCTGATGTCTGTGTAGAGAGGGGAGTCTAGGAGGACATGGAGTAAAGTCCCACCAACACCTGCCGCGACGTAGGCCCGCGTCCGCAGCTTCACATCAGTTTCCAGCCGCAGGGTCTTCCACAGATTGCGGAGGTATGGCTCTAGTACCTGCATTACTAACGCTGTCAGGAGGCCGAGCAGGAAAGCCCCTAGGAATGTGTGGACATATGCATGGTAGGGGTAGTTCAGGCCTAGAATAATTACTGTGAGGGGCTCGACATCAACTATAACGTTAGCAACTATGAACGTCGGGGCATGAATTACCTTCCTTAAAGGCAAACCTATTGCCAGTGCAGGACCGAGGTGGAAGGGTGTGAATGGCATGGCCGTCAATATCCATCTGTATGTGGAAGTAAAATTGGTTTGGGTAATTGAGGGGTCGTGGTGGACCGGCCGGGATTTGAACCCGGGGCCTCTCGGATGCCAACCGAGCGCTCTTCCAGGCTGAGCTACCGGCCCAATTCTGTCCTTATTTGTTAAGGCTTATAACTATTTCCTAATCTGCTTCAGGTAGGTTAGGCATAGGTTCCATATTTTATCGCCGGCGTAGTGAATCGTTTTTATTGCCTTCCCTTTACGTGTCTCCATTATTTTCTCAGAGCTCATTAGGGCTTTACCCACCACTAGAGGGGCTTCTCTATTGGGTGACCACACTACAACCACGTCGCCCTCGCTGAAGCTGCTTACGTACGTTATTCCCGGCGCCATCACGTTAGCTCCGTTGAGGAGGTGCTTCACAGCTCCCTCATCCACTTCAGCCATGTGGAAGCCTTCGGGACCCACCTTCTTCGCAAGTATTAGCGTCGGGATGAACTCGCTCCAGTTTTCATCTGTTATGAATGCTGGGAGGTTGTCCAGCCCTATCACCACTATATTGTTTTCGCTTATCTCGTGCCCCAGCTTCGCTTCCTTCACGTAGTCGCATACCTTCGGATAGGTTTCGCATACCTCCCTCTTGATTTTATTGAGCTCTTTCTTCCTCAGGGTGAAGTACCTCATAAGCTACCCTCTGTAATTCATTAGGGTCTGAGGTATTAGGTATGTTGCTTAGAGTATACTTTATTAGCGACGTATAGCTTTTAAATCAAGAGTTCCTTAGGGTAAGGGGATTAGGATGAGTGATGCTGCGCAAAGACTGCTGAGCGAGAATCTGGGTAAGCTTGTGTTAGTTAAGTTAAGAGGTAACAGGTTACTGAGAGGTATTCTGAAGAGTTATGACCAGCACCTCAACATAGTTATGGATGATGCTGAAGAGGTCTATGAGGAAGGCACTAAGAAGCTTGGGACCGTCATAATTAGGGGAGAGAACGTTATTCTCATCTCTCCTGCATGAGGTGTTGGTTAAATGAAGGGAACGCCGTCGATGGGTAAGAGAAGTAAAGGTAAGACTCATATCAGGTGCCGTAGGTGCGGAAGGCATGCCTTCAATGTTGCTAAGGGATACTGCGCAGCCTGCGGTTTCGGCCGCTCGAAGAGGATTAGGCGGTATTCCTGGTCGGCTAAGAAAGTTAACAGGGTAAGAATCCGGTAATCCTTAACTTTATTTCCTTCAGTAGTCAGTATATTTAGTGTGGATGTCCCGACGGGTGATGCGTGATTGGCATTAAAGAAGCTGGTCCTCGATGTTCTTAAACCCTTGAAAGGTCACTCAATAATAGAGCTCGCCGAAACCCTCTCCGATGTGGAGGGTGTCAAGAAGGTGAGCGTTATTGTTAACGAGATCGATGTAGAGACCATTACCCTCACCATAACTATCGAGGGCAGCGACATAGAGTATGAGGACCTTAAAGAAACTATTGAGAGGTTGGGAGGAGTAATTCACAGTATTGATCAGGTGATTGCAGAGAGAGAGGAGGGTTAGTAGCGTAAGATGGAGCTATTCCAGGTTATTCTGGCGTTACTTGTTGCTCAGCTCCTAGCTCTACTGCTGGACAGGATTTACGTTCCCAGCATTACGGCATACATACTTTCCGGAATTATACTAGGTCCGTCCATACTCGGGATAGTAACGGATGTGGAGCCAGATATCCTCGTAAGCTTCTCCCTAATTTTCCTCATGTTTTACGCCGGCCTCAACGTCGATTTCAAGGGTCTTGAGGGCTACATTAAGGAAGTTCTCATAATGACTTTCTCAGGTGTCGGTGTAACCATAGGACTCACTATGGCTGTCATGACCTACCTGAATTTCGACCCTATGGCTGCGCTCGTTGTTGCGATTGCTGTAGCTAACACAGCCACTGAGGTTGTTGTGGTTATGCTTGAGTATGCTGGGACTGTGAGTGATGAGTTCCGCCGGATATTGGTGATGGCTTCCTTTCTCGATGACCTCTTGGCAATAGGGTTCATTGCCCTTGTCAAGGGCTCGATTCTAGGTGATCCCGTCTCTGTGGCTTTCGAGGTGGGTAAGCTTGTAGTTTTCATTGTGTCTTTCCTTGGCGCGATATATTTCATAGTTAGGAAGATGCATAGGGTGATATATCCACTCATCATTAACTGGTCCTACCTTCTCCTACTTTCCTCCATGATTCTCTTCGGCACGGTTTTTCTTTCAATGATTCTTGAGGTCGGCGAGATTTACGGTGCCTACGTTGCTGGCCTCGCAATAAGCATGTTGAGGCTTGTGAAAGACCCTACGCTGGTCTATGAGGTTAGGGTGGAGGAGTTGGTTAGTAGGATGTCCACATTCCTCCAGTTCTTCCTGATTCCCATATTCTTCATATATGTGGGTGCTAGGGCCGATGTAGTGCTAATGTTCTCCGCAACCACTGCCTTAGTCCTATTCCTTGCATTAACAGGCAAGTTCATAGGTGCCGGCCTCCCGTTCTTCGTTAGGAAGGAGTTCAGGCTCGGCAGTATTATGGGTGTGGCCATGAACGTCAGGGGTTCTCTTGAGCCTGCAGTTGTTTTGATAGCTCTTCAGCACGGGATTATAGGGATCGATTTATTCACCGCTGTGGTTTCAGTGTCTTTATTAACTTCCGCCTTAATACCGACCGCCTTCAAAGTAATAACTGAGTATATAGAGGTATGATAATGGTTATTGAAGGCATTTCTTAAATTCCCCTCTACTTCATATGTATCTAGTGGAGGTTGATTTGTTTGAGTCACGATGACGTAGTGTTCAGTACCCTCACTAAGATGACGTCGACAGTCTTCATTAATAGGGAGGTTCTGAGGCCGGATTACGTGCCTGAGGTCCTTCCCCATAGGGAGGATGAAATCAGGAGGCTTACGGAGTACTTAGCCCCTGTGATTAGGGGTGAGAGGCCCAGCAATATCTTCATCTATGGATTGACCGGTACCGGTAAGACCGCTGTGACGCGCTATGTGCTCAGCAGGATTAGGGCTTACGGGAAGGAGAGAGGTATGGATGCCTTCGAGTTCGCCTACCTCAACTGCAGACATGAAGACACTACCTACAGGGTTCTTGTTTCGTTGATCGAGGCTTTAGGCAGTAGAGTTCCTTTCACAGGCCTCTCAACCGCGGAGGTGTTCTCCCGGCTTAAGAGGGCCCTCGACCGCGACGGGAAAATACTTGTGGTTATTCTGGACGAGATTGATTTCCTCGTGAAGAAGAACGGTGACGAGGTTCTCTACAGGCTGACCAGAATTAATTCTGAGTTGAGGCGAGGACGAGTTTCCTTAGTGGGGATTACTAATGATGTGCGGTTCATGGAACGTCTGGATCCAAGGGTTAAGTCAAGCCTGGGAGAGATCGAAATGGTTTTCCCTCCATACGATGCGGAGCAGTTAACGGACATCCTGAAGGAGAGGGCTTCCAAGGCCTTCAAGAAGGATGCTGTTGAGGAGGGGGTTATTCAGTACTGTGCATCCATAGCAGCTAAGGAACATGGAGACGCGAGGAGGGCCCTAGACCTGTTAAGGGTTGCGGGAGAGATTGCTGACAGGGAGGGCTCCTCTAAAGTGACGGTGAAGCACGTGAGGATGGCTAGGGACGAGATAGAGAAGGATATGGTTATTGATGTGGCGAAGACCCTGCCTTACCATGGAAAGCTTGTTCTTATCGCCCTGGCCCTAGAGGGCGGTAAAATAGATTCCACGGGCGAGCTCTACCATAAGTACAGGGAGCTTTCAAGGCTTCTTGGGGCCGAGCCCGTTACTCAGAGGCGTGTCTCCGACATTATCAGTGAGCTCGACATGCTGGGGATAGCTACTGCTAAGGTGATTAATAGGGGACGTTACGGCAAGACTAGGCAGGTTTCCCTAACGGTTGACCCTACAACCATAGTAAAGGCCTTTGAGGAGGATCCGAGGATTGGCTGGATCTTTAAGGGCAATAGGGATAGATGACGGGTTTTTCCCTCTCCACTATAAGGAGGTCAGGGGTAGGACAGTTTTAGTGGGTGTGTTATGCAGCGGTTTAATCCCCATAGACGTTGCTGTGGAGGGGGTTACGGTCGACGGCCTGGACGGAACTGATGCAGCGATAAACGTTCTCAAGAGGCTTACTCGACAGCTCCGGGAAGGTGGAGAGGATGCGGTTATATTCATTGACGGAGTTACTGCGGCAGGATTCAACGTTATTGACCCTCTGAAGATCCATGAGCACTTCCGCATCCCGGTAGTCAGCGTGTTTAAGCATCCCCTCAACCTGGGAAGGATTGAGGATGCTTTACGCAAACACTTCCCCGACTGGAGCGTCAGGTTGAATATTATTCGCTCGGTCTACGGATCCTCAAGAAAAGTTAATACTAAGTGGAGGGAGCTGAGGCTGAGCTGCTTCGGCATAGACTGCTTTAAGGCCGCCTCACTCATTTCCAAGCTTCAGTCCATGTCTCCCTTACCGGAACCTCTAAGGCTTGCAGATATCATTGCGTCCGGCCTAACCAGAGACGGGGCTCTACTTGAAAAACTGAATAAGCTTAGGTAATTACTTCTCTTCGCAGTCACAGATACAGTCCCTAACCTCACATTCCCCAGTAGCCTCCTCAATACATAGATACACCTTATCCTCCGCCTCATCACGGGATTCGGCCTCTACCTCAACCTCACATTTACAGTTGCACACGTATCGAATAA
>CAYOJG010000011.1:0-38648 GCA_964404265.1 uncultured Desulfurococcaceae archaeon | reverse complement strand
AGTTGCTATTTTAAAAAAGAAACTTTACAGAGATGGTGTTGAAATGCCAGAGGATCGTGTGGCGGCAGGCAAGCCTGCGTTGGGAACGGTTCATCTTAATGCATTCCATCGTGGCGGTAATATTGTTATCGAAGTCACGGATGATGGAAATGGTTTAGATGGTGACAAGCTGTTCAATAAGGCGGTTGAGAAAGGAGTTGTTAGGGGAAGGGCTGTTGAGTCAGTTGTTGCTGCAGCTCTCTACGCCGCATGCAGAATATTCAAGATTCCGAGAACGCTTGACGAGATAGCTCAATACACCAAAACAAGTAAGAAGGAGGTGGCGCGGTGTTACCGCCTCCTCGTGAGGGAGCTGAACGTTAAGATACCTATAGCCGACGCGGCCGACTTCGTTCCAAGAATAGCTTCAGCCCTTGGACTGAGCGGGAAGGTCATTAAGAAAGCTATCGAGATTCTTGACCGCGCTAAGGCCAGAGGGCTGACAGCAGGGAAGGATCCTGCAGGTCTGGCTGCTGCTGCCGTATATACGGCGGCCCAAATATATGAGGAGAGGAGAACGCAGAAAGACGTTGCTCAGGTAGCTGGAGTGACTGAGGTTACTGTGAGGAACAGGTATAAGGAACTTATTCAGTACCTTAAGATTAAGGTTCCTGAGCAGTGAAAGCCCGAACTTAAATCAAAAACATGTTTTTAGTTTATTTTGCTACTCTGCCTCAATGAATATTATGTTCTCGGCCGGTACGCCGAACTCGTTAACCAGGATCTGCTTAACTCTGTTCCTGTGATTACCTTGGAGCTCGATATGATTATTCTTAACAGTTCCTCCCGTAGCCAGCTTCGCCTTAAGTGTTGAAGCAACCTTCTTCAGGTTAAATACCGCGGGATCAAGTCCTTCAATAACTGTTACTTCCTTACCGAACTTCCTTCTCTCGACCTTGATCTTCACCAGCTGCTGCTCGGCACCCAACTGAACACATAACTCCTCGGGTAAACCCCCGCAGAGGGCTTCAATATCTACCTCTTCCTTCCTCGACATGACCCACCCTACTTACACTTTTTCAACATTCATAGAGCTAAAAAGGTTTTCACTTAAAAACACTTACCCTGGTAAATATATATTACTTCCAATATACCTAAACACCTAGGTGAATTGATTGGCGAATCAAGAAATCCTATATAAGTGCTGGAAGTGTGGAAGGATCTTCAGCATAAGGGACATAGAGACATTCGAAAGCAGGGAACTCGGCGAGGGTTTCGCCTTCATAAGGTGCCCGGCCTGCGGCTCCAAAATAATAACAAAAATAAGGAAAGAAGGATACAAGAAAGTTAAGGCCATCTAACCATTCTCCTGCGCGTCATTCTAAATATCTATTATGAGTTTATAGCTACATGAAACTCTCGAGAATACTTATCAAAGATCTAAACATGGACTCATGTAGCATTTACTGCTGAGAGTTGAATAGAGAAAGGGTTGTGGTGGGCCCGCGGGGATTTGAACCCCGGACCACCCGGTGTCCCAGGTGGTTGGCCCTATGAGTCCCGTACGGTTCCCTGCCCATTAATGATTGGTTTCAGCGTGATTTTATACTTTATGATTCGGTTGGAATTAGAAGAAGGGAGTTGGGCAGGGAACCCGTATGCCGGGCGCTCTGCCTGGCTGAGCTACGGGCCCCGGGAATCTCTAGGTGTAGGCGTATTTTTACTTTTCGGTAAGTTAATCATGCGTTATACTTATAACGGTGTCTTAACGATTCTATCGGTGAAAACAATATGCCTCTGAAGGTATCCATCAACTGGGATCTATGTATTGCCGACGGTGTCTGCTACGCTCTATGCCCGCAGGTTTTCGAGGCCGGTGAGGGAGGTAAGAGCCAGATTGTTGAGGATTATAGGGGCTCCAACGTTACGGAAGGCACAGTCCCTGACGACCTTGCAGACTGTGTTGAGCAGGCAAGAACGGCCTGCCCTACAGGAGCTATAACTGTGGAGCAAGCGTAAAGCAATTATCTCTCTAAGTCTTTTTTTATGCGTTAATTCTCCCGTCTTCTTTCATCTAAGCTTAAAAACCCTCAGAATCCCTTTTACTCGTAACGTAATCGGAGTTGAATCGTATGTCGGAAAACGAAACAGGTAAATACACCAAAACAAAGGTTATGGATCTTAAACCCGAAATGAATAACCTCGACGTAGTCGTCAGGGTTATTGAGGCCGAGGGACCGAAAACCATCAACACCAGAGCAGGCACGAGAACTATCAGTGAGGCCGTTGTGGGTGATGAGACAGGAAGAGTTAAGCTAACCTTATGGGGTAAGGCGGCAGGTACAGTGCAGGAAGGTCAGGTCGTGGAGATTAAAGGTGCATGGACAACAACCTACAGAGGTGATGTTCAGCTCAACATCGGAGGCACAGGAAACGTGAATGAGGTTGAGGATATCGAGATACCTGAGGCTGACGAGATACCTGAGGACTCACCTAAAGCTCCCGAAGGCTACAGACCGCAGAAAAGGTACTACAGGTCTAGGAGAGGTTACGGGTCCGGATACGGGTATAGTAGAGGTTATTGAGTTGTCTGAGAGGAAGGGACTAACCTACGAAGAGATTAGAGCCAAGAAACCGGTGAAGAAAGGGATTAGCGTAGGTATGGAAGGAGAGAACTATATAGTGGCGCTAGATGAGAACATTGCCTACACCCTTACCGCAGGGGCTTTCTATGTGTGGAGCGTCTGCAACGGGGAGAAGACTGTTGAGGAGCTTGTGAATAAGCTTAGTGAGGAGCTGAGTGTTGATGAAGAAACCGCTATGAGTGTTGATGAACTTAAGGAACCTGTAACTGTAATAATCGGCCAGTTACTTGAAGCAGGTCTCATCACATTCGGTGAGTAGACACGAATTTAATACTTAAAATTCGTTTTATTCAGTTAACCGCTAATAATTGACCAGTTAAGTACTGTCTTCCTTTGTTTAATCGTAGTGACTACCCTTTTTAAAGCATCATCAGAGCTTGTCCTAAGAATGAATAGATGTGTGTAGTGATGAGGCTTATCACTTGATCCGAAGCCGGCAATGTATGGAGTAAAATGTTTGGCCAAGTTTTTAGTTATGGTGTCGTATAGCTCGTCCTCAGAGAACCCGAAAAATACGGCTGCTTTCAGAGGCCTGCATTTCAGGGTGAGGTAGTCGATGTGCCAACGGATTCTTTTCTCTCTGTTGAAGTGTCTCAGAATTCTCTTGACGGGGTCTTTTATGTTAGCGGAGCCGATGTAGGCATATATCCCTTCCATAAATGTTTGTGTGCCTAAACCCCCAACAGATAGTTTAACTGTTTCACTGCAATGAAGTAAAAGAATGTAGGAGACTGGACGCTTAATCTTCCCTGAATAGGTACTCGAGCTCAATTCCTAGACGCCTATACATCCTTATAATGTCTTTAAGTCCCATATTCTTTCTTTCAATAGCCCTAACGACAGATCCTGTTGTGTATATTGCTCCCCCTATAGCGTAAGTTATTCCTGTAGGGTCTCCCGGAAACATTAGGAAAGCTACCCCCACTGTCCTAAGCTTCTCCGACTTTGTTGAGTCGGAGTCAAGACCTTTAATACCTTTCACACCTTCCCTTGCCTTACTGATTGTTCTAACCATTTTCCTTCCTAGCTCTCCTTTAGCCTTCACCTCCTCAGCCAAGTACTTGAGCTCTACAGCCAACTCCCTAGAATTAATTCGCCGCTTCCCATTAACCACCTGAAACCCCCTCCGCAGGGTGTTCAGTCTCCTGCCTCCGCCTCAGCCATCTCAGCCCCTTCAGAAGAAGGTATCTTCCCCTCCGCCAGCTCGAGGGTGAGGCTCTCAGCACTGTCTAGAGCCTTAAGCAGCTTAAGTCCAAGACCCGTTAACTTATATATGCGGTAATTTCCTTTGCCATGAATTAACTCAATGATCCCTAAGGTTTCAAGCACGTGGAAAGTTGCTAGAACCTCATACCTTGGTAGTCCCGTTATCGCGACTACATCGCCTGGAGTAACAACCCTGCCAACCATGGACTCCATCATTATTTTTAGCCTTTCACGAAATTCCTTCACCATACCCACCACTGACGCTCTTGGACGCGTATCAATATTTAAGACGGAACCCTCTTAGAACTCTTTAAAAGCCGGGGAGGTTTACGGGCGATAAAGTGAGGAGAAAGTTTCCCCGTAAACGGCTAAGGAAAGGTGTAAGTGATTTAGTAGTTATACTAACTCTAGTGGCTATAGCGATACCTGTGGCGCTGGCTGTGCAGGGCTGGTTAGGAGCTCAAGCATCCAGAATGAATTCCTATGTCGCCACCCCTGAGCTGCAAGCCACCCTCATAAGTAAGGCAGTGAACACGGAGGGCCAGGTGTTCATACTGAGGCTGAAGAACAGTGGCGACAGCCCTTACGGAACTGACAGTTTGAAGGGCAGAGCTATACTAGTTAACGGAACTATAGCTGATTTGACTGTTAAAGCAGCGTCTGCCGGCAGTAAAATACTGCCCGGATCCTCAATAACTCTGAGTGCCATACTAAAAGACCCTAAGGCAAAAGTAAAGAGCATAGTTATTGAGGCAACGAATCTGGATACAGGGATGAACACTTCCGTGACCGTGAGTGTTGCTTAAACCCAAAACACTTTTTCCTCCAACCATAAACTCCCTTTCTTTTCTGGTGGTGTAGCTTGGGTGAAGTAGTGATGAGGTATAGGGTGGGTACTGCTGAAGTAACGCTTCTTAGGGAGGGAGATAGCTACCTCTACGTCGTTAATGATGCAATCCCTGATGAGCTTAAGAAAAGAGTTAGGAGGCTTGCTGAAGTCGCAATAGTGACGGGAAGAAGCGGGAAGGGCACCCTACTTGAAATAATTCGTGCGGTTAAGGAGCTGCTTAAGGGAGATGAAGACGATTTAACTATCTCCTACTCCCTAAGGGAGCATCTGAAGTACGGTAAGCTTCAGATACTTATAGATGATCCACACATAGAGGACATTTCCGCAGTAGGCCCCGGCCCAATATGGGTAAGGCACTCAGAAATACTTAGGAAGGACCCTTCAGCAGACTTCATAAGAACGAATATATCCTTCGTTAATGAAACAGACTTCATTCAACACCTCTACCTACTGTCTGAAAGAAGCGGCAGAATAATCTCCCATCTTACCCCAATACTTGACGCCAATCTGCCGGAGGAGGATGGTGGGCACAGGATCCACCTAGTACTACCCCATATTGCTGGAGGAGAGGGTGAGATTGTTATACGTAAGAAGAAGGGATCGAGGCTTCTAGGGCTTAAACAACTCATCCAGAATGGGATGCTTGATGATGAAGCTGTCAACCTAATTAAAGGGTTTATCCGTGATAGGAAGTCATTAATGATTGTTGGGCCTCCAGGATCAGGGAAAACCACCCTACTGAGAGCAATAGTTTATGACTTAATACCTAAGCATTGGAAGGTCGCCATAATTGAGGACACGCCCGAAATAGATCCCCTTCCCGGAAGCAGCTGGGTCAGGTACATAGTGCCTCTAGGGAAAATAGGGGAGGAAGGGCTTATAGACCAAATGATTCTGACGAAGGCAGCCCTAAGATCATCAGTAAACAAATTCATAATTATTGGCGAGACCAGAGGCGCTGAGGCAAGAGTCCTAGTACAGGCAATGAATATGGGTATGGCGGGCCTGACAACATTCCACGGGGGAACACCTCGTGAGGCCCTCCTCAGACTCATGTCTCCCCCCATAAGTCTGGGGCCTCATCAAGTAACGATGTTTAAAGGAATAATTACCCTAGGGTTCTGCGAAGATGGAGGAGTTAAGAGAAGAGTTATATCCATAGATGAGCCCGTCTATGATCCCTACATCAAGAATGTCAGGATGAAGAATTCGTATAGAATGAACCGCGGCGGGGTGATTAAGGGCTCACTCAACAAGCCTGAAAAAGTGCTTAGGGTTGGGTAGCATGGGTCTATCCTCCCTCACAGACATCTATATTAAGCTAAGGGCGTATGCAGGCCTCCCACTTTCAGGGAACCCCACCAAGCAATTAGTTAGGGATTCAGCAATAACGTCGGCCGCAGTAACACTGTTCTCGATGAGTGTACTGCTTCAGACTTCATGCTTAATGAATCCTTTAGCAGTGATCGCTGCATCACTAGCCCTCGGAGGCCTCCTCGGGATGCCTCTTCTGTACATAACCCTCTACCTGAGAGGGGTGGAGAGAGGGAGGAGAGTGGAGAAGGAGTTCAAATACCTCATAATAAGTAACTCGCTTGCCTTCGGGAGAAACACCAATATAATTCAGGACCTTTCTGAAATGAGTGGGTCATGGAGAGAGCTATTTCCAGCACTTTCTAGGGAGGGAAGAATAATCAGTCAGCTTTCAAGAATCATGTCCTTAAGGGATGTTGTGAGGACTTATGTTTCATGGATAAGGTCCAGGTTTGTGAAAACATTGCTGAATGACTACATATTCTCTATGTCTCTAGGCGTTCAAGACGTGTGGGTCAGGAGGAAAGGCGACGAGATAGTTGAGGAATTAAAGAATGAGTCAACCACGAAAATTAAGGCCCGAATAATGCTCGGGATGGTTATTGCGGTTGTTCTCGGTTACGTCCCCCCGCTGGCTGCTGCACTCTCACTGCTGATGGGAGGCGGAATAATACCTACTGTGGCGGCTGTGACTATAATGGTGGCCGCAGCAGCAATAGCGTCTATACCTAGATACCCTCATCACTTGCGGACGCATACTCGAAAAGGGCTAACCAGGGCCCTCTCCTTAGTCGTTCTTGGAACCTCAACACTCCTGTTTATTACGGGCAGCTTCCCCATGACCTCACTCCTTATAGGCGGATTCACCCTTGCCATCATCGGTATTCTAGAAGCTAGGGGTTATCTCTCCATATTCGTTGAGGCTTCAGAGCTATCGAAGCTTCTCACAATGCTTGGTGAAGCCCCCCTCGAAATGAGTAATGTTTTCAATATTCTGAAGGAGTACCTTCAGAAATCTGGTCTCTCGTCCTTCAGGAGGCTAGGTAGCGAGCTAACACTTCTACACACACCTCCCTCAATTAGTATGATGCGTTTATGGATAACTAGGTTCTCCATCTACACCCTTCTTAAGGGTGTGAAGGAAGGAACCCTGACCAGGGAAATGCTTCTGAAGCTCAGCGACCTAGTTAATGAGGCGTTGAAGGACATTAAAGCCTCTCTGCTTTCAGGACTCGTCATCACGTCTATGGCGCTCTTCCTGCCTCTCTTGCTGAACTACATAAAGGCTGTAGGCGGTGTTATGAGTGTCCCTGAGGCATACATAGTTACAGCAAGCGTCATCTATTCAGTATATTCCTCCGCCGTCATATTTGATGATCCGCTTAATCCCTTGATCCCGGGCGTTGTATTGATTGAGCTCTGGTTAACGGGGTGAGGGATACGATACCTAAGATCCTAAGCCTGCTTGAGTGGGGGAGAATCCTTGAGGGCTTCAAAGGTAAAGGAGTTTCAGGGGGGCGTGAAGGTGTTAAACTTGAGAAAGGGGTTGACGGCAAAGTTTACATTACTTTAGGGGCGGGGAGATGGAGATATGCTCTAAGCCCTAAGCCTGAGAAACCTAGGTATGTGAATGCATCACTCAGTGTACCTGATAGTATACCTGCTTCTGAAGGTGGGTCTCCCAACCACATCATATGGAGAGATCTTAAAGGGAAGAAATTCTTCATATTCTCACCCTCAACCGGAAAGGTATTCGAGGGAAGTAAGGCGCTTTACTCTAGACACGGATCTTTCGCAGCCGCCGTTGTTTGTTCGGGTAGATGTGTGTTAATGCTTTACGACAGGTTATGGGGTAAGGAGACAGTTCTCCAGATTCCTGACCGAGGATGGGGAAAGCTGGTTTGCGGTAAGGGACTATGTGTTCTTGAAGGGGAAGAAGAGGTGCTTGCTGCCAACATGACAAACATATACGAAATAGTTCCGGGACTCACACCCCTCGCCTCCTGTGGAGGTAGCGACTACTTCCTTGACAGGCGGAACATGTTCGTCGTTAAGACATCGAGAAAATCGGTTGACCCCTTAGTTCCGGCCACACCCGTCAGTTACGACTGTATCCAGGAAACAAGTCTCTGCATCTCTGACGGAGAAAAAATTTCCCTTATAGAGGGGGCTTCACTCCTTACTATATGGGACGGAAGGGATCACGCACCCGAAACACTTAGTTGCGGATCTTCATTCGCTTCCGTCGCTCTGGAAAAGGATGGATCTTGGATCCTCATAGATTCCACTACTAAGGACTACGGTGTGGTTAAGGCTGAAGAATGCTTAACTGACTCTGAAGGATATACCTACTGCCTAACCAGCTCGGGGCTCATAGTGGTCTCTGCAAGTGAGTTACGCATTCCTGAAATCAGGGTTATTAAAGATAAGGTTTCGTGGAGGGGTTACGCATCCATTAAGATTTCTCCTTGGTGGCTGGGCAGCAAGGTAACTGTCTCGCCTGAGGTCACTATAGTTGAGAAGGTTCTTGAGAAGGATTCAGTTACCCTTTTCCTTAGACCCCGACACCTAGGATGGAGAGGAGACGTATTTCTCAAGGTGTCCACCCCTATCTACTCATTCACAGGCAGTTTCGCATTAGCTTCAGAGATTCCATCCCTCGAACGCTACCTAATTAATGCGTGTAGACATGGTGAGGGAGGTGTATCCTCAGACGGGAGTTCAGACACTGAAATCGATATTACACTTAAACTGCGGATAACAACGCCCGAAACCCCGGACATACTTATCAGTTCCCCATCCCTCACCTACGTAAAGCTGGAGGGGGTAAGAAGGGTTAGGGGCCGGGTTGAGTACAGGAATCTGCTACGCCTTTCATTAAGAAGTAAATCGCTTGAAGAGCTTGAGGTGCTTGCTAAATACGGACCGCGTGAAACATATAGGTTAGGCTTAATCACTATTGCCAAAGAGAAATGCATTAGGGTGAGGGAGCCTGAAAGCACCCTCCACATATCTGCCCCTGAACCCGGGGCGGTTCTGGCTGAGTCAACATATCAGGGATCAAGATTGACGATAGTGTGCAGGGAGAGGATCTTTAGCGGTTTAGCCAAAGTTGCGGCAAGCCCATGCATCCCTCCCGCACTCGTGGTTGAGGAGAAAGAGAGGCAGGGATTCAGATGGGTTAAAGAAATTCTCGTAAGGCACCCCCCATCTATAGAGATGGGGGGATTAAGCGGGACCGATATACCTGATGCACACCTTGACCCAACTACCTACAGGATTCTCCTAAGAAGCCCCAGCTATGTAAAGCAGCCTTCAATATCTATTACGGGGTTTGAGGCATCCTCCGAAGGTAAGGTTAGAGTTAAGGTAGTGATATCCAAGGAACACCCGTCCATTACCTATGTCGGATGCGGGAATGTATTGACTAGGAGTGAAGGCGTGGAAGCGGTCCTAGAATGTGACTTGCTTGACCTAATCAACGGGATTTACTGGTTCATAGTCCCTTACTCGAAACTTGCTGAGCTCCCTGAGGTCAATACGCTTGGCGGGGACTCAGTCTTAAGGGAGGCTCTGATTTATGGAGCATTGAAGGCGCATACCCTACTTAATCATCTGGGTGTTGAGAAAGATGACTGAAGGCGTAGGTCTTTTAAGAGAGATCGGGAAAACATTCAGAAATCTATTTACTTGGATTCATAGATCACCGTCCACTCCAGACATCTGGGGAAGGCGAGGTAACGTAGTGTGTGGGAAGAAGGGACTCCTAATAGAGAAACTTTCTGAAAACCTTCTCGAGATGGAGCCTCCTCAGCTAGCCCATTTCCTCAGAAGCTACTTCTACGCCTTAAACACTTCATTCCCCCTAGAATTCAGAACCCTAGTAACTCCTCTAGATACAGGGAAGATTCTGCGCAGAATAAACCGAAGAATAAGTACGTTGAGGGTGATTCTTGAAGAAAACCCTTCTGCTGAGGGAGCTAGGGCGCAGCTCCAGAGGCTTGAATCACTCAAGAAAAGAATTGAGGAAGAAACCCTTCAACCTATCGAAGTTACAGGAATTGTCTACGTCCATGCATGCGGATCGAATGAAGCAGAGCTTAATCAGATCCTTAACCAGCGCGTTAAGATAGTGACAGACATATTCACGTCTCTAGGGATCAGAGTCAAGCCGCTTAAGGCTGGAGAACCCGAACCCGATACATACAGCTTTCTGAAAGCTGTAGGGTACCCGGATATATACAGACTCAGCACTCTAATCCGCGGCAGGCTTCGGAAAGGCAACTTCAACGCCTCTTACGCACTATCAGTATTTTTCCCATTCCTCATGGCGCAGGAGATGCGAAGCGTTACAGGAAGCAAAATAACTTTAGGGAGGAACACTAGAACCAAGGAAATTGTTAGATGGAACATCTCTAAGAGTATTTCCCCCCACATACTGATATTCGGTTCCACCGGATCAGGTAAGACTGAGGTGCTCACCATACTGGCTGAGAGATTCATTCATGAACTCTCCTCAAACACCCTCATCATGGATGTTAAGGGAGAGTACCTGGATAGGCTGAGGGGTAAAGTGCTTAAAGTGGAGAGATTCGTTCTGGGTGAGGATACAGGGACAGACCTATGCAGGTTCGCGTATACATTACCGGAAGGGTGGCGTGCAGGAATACTCACAGATCTCCTCATAACCAGCTATCGGTTAAGGGATGACAGAAGGATTGCTGGAATTCTTTATAAAGCGTTAAGCTATTCCCTTTCCTTCGGGTGTGAAGACTTTGCGGAAACTGCTCAAGCCTACCTTGAGAGATATGGGGATGAATACCTCTCATACAGGGCGGCCTCCATACTGCTTAGGGCTTCGGGGAAGAAATACGTGAAAGACGTTATCGATGCAGTGATGCTTTTCACTGCAGAAAGGGAGAAAGCCATCATAATAGACCTATCCAAAATAATGAGAATTGATCCCGGAACTATGAGGCTGTACCTCAGCATCATGGTGCATCTAATAAAGTGTTTTGTAATGAGGTACCGCGGAATTGTGAAGCGGCCTAAGCTAATAGTTTTCGATGAAAGCTGGATGTATGTTAAGGAGCTTAAGGATGAGCTATACTCCATTATGAGGCTGGGGAGGTCCTACGGACTCTCGATAGCTGTCGCGACGCAGCACCCTGACGACCTCGAAAGCTTCAGGGAGGTAGCTATCGATAATTCAGGGCTGTTAATAGCTATGGCATCACCGGACGAGGAGTTCTGGACCCTCCTAACGAAGTATATGAGGCTCTCAAGAGAGGACATCAAATACATAACGGCAGGCCTCAGTAGAGGGGAAGGGGTAGCGAGAATATCCCCGAACCCTAGACCGGTGCCAATAAAGTTTTTCTAGGAGGCCTCTTCGACAGAATACTCCAGTCTACCTAGAATCTTCCCCGTGAGAAGCTCCCTCACCTCTAAAACAGCTTTACCGCCGGAGAGACTCATGGAGAGGTAACTCATAACCTCACTCAGGTAACCTGAGAGAGCCCCGGGATTAGCGATTACGGCGCCTCCAACCATCCTCAAATCCCATTTATGGGTATGTCCATAGAGAACAATGCCTGAAGGCATGGATCTAGCAAGCGACTCAACAACCCTCAAAGTTGTTTCAGGCGTCCCGAATCCGTGGAATAGGACAAAGTGAATCCCGTCTATAGAAGTGATTACTGGCTGCTCATAAAGATCGCTGCACATCTCCTTCAACTTAACTCTGTCCCCATCATTATTACCGAAAACTCCTGTGAAGCGGACCCCTACGTCAAGAAACCTCTTCAGCGTGAAGGGAGATACGATATCCCCTAAATGAATCAGGAGATCCGGTTTAATAGAACCCAACGACTTCAAGAACTCGTCAACAGCAAAGAGGTTATCATGACTGTCTGAAACAACTATGATCCTCAAGTAATCACCCAAGAACTATGAATTAGATAAAGGAAAAATATGTTTGAGTTAGGTTTAGGAAGGTTAGCTCACGGGATAGTTATCCGGAACCTTAGCCCTGAAGTACTTCCCTGTCTCGGGGCTCTTGAAGAGCCCTATCTTCACACCTTTCCTCCCGCGAGGCGCTAAAGTCCAAACCTTCTCTGGAACTAGATCTACCTCCTTCCCAGTAGTTGGATCCTTAACCTTAACCGTCTTCTTCCTAGCCAAGTTAATTCACCGAGAGATTTTCCCTTATGAAGTAGTTAAGGATTACGGTAAACCTTCACCATTACTAGGAAATTTTTCCAAAGAAAAACTTCAGAAAAAACAAAGAAATACTTCATAAACACTTTGAAATTCCCTAAAATTGACAGGAAATCCATGAATTTTCTTATGATAAATATTTAAAAAAATAATTAACAAAAACAATAACGGTATATTATATAAAAAGTATAAGCAACACATCCAATAAATCAAGGATTTAACACTTAAATAGGGACAAGATTAACCATTTACGGAGCCGGGGTAGCTCAGCCGGTAGAGCGCCGGGCTGTTAACCCGGTGGTCGGGGGTTCGAGTCCCCTCCCCGGCGCCATTATATAGCTTTTATTATCACATCACTACGATTATTCCTATCATTATTGGATCCCTGAAAGACTTTTTGGGTAAAGTGTAATTTACTTGGTGTGGTTTTATGATCAATATCGATGAAGTGGTTTCGAGCATTAGGGAAAGCATTACTTTAGTTGATGCCTACCTGAGGGAGAAGGATGAGGTGAGGGAGCTCATCATTAAGTCGGGGAGGGATGTTATCCGGGAGTCCGGCTATGTAATAACTTCCCTACATTCGATGAGATTGGAGGATGCGGGAAAGCATTACTCAGCCATGAAGGACATCTACCTGAAGGTCACCGAGCTTGCTTCTAAGTATCCTGAATTAAGGAATTCGGGTCTCTACTTCAATATCGCTTCAGAGTACGTGGAGGCTGCCCTCTACTACATCTTGATTAAGGAAGGTAGGCTTCCTTCCATAAGCGATTTAGGCGTAGATCCTGTCCCTTACGTTCAGGGATTGCTCGACTTAGTTGGGGAGCTTAAGAGAAGGATTCTCGATCTGGTAAGAGATGATAAGTATGATGAGGCCTATACACTCTTCAAGGTCGCTGAGGCAATATATGAGAGCGTAAGAACCCTTGATTACCCTGACCCCATTCTTCCTGGGGTCAGGAGGAAAACCGATGTCGCCAGATCTGTTACGGAGTCACTTAGAACTTTGTTAACCGATCTTGAATCACGGAGGAGACTTATGGAGTCTCTCAGAAAATGTGAAAGTAGTTAAGGGGTGGTCCCCCGGGAGGGATTCGAACCCCCGACCGCCCGGTTTCTGCCGGAGGGCTCCCGAACGGGATTCTATATGTACCCTCCGGGGCTGACTACAGCCGGGCGCTCTACCGCTGAGCTACCGGGGGCCATTATTGAATTAATTAAGAGGGTTTTAAGGTTGTTGCTGTATGTGGCTCTCGGTTTATATGGGTTTACGGTACAGATGATATTTAGGGATTGGGGTGTTATTCAGGAGAAAACCTAGTAAGTATGAGATACGTAGGGAGTTAGCTAGAGTTCTTATCGACCTTAAGCAACTCCATAAGAGGGCTTTCCACTACAGATCCAGAATAGAGGGAAAGATTAAGGAGTATGAGGAGAAGCTTCTTTACGCAACCGATGAAGGCATGAGGCAGGAATACATCAAGAACATCTCCATGTACCAGAACGCCTTAAGGGTTATTAGCAAGGTTGAGGCAACCCTAGAGCTTCTAATCATAAGGCTTGAAACGCTGGGCCTTTTAGGGGTCACGGCAAAAGAGATTATCCTGATAAAGGACGTCCTGAAGAAAATCAAGGACTTCACCGACTGGATACCGGACATATCCCTCATAACGGAAGACATTATGGAGAGAGCCGGTGACCTCCTAGACTACTTCCCGACACCCCCAGATTTCTCACCTGAGTCCTCTAGGGAAGCGGACAAGATTCTCGAGGAGGCCGAAGTAATAGCGAAGGAGAAGATGAGTATGCCTTCAACAACCATCTAGCTTCTGTTTTACCCCTCATAAACAACTATGTAGTTCTCTCCCTCCCTCCTGAGGAAGCCGGACTCCTCAAGCATCCTTAACGCTCCCTTCAGATACTCGTCACCGACGTCTAGATCGTACCACTCCATGAACTTACTCACTATCTCAGAATAACTCCACTCCTTCCTATACTTAGATTCCTCGCTAAGCATCCTCTTCATGAACTGGTAGGTGTCCTCCAGCCTTGTCCAAGGATACTGGAACCATATCCATTCCTTAACCTCCAGGTGGTAGAAGTCAGGCTTAAACTTAGCGACCGGAGATATCCACTGAAGAACAGCTATCTTCACCTCGTCAGCATTCCAGTTCTGAGTAATGAATTCCTTAGCTAGCGACAGGGACTCCCCCGTATCCACTATATCGTCAACGAGAAGAACCTTCTTCCCCCTCAAATCAAGCTTGTAGGGAAACTTAATCACTGCCTTATCCTCTGCCTTTGCGGCCTCTGTCCAGTGCTGGGACTGTATCGATATGAGGTTATCTATAAGTAGGAAATCACAGAGAAGCCTTGCAGGAACAAAGCCGCCCCTAGCGACAGCCACGACAAGGTCGGGTCTATAGCCCGAAGACTTAATCTTCTCCGCTAAGGAACGGGTCCATGAAACTATGTCATCCCATGCGACTAGCTGGGTCCTCACTTTAGCCATAAGTATAACCCTATTTATCATCAGTGAAGGAAAACATAAGGATTTCGTTTGAAACCATATAACCAAGTCCTTAACTATTTTATGGTGACGTAAATGAGTGCTTGGTCCACGAAATTACTTCACATAGACCTAACCAACAAAAGATACTCAACAACGGAGCTTTCTAAAGAAATCCTGCGGATGTTCATCGGAGGAAGAGGCCTAACAGCAAAGCTTCTTTGGGACCTTAACCCTCCCGGAATAGATCCTTTCCACCCAGACAACATAGTCGTGCTCGCCACCGGCCCTCTGACAGGGTATCCGCTACCGTCATCCGGGAAGATGGTTATTGCATCCAAATCGCCACTGACCCGCGGCTACGGGGACGGAAATATAGGTACGCGCGCTGCAGTAGAGCTGAGGAGGACAGGATACCAAGCTGTCGTGATTAAGGGGAAGGCGGAGAAACCCACACTCCTCAAAATAACATGTGAGGGGGTTGAGTTCCTAAACGGTGAGGATCTGTGGGGCGAGGGAACACACAGAACTGAGGAGAAGCTGAAGAAAATGTTCGGTGATAAGGTCGCAGCTCTGATGATAGGGCCTGCAGGAGAAAACATGGTTCTCTACTCAACCGTCATAAGTGAACATGGCCGTTCGGGCGGGAGGCCCGGCATGGGTGCTGTGTGGGGATCGAAGAACCTTAAGGCAGTCGTTATTGAAGGATGTGAAATGCCTGAACCTGCAGACAGGAAGGAGCTGATAAAAGCTGGGGCCCAAGCGTATGCCGACCTGAAGAATTCACCCTCCTACGATTTCTGGGTAAGGCAGGGAACTATGATGACTATTGAATGGTCCCAGAAGAACTCTGTTCTCCCCACATACAACTTCAGGGAAGGTGTTTTCGACAACTACGAGAAAATCTCAGGTGACGCAATGGAGAAGATTAAAGTAAAGACTGAGGCCTGCCCCAACTGCAACATGCCCTGTAGAAACTATGTAGAGTATAAGGAAGATGGAGAACCCAAGATTGCTGAGCCAGACTATGAAAACGTTGCAATGCTTGGGTCAAATCTAGGGATAGCTGACATTGTGGCAGTGTCAAGACTTAACGACATAATAGATGATGCAGGCCTCGACACCATAAGCACAGGGTCCGCCATAGGGTTCGCCATGGAAGCCACTGAGAAAGGGCTCCTTAAGGACGGTATTGAGTGGGGAGATGTTAAAAGTGTTGAGAACCTCATTAAAGACATCGCTGCCAGAAGAGGGTTAGGTGACAGGCTTGCCAACGGCACCATGAGGCTTTCGAAGGAATTAGGTGGAGAGGCAGAAAGGTTCGCCATGCATATTAAAGGATTAGAGATCTCTGCCTACGACTGCCACGCCGCCCCTGGAATGGCCCTAGCCTACGGAACCTCCAGCATAGGTGCCCACCACAAGGACGCCTGGTTCATATCACTTGAAATAAAGATGGGGAGAGACACATACACAAAGGAGAAGGTTGAGAAGCTTGTCTGGATGCAGAACATTAGGGGAGCGCTCTTCGAAAGCTTCGTAACCTGCAGGCTTCCATGGGTTGAGCTAGGGCTTGACCTAGACTACTACCTAAGGTTCCTGAGGGCCGCAACAGGTGTGGACTTCACTTGGGACGAGCTCCACACAACAGCCAACAGGATCTACTCACTCATAAGGGCCTACTGGGTAAGGGAGTTCCGTGCTGAAGGGAGGGAATGGAGCAGCGGAATGGACTATCCGCCTGAAAGATGGTTCAGCGACCCGCTGACTAAAGGCCCGTACTCAGGAGCTAAGCTCAATAAGGACGGTTACTTAGCGATGCTACAGCATTACTACAGCCTCAGAGGATGGAACAGTGAAGGAATCCCAACAAAAGAAACCCTCACATCTCTAGGACTGGAAAAAGTCGCTAACTACCTCTACAGATAACAACAGGTTTTTCACCCCTCAGAACAATTCTTACTGGGAGCCCCCGCTACGGAGCCGACCGGCTCAGGATGAGCGGGGGATCTCCCACGGGGCCTTCTGAAATTAATGCTTTTAAGACCTGTTCAGTAGTTCTTGGGTGGTGTCAATTATTGATTTGGGGCGCCTAAGGATTAAGGAGCTGGAGAATGAAGTAAAGAGGTTCTGGGAAGAGAAAGAAATACCTAGAAAATGGAGAGAATGGGTGGAGGGAAGTCCGCTTTTCTCCTTTCTTGAAGGCCCCCCTACAGCGAACGGCCATCCCCATGTCGGGCACCTGAGGGGACGGATCTACAAGGATGCTGTGCTGAAATTCCATAGGGTCAAAGGATTCAACGTGTGGGCACAGGGAGGCTGGGACGAGCAGGGGCTCCCCGTAGAGGTGGAGGTCGAGAAGAAGCTCGGAATAAAGCACAAGAAAGAAATAGGGAGTAAAGTAACTTATGAGGAATTCGTTAAGAAATGCAGTGAGCTTGTGGACTACTACCTGAACTTCTGGGAGAAGTACGCCACTAAAGAGATAGGTTTATGGCTCGATCTAGAGAACGCTTATGAAACTAGGAGGGCTTACTACATCAATCACGTGTGGAGGTTTATTAAAGAAGCGTATGAAAGAGGCCTACTCTACGAAGGGTACAGGGTTCTGCCCTACTGCCCCCGTTGCGAAACTGCGTTAAGCGATGCTGAAGTCGATCAAGGATACCAAGAAAAAGTATCTCCCTCAATATACGTAAAGTTCAAGGTGGTTGGGGAGGATGACACATACCTGATCATATGGACGACAACTCCATGGACAATAATAGATAATGAAGCGGTCGCCGTGAATGCTGAGGGTGAATACTGCAAAATAGATGTAGGCGGAGAATTCTGGTGGGTTGCCGAGTCAAGGATGGAGGAGGTTTTAAGGAATGCCCAGATCGAGAAGTGGCGCTGCGTAGAGAAGGTGAAGGGCGAAAAGCTTAAAGGCCTGAAGTATGTCCACCCCCTCCTCAATGAAGTACCTATACATAAGGAGCATGGTAACGCTCACTACGTGATAACAGCCGACTTCGTTTCGCTGGAAGAAGGCACAGGACTGGTTCATACAGCACCTGGACACGGACCTGAGGACTATGAAGCAGGTCTGCAGCACGGGCTCCCAATAACAAGTAATGTTGAAATAAATGGCGTGTTCAATGAGAAGGGCGGTATATTCGCCGGCCTATATGTGGAGGAGGCTTCAAAGAAGGTTATTTCAGTCCTTAAAGAGAAAGGCCTTCTAGTATACTCCGGAACAATCACGCATAAGTACCCCCATTGCTGGAGGTGCCATACCCCTTTAATATATAGGGCCGGGAGACAGTGGTTCCTTAAAATAACGGCTGTTAAGGAAGACCTTCTCAGAGAACTGAAGAAAGTCAGGATCTACCCGAATAAACTGAGGGCAAGGTTCGATACCTGGGTCGAGAACGCTAGGGACTGGACAATTTCAAGATCAAGGGTATGGGGGACACCCCTACCCATATGGAAATGCAAAGATAATGGAGAATTACTGGTAATCGGATCAATAGAGGAGTTAAGGAAGCTGGCAGTCAACATTCCGGAAGGGTTGAGCGATGAGGAGCTTGTCCATAGACCATGGATAGATAGGATAAAGATAAGGCATGGGAAATGCAGCGAATGGGTAAGGGAACCATTCGTTGTCGATGTATGGATAGACAGCGGAATGGCTTGGCTCGCCTCGGTCAACGGCCTGAAAAACAGGGATTTCTGGAGAAAGCTCTACCCCTACACATTCGTTACGGAGGGGATAGATCAGACGAGAGGATGGTTTTATTCGCTCTTAGCAACATCCGTAATTATGGAGGGTAAGGCCCCCTATAAGGAAATAATGATGCAGGGACTCGTCCTCGATAAACATGGAAGAAAGATGAGTAAGCACCTAGGCAATGTGGTCTGGGCTAAGGAGGCACTCGAAAAATACGGAGCGGATCAGCTCAGGCTTTACATACTGTCAAGATACCCGCCCGGAGAGACCTTCATATTCAACCCCGATGAAATCAAGGAGTCGTTAGGGAAACTGAACATCATATGGAACGTCTTCAGATTCTCTAAAACGTACATGGATCTCGATCACTTCACACCCGAGAACTACCCTCTGAAGGAAATGATAAAGCATGCGAAGAAGGAGGACCTGTGGATACTTTCACGAATCAACACAGTGCAGAAGGAGGTATACAGATATATGCAGAACTACGAGCTCCACCACTACACAAGAACACTCATAGATTTCTTCATTGAGGACGTGAGTCATAACTACCTGCGTCTAGTAAGGCCGAGGGTATGGAAAGAGGAAGGCGGGGATAAGTACGTAGTGTACTCGGTTCTCTATTATGTTCTTAAGAAAGGTCTCCAGCTTCTTGCACCGATAACGCCTCATTTCGCTGAGGCCCTCTGGCAGAGATTCATTAGAACTTACGAGTCAGGGGAGGCGGAAAGCATCCATCTCAGCAAGGTTTCGGAGCCTGATGAATCACTAGTGAATAAGGAGCTGGAGGAGTCCTTCACTCTCACATTCAGTATTGCCAGCCATGTGGCGTCCCTCAGGAATGAGGCAGGAATAAAGCTGAGATGGCCCATAAGGAAGGTCTACATAGCCTTACTCAGACCGGATAATGTTCCTCGCGTGGAGGAGAATGCGGAGGTTCTAAAATTCTTGACAAACTCTAAGGATGTCGTAATTTCAACGGCCCTGCCGGAGAGCTGTACCTCACAGGAATATGTATGCGGAGAAACCCAGGAGTTTAAGGCATGCATACCGAGGGAGCTTGATAGGGAACTGTACTATGAAGCGTTGGCGAGGGAGATCATTAGGAGGGTGCAGGTCATGAGGAATAAAGCAAACCTCAACGTCGATGAATTCATTGAGGTAGGTCTGAAAACAGAGGATGAGGAGCTTAGGGAAGCGGTGAGTAACCACAGGAACTACATCAGAGAGGAGGTTAGGGCCCTATTGATAGGCGATGATTGCAGCGATACTCTATTAAGCCAGGAATGGAATATTGAAGGTAAGAAGGTATGGATATGTATAGGGAAAGGAGGGAAAAACTAGTTCTCGTGGCAGGATCCCTTAACTACGACATCACACTTCAAGTAAACCATTTTGCCCCACCTAAATCAGTCGTCACCTCAATCAAGAGGTTTTTAGGAGGGTCCGGAGGAAACGCGGCTGTAGGCGTTGCTAGGCTCCTAGGAAAAGGTAGGGTGTGGTTCCTTGGCGCTGTGGGGGATGACGAAGTAGGGCATAGGCACATAGAGGCCTTAAGGAAGGAAGGTATCGACGTTTCCTTCATTTCTATTCATCAAGGCATAGAGTCTGGTCAGGCATTCGTAGCAGTTAAGCCTGACGGCACCTCAGCGGTCTACAGCTACTATGGCGCCAACACGCTCCTCAAGCCAGAGGCCCTGTCAAAGAACCTCATGAAGAAGCTTGCTGAAACCTCCACCGTGATAATAATGAATCCCCCGCTACAGGTTGCTATGAGACTTGCAGAGCTGGCGAAGGAAGCCGGCGCGACTGTTTTATGGGACCCTGGAGCATTATCTAGGCTAGGTATTGAGAAGCTTTCTCCTATACTTCCACATGTTGATATATTCATGCCTAATGAGGAGGAGCTAAGGCTCATAATAGGTGGCGGTGGAATCGCGGAGTTGAGGAAGCTACTACAACATAATGAGTCACTGAGGATAGTCGTGAAGAGGGGGGTGGAGGGCGCGGACCTTTACGACCCTTCTCAAGGAATAGTTCTGCATGTAGACGCTTTCAGGCCTGAGTGGGTAGGTATGGAAGTTAAGTCGACGGTTGGGTGCGGTGACGCATTCATAGGGGCATTCGGTGCTGCCAAGCATGAGGGTATGGAAGACAGTGACGCTTTGATATATGCATCATGCGCCTCAGGGGTTAATGCAGGCTACGAGAATCCTAGGGGGGTTCCTGAGAAGGAAGTTTTTGAAGACAGATTTCTTCCGGTGTGCAGGGAGAAACTGAAGGTGGTTTCTAGAGCTTTTATTAACAATATTTAATAATGTATAAACTGGTATTTACATCGATAATTACCACGTATAGATTAAGGTGATGGGTTTGGGCATGAAGAATTGTGATGAAGTGTTCTCGAACATCAGTGTGACCTCACACGCGTTAAGGCAGGGAAAGATACTTGGCTCTACGGAGGCCGGGTTCGCTGTCCTGAAAGACATTGAGGAGGCTTCGAAGTCATGCCCCGAGAAATTCCCTCGCTTCCTGCTTGAGGCAGTACCTTCATACCTTAAGGCCCGGCCTACCTCAGTCGTTATGAAGAACCTGCTCCGCGAATACCTAGATGTATTCTTAAGAGTGGCCTCCCGTGAAGGGCTTAAGGATGCTATCGCCCAGACCCCTCAACATGTAGAGAGTATTATAGAGAATGTTGAAAACATTAAGGATGCTGTAGCGACACTTGGATCTAAAAGAATTAACGATGGAGACATCATACTCACCCATTCCTACAGCTCCACCATAATTAAGCTTCTTCAGAAGGCGTTAGACAGGGGATTAAAGTTCTCCGTGATCATCACGGAATCAAGACCTATAGGGGAAGGCAAGTACGCAGCTGAGGTTATAAGCAGGCTGGGTGTGGACACAACCCTCATAGTGGACTCAGCTGTAAGGTTCGTGATGAAGCGCGTCAATAGAGTTTTCGTGAGCGCTGACGCAGTTGCTGCGAATGGCGCCGTAATCAATAAGGCAGGGACTTCCGCAATAGCTTTAGCGGCTAAGGAAGCGAGAGTGAGGACATACGTCACTGCAGGGACCTATAGAATAGGTCTCGAAACAGTTTTCGGCGAGTTGATTGAGGGGGTCGTGCTAAGCGATGCATCCTTGATAATGCCTGAGGATAAGGCCAAAGAGCTCAGCGGAAGGATACTTGTGAAGGCCCCCCTCTTCGATGTGACGCCGCCGGAATACATAGACGCAATAATAACGGAGAAAGGTGTTCTCGCACCTCAGGCAATCCCCCTAATCATTAAGGAGATTTACGGGTGGCCCCCAAGGCTTAGGCCGCCTGAAGAGCTTCTTGAGGAGGTGAGGAAGTATGTCAGCTGAGGGAATACCTGAAAAAACAGTAAGGATAAGGGAAGACATAAGGAAGATGATTATTAGAGGGGCCGGCAAGATTGCTAGGGCCGGAGCCCAAGCCTTAGCAGAAGCCGCTAAAGAATATACAGGGGATAACCTGAAGGACTTCCTTAACTACATGGAGAGGGTGGCTCAGTACGTGACCTCGGCCCGCCCGACCGCGGTCTCACTCCCCAATGCGGTGTCCTACGTCATGATTAGGTTAAGGCGTTCAACACCTGCCTCCGTAGAGGAGGCGAAAGAGGTGGTGATTAATGCTGCTGAAAGCTTCATAACCTACTCTAAGGAGGCCGTGGACAGGATAGGTAAGTTAGGTGCGAAAAGAATTGAGAACGGGGATGTCCTGATGACGCACTGCCATAGCACGGCGGCAGTTTCGGTAATGGTTCATGCATTCAACCAAGGGAAGATAAGTAAGGTATACGTGAAGGAAACCAGGCCGAAGCTGCAGGGACTGATCACAGCTAAAGCGCTCTCTGACGCAGGACTGGACGTGGTTCTGATACCTGACTCCTCCGTGAGGTACTTCATGAAGAGAGTGAATAAAGTGGTTGTCGGTGCCGACACCATAGCTGCGAACGGCGCCGTAATCAATAAGATAGGGACCTCGCTGGTCGCCCTCGCAGCTAAGGAGGCTCGCGTACGTGTCTATGTGGCTGCGGAGACGTATAAGTTCAGCCCGAGGACAGTGATAGGGGAGCTTGTCCCGATTGAGGAGAGGGATCCGAGAGAGATTGTTAATGAGGAATGGATTAAGAGGAATCCTCAGGTGAGGATCTATAACCCGGTCTTCGATGTGACGCCGCCGGAATACATAGACGCAATAATAACGGAGAAAGGAATAATCCCTCCGCAGGCAGCCATACTGATACTGATGGAGGACTATGGCATGAGTATACAGGAAATAATGACGAAGGATATAGAGGAACTGCAGGACGATGAGTTAAGGGAGTAGGTAAGCATCTATTCCGTGCTTCCGCCTCAGATACTCCACGAAGAGCTCGCCGTATGTGCTTCTACTATTATTCACCAGCACTTTCCTCGGCCTCGCCCTAACAACGTAGTCAACAAGCCCGTTGAAGTCTGCATGATCACTGAAGGCCACCAGCCATCTCCTCTGCCCAAGCCTCTTAAAGGGTTTAGAGAACTCCCACCCGCTGAGAACTACGTGACTCCCGCACCCGTTACTCTTCTTCCTGGCGTTCATATGGTGGAAATGGATATACCACCTCCCCCTAATTATTTCCTCAGCCTCCTCAGACCTCTCATGAAAGAAGCTTCCCAGCCTTAGGCCGGCCTTCTCAGCGGCCTTAGCAAGGAGGTACTCCTTATGAGTCAGTATGTAGGGTGTGTCTAAGCCTTCACGCCTGAGCAGAGCCATAACTTCCTGGATCTTGCCGTGGTATCCGTAAATATGGACAGGACCCTCAACAAGAAGCTCCTTAACTAAGTCAGTGAGGATAACATCTATCCAGTCATCGAAGGGGCGTTTATATGACGGGCTCCCGTATACAGCGTCCGTTATCAGGATGTCCCCGCTTATTATTTTGGTTGATTTTCCGGGCTTCTTGAAGTCGCTGGTATACACTATTCTAAGTCCGTCGCTCCTCTCATAAACCACCTGAGCAGTCCCGGGTATGTGTTCAGCCTTCTCAAGCCATAGAACTCCGTCACCCAACCGAAGCCTCTCACCATAATTCAGTGGCTTAATGCTTAATGGGTTGAGGCTATATCCCAACACCTCTATCCATTCCAGAGTGAGGGGAGTCCCTATTAATTCAAGGCCTTTATTTAGGGAGGTCTTAAGCATCACTAAGTGATCAGAGTGTGCATGCGTAACAACTCTGAACCTCACATCCTCATGCCCATCAATGACTATGGTTGGGTCAATCAGTATGCCTCCATGCGAATTTATTTTAAGGTCCTTAATCATCTGCAGAGCACCGAACCCGAATAATTAATTGGTGGAGGGGTATATTAGGGATTTACCGGAGGTTAAATTCTCTCCCCATACGTCTTACTGAGCGCTTCCCTTAACTCATCTAGGCTTGGATTAATCACTGGTGCATCACCGGCCGTCTGCTTAACTATGTCCGGGTCCTTGAGGCCGTGGCCGGTCACAAGCACAACAACCTCCTCATCCCTCCCTATCCTTCCTTCCTCTAATGCCTTAATCAGTCCCGCGAGACCAGCCGCTCCAGAAGGCTCGGCAAATATTCCTTCAAGGCTGGCGAGCATCTTCATTGCCTTAAGAATAAGCTCGTCCTTAACCTCCTCCGCATCACCTCCAGTCTCCCTCAAAGCCGCTAAACCGCCGTCACCGTCCCAAGGATACGGGTCCTCAAGCCCCCAAGCAATCGTTTCAGGTCTCTCCCAAGGCTTAATATGGAACGGGTCTTGGCCCTCCTTAAACGCCTTAACGAAAGGTGGGTTACCCACGGACTGCACCGCGAAGAGGTGTGGAAGATCATCAGTGATTCCTAAAGCGCGGAAATCTCTGAACCCTTTCCACACTCCAGTTAGTAGGGAGGCTGCACCAACAGGCACGAAGACCCAGTCAGGGGTCCTCCACCCGAGCTGCTCAACTATTTCGTAGGAGATTGTTTTAGGGCCCTCGATCTGGTAGGGGTTGAATGGCCCGAAGCTAGGGGAAGGGAAGAAACCGAACTTCTCGTAAGTCATCTCCATCAGCTTCACTGTAGGGTCCTCCCTTCCAAGACCCCTAACCTTAAACACTTTAGCCCCGTAGAAGAGGAGCTGAGCTATCTTCCCGTAGCCCGCATGAACTATTACGAAGGCATACACGTCCATACCTGCCTTAGCTGCGTAAGCCGCGAGGGCCGCGGCCGCGTTACCTGATGAAGCTGTAGTGAGCTTAGTGTACCCGAATTCCTTAGCAACACTAACCGAGACGGACATCCCTCTGTCCTTGAAGGACCCTGTAGGATTCCTTGTCTCGTCCTTGAGCCAGATTTTCCTCATTCCTAAAGCCTCGGCAAGCCTGTCCGCACGGAGTAAAGGGGTAGCGCCCTCACCTAAGGTGACAATATTGCGTTCATCCTTGGGAGGTAGGAGATCCCTATACTTCCATTGATTAATAAGGGGCCTCGACTCCAAATACTTCCTAGTGAAGAACTCCTTAAGCGCCTCGTAATCGTAGTAAATGTCAAGCCTTCCATAATCCCTGCTTTCGCAGGTAATGGGCTTAGAGTCGTAGGGATATACCTTACCGCATCGCGAACATTTAAGATGCGTTATATACCTGCTCAAATCATGCACCGAGTAACTTCCTCTGAGGTAGTTATAAGAAATCCTTAATTAGGAAGCGATAAAGGAGGAAAGATAATCTTTGAAGGGAAAAGAATGTTTTTATTTCTGCTTAATTTACCCCCAGTAAGCATCGGGGAATTTTATGGCTAGAGTGGGACAAACGGTTGTGCAGAGACCACATCCGTAGCAGTTCTCCGTATTCACCACAGCAACATTTCTGCCATCCTTGGGCACGACGTGAACGGCGTCATAGATGCAGGATTGTTCGCAGAGGCCGCACGCTATACATTTGTCATCCTCGACCACAGGGTTCTTTATGTCGAACCAACCGGCAGGGTCTCTGGTGAGGTATTTGAGGGCTATCCCTCTAATATCCTCGACGCTTGAATACCCGTGTTCCTTAAGCCACTTAGCAACACCCTCAGATAGCCTCCTGAATACTGTAGGCCCCTCCACTATTGCCTGCGTACATACCTGAACAGCCGAGGCCCCAGCCATAATATACTCAATCACGTCCTCCGGATGAGTCACGCCTCCACAACCAATCACTGGAAGCTTCGTTACCTTAGCTATCTCAGCGACTATGGCCAGCCCAATGGGTTTTAGGGCAGGGCCCGAAAGCCAACCGTGGCCGAACGGCCCACCCATAATGGGCTTACCTGTCTCTATATCGATGTGGAGGGCAGGCCCGAGAGTGTTTATGGCCACAATCCCGTCCACACCGACCTTCTCCAGCTCCTTAACCATTTCCTTAAGGCCCCATATGTGGGGACTCAGCTTCGGGAATATGGGAACATCCACCGCTTCCCTAAGGGCTTTAGCCGACTCAATCACAGGTGAGTAGTCATGTCCTAGGTAGTGCGTCGAGAACTCAATTCCCTGCGCCCCTGCCTTCACAGCCTTAGGGCCAAGCTCACGCAGCTCATGAGCCTTATACCCTATGCTCGCTATAAGCGGTATCCCATGCTTCTCCGCCACCTTCCTAGCGTAAGGGAGTTCCTTCTCGAACCATTGCTCGGGAGGCAGGTCAGTCCATAGCTCGGCGTTCAGGAAGCCGTAGTAGGCGCCCCTAACCATCGATATTCTTGTCTTAAGCTTCCCTTCCTTATACTGAGGAACTATTAGGCCTATGTACCCCCTATTAATCACGCCCATGTGCGGCCTCGGCACCTTAGCAGCTACAACGCCGATCGTTTTGGAGACGAGTCCTCCAACACCTCCTTCGGCAAGCTGCTCCATAGCCGGGCCGTCCCTAGATATAGGGCAGGCCGAGTTAAGTACAGGGTTCCTGAATTTTAAGCCAGCTATCTCAACAGTTAGATCAACCACCATGCATACACCCCACAAAACTACTTGCGGAGATACTCAACCTTATACTTCGGCTCCATGGAGAGCATCCTGTCCCACAACTTATTAACAACCTTATGGGCATAGTCCATAACCTTATCAACGTCGACGGTGACGACTCTCCTGTTCTTAGTTACCCACTTCCCGTTAACCAGTACACCCCAAACATCTTGGCCCGTGAAGGTATTTACCAGGTGCCCGAACACTGTCCTCTCATCCAGCGGTGTATGGACAATTTCCGGTGAAATAATGGTTATGTCGGCGTCCTTACCTACCTCAATAGACCCTATTACGTGAGACATTCCCAGAACCTTGGCAGCATCTATTGTGGCCATCTCAACAACCTTCACAACATCCGTGACCCGAGGATCTTTCTGAGCAACCTTATGTATCAGGTAGGTTGTTCTCATATTGTCGAAGACATCCATCACGTAACCGTCGTTCCCTATCCCGACAGTCAGACCCATACTCAGCATTTTCGGGACTTGAGGCACCCCCACACCGTTAATCATGTTGCTCATCGCGTTGTGCGCGATCTTCACGTCATACTCCTTAAGCATTCTTAACTCGTCATCGATCGCCTGAACCACATGGATCGCTAGGAGGCGGGGGGAGAGAAAACCTATGTCACGCATTCTTTCAATAGGTCTCTTACCATACCTCTCGATGTTGTGGTACACATCTATGAGGCCTTCCTCCACATGCAATGCATATATGGTTCCGTACTTATCGGCCAACTCCTTAGTCTTCATTAAAATTTCATCATCAACAGTGAATGATGCGTGGATTGTGAAAACACCCTTAACTCTTGTGTAGGGGTCGTTCCTAGTTTTCCTAACGAACCTCTCGTTCTCCTTAATACCTTCAAAACCTTCCTCGATACTTCTCCTCTGAGTCACGGAGAATCCTGCAAACCCCTTAATACCTACCTCATTCACAGCCTTCTCTATATAATCGAGTGAGCCCTGAGTTATGTTAGGCGCATCAAGAAGATCCTTAAAGAAAGTTGTTCCCGTCCTAGCGAACATCACTGCCCCCATTAAGGCGCTTATGTAGACATCCTCGTAAGTGAGGGACTCATCCAGAGCCCACCAGATCCTCTGAAGGTTCTGCTGAAAGTCTGAGGGGGGCTCTATAACTCCGAACCATGGGGAACCAGTCAGGAGAAGGCCGTAGAAGTGTGTATGCGCACAGACAAAACCTGGAGTCACGATCTGCCTCTTAATCTCAACAACCTCCTCCGCGGAATACTTCGTTCTGCCGTCGCCGGCACCTAAACCAACGATTTTCCCGTCCCTTATGGCTACATAGCCTCTCGGGATAACATCCCTAGACCTATTCATTGTTACGATTAGGGCGTTGTTTAGGAGGATATCGACTTTCTCTGCCATAATAACGTGACCCTAAATTTTCTTACACATGCATTAATTTTAAGTATTCCTTAATTCCGAAATGATAAATACTTGAAGATGCTGGTTAAAAGGATGTAAAAAAGTTTTCAGAGTTCTGTTTAGTCCGGAATAATCATTGTTCCTGAGTTGCCCTTAATTACTTCGTAGCCGTTCTTGAGGTGGCCGATCATGGCCCTCTTTCCGCCGTGCTTTATGAACCGCATAGCCGCCAGCACTTTCGGACCCATGCTGCCGGGCTTGAAGTGTCCTTCCTCATAATACTTCTCCAGCTCTGAAACCTTAACCACGTCGAGTTTCTTCTCATTAGGCTGCTTGAAGTTGATGTATATTCCGTCGACGTCCGTGAGAATCACGAAGGTTCCAACTCCGAGCGATGTCGCCAACACTTCACCAGCAAGGTCCTTGTCAATGACTGCCTCAACACCTTGGAGGGTTCCGTCCTCGTTCCTGATTACGGGGATTCCGCCTCCTCCTGAAGCAATAACTATCCAGCCCTCATCAATCAGCTTCTTTACTGCCCCTACCTCAATGTTCTCTGTCGGATTTGGTGAAGGCACAACTCTTCTGTACCCTCCTCTCGGATCGGGCTTTATTACCCATCCCTTCTCAGCAGCTATTTTCTTAGCTTCTTCCTCGGTGTAGTAACTCCCCACATATTTTGTGGGGTTCTGCCACGCCGGGTCCTCCTTGCTTACGAGGACTTGGTTAACTATGGCTACAACACCTTTTACGTGGTCCTTAATCCCTTCCTTAATGAGGGTGTTGTGGATTGACTGCATGAGAAGATAGCCCAGCCATCCCTGAGTCATGGCGCCAGCAATATCCATGGCTAGGGGCGGTATCTTGTCTTTAGACCTCTCCATCCACTCAAGGATTGTGCCGACCTGAGGCCCGTTTCCGTGAGTGATAGCGACCTTATACCCCTCCTTCACGATCTTCACTATTGTTTCGGCGGCACTATACGCGTTCTTCCAGTAGTTCTCAGTAGTTCCTTTCTCTCCTTTGGTTTGGAAGGCGTTCCCCCCTAGAGCGAGGAGAATGTATTTCTCGTTTCTTTCCATACATCAGCACCTTCTTACGCTACTGCTTACTGTTTTAAGCTTTATTCCACCTACTCGTATTTCGATCCCATAACCATTGTCATTACGGCCTTCTGGACGTGGAGCCTGTTCTCCGCCTCCTGGAAGTAGAGGGATCTCTCATACGTGTCTAGAACTTCGTCAGTCACTTCCATCCCTCTGTCCGCAGGCCCGCAGTGCATGTAGTACGGCTTCCCTGCCTCCTCAAGCAGATCCATTGTGACTATCCAGTTCTTGAACTTTGCTTGATATTCCTTGGCTTCCTCCTTATGCACCTGCCCGTCAGCGCTGTAGGGCGGGAAGAAGCCCTTAGGGCTCCA
The DNA here is from genome assembly GCA_964404265.1 of uncultured Desulfurococcaceae archaeon. GTDB lineage: Archaea > Thermoproteota > Thermoprotei_A > Sulfolobales > NBVN01 > CAZFVC01. The sequence goes on along the minus strand of CAYOJG010000011.1, from coordinate 9,375 downwards.
CGCCTTAGGATACACGAAGGCGGCGCCCTCGAAAGCCTCCTTCATATCGTAGGAAACGCTGAAGGAGCCGCCGTACTGGTCGGCGAACTCCTTGCCTTTCTGAATGACCTCATCCTGAAGCTCGAAGCCCTTCGGATGAGCCACAACTACCTCTGCACCCATCATTGCCGCGATTAAGGCGACGGACTGCGGCACGGCTAAAGGCTTAAGACCTCCCGAATAAGCATAGGAAACCACGAACTTCTTGCCCTTCAGGTTGGGCACCACGTCAAGGGCTGCCTTAATGTCGGCCAGCGCCTGGAACGGATGGTAAATGTCGTCCTCCATGTTGAGTACAGGTATTGACGCCCACTTAGCGAACTCCTCAATAACTCTATGTCCTCTGCCGATAATCCACTTAGCTGCGTCGGCATATATTCTGATGGCTATTGCGTTCCCGTACTTGCTCAGCACCCTAGCAACGTCACTTATGGCCTCCGTCTTGTAGGCAACCATATCCTCAGGCAGAGTGGGTGTGTAGACATCGTTAGGGCTTAGGAAGTTTCCATGGCCTCCCAGCTGAAAGATCCCGGCCTCAAAGCTGTTTCGGGTTCTTAAGGACCTGTTATAGAAGAGCATGAAGAGTGTCTGCCCCTGAAGGTAGGGTGTCGGGACCTTAGACTTAAACTTTCTTTCAAGATCTCTAGCGGCCTCAACAATCAGCTTAATGTCGTCCTGAGTCCTGTTAATGTTGGTTAAGTAGTGTTGACCTTCCCAAATACCAACATACCAAGGCTTACCCATGTTTAGGTACCTCACTCAAGTATAGGGTCGGGTATAATAAAAAACTGGAATAATTAATTCGAGTGAAGCTCTTGTGACGCTGTGTAATGAAAAATATTTTTTGTTTAATTAAGTAGCGTTAAGATTTCTACCTGATGTATGCCATAGTTAAGGCGAGCACTGCCGCTTTAGCCCACATACCGTTCTCCGCCTGCTCGTAGAGAATCGACCTAGGGCTGTCCACAACCTCGTCGTCCGCCTCATACCCCCTCATGATGGGCATCACATGCATCAGTACACCGGACTTATCCATCAGATCCATCAGCTCTGAAGTGACTTTCCAGTCCTTGAATTTCTCATAGGTCCTCAGCTCCTCCTCACCGAACTTGCTATATCCAAGCTCCTGTAACTGCTGCGAGGCCCAGTTCCTCGGGAACACTGCGTGTGCCCCTCTCAAAGCCTCTTTATAGTCGTTGGTGAACTCAAGGACCGCACCGGAGCTTTCTGCGTTTGCTTTAGCCTGATTGACTATGTCTGGGTAGAGATCGAAGCCCGGTGGGTAAGCAACGGTTACGTCAACACCCATCCGCGTGAATAGAAGTAAGTCAGCATTAACGCTGCACGGCCCCCTGACGTGGGGGGAGTAGGCCCACATAATTACGTACTTCTTGCCCTTCGGGTTATGGAACTTCTCTTCGAAAGTCATATAGTCCCCTAAAGCCTGTGTTGGGTGGTACTGGTCGTCGGCCATATTGATTACCGGAACCCTCACATGCTTAGCTGCTTCCCGCAACAACTGGTTGCCTACGCCGTGCCTGAAATCAATCGCTTTGTCCAGTATTCTTATACCTAAGCCGTGGCCGTAACGGTCATACATCGCTACAATATCCTTAACCGCCTCCCCCTCACCTGCTCTCGTCTGCCTCGACTCAATATATTGGGCATGTCCGCCCAGGTACGTCATTGCGGCCTCAAAGGCCGCTCTAGTCCTTGTTGAAGGGGCGAAGAACAGCATGAAGAACGTTTTCCTATCGAGCAGAGGAGGAAGCCTCTCAAGCCCGAAGTAGTGGTAAGTCTCCTTCAACTCTTTCGCAAGCCCTAAAGCAATCTTCAATTCATCTACCTTCCAGTCCTGAGTGGTTATGAGATCCTTCCCGGTTAAGTCTATTATTAAATTCCTCATTTAGGGCGACCTCAGTTAATGGTTGGGGCTCAACTATAAACTATTGCTTCACATTAAGGGAGTAAAAACGTGTTGAGGCAGGAGGTTAATTCAGGGGTGTTTTTACGTAAACGCTGTAACGTGTTTCCTCAACTACTCAATCTTCTTAAACGCCTTAACCAGCCTTGAGTAGGTGTCTTCAAGGCTTTCAGGCATCACTTTACTTCCCCCAATAATCGGCATGAAATTGGCGTCACCGACCCACCTAGGAACTACATGAATATGTATGTGACTCTCCACACCCGCCCCAGCAACTCTTCCAAGATTCATACCTATATTGAATCCCTGAGGCCTATACTCCCTGTCAATTGCCTTAATCGCCTTCATCAGTGATTCATGGAGATCCATAACTTCCTCACTGCTGAGGAGATCCGGCCTCGAAACATGCCTGTATGGGGCAACCATTACGTGGGCCGTGTTATATGGGAAGATATTGAGGAGGACGAATGAGTGCCTACTCCTATAAACTACATAGTTCTCCCTGTCGTTATTGGAGGAGGCTGCTCTGCAGAATATACACCCTTCCTCCTTCTCTAAGTTAAGTATGTAGCTCATCCTCCACGGAGCCCACAAAATGTTTTCACGCCCAAGCAAAACACTCTCCCACCTAATGCTCTCATCCGGGCATTATAGGTGTTAGTGGAGCAGCATGCTTAGAAGCAGGTTCTGAGGTGTGACTAAGGCGAGAAGGTAGCCTATCAGGAAGAAAACTACGTGTGGAAGACCTGGAGTAACCCATATGATATCTGTAGGTGTGAGGGACCCCTCCTTAATTTTCTCTACGATAGTGTTCCTAACCTTCTCCTCTTCCTCATCCTCACCGAAGGATGAGCGGCAGATATAGCCTCCCTCCGCAGGTATCGTTAACGGGTATACGAACTTACGTTTCAGAAATTCCGAAATCCTTAACGGATACCCAAGAAACCATAGATAAGTTCTTCTCCCCTCAACACATCTAATCCTCTGAAGAGTATTCTTCATAGAGACGTTCCTCAGCAGATAGTAAATCATTAGAAATATCGGGATGATTAAAGAATAACCAAGGGTTAGCAGGGATATCGGGAGAAGAGTGAAGTACGGGTGCACAACACCTATGGTAAGTATTGCTAGGAAGTCTGCGCCCCCCATCATCCCTAGGAATGCGAGAATAAGCAACATTATTGCGGGAATCAGCGAGATTAATGTATGCATAATATCGAATCTTCCCGTCATCAGGTTCAGCGTTATGCCTGCAGCTATTGCAGGTACCCAAGTAACTTCAGGTATGTCCCTGTACTTAATGTCGCGGTAGGCGCCATAAACTAGGGTTACTGTGAGGATAAAAACCAGAGTCAGATCTGCAGTCGACTGCTCGATTATCAAGAGAGGGTTCCTCAGTACTCATCTAAGTCCCTGATACCTTCATCAGTTATGAGGAATACCGCCTCGCCCTCAGGCAGATGGGGCGCGTCAACGATCCTGGCTATCCTCTTATTACCTCGTCCCTTCCTAAGCTGGACCCTGATGCCTGGGGCGTGTGCGAGAACATGCCCACCCACTGCCTGGGTCGGGTCTCCATAGAAAACGTCCGGCCTCGCCATAACCTGATTAGTTACGACGACCGCTATGTCGTAGACATCAGCTATCCTGGCAAGCTGGTGGAGATGTCTGTTAAGCTTCTGCTGCCTCACAGCCAGGTTCTCCCTGCCTGGGTACTCAGCCCTGAAAAGACCCATAACGGAGTCAACAACGAGCAGCTTTATGTTCTCCTTCGGAATAAGCTCCATAGCTTCCTCCACGATTGCCATCTGGTGGTCACTGCTTATGGCTCTAGCCCAAATAATGTTCTGCATAGCCTCATCAGGATCCAGACCCATCGCCCTAGCCATAGCGTCTATTCTTTCCCAGCGGAACGTTCCCTCAGTATCTATGTAGAGAGCCTTACCCTTCAGACCGCCCTTATCCTCGTCAAGCTGAACATTCACTGAGAGCTGGTGGCATATATTAGTTTTACCTGTCCCGAACTCCCCGAAGAACTCTGTAATGGTACGTGTCTCTATTCCTCCGCCAAGAAGCTCGTCAAGCTTCCTAGACCCGGTAGTGATCCTCCCTATTGACGCCCTCTCCTGCTTCAGTTCATATGCCGTCTTGAACTTCAGCCCGAGCGCTTCCCTCGCCATATTTATTATTCTTCTGGCGGTGGGGGCAGGTATACCCACTATGCTTGCAAGCTCATTAACGTTCGCCACAGCAACAGCTTCAAGGGTCTTGAAGCCGGCCTCAGAAAGCTTATGTATGTACGTCGGGCTCAGCCCCAAGTCCTCGAGAGTCTTTATTTTCTTTTCCTCCTCGGCCATAACTCCCTTTACCCGTTGAGGGATACATAAGAAACCTATTAAGTTTTGGTTGATTATTGCGTTACCCTCTGAAAAACGCGTGTATTATCTCTATACATAGATGAGTTAGAGCGTATTCCTTTAAGCCCCACCACCTTAAGAAAACGGGATAGGATTGAGGACACTCTTCATACATGCTAAAAACTTCAGATACTCCGTCAGGAAGAAAGCCATTAAGAACCCTGAGGAACTGGGTGGTGTCCCCGGAAACCATGAATGCGTCAACTGCTTAATCTCATTCATCAGTGTCGAGGACGGTGATCTTGAAGGGTTTAAATACTTAGGCAATCTTTATGTGAAGGACCTTAAGAAGCTTGTTAATGAGCTTGGCGTGAAGCACATAGTGATCTATCCGTACGCGCATCTAAGCAATAGGCTAGCTCCACCTAAGGAAGCTGTCGAAGTCTTAGTGAAGCTGGAGAGATTGGTTAAGGAAACTCTGGGTGATGTTGCGGTTGTGCGGGCACCTTTCGGTTGGTACAAGTCATTCCTAGTTGAGTGTGTCGGGCACCCTCTCTCAGAGCTTTCGAGAACCTACACCACCGAAACACAGACACCTGCAATATCTGCAGTGATCCTTGACGGTGAAGTTAAGGAGTTCAGAGAAGATTTGAAGAACAGCCTCATAAAGCAATACTTGAATAAAGCCTCAGACATTACAACCAAGTACAGGATGAGGCAGGAACTCCTAAGTAAAATCATGGATCTAGGCCTTAACTGGGCTCAAGGCAAGGGAGGAAAATATTACGCATTAAGAACCCAGCCATTCAAGGAAATGGAGGAAGATATTATTCAGAGGGAATTAGCGTATATTCAGCAGCTCGTCAATGACGTTGAGACCCTCCATATAGATGAGTGCGGCGTTAAGGCCCTTAGCGGACTAGCAGGAATAGCCTTACCTGACCCAGGTGCTGCAGGCGAATGCGTATCTACCCATTTTAGAACGCCTTTCTTCCATACTCATTCAGCATTCTTCAGTATCCACCTAGAGACTCCTGAGGAAGGATTAGAGCTCTTAAGAACACTCCTTCGAAGGATTCTCGAGGTATATGAAGAACTGGGGTTGACCTACCTAATTGAGTATATGGGATGCGGGAAGAGTATAGGCGATATTGCTGATTTCCACACCTCAGTAACTGGGAAATCCCCTGGAATAGTTGCTGAGGGTGAAGGGGCCTGCACAGTCACCGTTATAGGTCTGGATAGTGAAGGAAACCTATATGATTTAGGGAAACACTCTCTGCACCTAGAGGAGAATCGGGTGGTTCTCTGGGGAAACATTCTGGGCCCTATAGAAAACCTCTTCACTTTGGCAGTAGATTCTGCATTAACGGCAGTCCAGCAAGGGAAGCAGCCCTATCTGCCCGCCTGGCTTTCCCCCATTCAGGTTAGGCTAATACCTGTTAAGAACTCCCATGTTGGGAAGGCTGAGGAGTTTCTCAGAGCCCTGAGGGATGCGGGGGTTAGGTGCGATATTGACTCTAGAAATATAGGGTTGGGGAAGAGAATCCGCGCAGCAGGGAAGAAATGGATTCCTTACGTAGGTGTAATCGGCGATCGGGAGGCCGCTTCAGGAATACCTAATTTCAGAGTGAGGAAGGAAGGAATTCAGGAATCGATACCTTTGGAGGAGCTGGTGAAGAGAGTGTTTAGGGAGGCACCTCTAAAGAAAAACCGTTAATTACCTTACTTATGTATTGAGGATTGAATGATGAGTGCTGACCTCCCGACAGGTGAGGAAATGCATCTCTGCTGATTCCTAATCCACCCTACCTAAAACCTCGTGGAAAGTGTTCTTCTTACACTTCTTGCAGTAGTGGTAAATTCTGTCCAGGTCGCTTATGTCGTAACTCACCCTAAGTATCCATTCAGTCCCGCATTTCGTGCATCTAAGCTTCCATGAAGTCATGACGATCCCTTGACTGAAGTGTTAGTAAGAATTAAAAGCTCTCCTAAGACTCCTTTGGTGGATGACCACTGGTGGGCCCGTGGCTCAGCCAGGCAGAGCGGCGGACTCTGGGCCGAAGCTCCAGTCCATCCATCTATGGGTCTATGGACCGTGAGGGATGACAGTAAATACCTTGGGAGAGACCCGTAGGTCGGGGGTTCAAATCCCCCCGGGCCCACCACACCCGTAAGGGGGTAAAGGGCTCCTAAAACCCCTAACTTCTCCCATCTTCCACAAGTCGAGGAGTAACTTCTGAATAATGATTGGGGAAGAATTCAGAGCTTTGGCCCCTCATCACTGATCAGGGATGCTTAACTCATCATGCCTTATTCGTTAGAAGGGCTTACTCACCCAATAGTCTGTCATTCTCCTCCTTTTTATTTCCCTCATCTCCCTGTCAACATACTTGTAGACTGTCGAATGCTTCCTTCCATCTATCAGCATCTGTATGGCTTCCCGCGCCACCTGAACCGATTCATAGTCACCTATTATCGCAACCTTATCGTCATGTATATTGATGTATGTGCCCGTCATCTGCTCAAGCGTCTTCTTAGCCCTCCCCTTCTCACCTATTATCCTTCCCTTAATCCGCTGAAGATGGTTTACGTGGTCTCCAACGATATTCTTGAGGTCAATAACGGCTAGGACCTGATCCTCCTCAAGCAGCCTCCAAGCCTTCTCAGGTGAGAATCCTGCAGCTACTGCCGATATAAAGTCCTTCGCCCTGAGCAGCTGATCCATCCGTGTCTCGGGAGTTGCAGGCTCTATAGTGACTGACGCGTTCTCACTGTCCACAGTGATTATTGTACCTGTTCTTTCCTCAAGCTCCCTAATTATCCTCCCTTTCTCCCCTATGAGGGGGCCCAGCCTGTCTAGGGGGATGCGGAGGTAAAGCTTAGTCTCTCCGGGCAGTAACTTACCCTCCTTCAACGAATTCACCACTATCTATACGTTAGGTTTAGGGATAATTAAGGGAGACGCTATCCCTCAGTAACCGTCCTGAAGAGCTCCTCAGGCGTAGGTATGTCTAGACCTACTTCCTTACTGAAGAACCTCCACAGGTTGTAGAGATCCCTCCTAAGATAGTCGAGGGCGTTTGGGTGGGCTACCTTAACTGCCTGACTAACATCGATTATGTAATGCTTTCCTTCCCATACCATCACATTGAACTCGCTTAGATCACCGTGAACTAAGCCAGCATCCCTGTAAATCCTCTTCACATCCTCTATCAGCCTCCAGAAAATCTCCTCGTACTCACCGTAATCCAGCCTAACCTCCTTCAGTAGCGGCGCTCTCACACCTTCCTCTCCTATGAACTCCATTACCAGCACGTTTTCGTGGTGGGCTATCGGCTCAGGGACAGATGCACCGGCCCTATGCATCAAGACATAATTCTTGAACTCTTTCCTTGCCCAGAGAATCATGAGTTTCCTGAAGGATTTGGGTAGTGCACCCTCAAACCTGGGGTCGCCGCGTATATACTTAATTATACCCTTCCTGAACTCGGCAGCTGATGTGAGATATATTTTAACTGCAAGGTCCTCGCCTTTCCTGCCCTTACCCCAATAAACCCTGGCCTCCTTACCTGCGCTAACCGTTCCTTTAAGGTCCCGTATAACGCCTTTCTTCATGAGGTGTAGAACCGCTAGAACTGTAGCCCTATCAAAAACCTCCTCAACAGTTTCGAAAAGATCTTTATCCAGCTCCCTCCTCTCCTTACCGAGGGAGGTGTAGTAACGGTCAAGAATTTTGTCTATGTCGCTTCCTTTACCTATTAGAACTCACCCTCATATTCGAGGAGCTCCCTCTCTAGAATACCCATCTCCAGAAGCTTCTTTATCTCGTCCCTCGTATACCTGTATATAACATCTCCCCTGTCGTCACGGAACTCCCAAACACTCAGAAGAACTATGTCCTTAGGGTTCATCCACATACGTCTCCTCAACTTGCCGGGAATGCGGCCCATCCTTTCCTTACCGTCCTGGCAGAAAACCTTGATGTAGTTCCCTCCAATAATGTCGGTCACCACACACAGCATCTGGCCCTCCTCTTCCTTGGGGAGCAGAAGCTCCTCCTCACCCTCATGCTTCTTTTTCTTCTTTTTCTTTTTCTTATATCTCGCCATACCCGAGCCCTATATGAGTAGGTAATGATTACCCTTATAAATTAGTATTTTAACCCTGTCCCCAAGATCGAAGATCGCTGGGGCCTTCACATATAATACATTGCCTGAGGAAATTGCCTGAACTACAGCCCTACCGCCCTCATAATTAACCAAGGTCCCCTCAATAACTGCGTAGTCCTTCTCCGTAAGTATCCTCACACCCCTCTTCCATAGGTCGTCATGAGTCAGCCTCACAGACCTTCCTGTGTCAAGCATCCTTATCGAGACGTAGCCCTTCCCGACCCCCGTCACTACGGCTGGGCTGCCCGCGAACTCAACAATGTCTCCCCGCATCATTCCCGGAAGCCGAACAGAGATCGTGAGCTTGCCGTGCCTCTTCCCGCCGACATACCCGCTGTCCTTCCAAGTCTGCTTAATTCTTGCAGAGAACTCCTTCCTCAGCATGCTCGCTATCTGTCTGGCGAGACTTACGTCGTTAAGCTTTATGTCCACACCGTTCCTATCCTCCTTTATCTCAACTATTCCGTCATGTATGCCGCGAATCCTCCCAACCCTGTTACCGACCTTCCTCAGTATCTCTGGCCGAACCTCACCCTCCATCCTTATCTGGATAGTTGCCTCAGTCTTCTCGCCTCTAATAGATGCGCATGTAGGGCATAACTGCTTCCTTAAATCCACATATATCTCCGCATCCTGCTCAAGCCTTACCTTACGGTAGAAACCGATTACTTTGAGGAAAGCCTTCCCAGAGGAGAGCTTCAGAACCTCAACCCTCACATCACTGATTCCAGGATAGACAGTACTTCTTTTAATGAGGGAACGATTAATGAAGAGCTCGACAGCGTCCTCAACCCCTCCTCCCTGCCTCTCCCATACGCCACCCACGTAAACCGAGCCGCATACAGGGCATACAGTGACCGTTACCTTGCTCGGGAGCTTCAGA
>CAYOJG010000010.1:12042-39410 GCA_964404265.1 uncultured Desulfurococcaceae archaeon | reverse complement strand
GGGTGGGGACCCACCTGGTTCGGTATTCCAGTAAGCAACTTCATTGGATGGTTCATAGTGTCCTTCGCGATATTTCTCATCCACGAGGTTATGGCGAGGAACTCATCATCACCCAGAATAACAACTGCAATCCCCTACGCATGCCTCGTAATGTTCTTTGCCTCCTTCATAGGTTCTGAACTAGCGGCCCCAATAGCCGCACTACTCGTAACACTGTTGGCAGTGCCTATAATTGTAAAAAATCTCTGCAGACCCGTAAAAACCTCCACTACAGAAACCACTGAAGACCCTTAACCTCCATCCACCCTCACTAGAAAACATGCTACTGCTCGAAAGAAACAAACAACAAGAACACATAAATTAAAAAAATAAAACAAAAACCTACCAGCTATTGCTGATGTCACGCAATGATTGAAATGGTCTTTAGATAGCTCACAAACCAAATGGATTGTCCTTCATTTCTGGAAGTTTTTACACGTGGATGGGCTCCCTAGTAAGTGCTGACCTACTGATATATCTTAACTTATAGAATTGGTTCGTAGCTTGTTTTCTCAAAACTTATTTTCATAAGCAGATAGCTAGGATTCTTGAGTACGATCTCAAGTAATGATATAGGCTTGTAATAAATGTTGATCTGTGAGTGCAAATGACTTTTATCAACTGTACTTTTAATACCTAAACCTTTATCAAAAACTATTCGGAGAATGTAGATATTCTGCCCGTATTTCTGGTAGAAAACACTATTTCTCCAATATTTTCCTCAGGGTTTCTTCGTAGGGTTTCCTCGCTATCCCCTTCTCTGTTATTATCCCTGTGACCAATTCTGGCGGCGTCATGTCGAATGCGGGGTTTAGTACAGGTATGTCGGGAACTGTTATAAGTACTTTACCCAGAACCCTCCGGACTTCATCAGGGTTTCTCTCCTCAATTACGACTTCCTCAGGTTTCTTTTCTCTGTCTATTGTTGATGTTGGTGCTACTGCATAGAAGGGCACTTTATGTCTGTTAGCTAGTGCCGCGATTGTGTATGTGCCTATCTTATTGATTACATGTCCTGTTAGAAGTATTCTGTCAGCCCCTACAAGAACTTTGTTCACCATTCCCTTACTCATTACGTAGCCGACCATGTTGTCCGTTATTAGGGTTGCCGGGATCCCTTCCTTCACGAGCTCCCATATGGTGAGGCGGGCTCCCTGAAGGACCGGCCTCGTCTCTGTCGCTATAACCTTTATTTTCAGGCCCGATCTCCATGCAGCCCTAATCACGCCTAGTGCTGTGCCCCATCCTGCCGTAGCTAATGCGCCTGTGTTGCAGTGTGTTAGTATGGTGTCTCCGTCTTCTATCACTGCCTTACCGACCTCACCCATCGCCTTATTTATCGCTATGTCTTCCTGCAGTATCTTGACTGCCTCATCAATAATTCTCTTCCTTAACTCATCTGTGGAGGACGCTTCTTCCTCAACCTTTTTCCTCATTCTTTCAAGGGCCCAGAAGAGATTGACTGCCGTGGGCCGTGTCCTTGACAGCCTGCTTATCGCGTTCATCAGCTCGCTCCTTAAATCATCAATACTTTCTGTTTTCGCGTGGTATGCGGCGAGGGCCGCTCCAAGCGCAGCTGCGACACCTATTGCCGGAGCCCCCCTAATCTCCATGGTCTCTATAGCTTTCGCAAGCCTTTCATAACTTTCTGTCTCGATGTACTCCTCCTCCCACGGAATTTTCAGTGTGTTTAACCACCTCACCTTACCGTCGAGCCATTGAATAGGCCTAATCTCCTCCATCTGTTAAGCCTCCTTTAACATTGATTAGGGCATGCTAATATTTTGTTGTTAGGGCGGACGCATGTCTGAGGTTTTACGCATTGTTGAGGTTAGGGAGGGGAAGCTGCTGGTCGGTGAGAGCAGCCTTCTCCGTAAGATGGGTTTAGGCACACCAAGTATTGGGAAGGAGGGAATAGTCCTCGACGTGTCTGAGGCGGCCTACCTCATATATACGGAGGCTGCTCAGCTGATCGATACTGACGGTGAAGCATTAACGCTGGAGGGGCTTTTCAGCAGGTATTCCAGCGGGAGGTATGACTGGATTAAGTTCAGCGTAATGCTTGACTTAAGGTCGAGGGGCAGGAGGGTTAGGGCTGGCTTCGCACCCAACACACTCGTCATGGATCTAGGTGGGAGAAAGGTCGCGGTTTTCGTAGCTGAGGAGAACTCTCCCCTGAGGGCAGGTGAGGTTGTTGAGTGGGCTGAGGATGCTGTCAGGAAGGGATATGACCCATTAATGGCTTTGGTTGATGCTAACGGTGATGTGACTTATTACTCGATGAGGAAGATGAGAATAGATGATTTGGTGGGTGAGTTCAGGAGATGAAGATAAGAACCGAGCCTGTTAGAGGTATGCGTGACCTCCTCCCCCCTGAGTCGGAGGAGATGCTTTGGCTCCAGGAAAGGTTTGCCGACATAGCCCTCTCCTACGGGTACAGATATGTAATTACGCCCACGATAGAGCTGTTCCAGCTTTTCGCCGTTAAGTCAGGGCCGGAGATAAGTAGAAGCATGTATGTGTTCCGAGATAAGGCAGGTAGGGAGGTCTGCCTCCGGCCGGAACTTACGGCCAGTGTAGCGAGAATTTATTTGAGGAAACTAATGTCCCAGCCTAAACCGATTAAGCTTTTCTACATTGGGCAGGCATTCAGGTATGAGGAGCCCCAGCAGGGAAGGTTCCGCGAATTCTACCAAGCAGGAATAGAGTATATCGGGGATTCCGGAACCCACACAGATATTGAACTCCTCCTGCTTCTGAGGGATTACTACTCATCGGTAGGTCTTAAGGAGTATAAGGTGAAGATGAGTTCAATGAGGATTTACAGGGAGCTTTTCCGTGAGTGGGGCGTTCCTGAGGACCTGCAGGACCTCATAATACATTACCTAGATAAGAAAATGGTTGATGAGGCGTTTAAGGAGCTTTCAAGGTTCGAGAAGGCTGACACATCCATTATTGAATCCCTTTCAACGCTAGTGACTAACGATCCTGAAAGGATTACCTCATTCGGTGAGGAGTTAGGGCTGAAGCCCGAGCTTCGTGAGGAGCTGGGTAGGCTCTCCACGATACTGGAGGTCTCCCTGAAGGCCGGGGTTAAGGAGCCTTACGTGGACTTAGGGTTCGCTCGGGGGCTGGCTTACTACACAGGATTCATATTTGAGGTTCTGACACCACACCTATCATTCAGCATAACAGGGGGAGGGAGGTATGACACCCTCATCTCCCTTTACGGGGGACCTGAAACGCCTTCGACAGGCTTCGCTCTCGGGATAGACAGGCTCCGCCTTTCCTTAAGCAAGGCAGGCTGGAAGCTTCCCGATGCCCGTAGAAGGGTACTAATAGCTGCTTTGACAGATAACTACACCTATGTGGACAGAGTTGCTAGGAGGCTTAGAGAGCTCGGCCTAGTCGCTGACGCGAGATATGGGAAGAAGGTTGGGGACCTCCTCAGCTATGCCTCGAGGGCTGGCTACGACTACGCTGCCATAGTTGGGGGTAAGGAGGTTGAGGAGGGTGCTGTAACCCTGAAGAATCTCCACACAAGAACCCAGAGAAAAGTGTATATTGAGAGGCTTGAGGTAGGTGAGTTGCCGTGAAGGAACTTCCTGAAGTGAGGGACGTAAGGGTCAGGGGAAGCATGACAGTTAGCGAACTGATTAAGGCCTTTGAAGACATACATGGGTTCACAGCAGCCGATGTTGCGAGGGCCGTGGAGATCCTTAAGGAAGGGCTGAAGGTGTCGGACCTCCGCTTCCTCTCATTCACAGGGAACCTCATCTCGACAGGTCTTAGAGGTGTTTTCGCCCAGCTTATCGAGTCCGGACTGTTCGACATCGTGATAACTACGTGCGGGTCGCTGGACCACGACATAGCTAGGGCTTCAGGAGGGAAGTACCTTAAAGGCTTCTTCGAGGCTGACGACGCAGAGCTTAAGGAGGAGGGTATGCATAGGCTTGGAAACATCTTTATCCCGTTCGAGTCTTACGGACTTACTGTGGAGAGGTTTGTGCAGAGGCTTGTTAAGGAAGCATCAGCCAAGAAGAAGGTTTGGGGGGTTAGGGAGCTGCTTGAGCTGGCGGGTTCCATGCTTAAGGAGGACCCTAACTCGATACTTGGTGCTGCCTACAGGAAGGGCGTTAAGGTCTATGTCCCTGGATACGTGGACGGGGCGTTCGGCACAGACCTCTTCATACATTCACAATTCACAGGACTGACAGTCGATATCTTCAGAGACATGAAGGAGCTTTCCGACGCGGTCTTCCAGTCGAAGGTGAGTGCTGCCCTAGTTATTGGGGGAGGTATAAGTAAGCACCACACGATCTGGTGGAACCAGTTTAAGGAAGGGCTTGACTACTCTGTATACATAACGACTGCAGTTGAGTGGGACGGTAGCCTGAGCGGGGCCAAGACACGTGAAGCAATAAGCTGGGGGAAGCTGAAGCCTAAAGGCAAGCACGTCACTGTCTACGGAGATGCGACAGTTCTGCTACCCATCATTGCGGCGGGACTGATCACGGAATAAGCAATATAGTTATCTGTTTTTGTATATCCCTTAAAAAGATACTTACCCATTAGTTCTTAGGTGGTGGATGGATGACTGAGAGTACAGCGGAAAGATTCAGGGCGCTTACTCCCTCAGAGTTTTTCTACAGGAACAGGGAGCTTGCAGGCTTCAGCAACCCTGTTAGGGCCCTATATCAGGCCGTCAGGGAGCTTGTTGAGAACGCCCTAGACGCTACCGATTCCCACATGATTAAACCCACAATCAAGATAATTATGAGGAAGGAGGATGAGGAAGGCAAGATCTTCAGCGTTAGCGTCGAGGATAACGGCATAGGGATACCCCCCAAAAATGTTCCTAAAGCTTTCGGACAGCTCCTCTACAGCTCTAAGTATGTTCTGAGGCAGACGAGAGGGATGTTCGGCCTAGGCGCGAAGATGGCTGTCCTCTACGGACAGATGACTACCGGGAAACCTGTTGAGGTCATTACCTCAACAATACTGGGGAAGAAAATATACTTCTTTCAGGTCGCTATAGATGTTAAGACAAACACCCCCTCCATCTTCCGTGTAGGGTCATACGAGAAGAGGGATGGGTGGCACGGGACCTCAGTTAAGCTTTATCTTGAGGGTGACTGGGTACGTTCCAAGAGCAGGATTTATGATTACCTCTTAAGGACTGCTATCATTGCTCCATACGCGGAAATAGTTTTCGAGAATCCTGAAGGTACAGTGATTTATTTCGAGAGAAGCACTAACAGGCTCCCCATACCTCCTAGGGAGGTGAAGCCTCATCCTAAAGGTGTGGACATAGAGATGCTTAAGATGATGCTTGCGGTGACTAAGGCAAAGAACGTTAAGAAATTCCTCATGAGCGAGTTCCAGAACGTAGGCTCAGTAACGGCTGATAAAATCCTTGCTAGGGCAGGTATATCACCTACGAAGCCCCCTTCTAAAATAACTGCCGCCGAGATTGAGAAACTTGTTAAGGCGATTAAGGAGGAGAAAATACTTCCCCCTAGAGGGGATCACTTATCCTTCGTCGGGGCAGAGATAATTAAGACAGGGCTTAAAGCCATCCTTAAGCCTGAATTCACCGAGGCCGTCACAAGGAAGCCTTCAGTCCATGGAGGGCATGCCTTCATTGTTGAGGCAGGAATTGCTTACGGCGGGGAAATATCTCCCTCAGACAAGCCCGTTCTCTTCAGGTACGCTAACAAGATCCCGCTTCTCTACGATGAAGGCTCAGACGTCTCGAGGAAGGTTGTTGACAGGATTGACTGGGGAAGGTATGGCGTAGTGTTTCCGGCGCCGCTAGTGGTGCTCGTCCATATCTGCAGTACTAAAATCCCGTATAAGGGTGTTGGTAAGGAGTCAGTTGCCGACGTTCCCGAGGTTGAGAAAGAGGTCGAGCTAGCAGTCAGGGAGGTTGCGAGGAGGCTGAAGAGATACCTCTCAAGGAAGAGGAGGGAGAGGGAAGAGGTTGAGAAAGCAATAGCTATAGCTAAGTACATCCCGGACGTTTCTAGGGGGTTGGCCAAGATTGTTGGTAATGTTAATGAGGACATGATTAAGAAGGAGCTTCTCAAGATGCTTAATATGAGGCTTAAAGCATTCAAGATTTCTTCGCTTGAGGACATAGTTCTAAGCATTGAGTAGGTGTGGATTCATGGCTTACTATATATCCTCAGTTGATCTGAAAGCAAGGAAGGAAGCCCTCAAAAAGCTTAAGAGGTCATTCAGGAAGCTGGCTAAAGACATTCTGGAAGGAAAAACACCTAAACTAGTTATAAGGAAGCGCACTTTAGCGAACACAGTTTTCGACGCTGAGAAAGGGATATTGCGGATAGGTAAGGCAACCCTTAAGAGATCATTCCTTAACGCGGGAGAGTCAAAGAAATTCATGCAGACTATCCTTATGGCGAGCATAATCTACGAGGCATTAGCAAACAATGAATACCCAACAATAAGAGATCTTTACTACAGAGGTAAGCACACCATAAGGTTCAGAGACCCAATATCTGGAAGGGTTAAGCAGGAGAACACGTGGGAAGA
The DNA here is from genome assembly GCA_964404265.1 of uncultured Desulfurococcaceae archaeon. Lineage (GTDB taxonomy): Archaea > Thermoproteota > Thermoprotei_A > Sulfolobales > NBVN01 > CAZFVC01. The sequence goes on along the minus strand of CAYOJG010000010.1, from coordinate 32,816 downwards.
GCAGAAGGAGTCCGACTCCGTCATCAGGGACGTTGAGGTACTTATTGACATGCTGAGGGAGCAGATGCTGATCCTGAGCAAAGAGAAAGGGAAGGTAGTCGGGGAAATGAAGATAAGGTCCGGCGACGACATAATCGACCTAAGCAAGATGGGCCACGGAGCCTACTCCATCGAACCAACCCCCGACTTCATAGAATTCAAGGAGGTTAACGCAGAATTCGTCCTAGTAATAGAGAAGGATGCAGTGTTCCAGCAACTGCACAGAGCAGGATTCTGGAAAAAATATAAAGCCCTCCTAATAACCAGCGCGGGCCAGCCCGACAGGGCAACCAGGAGATTCGTCAGGAGACTAAACGAGGAACTAGGCCTCCCCATATATATACTTACGGATAGTGTGCCTGCGGACGAAGTAGTTGTGGTGAAGGACCTTACCACAGATCAGGTAATGATAGGACCTGTTGAGGAGATTGTAGGCAAATATTTCAAGAAGAATCAATTGAAGGAAAGAGCGATCGCCCCCCTCGCGACAATGTCGTGGGACCCTGTAACTGGAAAAATTAGGTGGGACCCCATAGGGTATATGTACCGCCATTATATCAAGGATAAATTACTGAAGATCAGGCTCAAAGGAAGAGGACCTGTACGGGTTACTAAGGGACATTCCCTCTTCGTATTCCGTAACGGAAAAATAGTTGTTGAGCCTGCCCACAGAATAAGGCCTGGAGACTACATACTCGTCTCTGAAAGGCTGGATTTAGGCAACAGCATTGAATACCCCACAATAAGAGTTTCTGAAACACTGAAGGAGTACATCTGCAACTATGAAGGAAACCAGCACCTATGTAGAACCATTAAGGTAATTGATGCTTCAGGTAAGGAAGTAAGGCTGGAAGATGCTGCAGATAATTACCTGAGAGAAGCAGACTACGTATCAATCTCGCGTTCAAAGAAGAAAGTAATGAATAAAGTAATAGTAGATGAAGATATTGCATGGGTCTTTGGGCTCTTCACAGCTGAAGGCAACGGGTATAGAGGAAGATATCTGAGGTTTAGCCTAGGCCCGAGGGAGGGAGAGAAGGCCTCCCGCATCGCCGACATAATCGAGAGCAGGTTCGGAGTAAGGCCAGTGATAAAACACGGGAAGAAAGGAGTAAGTGTCATTATAGCGTCCCGAATCCTATACCTCCTTTTCAAGGCTATAGGGCTTCTAGGAACGGCCAGAACTAAGAGAGTGCCACCCATAATAATTAATTCAGGCAGAAGTGTGATCGCAGCTTATCTTAAGGGTTTATTCGACGGTGATGGAAGTATAGATAGATATGAAAACATAGTTTATTCAACGAGGAGTGAGGTCCTTTCAAAACAGGTCTTCCTCCTTCTCCTGTCGCTGGGAGTTAACCCCTCCGTAGTGAGGAACGGGGACGACATAGTTATAAGGATAGGGAAGAGCAGGTCAAGAACTCCTCCAGAGACCTATAGTTACTTCAGCGGAAGAGAGCCCGGAATCTTCCCAGCCAGTGAACCCACATATGGTCTACCTATAAGCCAAGGACTAAGGAAGGACCTAATCAAACTAATGAATAAGAGAGCGACCTCATACTCCACTAAGAACAGAACAATATCTAAAGCAAAACTGGCTCTCCTAACATCTCAGAAGCTCCTCCAGCTTCCAGCAAGCTACGGGACGCTAGTGGGAGGTGACGCTACACTCGCGAGAGTCATTTCTGTTGAGGAAGAAGATTATGAAGGATACGTATATGACTTCGCAGTACCAGAAACGAACTCCTTCATCGGCGGCTACGGAATAGTTTACCATAATAGTGACCCTTACGGGTGGTATATCTTCAGTGTATTCAAGGTTGGTTCTATTACGCTTTCTTATGAGAGCGAGAGGCTTGCTACCCCGTCGGCTAGGCTGATTGGTGTTTTACCTTCTGATATTTACGGGAGTAGGAAGCTTAAGAAGAACCCGTATCTCTCGGAGGCGGAGAGAAGGAACTACATCATTAAGGCTAATGACCGCGACCTTAAGAGGGCTAAGGAGCTTAGGGCTTACCCGTGGTTCAAGACGAAGAGATGGTTAGTGGAGCTAGATATATTCAAGAAGTATAAGTCTAAGCTGGAGATCGAGGCCTTGACTAGCAAAGGGTTAAGGTTTCTGATGGATACTTATATTCCGGAGAAGATTCAGACGGGTGATTGGATTGCTTAGGTTGGGTGAGTACCTTATCCCTTACTTGACTAGTTTGGCGTCAAGGATTGACCAAACCATGCTTAAGTATGATAGGGGGCTTCAGGACTATGAGAAGTTTGTTGAGAGGTCTGAGCCCTACGGATTCAGGGCTCTTGTAGTGCCTCCATTCATGGTTAAGTACGTGGCCGGAATAACCAGCATGACTGTTGCAGGTGTGGCTGGGTTTCCTTACGGTTACCAGCCGGTGAAGAGTAAGAAGGCGGATATTGAAGCTATTGCTGAGGGAGGAGGTAAGGAAGTGGATATAGTGATTAATTTAGTGCTTCTTAAGTCAGGCAGGTTTGAGGAGGTTGAGAATGAGGCTAGGGAACTCGTCGGGTTCAGTAAGGAGCTTGGTCTAGGCACTAAAATAATTGTTGAGACAAGCATCCTGAGTGAGGAGGAGTTGAGGAAGGCGGCCAGGCTCGTCCTTTCCTCTGGCGCCGACTTCATTAAGACCAATACAGGCTTCGGGCCGAGGGGTGTTAACCTGAGGGACATACACATAATCAGGTCGGCCGTCGGCGAGGAGTTAAGGGTTAAGGCATCCGGCGGTATCAGAACGGCCTTGGACGCAGCCATCCTGCTTGCTTCAGGCGCCGACGTCATAGGGGCTAGTAAGGGGATAGAGCTGGTTGAGGAAGCTAAAAGAGTTCTGGAGGAATAAAACTACTTAACCACAAACCTTGTCAGGTCAGTGAGCGTAACTAAGCCCTCTAAAACCCCCTCCTCATTCATTACTAGCACACCCCTAATCGATTTCTCAATCATTAACGCCGCAGCCATACCTATAGCATCGTCGGGCCTTAGTGAAGGAATTAATGGCCTCATAATCTCCCCTACCCTGATCCTTTTGAGGGCGTCCCTAGCACCCGACTCCGCTAAAACATCAAGAATCTCTATTAACGCATCCATAAGCTCAGTCACAGTAAGTATCCCTATCACCTTTCCGTCTGCATTCATGACTGGGAGTGTTGACAGTCCTCCCTCAACCATAAGCTTCCTAGCCTTAATCAAGGAGTCATCCTCCATGATCCACACAACCTTCCTAGACATAATGTCCTCGATAGGAGACGCCTCCTTAATGAGGACCTTCGCAATATCCCACTTGCTGAACAGGGAGATTACTTCACGGTTCCTGTGAGCAGGAATACTGCTAATGCCCGCATCCAGCATCACTCTCGCCGCTTTACTGATGAGAGTGTCCTCAGGAAGAATGAGCAGCGGGAAAGACATGAAGGAGGACACATGCAGTGATGAGGGGGGTATACGTCTCCTCCTACTGCTGCCCACCCTAGACACAATATCTTTCTTAGTCACTATACCCTCAGGCTCATCGTCAGAATACACTAACGCCCTATCAACACCTTCCTTACTCATCTCCTTAATTACACCAGAGATGGAGTCGTTCTTATTGACGCGTAGGAAATCCTTCGTCCCTAACTCCCCAATGGTCATAAAGTCGAGGCTCAACCTCACACCCTCCTTAAAGCCTTAATTATGTCCTTCTTTGTGAGGAGGCCGACTAAATAACCGTGCTCATCAACGATTGGTAGAGTCCCTATACGGTTCTTCACCATCACGTCGGCGGCTAGGGCAAGATCGTCAGACGGCCTGGCGGTTATCGGGTCAGGAGTCATTAGGTCCCCTGCCAGCGGAATGGTGTAGAACCTGACGGAACCCTCAAAACCTCTTCCAACAATCCCGGCCTTCTTATAGTACTTAACCCTCCTCCTTATAGTCATCTCGATATTGAGGAACATTATGTCCGACTTCGTTATGACGCCTATCGGTTTATTCCCTTCCGTAACCACGACCTTCCCTAACCCGGAATCGTTCATGAGGTCAATCACGTAGTAAAGGCTGTGAGTAAGATGGACCACAGGAACCTTCTCACTCATGAATTCACTCACCTTGAAATGGCCGAAGTACCTCTCTGCAAATGCCCTAACAAGGTCCGCCTTAGTGATTATGCCTTCCGGAACACCTTCAGGATCCAGAATAACTAGGGAACCGATACCCCTCTTAAGCATGGCCTGCGCAGCTGCCTTAATGGTTTTACTGTCATGAATCGCGTATACAGGCGTAGTCATTATTTCGTAGGCCATTATCGCTGATAGAGGCTTAACGTATCGCTTCCTATTATACACAATTCTGACGAAGTCACTCTTACTTATTATACCGAGAATTTCCCTACCTTTATCATCAGTTATGACGACCTTCCCTATCTTGTGCCTAATCATGAGGTTCCTGACGTGGGCCAGACTGTCGTTCTTCGTTGCGGTAATGACAGGCCTGCTCATATATGTCGATACTCTTGGAGGCATCTCATTCACCTCGCCACAAGCCCGTAAATAATGTCCCTCTCAGTAATGATCCCCTTCAGAACAGTGTCCTCAGTAACCAGCAGGGAACCCACGTTCCTGTCAAACATCAGTTGCGCCGCGTCCCCAAGATCCATATCCTCAGAAGCTGTCACCACCTCCCTCCTCATAACCTTAGTTATTGGGAAGGAATAGAACTCGAATATGGACTGGCTGCTCAGCTCCTCGAATATCTTATGCGTCCCCACATAGTCCACAACACCCCTCCACACCAGAATTCCCTTAACCACGCCGTCCTCAGTCACTGGAAGCCTCCTCACCCCCGTCTCAACCATTAGCTTCATCGCGTCAAGCACTGTTAGATTCTGGGGGACAGTAATGACTTCCTTAGTCATGACCTCACCCACCTTAACCCCCACAGGCTTCCCGGCCAGGTACTTCATCAACTCTCTCTCAGTAATAACCCCCTCAAAACCTCTCTTACTGACGACGGGCAGTGCACCCACGCCCTCCCTAATCATGAGCTCCAGAACCTCGGTGAGCTTCATATCCACATCAGCCACTATCGCCCTCTTCTCCATAATTTCCCCGACAGGAATGTCGAGAACTTTATAGATGAGTGTGTAGCCCCTGCTCTCAACCAGTCTATGCTTCGGTCCACCGCCCAAGAAGTCAATAATGTCCATCCCTGTGACAACTCCTTCCACGGAATTATCGGGAGTGACTATCGGGACTAGCCTAACCCTTTCCTGAGTCATTAGCTCACAGACCCTCAGAATGTTTGTGGATGAGGTGGCTGTAGGGGCGTCCCTCCTCAATATGGGTTCAAGCTCCGGCGGCTTCTCATGTACCCGTGAACTGAAGTTAGGCTTCCCATCGCTCCTCAACCACCTATTCCTTTCCCGCACACGGCGGGGAGTATAAACCTTCAATTAATCCCACCTCCTAACGAGAACCTCCGGACTTAAGGTAAAAAGAGCAGGCATCGCTCCTGTCAATAAGTCCCTGCAACTCTCCCTTATCATTAACCACCGGGATCCTGCCAATATCATGCTTAACCATTAGGAAGGTAGCGTCCTTCAGCGTTCCCTTCAAATTAACAGTGATTGCCGGAGAGTTCATGGCTTCCTTCACTTTAGGCCCAGGCCTGGGGCCGGAGTCCGACTCCAGCTCTATCCGAGTATACCCTTTCCTAAGCAGGTCGTGCTGCGTTATAATACCCACAACAACCCTGTTCTTCCCCTTAACCACAGGGAATCCGCTGAACCTCAGCTGCGTCATTTTCCTCCACACCTTAGCAATAAACTCCTCCGGAGTGAAGAACTCGACCTCCCTACTCATAACCTCCTCCACAGGTGTTGAGTGGGCCGGATGATCCCTCCTAATAACATACCGCAGGAAGGAATCCAGCGAGAGAATACCCTGAAACCTCCCCCTCGCCTCATCCACGACCGGAACATACCACTCGTCGAACTCTATCATAACCTCGAAAGCCTTGAAGGCATCCTCATCCGGCTTGAAGCTGAGGGGAGGATTATCCATAACGTCCCTAACTAACGCGTTGGAGCGTGTGGATGATAGGGCAAGGACTGACTCCCTGGTGAGCACGCCCTCAAGCTTCCTTTCCCTGTTAACCACAGGGAGCATTCTGAGGGCGAGATCCCGGAAAACCGCGCGGGCGTGAGTGAGAAGATCCTCAGGAGATACCTTAGGGTAGTGAGGATCTAGAAATGACTTAACACGCAATGTTACACCAATATAATGTTAGATTCAAGCATTTTATTCGTTTAATCCGCGGCAACAAACCTGTCGATAATTCTGCTCTCGCCCGGAATCCTAGCCATTAACTCGTCCGGGCTTAGACCTATGAACCTGTAGGGAAGTCCAGACACTAAGTTAATGAATTCCTTAGCCACACTCGCCCTGCTCCTGTCTCCAGGAACTATGGTTACGTAGGCCTTAACCCCTTCAAGACCTTTAACATAGTGTGGAGGCCCTATAACTACTTCGTAGGTGGAGTCTCCTGTAATCCTTAAGGCTATACTCAGCTCAAGCCTGAGGCCTCTCAGGAAGTTCTTCCTACCGTAAACCATGAAGGAGCCGGTGGGCAGAAACTGTCCGGGAGGCGGTGACTTACTCACCTGCTCCCCCCAAACCCAGTATGCGTCCAGAGCCCCCACACCTTCCCTCCATGCCCGGCTGTAGGACACTGCAAGAGTCCCCACCTCCCTCAAATCCTCCTCAGGCGGGAGGGAGCCTCCACACTTAACCACGAATACTGAAGCTCCCCTAACATCCGCATGGATAAAGATGTCTTTAGGTGTGAGGTACTTCCTCACAACCTTCTCATTCTGCTGAGCGTCCTTACCGCCCACCGCAATGAATCCCGAAGAAGTCCTGATCCAGTGGTACTGAGAATACCACTCGCGCCTCATTACGAGGGTCTTCCGCTCCTCCTCCCTCATCCTAGCCTCCTCAGCCTCCTTAAGCTTGGCTTCAAGCTCCTTAACCGCCTCCTCTGCCCTAACGATCTTCTTCCTTAGGGAAGCCACCCTCCTCCTAAGCTCGAAGTACTGCTCCTTAACACTCGACTTAACTGTGAGGGTGATTAAGGAGTCCCCGGCCTTGACAGAGAAAACTCCTTTACTGGGGTCGTATGCCTCAACACCACATGCCTCAGGAACCTTCCCCCAGCCCTCATCCTTAACAACTCTTCTCACACATCTCCACACATCCTCAAGCACGGCGTAGTTCCTTTCAAAAAGCTCAAGCTCCTTAACGTGCCTCTTAAGCGCCTCCCTACTGCTGGCAAGATTCCTTAACGCCTTCTCCAAAGTCCTCCTCGCCCTACCCTCCTCCCCGACCTCACCACTACCGACCCCTGACCTCCTGAGTAGTGAGGAGAAGAATTCGTCGACGGCCTCATTCATTGATTGGAAGTTCTTAACCTCACAACCTTCAGGAATTATGGAGGGTCTGAAGGGGTAGAAACCTATAGGGTCTTCCCCGCATAGAACCACTACGGGGGACGGGTTTCTTAGTACATTGGCGATGAACCCTAACACCTTCTCCCGAACCTGCCTCACAGTGTCTGTATCCAGGCCCTCAACAGGTAACGCACGCATATCCTCAGGGAGGGACTCGTTAACCACCTCCGGAGGGATTCCAAGGGACTTGACAAGCGCCCTCCCTAAGGTGCCGCCGCTTCCCAGCCGGGAAAGCCATTCCTCAACCCCTAATTCCCTAGGGTCGGGAAATGTCGGTGGGTGCTCATAGGTAATCCCGGGCCTCACGACCCTATCCTTAAGGTGAAGGTCTTTACTAGACACAAGAACCTTCCCTGATGAATCCACAACAACCGCAACACCTCTAGGCATGAGTTCAGTGACGAGAGTGAGTGAAGAACCGCCCTTCCTAATAGAGAACTCTGCTATTCTCTCGAAACGGAACTGCCTAACCCCCTGAACCTGGCCATCCCTAAGAAACCTCCGGAAGAGAGGGATCCTCCCCCTCAACTCCCCCTTAGCAATGTATTTAGTTAGATGGATCCTCCTACCCTCCTCCACCAGCAGGTAGATGAGGGAGCCCTCTCTATCCCTAACCTTGAATAGGAGAGCTCCCGTGGCGGAAGCATATATATTATCTATGCGTCCACCGCCCAGCACTTGGTTAAGCTCCTCAACCAGTACCGCCACATCCAGAGAGGTGAGGGAGTTCTTCCTCCTCAACCCACTCACTCATCAACCACCTCCACACACATCCCCTCCCTCCGGTTCAGTGTTTTGAAGCTCCCCCTACACCAACCGGGAGGAATAGAATCGGCACCCTCCTCACACAGCACAGTCACCACAAGCCTCCCCCCTCTTCTGAGGAGGGTCCTCATCCGTGAAGTGACTAATTCTAAGTCATCCCTGCACCTCAGAACCGTGAAGGCTGCAGCTATGTCTCCAGATCCTTCGCGGAATGGAGGGCTGGAAATATCTCCCGCCACAAAGAAGGAGGGGGTAGGGAGATCCTTAGCCTTATTCGCAGCCCTCACCAACAGATTAAGTGATATGTCTAGACCTACATACGCTTTAATCCTGTCTTTCTTCGAGAGGTAGAGAAGAAATTCCGATGTACCGCAACCCAAATCATAAACAACCTTACCATCAACATCCTCCAGATACCTAAAAGCTTCCCTATACTTCCCCCTCTGCTCGGCTGAGTAAAGCTCATCATAGGAAGGCGCTATGGACTCATACCACTCCAACACGTCCTCATAGTCCCGCAATAACTCCTCACCCTAAGAAAGGAATAGGCGGTAGTATGCCTCATAGGTAACTATCCATGAAGCAAACTCAATTCCGTAGAAAACCATTACCCCTTTCTTCAAATCACCTTTACGGAATACGTACTGAAGAATGAGTGATGCCGCAAGATAGTTAAGGAAGAAGACCGCTAAAAGAACACCATCACCTACCGGGTATGTGAGAACACCCTTAATGAGGGGTGTTATGATAGTCATTAGGATGCCGAACAACACCCCGGCCAAGGCCTTAAGACCGCTGACCCCTAGCTCCATACTGATTCCTCAACAACACCTACTTACCGCACGCCTAATAAGTTAACGAATTCACTCACCCACCGCAGCCTATTTCTCAAACCTCTGCACTCCGTCCAGGAAAGGCTCTCGAAGGACTCGGGAAGAGAACCCGTCACCCCTTCCGGGAGAAGGTAGGTAATAATCCTGCCTTCCCTGAACACTGCACCGAACCATTTGCCGCCCAACTCAATGATGCATCTAGTGACAGAGCTTCCTAGGCAACGGCCCGCTCGCGCTAAGGTCTTCCTCAGCGTGCCCGCTTCCTCCCTGCTAAGGGAATGAATAATTACATATACCCTTCCCCTGCAGAAACCTACCTCATCAAGGAGGGAGTCAGGAATCCCTTCCAGCTCCCTTAAAGACCCAGCCAAGAATATGACTTTAAGCACACTGCTTTCAGGATTATAGTACACTTTATGCTCAATGTTTTCAACAGCCTTAAGCACACTTAAGTAAGTGTTCTTCACAAACCCCCTGACCTCAACCCTATAGACTACTCGCATAGTCCCATAGCACCCATCTGAGTGGCTGCGTTCTTAATGATGAGTGGAAGAATCTTCTTAGGTATGTAGTAATAGGTCAGGCCTTTATAGCTTCCGTACAGGGGCTTCACCTTAACCTTATAGAACTCGTCGGTCTCCATCGACTGGAAAAGTCCGTTGAGGTCATCCGTGAAAAGCCTTACAACAATCGACTTCCCTGGATCGATCTTATCCACCATGACGGAAACCATTAAATCCAGGCAGGAGTCCGGGGTGAAGCTGTCCTTAAGCAGGTCATCAGCAAGCTCCTCAAGCTCCTCCGCCAGCACCCAACGAACCTGTCCGTCGAACGTGTCGTAGAAGGCTACAGTCTTAAGGCTTCCCTTAAGCTTCCTCATCTGCTTAAGCTTCCTCTCAACGTAGTCAGGAGGGAGGTTAGTAACTTCAGAAACCTCCTCAGCCGTCAAAGCCATTCCACGGAGGGCCTCCGCAATTACGTGGAGTGTTGCCCCATACCACGGCCTCAGCGGAGGTGCGGATGAAATGATTCTGGCTATCGGGGATAGGACTGGGGACCTCACAGCAATAATGGGTATATCCCCTTTAAGGAATCTGTGAAGCGTTTCGAGAGTACCTGTTTCCTGACCCAAGTCAATAAGGACCTGACGGACAGCCTCCCTAATAACTATAGGGTTCTTCATAGTGCCGAAAGATACGAGTAATTCTCTCAGCTTCATATGGTATTGCGGGGAGAGCTTGATTGCTTCCTCAATAACCTCACTCCCGTCACCTAAAGACCTTAAAGCACTCCACAACTTCTCGAAATCCCTGACCTCAATACCGAGCGGCGACACCCTAACACCAACTATTCCGTGCCCTATCACGAGTGCTGAATACGCTAGTAGGTATCCAAGGACCTCGAAGAATTTATGTCCCTGAGCCCCCCAGATGAATGTAGAGCCATCCCCCCTCTCCAGGTATAGGACATTGGGAGAGATCTCTATTCTAGAGTCCTTGAACCATTCGTGGAGGCCGTCGCTACATATCTCGCACTCGGAGCACCTCCTAAGACACTCGAAAAGCTCTCTAGAGAGGAGGGAGCTGTGGGTGATCATGCTGCCTCCCCATGAAGGTATCTCACCCCCACCCTCAGCAGGCTTAACGATGATGGTTTTATGCACCAAATCAATGTTCACAATGTTCCATATTCTCCCGCCTATCCTCACACTGTCCCATGGACGCAGATACTTAAGCACGTAGGCCACATCCAACGTACCGACATTCTTGTCGCCAACCTTCACCGTGAATTTATCGTCCGTGTTAGGGATTAGGGTGAAGAATCTCCTAACATCACCCCCGGGACCTTTCCTGCTCCAGAATCTGTAGAAGTATGGACCTATCTTAAGGCCCTCATCACCTATCCTTAGAAGGCCCTGGGAGGAGAGCAGGTTTATCACCTCCCTGATTTCTGAAGCCCTCCCCCTACACGCATCGACGGACGTTAGTATATCCACAGCCTCTTCAACACTCACCCCGCTGGTCTTAAGGGACATACCGAGAATCTCCCTAGCAACAACATCTAGGAAGCAGGGCATGCCGCTCAATTCCTCAAGGACGCCTCTCTCCGCAAGATTCTTAGCTGCGAGCGAGAGGTAGTAGTCCTCGTCATTGTCAGAGATTATTACGGCTTCACTCACCCTATCCACGGAGTGCCCAGCCCTACCAGCCCTCTGTAGAAGTGATGTTACCGATATGGGTGCGCCGAGATGTATAACCTGATCCACAGCACCGACATCAATCCCTAACTCAAGTGTCTTAGTGGCGATGACTACGCTTACCTCACCACTTTTTAGGCGTGACTCTACCTGCTCCTTAATCTCTCCAGAGACGGAAGAGTGGTGGACCTCCGCATCAATCTCGTCGTCGAGGAACTCGTGAATCTTCTCCGCAAGCCTCCTGGAATTAACGAAAACTATGGTTTTCTTCCCGTCTCTCAGAACACTCCTCAGCCCTTCCTTAAGGTCGTCAGCCTTAACCACCCTTATCGAGTACTTCTTTCTCCCTCCGAAAACAACTCGAACATCCCTCTTGGATGACCCGAGGAACGGTTGAAGAGCCTTAAGCGGGTTATCCATCGTGGCCGAGAGCGCCAGTACCTGGAAGTCCCCGGCCTGCCTCCTCAGTCTCTCCAGAAGGAAGGCAAGCTGCAGACCTCTCTTGGTTGACGCTATCTCATGGAGCTCGTCAATAATCACCCACCTAACATTCTTCAGGTATTTCCTGAACTTCACCGACATATCCAAATCTATTTCGAGGCTTTCCGGAGTCGTTATGAGTATGTGGGGAATGTTCTGAAGTCTTTCCCTCCGCTCCTTAAGGGAAACATCTCCGTGCTTCCTAGCCACCCTGAAACCGAAAGGCTCGAAAATGCCTCTAAGCCTCCTAGTTAAGTCATTGATTAAGGCGCGTAGAGGCGTGATGTAGAGAACCACAATAGGTTCCGCCTCACCACCCATCTCCACCATTTCGGCAAGTATGGGAACTACTGCGGCTTCAGTTTTCCCTGCCCCAGTTGGCGCAGAAACTACTACATGGTTCCCTTCCCTGATAGCTTCCTGAGATATGATCTGGTGTAGGAATGGCTTAATCCCTAACCGCTCCCATACCCCACTACCGTCGTCACCGAACACTCTGGTCATTGAATACGGAACCTCCGCTCTGAACAGATAAATTACTCTGGGGGCAAATAAGTGTGAGGTTCAGTAAATGAAGGAGAAGCTGACATGTATAGTGTGCGGGAAGAAGTTTCCGAGGGGTCAGGGAATAGTGCTTAACGTCGGCGGGAAGGAATACCCGTTCCACAGTAAGGCATGCGCCCTAAAGTTCCTGCGTAGGGTGCTTGAGGAGCTTAAGCCTGAGGAGGTCTCTAAGGCCTTTGAGAAGGTTGAGGGGGAGTTCCGGGAAGAGCTTAGGTTAAAGGAAGAGAAAACAAGAAAGAGAATTCTTGAGTAGGATTATTTGGGTGCGGATGATGTCTGTGGCGGTCACGGAGCAGTGAAGACTTAGGAGCCCCCTGACGCACCTACTTCATTCCTGAAAGCTTGGGCAGTGTGACGCCCTGCTGCCCCTGATACTTCCCTTTATAGGGCTTGGACACTGGGTTAAGGGTTTTGGAAAATATTACGTGCGCGAATCTTTGCCCTCTGTACAGCTTAATAGGGAATGAGGAGCCCTGAATCTCTAAAGTGACCGTGCCTTCGAAGCCAGCATCAATTATGGTGGGAGGCATTAGGAGACCTAGCCGGGCGAAGGAACTCCTTAACTCAACGAAAGCCATCAAGTCATTCGGGAGCTTAATGTACTCTAGTGATGTAAGAAGCACTTTTTCCCGCGGGTTAATAATGAAGGTCTCACCCTCCTCAATAACATAAAAGCTACTTAGATCCGCTTCCGGGTTCCGCGTGTCCAGGACTTCATCAGTGTCTCTAAGCCTAGCTATCTGATTACCTAGCCTCAGATCAATCCCGTTCTCCCTAATTATCTCTTCCGAGAGCGGCTCAATAACTAGTCTACCTGACCTTATGTATGAAGTTAGGTCGAAATCGGACAGAATCATTTAAATCCCCCTCCTACAACCCTCCTCAATCATTTTAGGTAGCTCCGGAATCACCTTAGTTGCCTCATTAACCATGCGGGAAACCATTTCCCTAATCTCCCACTGTGCATGAGGTGATTTCCGGAGACACACGATATGGATTAGCTCCCTGAGGTTAAGCGTCATAAGTATCCTTGTCTGGACCGCTTGAGGGAGAATGAATCTCGCGTCCTCGTAAGGGATTCCTGAAGCCACCATCTCGTCGTATAGGTCGTAGCTTGACTTAACGAGTTTCTCAAACCTTTCCCCATGCTCAGACCCCTTAACCGTCTCAGGGACTACGTAACTCCTCTCAGCAGCGGAGTACCTCTGAGACTCCTGCGTGTATGAAGCCATCCTGTGCCTGACGAGCTGATGGGAAGCCACCCGTGAAATACCTTCAATCATGAAAGTGAATGAGACGTGTTCAAGGACTGATGGAAACTTTAATGCCTCAATTAACCACCCAGGTATCTTCTCCTCAGGGTAGTCCCTCAGATAGTAATCAACACCCTTCTCCTTCACCTTACCCGCGGAAGTCTTTATCGCGAGGATAATGACCTTCCTAGGGTCATCCACCCCTCCAGAAGTCCAAGCTATTAATCTGACCTTAACAGCTTCCACCTAAGATATAGGTAACCTGGGTGAGGGCTTTAAGCTTTCTTGGAGCATCTCTCAACATATTCCTTGTGTAGATCCCTCTCGAACACTTTACCCTTCGGTTTCTCCTCCTTAAACGCCTTCGTCCTGAAGCGGTAGACATGCACATCCCTCTCCATCCAGCAGTCCGGAGGGAGGTAGGCCTTGAGGCATGTCTCGGAGAGGAAAGTCTCCTTATCCCAGCAGTACTCGACAGGGACCTCAGGAAGCAGTAGCCCTGTGTAGTAACCTGACTCAACTATTAGGCCGTCCCTCCCAATAACTATTTGCCCGAAGAGATCTCTCCCGACACCTTCCAGAAGCTCGGGCTTAGAAAGTATTGAAACCTCGAAAACAACCCTCTCAAGCTCAGAGAGGCTTAAGGGAGGGAACCTAGGGTCTTGTGTCGCTGCAGCTATGGCTGCGTGAACGACATTCACATGTAGAGGCTCGAACGCCCTAGTATACCCTATACACCCCCTCAGCTCTTCACGGCCGTTCGAGACACTCATAATGGTTACGAATGAGGCTCCAGGTCTACGAAACTTGTCCCTATCAGCCGGAGGGGAAACCTCCTTCCCTTCACTGAGGTATTTCTCTACAGCAGATCTTGCCAGGCGGACGAGCTCAGCACCCTCCTCAAGAGTGATTTCGTCAGGATCCACCTGCTTTCCTAACACCCCTCCTCACTCTCCTCCTGCGTTCAAGTAGTTCATTGGCTTGGGCCAATATTTCGTTTATCGTTCTCCAGTGGCTCCCCTGCCAATAGATACGTCCACATTTAGGGCACTTCCAGAACCTGTCATAAGCCGAAACAACCTCGGCGGGAAGGAAGCTTAATGCCTCAGCCCTAGTTATTCTCACAAGCCTCACGTTGCAGTGCGGACATAGAGTCTTATTGGGGTCGAACCTCAGCTCAATACCTGTTCTGTAGGCAATCTCGGTCAAGGCCTCCTTCACGTCACCCGGATCCAGCAGGACAGCCCTCAGACCCCTCTTCCTAGCCCTCACGAATAGGCCGTGATCCCTAGTCACTATTATACGGTCATCCTTCTCAGCGAGCTGCAGGATCTTCCAGTCCTCATAATTCCTTGAGTAAAGCGTGTCATAACCCAGCATCCTGAGCCAGCGGGCTATATCCCCAAGCATTGAGTCAACTATGAACCTCATTCCTCCACACGCCTATGGATACATTGCGCCCAAGTAATTAATGTGTGGCTGGGAAGCTTATAAAGGGAATGAATAAGTGTTGATAGGGATGAACTATGGCGCAGAAAGGAGGAAGGAAGAAGTCTAGGAAAACAAAGAGGAAGAAGGAAGACACCGTGAAAACCATTGAGACAGGAGTAGGTGTAGTCCTAGGATACCGGAGAGGTACGAACACTCAGTACACAGGCCAGGTCCTTATCAAGGTTATTGAGACCTTCAAGAAGAGGGTCGATAATTTAGTGGGTGCTAAGGTACTTGTCAAGGATAAGTACGGAAATGAGTACCACGGGAGAGTTATTCGCCCGCATGCCAGAGGGAAGAATAATGTCGTTATAGCTGTGTTCACGAGGAATCTTCCTGGACAGACAATAGGTGCAGAAGCCATTATCTATTATAAGAAATAAGGAATAGGGAGCAATCGAAACAATTAATTACTCAGAAACTTTCTTCAGCTGTTTCCTATACATCTCAAGAAGCTCCTCTGTAGTTGTCGCGTCCTCAGGTCCCTTATCATCCCTCCACCTAATGAATCTAGGGAATCTTATCGATATACCGACCCCTTTCCTGACCGCGTCCTTACAGCAGGTGTGTTGAGGGGAGAGAGTGAGTTCAGCCCCTATAATCTCCGCAACTAGCTGGGGAACGAGCCACACATGTGGAGTAACGAGTGAATCCACCCTCGGGTGCTTATGGTCTATTATGAGTGGCTGAATCATCTTCGTTATGTTCTCAAGGTCCTCGTCCGTGAATCCTGTACCGACTTTACACACAGTTCTGAAGAGATCAGCTTCCTTATCGTAGGCCGCAAGGAGGAGAGTTCCGTAGCGGCCTGCCCTCTTCCCTCTGCCTGCGAAAGCCCCGACAACTACGAGATCGACAGTGTCAGTCATTTCGCTCTTATAATCCCTCTTATACTTAATCCACAGCCAGCCCCTTGACCCTGCCTGATATATCGCGTCCTGGTGAACAGCCTTAACCATGACTCCCTCAGCACCGTTCTCTATGGCCTGGAGGAAGAACTTCTCCAGCTCCTCAACGCTGTCGGTGAATATGTGTTGAGCTATCTGGAACCTCTCGCCCTCTTTAATTATTTCCTTAAGGACATCCCTCCTTCTCGTAATGGGTTTAAGCGTCAGATCCTCTCCCTCACTGTAGAGGACGTCGAAGAGATATACCGCGACAGGATATTCCTTAACGGCTTCATGAATGTCGTGCTTCCTTTTCCTATGCATTAATTCCTGGAAAGGCCTCATCTCGCCAGTCTCTGGATCTATGGGAACTATCTCGCCCTCAACTATGGCTTCCTTCGCCTTGATATGTTCCTTCACCATCTCCACAACGTCGGGGTACTGATGCGTTATGTTCTCGAGACGCCTAGAGAATATGATTACTGTGTCTCCCTTCTTATGGATCTGTCCTCGCTCACCATCATACTTATACTCGACGAGGGCCTTACCCCCGACCTTAGCGAGGATTTCGTGGGGATCGCTAAGTCTCTCGGCCAGCATCGGCCTTATCGGCACGCCGACCTCCGGCTCTATGTTTTCAAGCGATTTAGGTCCCTCAGTTGCAAGGACCTTGGCGACATTCCCTAAATCAGCCCTTATGTTGTAGGCCCTCTCCACTAGAGGTCTGTAGCTCTGCGAACCTGCGTAAGCAATAGCTAAAGCATCCATTATGGTGGCGTCCCCTACACCCAGCCTGAGACGGCCCTCAATGAATCTCACGAGATACCTTGCCTCAACAGGTGATGCCTCTGAGAGAATGCCTGCGATAAGGTTTATCTTCACGTCCCTGCTGCCCTCACCTGTGGCGGTAGCGACTCTAGTGAGTGTGCGGTAGACCTCATCAACCGTCAGCTTCTTCTGGGAGGTGGTTCCGCCCAAGAATTTCGCGAGACCCACACCTCCTGCTGAGGCCACCTTACCCTTAAGAGCTTCAGCAACCTTACCCAAGTCACCCATCTTCTTATAGAGTTCCTCGACCTCAGCCTCCTTAGAATGGGTTGATTTAGCTATTGCCTTAATCAGGAACTTCTCACCCACACCCAGCTCAGGCAGCCCTTTCCAGTCAGGCCAAAGCTTCCCCTGAATGAGGTAAACCACCTTATCGATGAGTTCGGGCGGCGTCTTCTTAAACAGGTCGACAAGGATCGCCGTTATCTGTATCCTGCTAGTAATTGTTTCCAGCTTAGTGAAAGCCTCTACAAGTATTCCCAGCTCCATCAACTGAACCCGAAAATATTCTGTTTCAAGGGATATAACACCTTACTGTATCCTTATTATTTCTCAACGCAGTAATTACTCGCCGATGACGAGAACCCGGCAAGGAGGTTAATGATGCCTGGTCAGTGTTACGCTGAGGACTCTCCACTACCTAAATTCTTCCACACGAACTGTATAGCCAGCTCCAGCTCCCTGTAGAAGCTTTCCTTAAGCTCACCCACCACCGTTATCTCGGTTATGTATCCCTTCCTCTCACTCACCTCATAATCCTTCAGAAGGCCGGACCCTTTCTTATCCTCCAGCAGCTTAAGTAGGAATGACTTAACGTAGGGTGAGTCGACAGGGAATCCCTCCGTGAAAACAATTTTGGCTTTGCCTTCACCCTCAACCACATTGGCAAGAATGTTGCCGTCGGAGGTGATAACCCTGACCTCGGAAGGCATTAGGTCGCCCTCCCCCTCCTCAACAACCTCACCGCGTATTAGGGCAAGTAGGGCCTCAAGACGGTTCAGCTCCTCCCTCAACTCCTCAATCTTCTTGAGGAGGAATGACTCAAGCTCCGCCTTATCAACGCTCCTCATTGCGGGCACTCCCACGAATATAGTCAAGAATAGTTACGCGTTTCCCATTAATATTCTGTCTGGAAGGGGAAAGCTCATCGAGGAGCTTACGAAGAGTTGAGAAATCATCCTTAAGCCTATCCCTTAGCTTGGGGTTGTAGAGGGCGGCTGCCGGGTGGTATGTTGAAAGAACTTTAACCTTCCTCCCCTCGAGAAGGAGGTCATGAACCCTGCCCCTCTCCCGCGTAACCCCTCTCCAAGACCTCCCCATAAGCTCCTCATACACGAACCTCCCAGAATGGTTACCCAGCGTGACGATTACTGCTGGGGAGACAAGTCTAAGGATTCTGAGGGTATGGATAGAGCAGGCCTCAACCTCCTCAGGTTTGGGGTCCCTGTTATTAGGGGGCCTGCACTTAACGACGTTAGTTATGAATACGTCGCCCCTCCTCAACCCTATTTCCTGAAGCAACTCATCCAGAAGTTTCCCCGCAGCCCCCACGAAAGGACGGCCTGTCTCATCCTCCCTCCTGCCGGGGGCCTCGCCGAGGAATAACACCTGCGCGTTGAGTGAGCCCTCACCCGGCACAGGATTTCTCCTGAATCTGTGGAGAGGGCATGCCCTGCACTCCTCAATCGCCTTAACTATTTCCCTCCACTCAGCATCCTTGCCCAAGACATGCCCTCCCCGCTAATGAAGAAATAGGGAGAAAACCGCTGTTTCACTTTCCGGAAGCAACCGCTATTATTGTGGGGCCTGAACCGTCAACTATTTTCAGCGTCCCCTCCTCCGCCATAATCCTGATGACTTTCCTGGCGAGTGAGAGCCTGATATTAAGCGCGTTGGCTAGGGTGTACGGAGTCACTATGTCAAGGTCCTTAACGGCCCGGGCCGCCCTCCTAAGGAGGACATCGTTAACCTCATGGAAAGCAACCGCCTTCTCCTGCTTCTCACTCTTCTTAGGCTCAGCAGCCTTCTTCCTCCTCTTATCCGCCGACGATATCGGTTTCTTCTTCTTTCCTCCTCCCATTAAACACACCGTAATCTGAGGGACTCACGGGTTTAAAGGTTTACATCCTGCCCTCGGTCTTTTAAGCTTTCACACGCGTACAAGAATTAATATGGTGTAGATTCATGAGACTAGTGACGGTGAAAATACCTGAGCTTTATCTTGAGGGAATAGATGAACTTGTTCAGAATGGGAGGTACTCAAGCAGGTCCGAGGTTATCCGGACCGCCATCAGAGACCTCCTAAAGAAGGAGTTATGGGTCCCCATGAATGAGTCGTATATGGGGAGGCCTAACGGCGGAAACACACAGGTGAAGAGGGTTTCCCTCCTGCCCTACTGAGTCGATCTTAAAACGTTTTTAGCGGATTAACAAGTGGCAATGAGGAGGGCTGGTATTACTGATAGGTGAAGACAGGCACCAGAACCGAGCCACCGTTAAGGAGGGAGATAACGTCCTTCTCTATATAGATGAGAGGAGGTCAGTTCTTTTCCGTGCGGTTAAGGGAAGGAGAATAAGCACTGATAAGGGATCCATAGATACTGATGAAGTCATCGGTAAGGAGTGGGGAGCCCAAGTCAGTCTCTCCACGGGGGCGAGGGCATGGGTCCTTAAGCCCTTACTAACCGATGTTCTGATGAAGGGATTCAAGCGAGTTACTCAGGTAATATATCCTAAAGACCTGGGACTTATAGTGATCATTACAGGAATTAGTGAGGGGTGGAGGGTGCTTGAGTCCGGTGTCGGTACAGGTTTCCTCACAGCAACGCTGGCCAATTACGTGGGGGATTCAGGCCATGTTTACGCTTATGAGGTGAGGGAGGAGTTTATTAAGGCCGCCTCAAGGAACCTGAAGAAGGCAGGGCTTGAGAATAGGGTAACTATAAAGCTGAGGAGTATTAATGAAGGTGTTGATGAGAAAGGACTTGACGCTGCCTTCCTAGACCTTCCGGATCCTTGGAAGGCCCTCCCCTCGGTGAGCAGATCCCTTAAGCCTTCGGCCCCACTCATAATTTTCGTGCCTTCAGTTAACCAGATAATGAAGGTTTTGAAGGCTCTGCAGGAGGGCCCCTACGTCGATATTCACGTATACGAAACCATTGTGAGGGAGTATCAGGCGGACCCGGAGGCCCTCAGACCCCACACAATATCTATAGGTCATACCGGCTACGTAATTTTTGCCAGGCTTGTTAGGAAGGATTAACCTATTAACTCTCTAAAGCAGGTTGGATTAGGTTTCGGGAGATGGGGAAAGGTAAGGATAAGAAGGAGTATATTCTGCGGGTTCGGGAAGCTAAGAAATATGAAGCAACTAGAGGGAAGGTTAGGATACCTGAACGCGTCCTAAGAATAATCGGTGCTGACTCCGGCGACGTCGTCGAGATTGTTGGAAGGCGCAAAACCGTAGCGATTGCGTGGCCTGCGCTACCGGAAGATGAGGATGAAGACATCATCAGGATGGATGGAATACTGAGGAAGAACGCTGAAGTCAGCGTGAATGAGAAAGTTGTTGTAAGGAAGGTTGAGGCGCAGCCCGCTACCCAGGTGAAGTTCTCCCTAGGATCATCAACGATAGAGATAAGCAGGAGTGAGGCATCAATTAAGGCGGTTAAGAGAAGGCTCCTCGACTACGCCCTCGTTGAAGGAGACATAGTCCCTCTGCAGCTCCTCGGCAGCCTAACACTTCTATACACTGTGCAGACGAAGCCTTCAGGCCCCGTAATAATTACTGAAGACACGAAAATCGTGATCTTGGATAAGCCCTCAACGTTCCTGAAGCTTCCGAAAGTCACCTACGAAGATATTGGGGGGATGCGGAACGTCGTCGAGAAGATTAGGGAGCTTGTTGAGCTACCTCTCAAACACCCGGAGCT
>CAYOJG010000010.1:0-11942 GCA_964404265.1 uncultured Desulfurococcaceae archaeon | reverse complement strand
CTCGGTATTGAGCCACCTAAAGGGATACTCCTGTACGGGCCTCCGGGATGCGGAAAAACACTCCTAGCTAAAGCAGTAGCTACCGAGTCGGGAGCCAACTTCATCGCTGTGAAAGGGCCGGAAATACTGAGTAAGTGGGTTGGTGAGTCAGAGAAGGCTGTGAGGGAAATATTCAGAAAAGCCAGGACCTACGCGCCTGCAGTGGTTTTCTTCGATGAAATAGATGCTATAGCTCCTATGAGAGGCGACTTCGGAGACTCACATGTTGCTGAGAGGGTTGTGAGCCAGCTGCTCACAGAGCTAGACTCCATAGAGAGGTTAAGGAATGTCGTCGTTATTGCCGCAACGAACAGACCTGACCTCGTTGACCCGGCACTCCTCAGACCCGGCAGGTTCGAGAAACTCATCTATGTGAAACACCCTGATGAGGCTGCTAGGGTCGAGATCCTGAAGACCCATACAAGGAGAATGCCTCTCGGGAGGGATGTTGATCTATCCGAGATAGCTGCTAGGACGGAAGGCTTCTCTGGGGCCGACCTAGCTGCGTTAGTGCGTGAGGCCGCCCTAGTGGCTTTAAGGGAGAACATAAACGCTAAGAAGGTTATGATGAGGCATTTCGAGAAGGCGTTAACGCTTGTGAAGCCCTCACTATCCACCGAAATAATTAGGTTCTATGAGGAGTGGAGTGAGAGAACCGGGAGGAGACTTCCAAGAAGCCTAAGTCATCCCCTCAACCTCTAATCCTTTTAATCCCGTATCTCTAAGTGTGTGTGGTAATGAATTTGTCAGCAGTGAAGCCACCTTCAGAGGTACTAGCTAAAATACTGGAAATAATAGCTGAGAACTCCTGCATCATAAGGGATTCGGAGCTATATAAGAGACTTAAGAAAGAGGTAGATATAAACTACTCTGACCTTCTCCGCTACCTAATGCTTCTAGAGATAAGGGGCTACGTCCATGTCTCAGGCGGTAGGGAGGACGTAAGAATAGTTTCGTTAAGCAGGCTAGCGAAAGAGCAGCTTAGGATAAACTCCTGCTAAGGCGGAGTAACTCCGTAAACCTTAACGACATTATCAACCATCACCTTATGCACCCACTCGTCGCTGAGATCCTTAACCACCTTCCGAAGCTCCTCCCCTATCTCCCAAGGATACATGACGACGCCAGGCCTCCTCGGGTCATCAATGTAGTCACTCTCCATCATTAAACCCTCAACAACACCCTTCCCGAAAGCCCGAAGCATCACCTCAGCCTTACCTGTGACGGTGGATGAGTAGCCCAGCCTTGACGCTGCGGAAGCAATCTCTAGGGATGAGTGATGGAAAATCACGCGCTTCCCTTCAACACCTACCGACTTAGCGATAGTGTCAACACTTAACACTGTCGCCTCACCTCCCTGCTCGAGGTGAAGATGAATAACACCCCCATAATCCCTGATCAGCGTCAACGCCTCTGAAAGAATAACTTCGTTAAGCACCACAGACTCTGGCAGTGTTTTGTAGTGGGGCCTCCCGAACTCGCCTAAACCCTGAATCGCTCCATCCTTCAGCATTCCTTCTAAAACCCTCATAACTTCCCTGGCGACCTCAAGCACCTTCCCAGTTTTTGAGGGGCTGACTCTCTTCAGCATCCTATCGATGAGGGCGGGATGCATCCCGGCTATGCAGGCCACCTCAACCCCTGCAGCCCTAGCCATATCGCATTCCTTTAAATGTATCTGGAAGGACTTGAGTATATCTTCCTTCCCTATTCCTAGGCCGTAGTCATTGGGTGGGAGCGATACTAAGGCCATGAACCATCCTCCAGCCTCCTTGAATCTCCTGCCCAGCTCCTCGCCCCCAAGACCCCTCGGTGATACGTGGGTATGACCGTCAGCTATCATTATCGGCAACACTCCTCACCTGGATAAGTTTATTAAATAGTTTCCTGTGTTAATTTAAGTGGTGTCCAGCATGGTAACTGTGATAAGAGAGTTTAATAGCCTAGGGGAGTTCGTCAAAACCATTGACGACGACTTAAGTGCCATGAGGAAAAGGCTTGGAGAACTCCTCAGGAAGCTGGAGGAGTTAAGGGTTAAGGTGGAGCAGGAGAAGAAGATCAAGACTATCCTGAGCAAGCTGGGTGCACAGGCCCAGAAAGCTACGGAGGCCAATGTGATTGAGCTTAAGACACTTAAGCTCATCATGAACCCCACGGCCCAGCAGGAGGTTTCCGAGCTGGAGCAGGCAATCGAGAACCTAAACAATAAGATTACTCAGCTTCAGGCCGTGAAGAAGGATCTCGAAGTCTTGGGAGGCATGGAACTGGAGATAAAGGTCACAGCCACCTACATCGACGGTGTGCCTAAAACCATTATGATTAAGGTTATGTAACATCTTTTAATGAAGCAGAATCCTTGCGTCTCCCCGCAATTAACGATTATTGTTAATTACTTCTATGGATGAGGGTAGCCCCAAGAGAAAAATTAAAAGAAGGATTAGAGTTTAGAAGAGTTCTTCTGGCTGCGAGAACCTCTCCAGTATCTTGGTCCTCAGCTTCAGTATCAGGACCACACCGATTATCGCTATTAGAGCCACTATAATCACTGGCAGGAACCTGAATAGTAGTGTTAGGGGTTCAGGAGCTAGCACAATGCTTACTTCAGTGTTCTTGCCTAGTGATACAGTCTTCGATGTTTCATAGAATCCTCCGGCCTTCACATCGATTCTGTAGTCGCCGTAGTAGAGGGAAGCCATAGTGGTTCCGGTATCGTCCGTTAAGAGTGTGGTGACAACACTTCCCGTATCTATGCTGTAGAAGGTGACCTCAGCACCCTTGAACGGGTTACCTGTGTCGTCAGTAACTATTACTTTCAACAGGTAGAACTTTCTCTGTACAGTGAAGCTGATGTTGGTGTCGTTATAGAGCTGAACGACCGCAGCACCGGGAGCCTTATATATGTTGTCTGCGGCAGGCACAGGCTTCACGAGGATCTCATAGGTCCCGTACTCTAAGGTCACGTTACTGTACTCACCGACCTCGCTCAGAACCTTACTTCCGTTGACGTAGACATCGAACTTCCCGATCAGCTTACCAACAGTCGTGTCCTGAATGGTTATGTTAAGTAGATATGACTTCCTCTGAAGGGTTACTGACACTACAGTTGGTTTAGTGACTGACGTATTAGTTTTAGCTGGGTAGTAAACATTCTCGTAGCCTTCTAAAGGCTTCAGCGTGATTGTGTAGTTCCCGTAGGGAACCTCAAAGGTTGCTTTAGATCCGCCGAACCCTATAATCTTCTCCTGGTAGCCTTCGACAGTGACCCTTATTGGGGCTAGAGGTGTTTCGCTCTTAGTGTCGATAACCATTACTTCAAGCGTATACATCTTTCTGTTAAGCACTGCGTCAAGCGACATATCTGAGGATATGAAGACCGACTCTTCAACCCCGTCATACACCGCCTCATATCCCTTAGCCGGCTGCACGGAGATTGTGTGGTTCCCGAAGATCAGGGTCAGGCCCACTGACGGGTCCTTACTTGACTCAATAACTGTTTCGCCATCAACCATAACCATGTAGGGCGCGAGAAGCTCCGTCCCTGTATTATCTTTCACGTTGAGTGTTAGGGTGAACTCCCTATAAACCAGTGACACGTTCTTATAGATTCTCCCTGAAGTTGTTGGAATGATCGTGAAGGATGCTGTGGTTAGGTAGGGTTCGGGATGCACGATCGCGAATGAATACTGCCTATAAGGTATGAGGTTGGGGAAGCTCAGCTCCCCAGTTTCGTTAAGCACGTACTGCCTCACACCGCCAGGGTAGGCAAAGGTAACAACAGTCCCGTTAACTGTCTCCTGCGGCGGTACAGTGACTGTTAGGTAGAGGGTCGGGGCCTTAATGGAGTCTATATCTATAGGTTTACCGTCCTCGACAAGCTTGTCAAGACCCTCAACCACTGTCAACTTGCTCCCGCTCGCGATCACGGCCATCTTAAGGTTCTGGAGGACGTCGCCATCAGCGACACCTCCGCCGTAACCTATGTTCGTCCCTGTCCTGAGCAACGGGACTTGGTTAGGGTAGGCCTTAACTATGTGGAGTCCTGTAGTGGAGTATGCAATGTAGTAGTAGCTTCCTGCTGAAGGAACTATGGACATCTTCTTAAGTTCACCGCCCAGAGTCAGTTCCTGCAGGAACTTGTATGTCCCTGTCCCTTCATCGTAAGCGTAGTACTTCACCTTACCTTCCTTAAAGCCTGACACCACAAGCTTCCCGTCAGGGAACGTGAAGGACTCCTCTGCCTCCGCCTTCATGCCGACATAGTCACTCGTCATACCAACCTCCTTGAAGGAGTCGTCGTAGACCCTGAGATAGAACATTCCGTCATCCGGGTCATGGTAGGTGAGGACATAGTACCCTAGGGCCTCACCCCTAACCAGGGAAAGGCCTGTGGCGGACGGATTAATCTTCGTTTCAAGAGTCGTTATCCTATTATAGGCTGTGGGTGCGGATGACACGTCGAGAATGTCCACAACCGCCAGCTGGAACTCCGGTGTCTTATAGAAGACTTCGGCCGGAAAGGTTATAGGTTTCTTAGGTAGCTCGAAGTAAGCGTAGGTCTCGGTAGTGCCTGGAGGGAAGGTTGTGGGGTCAACATACCAGTAGTAAACTCTGTTATAGACATCTTTAACCGAGATGTTTGCCTTGAAGCCTACGGGTACAAGAACCTCAGCAATACCGTTATCGTCTGCATTAGTTCCGTAATGGAACTGTACATCAAGCGTCTTGTTGTAGGCCACTACATTAATCAGTGTGCCAGCACCAGGAACATACTCGGTTTCGTTGTAGTATGTCACGTTAATAACTACTCTGTAAAACTCCTGGTAAGGCACCCAAGTAACCACGAATGTGGATGCGTCATAGTAATACATTCCGTTACTAACCCTTAAGGCAGCAGCAATATCTTGAGGGAACACCCTCTCGAAGTAGGTGGAGGCGTTACCCACCTCCGGACCTATTCTGAGGGCACCGCCCGTGGATTCATCGAACACGTAGACGTGGCAGGTTGTGCACACACCCTTATAGGTCCTGGCCTCCTCGTCTGCGAGGACAGCCAGCTTGTACGCACCGCCTGCCCTAAGTATGAGGAGTTTCTTAACCATAAAGTCCGTACCCTCAACGGCATGGAGAAGTGCCTCAATCCTTCCCCCACTCACCTTAAACAGAACTATATCCCCCATATCGGTACCGACAGCTATTCTCTCCACAGGGTAACCGTTAATCGCCACATCAGTCACTTCCCCAATAAGTGGGTAGGTTTGAAGAACTCTCGGAAGGTTGTACGGGTCCTTAATGTTGAGAACCTGGACAACCGATGAGCCGTTAGCGGAACCTATTACGAGAACTGTGCTCTCATTAAGCACGTACAGGTATGAAGGCTCTAAAGATATGTTGAGTTCATATGCGTAGGAGTAGCTGGTCGGTTGGGCATGTGCTATGAAGGGTGTAGGCCCGAATCCATGCGTTAATGTTGCGGGTATGAGCATACCTCCAGCAACTACAAGAAGAATGATCACCCCTAAACATATTTTAGACATAATCTTTACCCCTAAAGAACTTTTAGAGGTTAAGATATAAGAATATATGGGTTGCTTACAAATCAATAGATGTAAGAGGAAGGATAACCTTGCCTAATCCCTTCAGCAAAATAAAGAAGGCTTTTAAGAGAAAGAAGGAAGAGGAACCATCCCTCGAGGAAGCTATTCCTGAAGAGGAGAAGGAGGCTGGACTTACAGTACCCAGACTCACTGAAAGAACTGAGAGGCTTCTTAGGGCCAACCTAAGGCCCGTTGACCTATATCCCTTATACCAGCCGTGGGCCTATGCCCACATAGCTGAAGACCTCAAAACAGGTAGACTCATATACCTTGTTGAGGAGGTCACACTAAACGAGCAGGAGGCTAAAGTCTTCCATGACATAGTTGATTACATAACGTGGGAGCTTGAGCCCCCGAAGAAGGCATCTATAGATACGAGAGAATACATAATGGCCTACGCTAAGAGGGCTCTGAGATTATTTCAGATCAAGCTCGGGAGAACCCCAGGCCTCTCCTGGAGTAAGATAGGTTACTACGTTGAGAGAAACCTCCTCGGCTACGGCCCCCTCGACCCCATATTCAGGGACGAGAATATTGAGGATATATCATGCAACGGCCCCAGAAAACCTGTGTACGTATGGCACAGGAAATACGAGTCACTACCCACCAACATAATGTTCGAGTCTGAGGAGGAGCTTGACGAGTACGTCCTTAAGCTGGCCCACATGGCCGGGAAACACATATCGGTCGCTTACCCGATACTTGACGCAATACTTCCCGGAGGCCACAGAGTCGCCGCAACATTCCAGAAGGAAGTATCCACTGGAGGATCCACCTTCACAGTCAGGAAGTTCAGGGAGGACCCAATAACCATTATAGACATGATTAACTTCGGGACAATATCTCCGGAGATAGCAGCATACTTCTGGCTAGCCATGGACTACAAAATGACTTCACTAATACTCGGCGTGACGGGAGCGGGCAAGACGAGCACGCTGAACGCATTAGCTAATTTACTCAGACCCACGTATAAGGTAGTGACGATTGAGGACACTCCGGAGCTGAGGCTGCCTCAGGAGAACTGGGTGCAGCTCGTCTCACGACCTTCCTACCTCGGCGGCGGAGGGATAGGTGAGATAACGCTGTTCCACCTAGTCAAGGTCTCGCTGAGGTATAGGCCTGACGTAATCGTGGTCGGTGAGGTCAGGGGTGAGGAGGCATACGTCCTGTTCCAAGCCATAGCAAGCGTTTCTTGGGATACTCCAATACTTTTGAGGGATGAGGTCGGGAATATTCAGCTTGTTCCTATAGGGGCATTTATTGACAGCTACTATGCTCCTGGGGAGGAGAGGGTTGCTAAGAAGGCTGAAGGCTACTACGTGCTTTCTCATGATGGATACCGGGCTATATGGAAACCTATCCAGTATGTGTTAAGGCATAGCACAGGAGAGATCTATGAGGTGGAGTTTGAGGGCGGTGGGAAACTGAAAGCCACTGGGAGCCATAGTGTGTTCGTCATGGATCCTGAAACCCTTGAAATTGCTGAAAAGCCCGTAAGTGACCTCACACCTGGAGAGCTTCTAGTCTCCTTCAGGAAGAGGAATGGAGAGGAGAGAAAGTATGCTGAGATAGACGTGATTGATGAAGTGGGTGATACGGAGAAGGACTACGTCGATAACATACCTAAAGAGATGAAAATAATTACGGGAAGAAACCCCATAAAACTAACGACATACCTAAAGCTCGAGAAAAGTAAAGACTTAAGAAGAAACCTCAAGATAAGGAGATGGACCAACAGCAGGAAAATACCGGCAGTGATCAAGCTTGATGAAGACTTTGCCTACCTCCTTGGGGCATACCTTGCTGACGGCAATGTCTATAGAAGGAAGGGAAGCAGAATAATATTCTCGTTCGGGAAGGAGGAGAAAAAAGAGATAGGTGAGAAAGTAGTTAAGATTATGGAGGAGAAGTTTGGCCTAACACCATACATAATGGAGAGGGGGTCATATATCCTCATAGTCTACAGCAACACTGTTCTGGCCGAGCTGATCGCTAAGCTAGCTGGCACAAACCTGAAGGAGAAGAAAGTGCCTAAACAGCTTTGGGAATCCCCAACCAGTGTTGTGAAGGCTTTCTTCGAAGGCCTGAAGGCAGACTCACGCAGAACGCTGAGGAGAAGGTACGTATCCTACACAACATCCTCAAAAACCCTGGCTGAGGAGCTTCTGTGGCTTTCCCGCCTCCACGGGCTCTACGGGCTCCTAATTGAGGAGAAGGGAACTGGAAAGAACGAGGGAAAAACATACTACACAGTCAACATATACCTAGAGAAAGCCTACAGAAAACCGAACACAGCTGAAAAAATCCCCGCGGCCGCAATACTGAAGCTCATTAAGGAAGCAGAACCTAGGAGCATGCCTCTTGAACTAACCTACATCAAGAGAAGAAAATACCTCTCCCATAAAATAGTTAGGAAAATACTGGACTGGGTTAAAAAGAAAGGAAGCCTTAACGAGGCCACATTAAAGCTAATGGAGAAGATAAGGGAGCTCATGTATGGAGACTTAATTATTAGTGAAGTAAGACAAGTCAGGAAAACATCACACGAAGGATACGTCTACGACATCTCAGTACCTGACACGGAATCCTTCTTCGGAGGAAATGTGCCTACACTACTCCACAACACTGGGCACTCAGGCCTCACAACCCTACACTCCGAAAGCATAGATGCCGCAGTTAAGAGGCTTACATCAGCCCCCATGAACATACCTCCCTCATACATCCCGCTAGTGAACATGGCGCTAGTGATCAAGAGAATAATTCTGCATAAGGAGGGGGGCAGGCCTAGGCCGGTGAGAAGAATAACTAACGTCTGGGAAATTAAGGACTATAACGAATACGTCGAGGTTGCTAAGTGGGATCCGGTCAGGGACAGATTCGACCTACACCTAGACAGAAGCGTGATCCTAGACAAAATAACTGAATTAACCGGCAGAGGGAAGAGGGAGCTGATTGAGGAGGTAGGGAGAAGGAAAATAATCCTTGAATGGCTCGCCACCAACATGATCAGGTCCTACAAGGAGGTGGCCACATACGTCCAGAAATACTACCTAGACCCCTACAAAGTCCTGAAAGAGATAGGGGTAAAGCAGCATGGCTAAGGCTCAGAAACCCCCAGCAGTGCGGAAAGGGTACAGAAAGGCCTCGATGAGGGAAGCATTCGACGCCATATCCCTAGCACTCTTCGAGGACTGGGGGAGGTCGCTCGCAAGAAGGTTCGAACTCCACCACGCCCTAGCAAGGGCAGGCATTAACGAACACCCAGTAATCTACGCATCAAGAGTAATCTCCTACACAATACTTTCCGCAGTAATCACATTCATCGTAGGAATAACACTGATCCTCACGACGAGCTACGGACTGCTCTTCGAGGTTATAACGGCCCTAGTAGCCGGAATAATTCCTCTCATAGTTTTCGCAATAGGGATATCATACCCCTCCAGCGTAGCCTCCTCAAGGAAGACAATGGTGGAGAACGAGCTTCCCTTCTTCATGGCGTACGCATCCACAATGTCCAAGGGAGGGGTAAGCCTAGACAGAATAATTGAGAGAGTTTCCGAGCTTAAGGTCTTCAAAGCAATGAGGGAGGAAGCACAGAGAATGGTGACTAACGTAAAGTACTTCGGTATGGACCCGATAACAGCGATAGACAGGGTAGTGTACAACCACCCGAGCACCAAGTTCAGGGACGTCATGCTGGGCTACATAACCACGCTTAAGAGCGGCGGTGACGTAGTCCACTACCTAGAGACAAGGACACAAGAACTCTTCGCGTCAAGAATGAATGAGTTAAGGATGACCACTGAGAGGCTTGGCTCATTCCTCGAAGTCTACATAATTCTCGGGGTTATCATGTCAATCACAATATTCGTTTTCTTCGCAGTCTCAGGAACGCTAACCGCGGTACAGTCAGGCCAAGGAGGAGGAACACCAGACTTAACTCTACCAGCCCTCTACAACTTCATAGGACTGCCAGCCATAGGACTAATGATTCTTCTAATGATACACACTTCACAACCAAAAACACCTGTGAAGAGAATGGTTCCATACTACGTACTCCTAATAACACTCCCAATAGCAACACTAGGATTCTTCGTAACCCTATGGACCCTCGGAGGCGGGGACCTTCTCCTAGGACATATAGGGATGGCTGAAGCCAAATCAACAATGATAGCTCTGACCGTAGCGATACTAATAGCCTTCATACCCCCATGGGTAGTGCACGAGAGAGAACTCAAAGGAAGCAAAGGACTCATCAGAGCGACAGCAGACTTCCTCAGAGATTTAGCTGAGGTAAGGAAGACAGGGCTGAGCCCAGAGAAATGCATAATCTCACTAACAACCAGGGACTACAGAAACCTAACCCCAATAGTCGGAAGGGCCGGTGCCGCCTTATCCTCCGGGATGAGTCTAGAAGTATCGCTCAGAAAGATCCTTGCCAGAATAAAGGAATGGTTCGTAATAGCAATATTCAGATTCTTAACAGACTCCATAGTGGTGGGAGGCGGATCTCCAGACATTATAGACGCCTTATCAAGATTCACACAGAACCTAGCAGAGCTCGAGGAGGAAACAAGGAGAAGGCTTAGGGCATATGTAGCTTTACCCTACTTCGGCACAGTGCTGCTGGCGGCATCACCAATCATAATAATCAACCTCCTAACCCAAGCAGCCGAAGTATCTCCCGACGAGCTTGCTCCATTAATTTTAACTCTGGGGGCCGGAGTAATGGTGAATGCAGTGATCATGGGGCTCGTCGCAGGGAAAGTGAGTGAAACCTATTTGGCGGCAGGATTTAAACATGTAGTAATAATGTCACTCGTAGCCGTAATAACCATAATGGGCACATTAATTTTTATGGGACTATAAAACTTGAGCCCAATTACACTACTTTTTATAAACACTAAGTCAACAAAGAGAAAGAACGGGTAGAAAATGAGAGGAATGTCCACACCGCTAGCAATAGTCATAATAATTGCAGTAACGGTAGCCATCGCAGCAGGCTTCATAACCTGGGTGATGACACTCTGGTACTCAAGACAAGAACCCGAAATACTCCAGATATATCCAGACACAAAAATAGTTAAGGAAGGAAACCAATGGAAACTTCTGCTCCACGTAAGAAACCTAGGAGTAGGTCAAGCAGAAATATACAAGGTCGAGATCATAAGCAAAGAAACAATACAGAACACCTACACAGTACCTCCCTCAACAGAGAAAACCCTTGAAATACCCCTCACCGAGGACTACAGTGGGAACCCGCACTACCAACTCCAGCTCTACCTGAAATCAGGAAACGTCTACACAATGATAAGCTGGATAGTAACTACACAATAGTTCATGTTTAAAAATAACTAGGCCAGTAAATATTTCCTTTATCGACAACACTACTTATTTTACAACACTCTATAATTACTTCACGTGGCATAAAATAGCGATGGTAATCTCGCACTCCACGTTAAAAACACAGGCTCAGCCACAGCCACTATAAAGAAAGTAGAAATTGTAGGAAAACATTCGAAGGAAATACGTACGGTCTGCCAAGAAGTATAGATGCAGGAAGTGAGACTACAATCACCATTACTGACTCTGACCTAGAAACTCACCACAGGGACTATCTATCAGGTGAAGGTATGTACTGTTGCTGGAAATATTTATAGTGCAGTAGTGAGAGCCAAATAAGTTATTCTTTTTATCGCAAAACCTGTTTATCTTTAAAATAATTTTAAAACTACAGCATCCCTAGTTAATGACACCAAAGGTATTACTGGATTATTATCTTTAAATAATGAAACAAGAGCATGATTTCCTAATCGATTTTATTAGTGATTTTTCTATATGTATTCGTGGTGTAAACATGAACTTCAGGAAAGGTATATCACCCATACTTGCCACAGTAATCATTATCGCAGTAACGCTAGTGATAGCGATAGGAGTAATAGGATGGATCATGGGAATATGGGGAGGATTCGGAACAACAGAAAGCCTACAAATATACCCAGACAGCAAACTATATGATGATGGTACCATTGCGCTTCACGTGAAGAACACAGGCTCAGCAACAGCCACAATAAAGAAGGTTGAAGTTGTTGGTACTCAATGTAGCGCTAGCGGAAGCTGGGTTCTAGATGCTGGTGATGAGGGGTATCTAAGTAGCGATAACACTGTATCACCCAGTGAAACAACCATCTCACTTGGTGAGTCATGCTCCCTGACCGCTGGTGCTACCTACCAAGTTAAGGTATATACAGATGCAGGAAACGTATACTCAGCAGTAATAAGGGCCGAAAGCGGTAGCTAAAGGTGATG